>NZ_QWEG01000009.1 GCF_003515685.1 Neobacillus notoginsengisoli | reverse complement strand
ACAGGGCTTCAACCTTAGGATTTCTCCACCAGTTGCCTGTCAGCTAATGAGCGTCTTGGTACTTACTCAGATTGGACTTTCACCAATTAGCAATTAACGGCTTGCCTGGGCACGCAACAATAAAAAATGCTCCATGGTAATTAGCCATGGAGCATTTTTTAATTATTTTTAATACCTGAAAAATATTAATTTTTGCAAATGAAAGAAGGATTCTTTTTAAATAGTCAATGACTTAATTCACGTGGCTATTTACAGATATGTTCCGTTGATTTAGCCGCTTCCCGTAATTCAGTTAAACAAGCGGTACATTCTCTCCACTATTGGACTAACTAAGTTTATTAGCTTCCGCTAACAAATCTGATAAGATTTTCCGAGCAGTATTAAGGGTAACAGGTATAGATACCCCTACCAACGTTTAAATGCCAACAACCCTATGATGTAAAGCTCCTACCCCGTGGTTGAGCCTCTCCCGTGCCGTGTTGGTTATGCTGATTAATAAAGATATGCAGTTCGTAGCCAATACGGTATTCCTTACATAGCCCTTAACATGAATCCCAGTACACTAGTTTGCATATTAATACGTAAACATTCCCGCATATTTTAGTGCTATTTAATTCTATTATTTCTCTTGCAGCTATCTGGCCAGAATCTTAATTACAAGTTAACTTGATAGTAAGTGTCGTTAAATAATTATCCCAAAACCACTTAACACTAGATTAAAAACCAAATGAGACAAGCCATGCTAGTTTTACTTAGTCAGTAATAATTCTGAATTTTGATGTCACTTTATTTTATCTTTACTTTTATGTTTTAGATTCCGTATCCGCCCATTACTAGTTTTATTTCCATATCTGCTGTTATGACTTTTTTTCATTCCTCTACGACGTTTTCTAATTTCTTGTTTACTCTTTTCTATATCATGATACAACTCATCAAGTTTATTAAAAAGGTAATCGAAAATTAAAATGGCTTTTAATGAATTCATTTTTGTTCCATACTTAACATCTTCTCCATGTAATATTGCATGCCGACTTAATTCTGAGTTTACCTCTTTCCCCCGCTCAAATTCAGCTAAAATTATCGTTGTATAGATTCTTTCTATTGCTATATCAAAAGAAAACGTGTTGGTATCTCCAAGTATTACTTGTGCTAAAAAATTCTTTTGTATCCTGTACCCAATTTTATCATCTGTTTCATCAAGGGTTAGAATCCCTTCAACCAATATTCCTTCAATTTGTGCAAGGAGTGTAGGTATCGTAAGGTCATAATAACCCTTCAAATGACCCTCTATAACAGAATCTAATATTTTTATCCTATTTTCTAACCATTTAGCTTTTTGCCATGCTTTTTGCATATTCCAAAGTGCTTTTTTATCATATAGCATCAGTGACATATAACGTGAAATTAGACGTTTAGTATAATCAATTCCCTTTTCATCATAAAATCTTACAATATAAGATATATGATACGTTGGGATTGAGTCGTGAGGGGGCAAACCAAGCTCAATCATAATTGCTTTAAACCGAATAGTATTTTCTTCTAATGCTTTAGCAGCTTCATGTATTTTTTTAAAATCAATTGATTCTAAAACTTTTATTATACTTTGTCTAACATCGCCAATCCTTCTATATAATGGTTGCAATGTTTTTTGCATACCTTCTGAAATCAAATTTATTGACTGAGCTACATCCTGCATTCGTCCCTGCATTTTAGCTACAGCTTGAAAAGCAGGTTGTAAAGCCGTTTGTAATTGTTGATGATATCTTTTTAATTGTTCAGCAACAATAACCTCTTCTGAAATTTCTCCTTTATGTATAATTTCATTGTTATGATTTTTCATATCCTGATTGTTTATTTCTTCCTTACTTCTATCACTCTCATTTGAATATTGATTATCTATGCTCACATTTAATTCCACCAATCCATAAAAAATTTGCTGTGTTTTATGAATTAAGTTGTAGATGTTCGTATAACAACATCAATAAACTTCTTCCTTTGTACTAACCACTTAAGTGACGTATAATTACATATTTAATTAAAATCCGTTATCAAAATACCGTTCAGGCAACCATCCAGAACCCTTAATAGAAGAAGCATAACTAAAAATAGTTTTTAAGAATTCTGCTCTTAACTTACTATTCTTGCCTGTTTTCATTATGATTGTTTCCTTAAGGGGATGATTGCTTTCAATTAAATATTCATTTCGTTTATATAATCGTTCTAGCATAGATTCATGTGGGACTCTAGCAAATTTACCGTTGTTCTCTCCCCTATTACATTCTTGGCAAGTTAATACTAGATTCCATACACCATTCAAATCCATGTCCGAATATGAAGCATATTGAACAGAAAGTGGTATAAAATGGTCTACATCACAGGTATTTTGTTGACCACTCTCAATAGAAATACTTCTATAACAATAAAAACATTTTCCTTTTTGATACCCATTCAATGGTTTTCTTACAGAAGTTAAATTTACACGTTCATGCGAGTGTAAATACCTGTTTGGTGAGATAGATTTTAAAAAGAAGAATTGTTCAAGCTGCCCGTCAAATCTAACTTCTAATTTTGGATTACTTTCTGTCCAAGCACTTTCAACTAAGTTCCATCTACCTTCAATTTCATTGAACAAATTCTCTCTTTGTTCACTTTCATTTAAGATATAGATACTATCAGTTAATGTAATGCCTAATTTCTTCCCCTCAACAGCCTTTTCATAAAATGTTGTATCGAGTTCCCCATTAGGAATATTATGAAAAGCATCTATTACATTAGTAAAGCCTACTTTTTCAGTAACTTGCAATAACTGTTCCCATGTAATTTTACGTTCATTGTATAATTCTAATGCATTAATAAACTTAGATGACGAACTAGTAATTTGCCTTTTGCCAATCCCTATATGCTCTAACATATACTTAGCAAAGATTGGGGACAATTCCTCAAGGCTTACAAAACTCTTTTTACTTTTACCTAACTCTAAAAGAGTCTTTGCAAAGGCAAATTTATATGTAGCAACATTTCTTCCAAACAAGTAAACTGATCGAAAGTTAGATTCTAATGAATTGTCATTTTCAAGAAAAAAATTGCTCATATTATCACCACAAAATATTTTATTTGTCTTCTACATCAATAAGGAAGATAGCTTTCTCAAAACCGCCCCGTATTTCCTTTTTCTCCTTACGAATCACTTCCAACTCTTCAAAATCTACTCCGTAGACTCGCAAAGAAGAATGAATTAACTCCAATATGTCTGCAAGTTCTTCAACAGCTTCCTTTTTTCCAACAGCTACCTTAAACTCATGTGCTTCCTCAAGCATTTTTGCTTTTACCTCTACTAGTAGTTCATCAGGTGTGAGAATTCTCGAGGTGTAGCTTAGACCCTGTGCTTTTATAATTTCTAAAATATTATCTCTTACCAATTTGTTGTAGATAGGCATGCTTACACTCTCCTTGTGTATATAAAAACTTCAAATTAATTCTATCACGATTCATGATTTTTACAGTATTATCTAATAACCATCTTAGCGAAGCCATTTTATGAGACTAGAAAACAATAAATTTGATTTTTCAGTGGCTTCTGTTGTTAGAAACATAGCGGCAACAGATGCAGAAATTATGAGCAAAAGTATGAATATTTTCCATTCTTATTACTTTTTCATTTACAAATATAGACATTTGTTTTAAGGTGAAGTTATTGGGGGTAATTGAAATGAAGTCTATTAACTTAGATTCCTTAGTAGAATCATATAATTTTCTTGATGATGGTATATTTGATGAATACTTAAGCATACACGGTATAGAGTTTGATAAAGAAGAGATGTATGACCTTTCCATCCTGTTAAAAAACATAAAAGCTAACGGTATACACAACTTAGATAATTTCTTTTTAGGTTTCTCTATAAACCAAATTAGCAAGCAGTTCGATTTATTAAGAATCGGTTCTGATAGCATTATTAATATTGAACTGAAAAGAAAAAGTACTCCGCAAAAAATAGAAAAACAACTTATTCAAAACAGATACTATTTGCAATTTCTTGGAAAAACCGTTCATACTTATACATTTGTCTCTGAAACAGGAGAGCTTTTTAAGTATGACCATACAGGTGTTCTTTACTCGACTCTTATAAAAAACCTTGTTACATTATTAGATTCTCAAGACTTAGAAGATGTGGAGGATATAAATAGTCTATTTAAACCCTCAGACTATTTAGTGTCTCCATTCAATTCGACCGACAAATTTATAAGAGGAGAGTACTTCCTAACAGACCATCAAATTAATATAAAGAAAGATATTTTAAACCGATTTTCATCTAATAAAGCTGAATTTATTTCTGTTGTTGGCAAGCCTGGAACAGGAAAGACTCTGCTTACTTATGATTTAGCACATTTTTATAAAAATAACGGATTAAATGTCCTAGTTGTTCATTGCGGGAAGTTAAATATCGGACATGATATTTTACGAGTTAAATATAAATGGAGAATACAGTCCATAAAGCAATTCCATCAAATATCTACTCAATCCTTTGATATTCTAATAGTAGACGAAGCACAAAGACTGCAAAAGCCACAATTAGATATAATTCAAAATACTGTGAATTCAATACAAGCAAAATGTATATTCAGTTATGACCCTGACCAGATCTTTACAAGACAAGAGTCTTATACAAATATTGGTTTAACCATTGAACAAAATGTAATAACGAAAAGTTATCGCCTAACTGATAAAATCCGTACCAACAAAGAAATAGCATCTTTTATTGTAAATCTTTTTGATTTAAGTAAAAGTAATCCCAACCAAAATTATGAAAACATTTACATACAATTCTTTAATGATTACCAATCAGCAAAAAAATACGCTGACAATCTCTCTTTTAATGGATGGGAAGTAATAAACTTCACTAACTCATTATATAATTATGTTACATACGACAATTTCCAAAATGCACAGAATAAAAACTCACACGATGTTATTGGACAAGAATATGATAATGTAGCGGTGTTTATTGATGAACATTTTTATTATGACTCTAATAAAAAACTTACAGCATATAGTGTTTCAGGCGGAGTATACTCAGTGGATAAAATGCTTTACCAAAATTTGACTAGAACTCGTGAGAAGTTAAATATTATAATTGTAAATAACAATAAAATGCTTTCTGAAATCTTAAACATATTATCTCCTAAAAGCAAGGTAAATATTTTAAACAAATAGAGTTCAAGGGAAGAAACCCTTGAACTCTATTTTAGTTTACTAAAAAAATTTTAATTAAATTTGCACTTAATATTGTTGTTGAACTGTGTCAAATAGCGATTGGTCAAGGTGGAATTAGTTCTTATGACCCGCTCAAGAACCGCTGCCTTGCTTTTTTCTTTTTCCAGCAAGTCAAACACAGGTGCTTCACCCTCTTTTTACTTCCAGGAAAATACGACAGAATTTAGCCCGCGATGCTTTTGGTATATTTTCTCTCTCAGGTTCTCAGCACTAAGTTCAATCACTGTCTTTACACTCTCCCTGATGGTAATTGTTGCAATGGAGTGTTCTAAATCCATTGTGATGCATTCCGTTTGTCCTGCAATCATTTCTCCAACAATCTCTTTCCATGATTCCATGAGCTCTTCCTCGGTCGGGATGTCTGTATGGATCCCGAACCGTTTCGGTTCAATCGATGCCAGTATTCGTTTTGTTTCATCGTCTAGATACTGGCTGATTTCAAGGATATATTCTTTGGTAGATTGTTTGATTTCTTCTTTTAACCTGTCGTAATCCATTGAAGGACTATACCGGACCCGGATCAGTGGTAGGCCACTTTTTTCAAAGATGAGATTTTTTTTGACTGCGTTTGATTTATTTGGTTCCACATCCTGATATTCACTGTCTTTTTCAAATGTAAGGATCGGAAGGTATGTGCCTGTGTCGATAATGGCAAAATCCACATGAGCCTTGAACATATAATCGAGAACATCTGGCTCAAGATATTCCCGTATTTTCCTCACATCAATGATAGTTTTCAAGTCCATGTTCGGAAACACGAGATGCTGGGGGAAGAGTTCAATAAGGACACGGTACAGATTGATTTCACTTTCATGGTAGAATATCGGCCTGTACAGGATGTTTTTGTTTCCCTTTATAATTTCTCGTTCCAGTTTGGGGTCGATGAAGTCCGATATTTTTTTTCCTACCGCTTCACACACCACCCAGCCTTTATTGGAATCATAATATATGATTTCGTGTCTTTCCAGTTCGCCGAGGAGCTTACTTAGGTATCTTCCTTTAAATGTTGTAGCGGCTTCCAACATGAAATCCGTAACCTTCCCCTGGCCTTCCAATTTGTAAATCGAAATACAAAGGCTTCGGGTTTGTTTATCGATTTTTTTGAAATACGCATCCATTTGACGTTTCGGCTTTGCTTTTTCATGCTGGATTTTCTCCAGAGTCTCCTGAATGTTTTTTTCGTATTTTTTAGTATTAGGATCGAGGTTTTTAGCAAGTTCAAACTGCCCAAGAGCATCCTCAAGTTTCTTTTCTTTATCCCTGTAAATGACTCCTAAGTTGTTATGGACAGCGGCATGAGCCCTCCCTGTTTCGAGCATGTGCTCATATTTCTCCTTCGCTTTACCCCATTTCCCGACATGGTACAGACTATAGGCGAACTCGAACACAAATCTCTCCAATTCTTCTTCGCTAACCAGGTTATTTTCATGACAGGCTGCAACGAGCCCATAGTTTTCGGTTCTATACCAACTTTGAATATCGATTCCTTTTCTAAGTGGCTCGGAGAAAATTTCTTCGATGAAATCTTCTTTCCTCATGTCTGACAAAAGATTTGCGAATACACTCTGGGAGGTAACAGGACGTGGTTCCCACAGTGTCAGTAGTTGATCAAAAATAGACATTAGGTATTCTTTGTGTTTTTCGCTGAATTCCTCTGTCATATTTTTTATCAAAAGGCCAAGACGTTTCATTAGCTGGTCCCAATCGGAAACTTCTTCCGAAACTCCCAGGATATAAACCAATAGCTCCCAAACTCGATATGTGAGGCCAGACAGTCGTCCTTTTTTCTTTTCGTCCGTATAAAACGCCTTGAATTTTTTCCGGAACGGTTCTTTTTCAGTCTGAACATTAAGATAATCTTGCAAACACCAGTCCGTGTATCGGACCCAAAATGCTTCTTCGATCGACGGATCTAGGATGCTGCTCCATTCCTCATAACGTTCAACCAACATTTTTAAAAAGAAGTGTTTATCGGTATGGGTGAATCCTTTTCTCCCATCGAACCAAGATAAAAGCTGTAGAAGCGCTTTTAAATACTCCTCTGTCCAAATCCCTTTAAAATGGGCAATTGTCAAGCCGTTTAGAAACAAGGAAGGTGCATCCTCCCATTCATTCTCCGCAATGCCCGTCTTAAACCTTCTTAAGACGGCTGGTACTATAGACTCATAAACGGAGTGGGCAAGGTCAAAATCCCTTATTTTAACGCTAAGTTCTACAAGCTCGTTCGTTATTTCTAAATAGTTGAATGCCTCTACTGTTTCTTTCTGTTGCTTAATTTTATCACGCAGTTCTCCGATTTCCTTTGAAATGTTATTGTTGCCTTTAAAATAACTTTCTATTTGAAGCTCTCTCAGTTCTTCTTTTACGTTTGTTTTTGTTGACAAGTCTGTCTCTCCCTGTTCATCGTTCTTATTTAGGTATTTTATCATTCTTGCTTTTCAATAGGAAACGTTACGGCACTGGGTTCTTTTTCTACTTGACAGCACTGGAGTCCCTTTTATACTTCAAATAGAAAAATGGGAAAGTTTGACGTTGATAAAAGCGGCCATGGGCTATGTCAAAAAAGCATTTCTAAAGCTTCGGGTTGGGTAATGAACAAGAGTCTCCAGTACAAACCTTATTACCTGCTCCTCTTCTGTTTGCTGCAGCTTTCAATGGATCTTTTAAGAAGGCCACTCCGGATTGCATGACAAAAGAAGACAGGATGCACGTCGATGCTTTTTCTATTTCCTTCAGTAAATGATCACCTAAATTGCCAGTAATCAGTTCTACGTTACTCATCTTCAACCTCAATTAGAAATATTCTTTCCTTAAAGCCGCCGCGTTTTTCAGCCTTGTTTTTTCTGACGGCCTCAATGTCAACAAAAGAGACTTTATGGTAATCAGCCAGGGCATGAATGATCTCAAGGAGATCCGCGAGTTCTTCGACCGCATCAGAATCGTTTTCTGTATTCATGTATTCTTCCAATTCCTCAAATGCCTTTTTCCGTAATTCAACTATGTATTCTTTTTTATCCATTATCCTGGTGGAGAACTTTTTCCCGGTTTTTTCGATGACTTCAGGGATGCGATCCCGGACTAATTTGTTATGTATTGGCATTGTAAAACCACCTTTATGTTTTATACTTTATATAGTTGTAATTAATGTACATCAAAGCTCAATATATATATCAAACATTGCTTGGATTTTGAATGTTATACCTCCCACCTAATTTGCTCTCTTACTTATATTCATAGCACAATTTGTCAGATTTTCACATGATTTCATGATACTTTCATACCAGCAAAAAACCCGTTCGGAACTTTATCGTATCCAAACGGGGCTGGCGAAAAACGGGGACGGTTCTGCCGTTTCATGGTGAATCGCCGGAACCGCCCCTAAGAAAAAAAGCTACTAATTTTTAAGTAATTAGTAGCAGCCAATATATAACAATTTATTTTTTACTGTTGCATTGGAATCAATTTATAAATTTTTAATACGCTCTCTTAACTGTCCAACAGATAAATAGACACCGTTTTCCTTCCTATGCAACATTGCATGACAGTTTGGACAAACAGGAATTAAATCTTTTTTCGGATCCACTTTATAATCGCCCTGAATTTCATGTAGGGGAACAATATGATGTACATGAATAAAATCTTTGCCAACTTCCCCATATTTCTTTTCAAAGTTAAAATCGCATATTTGACATTGAATGCCGTAATAATCTATACATTGCTTCCTAGCAAGGGGATTTCTCTCATATATATTTACGTTAATAGTTTTACGCTTTCCTTCTTCTAAGGCCTCAGAAACTTCCTCGGGATAGTATCCTTCCGTTAAATCATGTTCAAAAAACGACATAATATAATCACGTAATTCCCCGTTAAGCTTCATAGATCCTTGAATATTTCCTTTTAAACCGTATTCACGTAATTTAGTAAGAGATAATTCTGGCGTGTCTATCTCATCTAGTAATCGAATCCTTGTATAATCATATTCCTCTGATTTCTTAAATTTCTCCTCGTCCAACCAGAACTGTTTATCATAAATAATATCATTTTCCTTTACTATACCTTCTATAACTTCTACTTTATAACGGACTTTTCGGACATTACCGGAAACATAAATAAATAATATATCGCCATTTTCATAGTTAAAGGAACGTTTCCAGTCAATCGTGTCATAATAGCTAAATGCACCTTCTACGTCATAATCATATGGGTTAGCCGGCATCAACCATATACGGCGTGCGTTTTTGTGCCCTCTTTCTTCAAGCTCTTTACGACGATTCAATGCAATTTCTTTAGGTGCAACAAAACGATACTCATCTTCTCCATGGTAGTATGGAATGTAATAAACATATCCTCTTTCAATGTGGTCATAGTATTTATATTTACTAGAATTAAAATGTTCTGCTAAAAATCTAGCTGCTTCCTGGATATTCTTAGCTTCAAACAATAAATCGGTGTTTTTATAAATAGAAATTGGACTAGCGATTGAATTTTCCCCCTTAATCCTCTTATTCATTCTAACGTATGAATTATCATAACGATAAAACATAACTTAATATCTCTTCAGAGAATACCTATACTCGGCTACCCCCTGGCGAAGTAAGCATCAGTTGTCCTACGTGGTACAATAGCTAATTTATAGTTTAAGAAAAAAGTAACTCACACTACTTCCAGCCAAAGTGAATTACTTTTTATTTGTAACTGATTAATATAACGTATTACTTGCTTTTAGTTTTTGTATAAACTCATAATACTTGCTAAACACGTTAATATACTGCTGTACACGTTCCTCCAGTGGAAGGCTTGTGTCTAATTGTAATTTAGCAATTAGTCTTAGCCAATCTTTATTCTTTACGCCTTCAGCTAATTCAAATGGAACACCTAATGATTGTTGAAGTTGATCTCGGTATTTTTCTCCGATATACTTAATGACTTTTGTGCCCTCTTCAACAGAAGACTCTAGAGAAATCGTTGCACTTCCATCCTTCTTATAGCCAAAAACAAAAAACCAAGGTATACCCAAAAATTTATGACCTGCAAAGTAGTTTCTTTTTCCACCATATCTACCGGAGTAATTAGTTTGTGCAATGATTGATTCTTCGACAGCTTGTAAAAATTCAATGACTTCTCGGTCACCTTGAATCGTTCTTTTTTGCTTTTCGGCTTTTTTCCTTACATAATAATTTTCTAATTTATATGGGGGAATAATCTGCTTTGAATCAACAATTAAATCATCATTTAATTTATATGGTTTAATAGATATACATTTAATATCAATGTTGTTTTCATAAAGCCACGTGCATACAGAAAGTATTCGTTTATCGAATTCCTTTCCGACAATAATAATTCGTTGTGTTACGTTTAACATAGAGTTTAGCTCTTCTTCATCATCTGCTTCCAAAAACTTTAGTAATGATTCCTTTGCATCCACACTTTCATGATGTGAATCTATATACTCAGTATAAATATCTAATATATCTTGTTGACTAAGCCTGGCACAATAGGATGCATATTTTAGTGCTTGAAAATCAACGTTACTGCCTGAAGTATCTCTTTTCACTTCAATAATAACGACATTTCCATCTCTATCTAAAGCTAGCAAGTCAAGCCTTTCGTTCACTTCGAACTTATCATATTCATGTCCTATTATTAGTAGATCTTCACCGAGAATTTCCGGATTTTTACGAATCCATTCTTCTATATGCTGTCGTTCTTTTATATCGGAGTCCGCAAAAGTCGTTTCAGTTAATTCAACAAGCTGATTTTCCTTCGTATCTAATCTATACAAAATTCACACTACCTTTCTAAAACAATCATTTAACAAAAACTAATTCCTTTGTTATTCTATGTATCATTAATGGCATCAAAGCTTAGTTTAAATTTCAACCATCGCTTGAATGGGGACGAGTGTTACCTAAGTGTTAGATAGAGTAAAACAGTCTGTTCACAAACCATTGAAATAAAAGGCTGGTAGAGATTTTAGCACTAATTCAAGATTTTAGAGGAATAAAGTTTATGATAATTTCTAAGAGGCTGGAAAACAGGCCTAAACATTCCCATCTACTTCTCACTGAATTCTTTCTTAGATATCCAATGGAACACATTCTTCAGACTTTTTTCTTTTTGTTTTAGAAATTCTTCCAAATAATTAGCTCGAACAATGTGAACAATGTGATCATTAATTGATTCTTTTTCATAATAATTAGGAGATATATAATTAAAACTTGTTTGGATATAATTTGATTCCTTAATTTGAATTTCTTCATTATTATCAAGCCAGGACTCAAATAACTGGCCTTCAATTACTACTATTGGTTCATAATATGAAATCAACCTTTCAGTAAAAAAATCACTATAACTATTGGTTTCTTTAAAGTGTATTAGAGCTTTTACCGATCCGCTCAAAGCCTTATAAATATCATCCCGTCCACCATTTCCTGAAAACCCTTCATAGAAAGATTTCCCCCAAGAATCATGAACCTTTGTACCATTCTTGTGAAATGCTGAATAAATTCCTTGTCCTTGAATTTCAAAAACTGTTTCAGTGTAATTAAGCTTCAATGGTAATAATTTTGAAAACCTATCTCTATTTTTTACAGTAAATATTACCCACGGCTTATCTGTTGCCTTTTTCACCTCAATGATTAAGTAAAATGCAATTTCCAGTAATTCTCCATTTATATATTCACTAATGTGGTTACTAGCAATAAAATCTATTTCCCTCCCCTTTTTTTCATCCTTATCAATGTAATAAGCATTAGCAATTACTTTCCAGTCATTCTTAATAAGTTTGTTGTGCAAAGTTAATTCAAATGGATAGCCAGTCTTTTTTATATCCTTTAATAGTTTTTCTTTAATATCCGCGGCCATTTAAAAACCCCCTTTTTTTGTCTATGCTTGATTTTTCCGCTTCTGGTATATTCTACAAGATTTTAATAAGGTTGCCGAATTTATTTATTGTCTAATGGAGGACCAATGTATGGACAGTGTTTCAAGGGTTCAGACAGCAGAGAAGCTGGCTTAATCAAGGCAACCTCTTATTTTTACAAATGGCTGTCCCTGAATCCAATCTTTATTCGCTGCAGTCGCGAACGTAAAAGGGAGGGAACGAAAGCCACGTTCTGCAGCCCAAACAGTCACCAGTAGACAGGATTTGAATTAATAAAAACTCCCTTCAATCGAAGGAAGTTTCCGAATAATACTTTGTCAAACATATATTTTAAAAAATAATCTGCCAAATATTCTATTTTCTTCTTCCATGAATCTGCAACTATTTAGTTTGCTTCTTATACTGATAGTATTGTTTCTCCAGCAATTTTCTTTGAGTAGTCAAAATTCCGAATATGGTTCTCAATTTATCTATACAAACATCCATACTTTCTTCAGACAAAGATTCTCCAGGAGGGACTTTTTGCAATTCAAAAGAATACGATTTTATATGAAAAGATAAAATAGTAATAAAATCATAATCATGAATTTCTCTTAATTTAGTATATTCTTTTTCAATTACCCACTCAAATTCCCTTAACAAACCTAGACTCCCTGAATCTCTAGTTTTAATATTAAACATTTCTTTATAACCAAAATTATTTAAAAATGGAGAAATTAATTTTATTGTGTCTTCTAGTGAAAAAATTAGTTTACTTGAGTCCGCTAAGAATTTTTCGCGTTCTCTATGTAATAATGTTTTCTTAACTCCCAGATAAGTAATTCCTCCTCCAATAATTGCACCAATAAAACCAAGCATTCCCGCAATGATAGTGTTGTCGACTTTGAAAAACATACTTAAAACCCCTAACAAAATAATAAAGTCTATTAATATCATAAAAACCACTGACGTATATGATTTTATATTATCCATTTCCCACTCCTTAGCTACTCATACCTTATATTGTTGAATTCACTCGAAGGCTGTTGCTATCAATAACATTGTAACGTTTACTGGAAATAATTACACATAAATTTTATAAATAACTAATATTTAAATTCTTTGCTGTATCTCTAAAATTTTTTTAGAAGATTACAATCTTCAACGCATCATAATAAACTTCTTTCAATTAATTACGCTATTTGAAATTTCTAGGAGAAAACCTTCCCGTTCTAATTTTCAATTCAAAAAATGCTTAAATCCTTTGCAATCTCATTTTTCCAAATTTCTTGAAAAGCTATTTTGAGTTTTTTTATTCTACACTTATCCCCTTAAAGTATTAAGTTTTTATCTTTTGGAAAATAACTTTCCCTTTAAATCTTTAAAGAGAATGAAAAGGAAAAGTAACATATACTGTGGGAAAAATTATTGAAGAGCAAGGTTGGACAACATACAATCCTCTTTTTACATAACCTGTGAATCCAGTACTTAAGTTCTTTCTTATGATGTGAACAGAACTTTATTTAGTTTCAATTATTCTTAATTTATATATCCTTTGCTCTAAAGTAGAACTATTCAAAGTCGTTTCCTTTAATGCATTAAAACTTTTTACATTTAAAAAAGAATTTCTTAATTTATCTGGATTGTCTTTGACTAAAAATTCAAAATGATATTCGCCTGGAGATATACCGTGATCCCCTTCTATAACGCGTATTTTTCCATTAAACCCTATTCCATCAACTTTAATTATCATACCTTTAAAAGATACAGGTGTTGGGTCAAGTCTTTTTTTGTTCTCGAAGTTCGTCCGCTCTTCAATTCCAACATATAGTCCTTTACTCCCAGTCGCTCTCCCGAAAACACTTATATTTTCAACGCCTTTTTCTGGTGAAATCAATTTAGTTAGGTCTTCGAAAGTCTTTTCCGCTTTTTGTGCCATCAGGATGGCATCAGGATGTATTTGAATTATTTTATTCCCGTTACCATTAATAACGTTCACCATGCTATTTGCACCTGGTTGTAGGGAAAATGTCTCACCTTTTCTATTCCCTGCAAAGACTGTATTTAAAAAGCTAAAACTTTCTGTTACCAAATTCCATATTGTAATAGGCGTCATTGATGTAAAGGCAGGTAACAGAGCTCCTCCTACTCTAGCCAAATCAATTACTATGTCAGCGTTAAAAGAACCAGATCTAAGATTATCTGCTTTTACTTGTATAAATTCTCGATCTTTTTCTGTCATTTTTTCTTTGTTTTCAATAGTTAAATAAGATTTATCAATTAGAGTTTGAATATTCAAAAGACCTTTCGATAAATAGTACAGATTATACCCATTGTCAAATTCACTACCTGACATATATAAATGTAATTGTGGTTCAAGCATTTAATTATCCCCCTGATATATTAAATCTCTTGTTAATCATTATATCTTTCCACTTAACCATAGGATAGGAGAGTATTTACATAAGACAATTCCATCATTATAATTCCAATGGTAATTCAAAAAGACTAAACTACCGTTTTCAATCATCGCTTGAATGGAATTCCTTTTTGAAGTCCATACTTCAATCATAAATTGTTGCCTTTCTATATTCATAGCACAATTTTACATAATTTAACATGGTTCATTATTAATTCTTTACAGCAAAAACCCCCTTTGGAAACAGAAACGTATCCAAAGGGGGATCTTCAAATAATATTTAGATTTATTCTTCACTACCCGGCTGGAATTTCCGTTTTATTTCCTCGGCATCAGTATTACTATACATCGCTGTGTCCTTTCCGCCGGTTTTAGCTAGTAGTTCCTTCACCTCATTGTATGACAAACCGGATTGAGCATTTAGCAGTTTCACTTCTTCGATATCTGTACCCACTGATGTGAAATTCTTCTTGTTTAGGTCCATAAAGCCACCTCCTAAGTTATGGCTTTATGTTTCCTCATGGATCGAATTTTACCCTCATAATATTGTATAGGCTGTTTCGACTCTGTACATGAAATCTAATGAAAATCGGAGTTTCTCTGCCCCTTCTCAAAGTCTCTATGCGAAGATAATCCCCTTCTCTTTAAGTAGAAACCCTCACAACCTTTTCTAAACCTTAACCCCTACCCTTAAAATGTGTTATTTTAGAATCTGATACAATACAGATAGATGCCCAGATGTTTTTTTGCATAGAGAATCTGTATTTTCCAAACCAAATGAAAATACAAATAAAAAAGGGGAAAAGCTATTGTTTACAAGGGAAAAGCTTGAAAATAATCAAGTTTGGCTATATGTGATTGTGCTAATTCTAGCAGCTGGATTTGGATTATTGGTTCCGGATGTTGGGGGACGATTTGATAGTACGATTTCTTTCGTCATCGCCATCTTACTGTACAGTATGTTTTCGCAGATTCCATTTGTCTCTATAATAGAGGCGTTTGGAGATCGTCGTTTCATTGGGGCTTTACTGACAGTGAACTATGTTGCCGTACCGATTGTCGTGTGGCTTCTATCAAGGCTGCTGCCAGATCATCCGCCATTGTTGCTCGGCGTTTATTTAGTTTTACTGACGCCATGTATTGACTATGTCATTGTTTTCACATCACTGGGCCGCGGGAATGAAAAGCTGATCCTGATGGCAACGCCTATCCTCTTCATTACGCAAATGCTTCTTTTGCCAGTCTATTTAGGGCTGTTTATGGGCGGGGATGTGGCAGGCATCGTGGAACCTGGTCCATTTCTGGAAGCATTTTTCGGTCTTATCGTTATTCCGCTGGGAACTGCGATTGCCATACAGCTGCTGGCAAAAAAAGCACCGGTCGGCAATAAACTATTGGATTTCTCCGCTTGGTTGACTGTTCCATTTATGGCGCTCACTCTTTTCGTTGTTGTTGCGTCTCAAATTGGAAAATTATCTGCCTACATTGACCTAATCATTAAGGTCGTTCCGATCTATGTTGCTTTTATGGTCATCGTACCTTTTGTTTCTCGATTGGTCGCCAAGTGGTTTAAGCTCGATACAGGAGCAGGCCGTGCCCTTATTTTTAGTGGTTCAACACGCAATTCGCTTGTCGTTCTTCCACTCGCCTTGGCGTTGCCAGACGGGTTAAGCACACTGGTAGCCGCCGTAATCGTAACTCAGACAATCGTTGAGCTTGTAGGTGAACTAATTTATATTCGAGTAGTACCCATTCTCATTTTGCCTAAAAAAACAATTTAATTTTAATGTCTTCCAAAAAACATCCCCTGAATCCTTAGTCAATCTAATAGGATTCAGGGGATGTTTCTAAATTTAATAGCCCCAACTAAGCTTCTATACAGCTAATCTGCAATAGGTATTATTCCTCACTATTCCCTTCTGTATTTAACAACATATGGAGCTATCAATATAATAAAAATTGCTATAAGAAGTGCTATACCAATGTTCACATTGTAGGTATTAAAAGGAGTCAGGAAATAAGTAAATACGAAAAATGGTAAAGTACCTAGGGCTACAACTCTACACCTACTTAAAAAGGTTATCTTATGTTTAGTGCCACAGTTTATTGGTTTATATAACCATCCTATCGATTTAGTGATTTTACCCCAGCTAAATGGCATATTGCAATTTTCACATTTTTGCATATTACCCCTCCTTTGCTAAGCTATTATTTCTCCCAAAGCTCAACCAGCCTGCCGTCAGGATCTTTAATCCAAACAAACTTACCAAATTCGCTAACTTCTTTTTCCTTTACTAGAGGTACACCAATTTGTTCAAGATGCTGAATCATCTCGTCTAGATTATGAACTTGGAAATTTAACATTACCTGCTGTTCTGTTGGAAAGTACGGGTCATCTTCAGTAAAGAAAGAAAAGATTGTTTCGTTTTCTGGATGGGGCTTAATGATAGTCCCATTCCAATTTCCCATATCAATTTTCAGCACATCACTGTACCATTTTTTTTATAGCATCCAGATTTTTAGTCCTCCAAAATATTCCCCCGAAACCTTTTATCATCATGAATAATTTCCCCTCTTCTCATGTTCTCTTGCTATATTCATAGCATAATCTGTTATATTTTAACATATTTAATTTTACTTCTTACATACAAAAACCCCATTTGGACGCAGTATCTTCTCCTAATGGGGTTCCTAAATGTATTTAAATCTATTTCACACCGCCAGGCTGAATTTTACGTTTTATATCTTCAACATACGTATCACTATACATCGCTGGGCCCTTTCCGCCTGTCTTTGCCAGCAGTTCCTTTACCTCGTTGTATGACAAACCTGACTCGGCGTTTAGTCTTTTCACTTCTTCAATATCTGTACCGACAGATGTGAGATTCTTCTTGTTATGATTCATAAAGCCACCTCCAGTATTGATGGCATTATGTTCCACCAAGATCGCTTATTTTATCCTCAAACTGAATGACTTTGTCAAAAACAAGAGCCTCAACGTAGTTTCTTGATTACCTTCTTTCACTCCGACAAAACGGTGCACATGATGTCGGACGTAACCATTCAACTCCTGTTATTATATTGATGAAAGGAGGCCATCGAATGGATTCGCTTAAGAGCATGAATGATGCAATGAAGTATATCGAGGATAACCTAACGAACGAAATAGACTACCAAGTGCTAGCAAGAATGGCTCATTGTTCGGAATATCATTTTAAACGAATGTTTTCTTTCCTTGCAGGTATTCCTTTATCAGAATACATCCGCCGCAGACGACTTAGCTTGGCAGCATTCGAGCTGACAAATAGTAATCTAAAAATAATTGATGTTGCGATTAAATATGGTTACAGCTCACCTGACTCGTTTACGAGAGCTTTTCAAAATTTACATGGTGTAACTCCATCAGAAGCACGAAACAATGGGCAGCAATTAAAAGCTTATCCACTCATGACTTTTCAATTATCAATTAAAGGAGGAGTTGAAATGAATTACCGAATCGAACAAAAAGAGGCATTCAACATAGTCGGGATCACGAAAAAAGTTCCCATAATTTTTGAAGGAGAAAACCCGGAAATTACAGCCATGTGGAAATCATTGACTATGGAAAAGATTGATGAATTAAAGAAACTCTCTAATGTTGAACCTAAAGGAATGATTCAAGCATCTACAAATTTTTCTGAAGGACGCATGGAGGAAAAAGGAGAACTTGATCAGTATATTGGAGTGGCAACAACACAAGAGTGCCCTGATAACTTTTCGAAACTTGAAGTTCCTGCCTTAACATGGGCGATATTTGAATCAGCCGGCCCATTTCCTAGTATGTTGCAGGAAACCTGGGGAAGGATTTATTCGGAGTGGTTCCCATCCACCAATTATCAGGCAGCAGAAGGACCCGAAATTTTGTCGATCAAAACGAAAGATTTATCTTCACCATCTGTAAAAAGCGAAATTTGGATACCGGTTTTGAAAAAATAATATAAGCTTTTTCACTCCACAACAATTAGCGGTCCATTTCTATTGCAAAATGGACTGCTAATTGTTTTCAAATGTAGTGTAGACTTTACCGTGAAACAGTCAGTGACTGATTTACCTGATTACTGAGTATAAATGCAGTGAAAATGATTTATTTCCTCAAGAATCTTCCCGTAATCGACTGCTCCGAATCGATGATTTCCGATGGCATGCCCTCGAACACCACTTGGCCACCCTTGTTGCCTCCCTCTGGTCCCAAATCGATGATCCAATCCGCTTGCCTGATTACATCAAGGTTGTGCTCGATGACAATCACCGTATTGCCCGCATCCACGAGGCGGTTCATGATCTCGAGAAGGTGACCGATATCCGACATATGCAGGCCGGTCGTCGGCTCATCCATCACGTAGATGCTGCCCTTCTTATGCAGCTCACTTGCCAGCTTGATGCGCTGGCATTCACCGCCTGAAAGCGTGCTTAGAGGCTGTCCGAGTGTAAGATAGTTCAGCCCAACATCGCTCATCGCCCGGAGTTTATTCACAATCTTTTTTTGATCAAAAAAATCCATTGCCTGCTCTACCGTCATTTCCAGCACTTCCGCAATGGACTTGCCGTTCAGCTTGTAAGCGAGTACCTCTTCCTTGAACCTTTTGCCTCCGTATATATCACATGGAAGCTTCACGCTATCGAGGAATGAAAGGTTCGTATATACAACGCCTAGTCCTTGACAGTTCTCGCAAGCTCCCTTGGAGTTGAAGCTGAACAAGCTTTGGTTCACCTTGTTCGCACTTGCAAACGCCTTGCGAACTTCATCCATAATGCCCGTGTAGGTCGCGGGATTCGAGCGTGTCGACACTCCTATCCCCGATTGGTCGATGACAATCGCATCCGGATGCTGATTGAGAAATACTTCGTTTATCAGCGTACTTTTGCCCGAGCCGGCGACACCCGTAACAACTGTCAGCACTCCCGTTGGAATATTTACACTCACGTCACGCAGGTTGTGTAATGTGGCATCCTTGATGGACAGCTTGCCGGACGGCTGCCTGCAATCATGCTTCAGCTGAAGAGACCTCCTCATGTGGGTGCCTGTCAATGTATCTGACTCAAGCAGACCTTGATAACTGCCTTCATACACAATGGTACCGCCGCGGCTGCCGGCGTAAGGCCCGACGTCAACGATATGATCCGCCACCTTGATCACATCGGGATCATGTTCAACGACAATGACGGTATTCCCCTTTTCCCGCAGCTTAAGAAGCAAATTATTTAACCGGTGTACATCACGAGGGTGTAGGCCTATGCTGGGCTCATCAAAAATGTAAGTGACATCCACGAGACTGCCGCTCAGATGCTTTACAATCTTGACACGCTGAGACTCGCCCCCGGACAATGTATCCGTCTCACGGTCAAGCGTCAAGTAGCCTAGGCCGATATCCACCAGATGTTGAAGCCGCTCTGACAGTGATTTAACGATTGGCGCGGCGATGGGATTGTCAATCTCCTGAATTGCGCGGATGAGCTGTCCGACCTCCACCGAGGACATTTCGGCAATGTTAAGTCCATTGATCCTGCTGCTGAGGGAGGCCTGACTGAGTCTCACGCCGCGGCAACTGGGGCATGTACCCTCGGTGATGAATGGTGCAACCGCTTTTTGCGTTCTCTCGGACTTTGTCTTTACATCCTGTTTAATGTATTTGTTGGTGAACTTCTCAATAACGCCTTCTACGGTAATATTCATTTCCTTGCCAGCGAAATCCACTTTTACTTTCCTTGCCTTGTCGTACAGCAGCTGATCCAGTTCCTCATCCGAATATTCACTCAGCTTCTTGTTGAAATCAAAGTCCCCCCTTTGCACTATCATGTTCCACTCCCAGCTGTTCACTGAGTATTCAGGTAACATAAGTGCCCCTTCATTCAGAGACTTTGACATGTCCACCGCCTTGCTCAAGTCGACACCCAGTCTGCGACCGATTCCGTTGCACTCGGAACACATGCCCTGCGGATCATTAAACGAGAACATGTGCGCCCCTCCAACAGATGGCTGTCCTACTCTGGAGAAGAGAAGGCGGAGGATTGGGGAAATATCGGTAATCGTGCCCATCGTTGAATGTGAACCCCCGCCAAGCCGCTTCTGATCGACAATAACAGCCATGCTTAGGTTCTCTATCTCGTCCGCATCCGGCCGTGGATAGCGCGGCAGAAAATTGCGCACAAACATGCTGAAGTTTTCATTCAGCAAACGCATAGATTCTGCGGCAATCGTATCGAAGACGATCGATGACTTGCCGGAACCGGATACCCCGGTGAAAATCGTGGTCTTCCGCTTGGGAATCCACAATGATACGTTCTTGAGATTATTTTCCCTCGCAGCCTTGATTACGATATATTCTTGTGCGTTGTGATCAGTCATTGGTTTTCCCTCCCTTAATATTGAGCTTATTTTACTTTCACATTATCGCTAGGGATTACTTGCGCCAAAACTTCCGGAGCCATCACGACTACAGAACGATCTAGTCTGTAAAACGTATGGTGTTTCGCAAAAGGAAATAGCTCGGCACTCGACTTGCCCGCAACATGGAGAAGTAGGGAACATTCACGTCTTTTTTCTTCAAGTCTATGTTAAATCCTAATGTTGATATTTGACTAAATGAAAACCGCCTTGTAAAAAAGGCGGTTTATATGACGATCGTACCCGTTAGCGGAACACCTTGTACGGCTATTTCTCCAACTCATATCTGGTCGCGATAATGCCCGACTTGAACGTTCGGCTGGACAGCAGCTTGAATTTGATTTTCTCACCGCCGCCGTCGAATACCGATTTTCCGTCACCCAGGACGACCGGACAAATTGTAAGCAGGAATTCGTCGATCAGGCCGAACCCAAGCAGCGTCTTCGCTGCTCCCGGGCTGCCGAAGATAACGAGATTTTTGCCAGGCTGCTCCTTGAGTACCTTGATTTCCTCGGCGATATTGTCCTTGATCAGCATCGTATTGTTCCATTCCACCTTGTCCATCGTCCCGGAAATGACGATCTTTTTAACATCCTGCAGCCATTTGGCATGCTCCATATCGTGCCTAGACGCATTCGGATTGTCCAGCATCTTGGGCCAGTAGCTCTCCATCAGTTGATACGTCGTGCGTCCATAAACGGGAGCTCCGACTTCGGATACGATCTCATCAGCGTATTTCACTAATTCCTCGTTGTACGGAATCCACCCGAGTCCTCCATTAGAATCCGACGCATACCCGTCCAGCGACACATGCATGAACAATACGAGTTTTCTCATGTCCGTTTCTCCTCCGATTTCGAATTTATTTTGTTCGATTTTTTTAGCCATTGGCCCCCGTTTCATCCCGCTGTTACGTTCATTATAAATCATTACCAATGGTGCTCGAAACTGCCCTGTTAGTTAAGTGAAAAATTGCTGTCGTTCGGAGGTTGGTGTTTATTTCATTCACATTAAACAGGCAGGAGACCTGTAATGGTACGTCCATCTCTCCTCGTCAATTTACTGTTGGTTCACTTAATAGGAATTCAACGGAAAAAGTGTTAATCCTTCTTGAACCGTAAAACACTTTGGTTAGGAAATTGTAAGATAGAAAATTGAACGATTAGCTCTACAGAACACACGTTTTGGTGTAAAATAGAATATGTCGTTTTTTACGAAATTTTATTTTTGAGGAGAAATGTATATGAATGGCACATCGCACGCAGCAATTGGTTCAGCAACAGGGTTTGTTGTTGCCAATTCATTTGCAGCCTCTCCGTCCGCAACTCTCTTGCTTGTTGGATTAGGAGGCATTTCAGGTCTGATTCCTGATCTCGATATTGACGGGACGCTTCGCGGCAAAATTACCCTGTCGCATAAGGTGATTAGATTAGCCGCACAATTAATTGGAATACTCATGATTTTGTACAGTTTTATGGAGAAAACAACGAATGAAAGGTGGTGGCTGGGACTCGGAATCGGAGTCATGATTAATGTAGTGGCATCGTTAATCAAGCAAAAACATATGCTTACGATTACCGGCATTGCAGTCATTGCGGGAGGTTTGACTTTAGACGAACAATGGTTAATGCTGCTCGGAGTCTACATCATTGTCGCCTCATTTTCTTCGCACCGCAGTTATACCCATTCGCTCCTGGGGGTTATTTTCTTCGGATTCACAGCTTCCAAGTTGGAAGCCTCCCTCGGAATCCCGGGAGTTTTCTATGCTTGTTTAGGAGGTTACATAAGCCATCTAATCGCGGATTTGAAAATCCTGCCAATGAACAAACGCGGAATAAAGCTTTTCTTACCGGTGTCGTTGAAAGAATTATAATTGTTCTACATATTTAGTCTCAAAGAAAGATAAGGTGTTAATTGATCTGAATACATTTTGAGAAGCAAAATAAAAAAAGCCGTAGTTGTCAGATTAAGACGACTACGGCTATATTGATGAAAAGCCAAGCGCAAACAAAACATCTGAATCACCTAGTTCTTTCGTCCAAAATTCTTTTCTTATACTGACACTCTCAGGGAAGTTATATTAATGTCAACTGGAAATCTACTGGAAAATCATCTCACGCTTTCAGAGAAAATCCGTCTTCTAATGGATTGAGTTATGTTTTACTTTTCATTCAAGGTTCTAAATAGCCACTTTATCAACTCATTAAGAACAGACGAAGGATTTGCCAACCTGAAACAGCAAGTGGAATAATCGATAGGAATTTAAGCCATCTTTTTTTTGCAATAAATCCGATTGTCAGAATTGCTAATCCCAATATAAGCACTCCAAAAATCGTTAAAGTTGTCATAGCTTCCCCCCCTAACATAATGGAAAGAACCCAAACACAGAAAGGAATGTTCAGGAGGTCTTTCCTGCAAAATTGCCAAACCATACATACTGTGAGTGGATTCAAGTTGTGGGATTCGAACCCAGCGGTGCTGGTACCAACGCGGTTAGCCAGCTCTCAACCGAGAGTAGTGCGAACAGGCAACATCGTTTAAAGATTTTTCAACTTAGGCTTATCACTACTCACCACCTATTTTATCGGGTTAAAAACTAATAAATTACCATTGATACAAAAATATCAATTAAAATATTCTGAGTTTTTGGTAAAATATAGATGTAAGGTACTTTGGGGATTTGGAGGGAGTTTATGAAGACTAAAAATCTCGTTGTTTTTCTTTTGACATCAGTGGTCGAGGCTGCCATTGCATACTTTGCAGCCTTAAAATTCTCTGTCCGTTTCATTGAGTTGATGTTTTTTGCCGGACTTTTATTCGCTACAGTGACCTTCTTCTTTTCCAGCAGCGGCGGGAGAATCTCAGAATTTCATTCATCTCAGATAAGCGGGCAAACAGGATTGATCCTGAAAAAAGAACCATTTGTTTTTAAAAAAGGTCCCGTTTTCACGGCTTCAGCCCTATTCCTACTCGTAGGATTAGTGCTCTTTATCCTGCTTTTTTCCGGAGTCATCCCTCCAGCTAGTTCATAACGGGTATACGAAAAAAGCTGCGTATGATATTGTCCCCTTTAAGTAGACATTCAAAAAAACCTTCATATACCATGGAGGAAAGAATGTAACTTGGAGGGGATTTTTCTATGGCCAAAAAAGGACAGACATTTAAGAGCTACTCAGAAGCATTCATGCTCAATGCCGTGATGAAATATGTGAACGTTTCAAAAAGCTATAAGATATTGGCGGAGGAGTTGGGAATACGGAATTGCAGCCAGCTAAAGGTCTGGGTTAGGAAATGGAAAAACAGAGAGTCTTTTGATCAACGTAAAGGGGTTACCAACCCTCTAAAAGGAAGACCAAGAACAAAATTCAAATCAGTTGAAGAGGAAAGGGATTACTTGAAGGCACAGGTCGAATACTTAAAAAAGCAGTATCCAAATCTGGTAAAGGAGGAGAAGACATCCCTAGAAGACAGAAGTACCAACTGATTGATGAATTAAGAGGTAAATTCCCCGTATCATGGCTGTTGGAAATTGCATTTATCAAACCTGCAAGCTATTACAAGTGGAGGAAAAGCAAGCTACAACGTGAAGAAAAGAAAAAGAAGGAACAAGTTATTCGGGAACACATTATGGCAATCCATTTTGTGAATCCTGAATTTGGCCGTCCCCAAATAACGGATGACCTCAAAGAAATGGGATTCTTGATTAACCATAAAAAGGTCTACCGGTTGATGAGGGAAATGGAGATACAATCAGTCCTACGGAGGAAAAGGAAGCGTCACGGCCATACCCCTTCAGTTATATTTCCTAACCGCTTAAGAAGGAAATTCAGGGCCGTCGGCCCCAATCAGAAGATGGTAACGGATATTACCTATGTTTCCGACGGAAAAGAATTTTATTATTTATCTGTTATCCAGGATCTTTTCAATAATGAAATAGTGAGTTGGGAGTTTTCCAGGAGAAATGATCTTGAATTAGTACTTAATACAGTGGAAAAATGGAGAAAGAAAAAGGACGTAGCTGGAGCTGTTCTCCATTCGGATCAGGGCTTCCAGTATACGTCCAAGCTATACAACAATCGATTAGAGGCAAACGGCATTAATGGCAGCCACTCTCGCAAAGTAAACTGCCTGGATAATGCCTGCATAGAATCATTCTTCTCACACCTCAAAACGGAAAAGTTGTATATGGAACAGTGTAAGTCAGAAAAAGAGCTAAGGCAAGCTATCGAGGATTACATCTATTATTACAACTACAAACGAAGACAACGAAGACTAAAGAAACGCGCGCCGATTGAATATCGACACGCGCTCGCTGCATAGCTTTTTTTAGTTGTCTACTTGACAGGGGCAAGACCATATGGGCAGCTTTTTTTTAATTATATAAGTTGAAATAAATAATTACATCTTTACTCAGAGCCTGTTTATGACTCCTCTGCCCGTTCGCTCAGTTGCTTAACAAAATTTCTGACATTGATGCGGATGTCCTGAACCCTGGAATAAAAAACGTTATTAACAATCTTCTCTTTCATCCATTTCCAAAGGCCCTCAATCATATTTAGTAAGGGCTGAAAGGGGCAAAGAAGACCAGTTTAATTCTGTCTTTGTTTTCTTCAATAAAATGTAAGCGGGCGACTTGATACCGTTCAAACATTCTTCGGTCGTCAGTGGCTTTCATGGCTTCCAATACCTGAGTAGCTCTTAGTGGCGATCATCGGTCTCATCCTCTCAAGAAGGTTTTTTCCATACCCCACTTAAGAAATGTAGAACCTGTTAATTTCAACTTATATAGTACTCTTTTAAAAAACAAAAAAGCTTACTAAAAAAAGCACCTCGATGAAAGTCAAGGCAATTTTTTATTTAACAATTTCAATATTATATAAATTAATTTAAAAGTCAGATTAATCATCGACTGAATCATAATCGTATATTATACTTTTAACATCATAAACTTCTACATCCGTGCATTTAAATAAATCTTGGTTAAATACCGCCAAATTAAAACCTTTTTCATTTCTTGTACTTTTAAATCTTATCCCTTTATGTCCAATGCTTTTTACAAATTCAGCAATATATTGAGTCGGAAGATAATCAAGTGAGCTGTCTCCCCGTCTCAAAGGCTTGGCAATTTCATTACTAATTTTCCTTAAATGTTCTTTGTTTACTGCGTGTAATTCAATATCAATTGTTGAAAAAGGGCTAATTCGATCTAATGCTATAAAATCAACTACTTCAATATCTTCTATTAATTCAAACTTTCCAATGGTAACATAGTCATAAACACTTGCCCTTACCTCATGAAATGTTGTTTCAATATCATTTGCAAGGTATAAACAACTTATCCCTAAAGGATTAGCCCTTCCATCAGATGCCTTACCAGGTGGCGGTGCACCCATCTCCTTTATCGAATAACCCTTAGAGGAAGAAATTCTCCCGCGATAAAAAACATGCCCTTTTCTATAAGAGGTTGTGGCATATTCACAAAACATTTCAAGAATTTTTTTATTAATTAGGTTTGTATGAAAACGATTTACAGTCTTTATTTCCTTTACAAAATTCTCCCACTTAAAAGTTTTAATTAAAGAATTTTCCTCCAAATAGCTTGTTTGGTAAAGAGTTGTTATTCCAATTGGCGAATGGAAAAGGCCAGGTATTTCTGAATATTTTTCTGAGCAAATATTCTTCATTAATGTATAAACCTTTTCTTTATCAATGGTAAATACATCCCACCTATCCCTCAGTTCATCTTTTAATAAATTTGCTTTCTCCCTAGGGAAGTCTGCTGGATAGCTATCACTTGGAGTATATATTTCTAGCAAACCATTAAAATGTTCGATAAGTTCCTTATTATTATCGGTATCATATATGTACACATTTGTTTTATTGCAAACTTCACAATTACCATCTACACCAATACCTCTTATAATGGCTTTAATCTCTGCATCTTTAAAACATTTTTCACAACATATCATTATTATTCTACTCCGTCTAAAAACTTGCTAACTAACTCAATGTGATGCATTATTGAGAGTTTCTTCACTGTTCCTAAACCTGGATACGTTCCGTTCTTGAAATGCCTTAAAAATTCGCTTATGCCAAAAGTATCTAATTTCATTTCTTCTTGCCATTCAGCAAGTTTTTTTACTGCCTCATAAAATTTGCCTGCTGGATCGTTGAAGTCATCATTTGAATCTGAAACAAAATGCTTTATTCTTAAACTATTATCCTCAGCCAAAAAAACTATATGTATAGCGACAGCATAAGGAGCAAAGCCAGATTCAAAATACCTTTTCCCTACAATTGAATAATCTGAAAAACCAATGAATCCGTCTTCTTTGAAATACAAATGGTCCTCCGAAAAAGGACTTTCATCTATGCTGCTGTAATCGGCATTTCTTTCTTGTTTAGTAAATCTATCAGCAACCAAAACTTTGTTATGCTTTATTTTACGACGAAAAGTACTTTCTTCTGGTATTAAACAATATCTTGGAACTTCTTCCTGAAAAAATTCAAAAAAATAATTTATATAATCTTTATCTTCACAGATTAATAATAATTTTTCATTGCTAAAGCCTTGCTCAAATAATAATCTTGGTATTTGGAAACAGCTATTTTGATTTAAAATATGTGAAACAATAACATTTTCTTTTCGTAACGAAGAAATAAGACTGTCCCTAACTTTTTCCTCTTTGAGTGCATTAAAATCAGCTGAAAAATTTCCAACTAACGGATTAGTTATAAATGCAATTTCCTTATTTTTATGAACATATTCTATGATGGTCTTTGTCAGAGTTGCAGATGGTTTTACTGGCTCTATTATAGGTGTAACTTTTGAACCAATTAAATCGTTTTGAGCTAATTCTCTTAATGCTAAAAGTTCATACTGCCTACCCCTTAAATAAGGAAAATACATTACTAACCCCTCCATTTTCTTTCTAAAAATTTATTTAGCTTTATATAATCACCTTTTTTAAATTTTGAAAAATAAACTAAAAATTTCAGTTCGTATGGTACATTTTTATATTCTTCTTTCTCTGTTATCGTCCTTTTCTTTAGTTCGGTGATAAAAAATTTATATACTTCCTTCTTGTCTATAGCTGCAAAAAATTTAAAACATTCTTTATAATAAGCCACTTGGGTTGTGACAGGAAGCGAGCCGTAATAAGATAAAATAATATTTTCAAATTCACTCTTCCTTAAAATTTTGAACATTACAGAATAGTCTAATTTGGTATTATCTTCAACAGGTTTTTTTCTTAAGCTAATTGTATTTTTTTCAGTTAATATAGAAATGCCTACGTTAGTATCCTTAAACATTTCCATAAGCTTGTCATAATTAGATTCACATGAGATTACACTTACGTGATTAAATGCCTTATAGTAATCATTGATTTGGCTTTCTAGCCTATCTAAAGTATCTAATCCTGTTTTAATTTCGTAAACAATAGCTTTACCATTGATAAGAATAAAATCAGCCTTGGACTTATTAATAGGTATTTCAGTTAAGGCAGTTGTAGTATTTAAACTATGCCGACCCAGTAATAGTTTATTTAGAAGAGTATTCTTAAAAAAATATTCATTCCTATACTCTTTTGAAATATATTTATACACTTTGGTTATTAAATGTTCGTTGTTTATTGAACTTACTCCGTTATTCAAATATCTGTTTATACAGGTATTATATAAGGAATTTCCCTTGCCATTTATTAGGTCCATAAATATATTGTGAGTAAAAAATCTATTTAAAATAATATTATTACTCGGATTCATATTCCCCACCTACTTAGTTAGAATTACTCACTTATATAATAGCATATTACACATTTCATTCCATTTCTTTTAAGTTAACCCAATAATTTCATCACTTTAGATTGAAATTAACAGGTTCTACATTTCTTAAGTGGGGTATGGAAAAACCTTCTTGAGAGGATGAGACCGATGATCGCCACTAAGAGCTACTCAGGTATTGGAAGCCATGAAAGCCACTGACGACCGAAGGATGTTTGAACGGAATCAAGTCGCCCACTTACATTTTCTTGAAGAAAACAAAGACAGAATTAAACTGGTCTTCTTTGCCCCTTTCAGCCCTTACTAAATATGATTGAGGGTCTTCGGAAATGGATGAAAGAGAAAATTGTTAATAACGTCCTTTATTCCAGGGTTCAGGACATCCGTACCAATGTCAGAAAGTTTGTAAAGCAACTAGGCGAACGGACAGAGGAAGTCATAGACAAGCTCTGCGTATAGATGTAATTTTTTATTTCGACTTATATAATAAATTTTTTTATGGCTTTTTAACAGAACTTATTCGATATACTCAATATTTTTGCTTTCACAAAACTCTTTGGCAATTTCCCGATACCGCTGGTCACGGAATTCGTACCATTGGCTGGATATACCCAAACGATTAACATTGTCCTTAAATCGCCGGAATGCCCCTTTGCCAAGTATGGATTTATGCAATACTTCTTTTTTATTTTCGTCAGTCAGGCTGTAACAAAAATCCTCCATCCATTTCATATTCATTGATATCAAAACTTGATGGTAGTGATAGATAGGTATCAGGGTTTTCAAGTATTGCAAACGCAACCTTTATTTCATCCTGGTGCCATTCGGGTAAGTGATCATAGTCCTCTTCATCCTCTGCAATCATTAAAGCCTCCCCCGAGACATACAAAATTCCCGCATTTTCACGGTTAAGATAAGGTTGGTTTTCTTCTGATTGCATTTCCATTCCTTCAACAATATCGTCTAGTTTTACTGGCATGATTAAGATCCTTTCTTTTTTATAGAATAGAATTGTTTCTACACTTCTGTGAATCTGACATTTTGTATTTGATTAAGTTTTGTAGTTCTTCTGTACTTTTCCTTTGCTCCGTTGATCCATGCCTTGACTGCCTCTTTGTGATATCCTTGTATGAAATCTGATTCGTATTCCCCCATTTCTTCCAGGGAACCTTATCGTATTTATGGTGCTGATAATACTTCCATGGATGGATACCCCCTGGCGCATAGTTATACGTTCCCCTGTTTACCGGATCGTTTACCATCTGGCCCGTCTCAATATTAAAGACAACTTCAAAGCGACCAATTGATGATATAAATTTCACATTATTAGCAGCGTCATATTCGCTTACTTCATACCGGTGAAATCTAGCACTGTATAGTTGCCATTTGCCGCATGCCACTAGTTCAATCATTTCTTCTAATTGTTCAGGCGCCTTTCCATATCGATTCAGTTCATTGCGAAAATAATGAATCTCTTTCGTGATAGAAGGGAGTTGTTTGACATGTTGATCAAATGTCTCAAAAAACAGATCAAAATGCTTATGTCCTTTTAGAAGCTTTTGATTTTCCGCCAAATCATGCATCATATGCGTTAGGATTGCGTGTGATGCAATCGCTTTGGATGTATCAAATACATACCATTTTCGGTGGTCTGAGCGAATTTGATCATACTGCTCTGAGAGTTCAGAAAAGTATGCCTCCGATAAAAAATCGGCCTTAATCGCTACAGGCACAATCGGATATACAAAGTCTTTCTCTAGTTGATGGAACCCGTATATCGACGCTAAAAACAGGAAAAAAAGAATGATAAGAACCGTTTTTAGCGTTCGACTTTTGATTACTATTCTAACTTTTTCCCCCTCCTCTTCTCCCAATTCCTTGCTCCTCAACCTTCCCTTACGAAAAATCCTTTTTATATTGGACGGCCAAGTAAATTCCACCAGCTAAAAATGCCAGCGCATATTTGAACAAGAAAAAAATGTTCCACATATAGTCTTTTGGAAAAATCATGTCACAAAGAATAATTGCCCACAACACACAGTAAGCGCTTTTCAAAAAGATTTTATTTGTCCGTTCGTCATCTTGCCCAATTTTCTTATGGAGTACATAGGCAAAAATCGCGCTGCCCATTAGCAGTAAAAAACCAACTCCAATGAGAATATTCCAATTTCCCGTTGATTGTTCGGCCCAGGACTTTAATGGGTGAAAAATTGCGTTATGGATATTCGAGAAAAACTTAGTTATCATTTTGATCATTTCCTTTCACATATGTAAAAATATCGTTTACATCAACATTAAAAAATTCGGCAATTCGAAAAGCTAACAGCAGACTCGGAACATAATTCCCCTTTTCCATTACGAAGATGGTTTGTTTGGAAACCCCGACTTTCTCTGCTAATTCTTGCTGAGTCATTCTGGCAAGTACACGATATTCATAAACCTTATTTGATATCGAATCAGCAAAATCTTTCTTCATGACATTCACCTCTTGCCTCAAATTATAAATCCCTCTTTTATAAAAGTAAAGTAAACTTATATAAAAGTACTAAATAACTTTATTTTTTCTTGAAATACTTTGATTCAACAAGAGCCAGAATACAAAAAGAACCTGACGAAATTCATGATTCCGTCAGGTTCACATATCAATTTGGTGCAATTTATGGTTTTTGGGGCATCCAAGTTGATGCCTCCCCCGGAATCCAGAGTGTTTTCTATACTTGTCTAGGAGGTTATATCAGCCATCATTTAGCAGATTTAAAAATCCTGCCAATGAACAAACGGGGAATTAAGCTTTTCTTACCGGTGTCATCGAAGGAATTATAATATTTCTAACATGCAGCTTTAGCTTCAAAATTTCCACGAAAACAAACAAGAAGGCCACACTCCATCTGGTTTGTTTTAAATTTTTCAAGATAGATTCTTTAATTATTTTTATACAAAAATTACAGTAAATCCTCATCTTTAATAGAAAACAAAAACATATAACGTGCGATTTTGCAAATAATATTGGGTAACCAAATTTGAGGAGGATATCATCAATGAAGCAAAATCAACAGCAAAACAGAAACAATAATAGTCAATCATCAGGATCCAATCCCCAAAAAGTGAAACGGGATATAAAACAAGATGTAAACGCAGGACAAGGAGCAATGACTTCCCGTGAAGCAGGAGCAATGAGGGATTAAGAATTTTCCACTTGAAAAGGCCGACAAGTGGTAATGTCGGTCTTTTCGTTAATTTGATCGTTTTTTGAAATCCGCAATAGAAACATAGAAATTCTATTATATGTACTAAAAAGCACTACCCTTTACTAAAGACGAATTCGATTCATCCCCCTATACTTCTCTGATTTTGATAAGGGATGTTGCGTGGCAAGTTCCAATTATAGCGGACGGATAGGATCCTTAAGAAAACAATAAGGATCAAGAGGAACGCTGTCGCGTAAGGACCGCGTATCAAACCTAATCCGATTGTGATACCGGCGAGCGCTGCCCATAATGCATAAATTTCGGAATGGAATATCATTGGCTTTCGGCCAGCGAAGACATCACGTATCATCCCGCCGCCTGCGCCGGTAATTGTCGAGGCGATGATGACGGCAATGAAAGGCGCACTAACCGAAACTGCATAGTTCGCACCCTGAATTGCAAATGCCGCCAAACCAACCGCATCAAAAAAGATAATCCAGTTTTTTATATGCTCAAGCCAATGATTCGGCAACAGAAAAACAAGTGTAATCACTAAAAAGGCTATTAGAAATAAGCCCTCTTGCATCCACGTATTTACAATTGGAATGCCAATCAATAAGTTTCGGACAAGGCCTCCCCCAAATGCAGTCGTAAACCCGAGAACGTAAAATCCAAGAATATCATAATCCTCTTCCCTGGCTATCAGGGCACCACTTATTGCGAAAGCAAGGGTACCAATAATATTAAGAATGTCCCACGTCAAAGCGCACCCCTCCTTTCACCAATGGTCTAACTATTGTCTATAAGTAAAAGATGCAATTAAAAATCAGTGGAGGAAAAAAACCCCCACTGATTGAAAATTCACCTTTTCGTCCCAAAAATAGACAACTCATTATAACCCAAGGAGGATAAGGTAATCCAGACCAATGCTTCAATAATACTTTTTCTCTAATTCACCCAGTTTAATTGCTTAACAAGTTTACTTGATTGCCTTTTTCGAGCCTCTGAATCTGTTTTTCGCCTGTTTCAGCTAATTCTTTGAATTGGTTAATGGTTTCACGCATTTTCGGTAATGCTTGCTGTTTGTACGTACTGATCGAGTCCATCGCCTCGATCACATCAGCAAAAGCGACTTTCAGTGTCTCAACAGAAACACTTGATTCCATCGCCTGCTTTTGAATTTCCACACCTTGCACTTTCAGCATTTTGCTTGTTCCTGCAATCAAATCGTTCGTTGTTGCGTTAAGGGCTTCGATCTTTTTTAAGACGATCTTCTGGTTGTACAAAGCGCTTGCTACGGTAACTGCAATTTTCAATGCAGAAATTGTCACAGTTTTTGCCCGTTCAACACCGCGGATCAGCTCCCTGTTGTTCCGGATGACCACTTCATAAGCAATAATGCCTTGCTGGTTAACAGTGAGCATCTGCTGCAAATCCATCACGCGCTGGCGGAGCGGAAATAACAATTCTTCGGTGATGAAGCGAATTTTATCCGGATCTTCCCCTCTTGTTTTCGCCTGTTCGATCTGAAATTCGATTGCTTCATCCATCAACGTTCCGAGCTCAATTTCTTTTCGAAGGATTTTCGTCAAATCACGCAGTCCCTGCTGTTCGATTTGAAGCGTCGTATTGTCATTTTTCAAGGTTACTTTTCCTTTTTCAAGGCTTGTCACGATATCCGAAATGACACTGTCTGCTTTTTCGTATTTTTGGAAGTATGCCCGAAGCGGGTTAAACAGCTTCCCAAGAAAACCCGTTTTAGCAAAATCGATGATACTTGGATCGAGATCCTTCAAATGAGTTTGAAGTTCAGTAAGCCCTTTTGCGACACGGCTTCCTTCATCTCCCTGTTTTGAAAGGTTTCCGACCGACACTTGAAGAAGTGAGTTCTTATTTGACGAAGCCTTCATTGTGCTTAGCCCGAAGCTCTCAATGCTTTTTAAAATTTCCTTGCGCTTATCAAGTGATTCAACATCCATTTCCATAATTGCCGAAACATTTTGATTGGCTGCTTTTTGCAGCTCTGACATTTCCTCTGGAACAGGTTTGACCTGTTCTTCGACAAGTGCTTTCACTTCTTCCGGACTTGCAACATTCATCGAAAATGACATAAGTTTTCCCCCGTTATTAATTTATTTTTGCAAAAGTTACATTTGTACGTTGAATAAGTTTTTAATCTTATAGACTACGTCATCTGAATCAGCATTGATACTGGCTGCCTCGTTAATCGATGAAATGGTCTGAAGAGCTTTGAGGTTCGCGTTATATCCAATCGTATAGATTGGCACCTTGTAGGCTTGAATTAACCCACGGATGTCATCCAATGAATGTCCTTGATTCGTTTCCCCGTCACTCAAGACGAAAATGAGAGGCCTCACATCGGGATTCTTCTTCATTTCATCCTTGAGCATTTTTATGGCCACGACAATTCCATCATATGTGGCTGTTCCCCCGTTTGCCTGCAAGCCTTCGACAGCTCCGACAAACAAGGATTGCTGGTTCGTATCGAATGGAGCAATTGGCAGATTGATCGTGACATCATCAGAATAAGTAACCAATCCAATACTGTTATCTTTTCCAAGATATTTCTGGCCTTTTAACAAGCTTTCTTTCATTCGGTTCATTGGTTCTCCATCCATACTTCCAGAGACGTCTGCAACAAACACAGCCATAATCGGTTTATTGCCGTTTTTCTTTTCTTTCCATAGCTTTTGGGCGGCAGAAAGAGTGGCGCCGTCAACTGTTTTCATTTCGGAAGCGTACTGGTCAAGGCCGTTAAATCCATATTTCTTCGCTAGTTCCTGATGCTTTTTCCCTTGAGCGAATTCAGCAAATTTTTCTATGATTTGCTTTTTCTCGGCCGAGATATCGCCAATTGCATACAATGGACTATCATGGCGTACGCCAAACGGGGTGAATACATACGAATCTTTCAGATCAGGTGAATTGATGAATGTTTGATACTCAAGGACGAATCCTTCTAATGCACCCGATTTCGCCGCCTCACGCATCTGCAATGTCGTAGAAGCTGTGAATGGCACATTCGCTTGGAAAGTTTCGAAACCCTGGACTGCTTTTTCTCCCAAAAGGTTGGATTTGTCAAACGTGTTCAGAGCGGTCAGGAGGAAGTTTAGACCTGTCGAACTTGCGAACGGATCGGTATAACCCATCGCCAATTCATTGTTCGCCATCGCATCCGTTATCGCTTTCACATTGACAGAACCGTATTTATCTACTAATTGTTCATGTTTCTTTTTCTTGATGACAATGCCAGGCACGTTGCCGGCCAATCTTTTTGAAATCAGTTCGGTTGTTACCCCGCTTTCTTTCACCATCTCTCCCCAAAATTCATTCGATGGGGTAAAGGCCTCTGGGATATATTTTCCTGACTTGATATAGTCTGTTGCCGTACCCGATGCAATGCTTCGAATCTTGACACTGACTGCCTTCCCATCCACTTTGAGCTTTGAATCGTTGAAGTCTTCTGCCACTTCGTTAATCCAGGCATCATTCCCTTTGCCCGATTTTTCAGGTGAAGAGAAGATTTCAACAAATGAATCGGTTGAGTTTTTAACAGTTACAGGAAACTTATCGATATCAGGCAGTTCTTCTGCCAGATCTGCTGGATTCAGATCAATCTGCCCTTTCACAGGCTTCCCTTTTGCCACATCGATTTTAGAGTACATTTTATCCAGCTGTGCTTCGGCATTTTCAGCCGTAATCTGTTTCTTTGATTTTCCGAGATTCGAAGTAAGGGAGATGCCGCCATAAACGATGCCAAAGAATACAACAGCGGCAATGAGTGATACGATTAGGAATTTACCTTTATTCATTGGACAGTGCTCCTTTTAGTTTTTATAGAGTTTTGTTTGCTTGATTAATGCATCCATTTCCTGCATTGCGGCCATATTGTCAATATCATTGATATCAATGTTATTGAGCCTTGAAATTTCCAAAACGAGTTTATCGATATACAAGAGAATTTCCTCGTTAATATTCAGTGCGTTTTTAACAAAAGACAGATATTCATTAAAAAGCTCCTGCTTTTCCCGAAGAATTTCTTTAGAGAAGCGACTCGTCTTTTTTCCAATCACACTCTCGTACTCTGTTTCATCGAACGTACTGACTTTGTTGAGGATGTTTCGTATGTTCATATAAAAAAGCTTCTCGACTTCCGTAACAACACTGGCGAACTTTTGATAACTTAGTTCGGTTTTGTCGAATCGCTCATTCAAAAGGGTCGTCAATCCGCCTTTTTTCTTTTTCAATCGAAGCTCCTGCCCTAAAGCGAACACAATATCTTCCCTTAATACTTTGATATCCTGATAATTTTGAAGGGCTTTTACATAATCCTCATTTGTTTTTAGCTCTTTTAACTGTACTGTGGGAATTTTTTTGAAAAGCTCACCATAGATCCCGTAAAGAATAACCACAAGACTGACGAACAGCACCGTCAATCCAAACGATGCTTCAAGAGCACTTCCGCCGACAATTCTCACACCAAGCAAACCAGGAGAAAGCAGAATCACATTAGCGAGGGTAACCCCGAATAGTAGCCCAATCAATTTCAATAGTTTCGACATCGTTCACTCCCCCTCACTGTTTTTTCACTATTTATAATTATATAATAATATTAATTCTTCCTTTTGTGTAAAAAAATAGAAAGTTTTGTTGGTTAAAAAATCTCAATTCATTTATCTTATTGATCTGAGATTTTAAAATATCTTGAATGGGGATCTTTCTACGCCAAAATTACCCCTGCAATGAGTAGTCAAATTAGATATTGAAATTTTCGCAATAGTGTTATTTTTATATATCTACGCATCTCATTCAATAAAAGTTTCAATTTTTTCTCCAAATATAACCAGCCACTAACCACACGGCTTATTTGAAACTTCTACTGCGTTCAAACCTTCATATGTAATTAGGAACAATACTTACAAAAATGGCCTTTCAAAAAAAAAGACACTGGGAAGCCCCAGTGTATAATTTAACTTTTATTTGATTTTGTCGGTTTTTGGCTTACTGTCCGTGTTGGCCTGTAGTTGTTTCTGGCTTTTAAATTGGATGCCCAGCTGATTTTGGACTCATACTTCTGTGTGTATTCCTTTTGGACAAGCTCATGGAGCCGGTCCCTGTTTTTGTTCAACATATCTTCCATCACTTGAAGCCGACGCGTCGGGAAGCTTAGTCCAGCAAGAATGGTGGTGATGGATGGGTCTGTTTCGGAGATATAGGTTCCTTCGTACAGTTCGAGGGGTTCCCCGACCCTCTCGAAAATCGATGGGATGTTAATCAGTTTCGAAACATTCTCAGGGCCTTCATAAATCAATCCGGCACGGATGACACCAGGCGATTCAACCGGGCAGAAAATCGAGTTTGCCCATGATTGCTGGATTTTGAGGGATACTTCAGAAGTCGTTTTGGCCTCTGTCACTGTACTGGTTGAGATGACGGTTACACCTCGTGTGCACAGGATATTCATGAGGTCTGTCTCATCAAAATTCCCGTAAAGAGAGCTTTTCCGGGTTATTTGTAGGACATGATTGATTGCTTCGATCACCTTGTGGTTAGAAGCCAGATAAATTTGCTGCTTACTGGATTGGGGATTTGTCCGGCGCAACTGGTCGTTGTCAACCAGGAAGGTGGATGAAATCTCATCAATTTTGGACAATTCCTCAAGGCATTCAGATGCATTAATCCTGTTGCCTGCCAGGACATTCCGTTCAGGCACGACAGCAATCGCTCCTACCTTCAGCCCTGGCAGCTGGTTCAGCAGGATTTCAATCAGGAGCGGGCTCATTCCCGAGCCGGTCCCACCATCTGTGGAGAATGCCACTAATAGGAACTTTACTTTTTTGAACGACTTTTTAACAAATTCCACTATCTCCCTGTGGTTTTCGTTTACTGCCCGGACACCGATCGATCGATCCTGTCCGGCCCCGTTGTACCCCGGAACAAAATACTTGTTTTCAACCCTCGTATTGACGAGTCCATCACGTTGGTTCGTGTTGATAAGGGCGGTTGGAAAGCCCAAGGCCGATGCTGCCTCCGCAATATTGCCACCTGCCTGACCCACGCCCAAGATTCCAATTGGTTTCACCAAATCCCCCTCCTTTTCTAATAAGATATTACTCAATAGTTCAGATTTTAGACTAATCTTCTGGAAAGGTGCATTGGATTCCCATATTCTATAGGCCTTTATGGTTGTTACTTTTACTCTAGAAATGTATTTAGGGACCCTAAATATACCAGACTATTTTCTCATTTTATCCTATTTTCAGGGTTATTGATTTAATCTCGCCCACTTATCGACTACACTCATTTGTAAGCCCTTACATTTTGCCGGAAAGGAGGGTTCACGGAGGATTTTAATAAACATTAATCAAGAGGAGGAAAACAATTGAAGAAACTAAGTACCCTTATTAGCACTTTTGTTTTAGCTTCGACTCTTGTAATGCCGCTCGCGGCAACAGCCAAATCTCCGAATGACTTCAACTACCCAGACCCGCCTACAGAAAAAGCAAGGAAAGGCATGGTTCAACGGATCATTGCCAATATGTCGGATAAAGAAAAAATCGGACAGCTTGTGATGCCTTCCACCCACGATAACTCAAACCGAATGCCAGATGAACGCAGTGAAAAATTAATAAAGGAATACAATGTTGGCTCGGTCATTGTTTATGGGAACAGGGACGCCAAAAAAACAGCCGAATATAACAACCAGCTGCAGGAATGGGCTTCTGAGACACGCTTACATATCCCATTATTCATTTCGGCTGACCTGGAATATGGTTCTGTTCAGCATGTCACTGATGGGACTGCCTTTCCGCGCCAAATGGGGATTGGAGCCACGAGGGATTTAAAGGCTGCTAAAGAAGTTGCGAAGATTACAGCCATTGAGTCAAAAGCCACAGGATTCAACTGGAACTACTCGCCAGTTGCCGATGTAAATACAAATCCAGCCAACCCTGTCATCGGCGTCAGGTCTTTTGGCGAAAGAACGGATCTTGTATCCCAAATGACTGTTGCCCAGGTTAAGGGCTATCAGGAAAATGGCGTAGTTGCGACAGCGAAGCATTTTCCCGGCCATGGTGACACAAGTGTTGATTCTCATTATGGTCTCGCAGCTGTCACTTATGATCGTAAAACGCTTGAGGAAGTACATTTGCCGCCTTTTAAGGCTGCAATTGATGCGGGCGTTGATTCGATTATGACTGCTCACGTTATTATAGAAGCGATTGACCCCGAGCTCCCTGCGACTCTTTCCAAAAAAGTACTGACGGGACTTTTGCGTGAAGAAATGGGCTTCAAGGGTATTATCGTGACAGATGCGATGAGCATGGATGCCATTGATAAGGAATGGGGCGCCGGCGAGGCTGGCGTTATGGCTATCAATGCCGGAGCCGATATCGTCATGGCAACCGGGACTTACGCACAGCAGCTTGAAACCTATGATGCCTTATATGCTGCGTTGAAATCCGGTGAGTTAACGAAAAAACGAGTGAACGAATCACTGGAACGGATCCTAATGGCAAAGTATAAATATGATTTGTTCAACGACCGCTACGATGATCCTGAAACAGCAACAAAAGTCGTTAATACACCGGCCTTTAAGGAGGCCGCTGCAGAAGTTGCAAGAAAGTCGATTACAGTTTTGAAAAATGATGGGGTGCTACCATTTGACGCATCTGCTAACAAAACCACCGTGGTGGTCGGGCCGAGAATTTACAATTCCACCAGTCAAATGAATGGCGTCATCCAGGCTGTTAGGACCAAATCTTCAGGAGCAGTAGTGAGTGCGATTACCGCTACCAATCCATCCGATGCGGAGATTGCAAATGCTGTGCAATTGGCTTCTCAAGCAGAGAGGGTCATTGTGGCGACGTTCTCGCCAGGCGAACTCGCTTCCGGTCAGACAAAGCTTGTCAAAGCATTAAAGGCGACCGGAAAACCTGTCGTTGTACTTTCACTGGGGTTGCCATATGATATCAAGAATTTCCCTGAAGTTGATGCTTATTTGGCATCATACGCAATCGAACGTTGGGGCTCCCCTGTTCCGACATCCTGGAATGCCGCAGTCGATGTGATCTTTGGAGCCCAGCCAGGAGGTAAACTTCCTGTTAACATTGAAGGTTATTATAACTTTGGCGATGGGTTAACGTACTAACTGGGGATTGATTTACGGAGGAACCGGAAATCTTTTGAGTATTAAGCCTAATTTCGCTCTGAAATTAGGCTTAATATTTTTATATTCTCCGTCAATCTTCGGTTTTTCGTTCTTCCTCTTTTTAGAATTACTAGTGTAATGGCCCTTTCACAGTGATTTAATCCTTTTTAATTCAGATGGGTATCGGCCCAAAGGGCCAAGATTAATGCCGCTCCCACGGCTCCTCCGTCGTTTCCATCCAGATGCACCAGGCGCTGAAGCTTCCGTCGAATTGCAAATAGACTTTTTGAACTTCGGGGAATTTTTCAAAGATGGCTTCATTAAGTGCTTTGCCGATTTGGCCGGCTTGATGGCTGGATGGGCTGCCGGCGTGAAATTCCTTCAAATCAATAACAACTGTTCCCGAATCGTCGATTGCGGCGCCATTTACACTGTTTTCATCGCCGTATTGGGAAAAAATCGTGCCGCTTGTGAAAAGTTTTTTCAGCTCCTTCTCCAGTTCAGGGAAAGGGCGGCCAAATGTTTTGTAATCGAAACCTATTTTTACCTCTTCGACTTGTTTTTGAATAAAGCTATCGTACCTTTTTCCGAGAGTTAATTCATAGATGGCGATATGCTCCTTTTCCGGGGAGAGGTAATAGATTTTATTTTTATCCACCTTGATTTTTGACTTGATCATTTGTGTTTCTTCCATTAGTTTTTCAATCGGTACCCTGATGCCCCCAAGTGTTTCGCCCTGTTTGTTATATGCTAGAACATGAGTTTCAGTCAAAGAAGCATAAACCGCCGGCAATTCCGTTTTCGTAAAGATGACTTCCTCCTCCGTAATGGCTTCAATTGCACTTTGGCCGACCCCTTCTTCATATGGAATTGTCAGATTCGTTTGCTTCTCTTCGTTATTCATCGTGATGACCGCTTCTTTTGGATTGGCCCGTTTCATGTGATACGGAAGTGATTTTACCTCCTCCATTTTGCCGGTTTCAATATTTAAGAATCGCTCCTGGACCTCGCTTGCCAACACACCAATATTTTTTACAAAAACGAGCTCATCCGGATGGAACAGCTCCTCCTTTAATTTGTGGGTTTTAACGAGCTTCCCCTTTTCAGTATATTGATAGACAACGCGCGAAACCCAGGAGTCCAGGATATAAATTTGTTTATCCGGGGTGACAAGGATATCCATGAGGGTGCCTCCCATTTCGCTGTTTCCCTTAATAGGAAAGGATCTTATCTTGCCATCCTTCCCGACAATGAGGACTTGCCTCTTCGCTTCATCCAGTATATAGAAGGTACCGTCTTTCACATCAAAGCTGGTTACCGTGACGGGGAATGTTTCTCCCTCGCCCAAAAACGTCAAGCCAGCCTTGCCTTCTCCCTCCCCGTACTCAATCGTCCGGAGCAAGGTTAATTTGGATTCCTCAGCGATAGCAAACGGTTTATCCGCTTCCCCCGCGAGTTCCAAATTAAAAACATCTTTATTGGAAAGGACAACGACGGTGAAAAGCAAAGTGGCGACAAAAACAGCTGCCAGTGGCATTAGGTTGAACCGCTTTTTGTTGGAAGTTTGGGCCTCCCTGATTTTATGCTGCAATTCAACTACAAATTGCTGCCGGGGTTCCAGCGAAGGGTGTTTCTTAATAGGCCTTAGCAATTGTTGAACCTCATGAGTCAATTCGTCGTTTGTATTCATCCCTTGTCACCTTCCTCTCCACGTCCTGCATTTCTTTTTTCAAATTCTTGACGGCCCGATGGAAGTCGACCCGTACCTTCAATTCTGTTATTCCCAGTATTTCCGCGGTTTCGCTTACCGTCAGTTCCTGGAGCCCCCGTAAAATCATAATCGCCCGATAATGAGGCTTCATTTTTAATAAGGCATGGTGCACTTCTTCCCACTCTTCCTTGCGAAGGATATGGTCGTCCAGTGACCGGTCGCCTGAGATGATTTTGTCAAAAAAGTCAGGCAGAAATTCCTTCATTTTTCTTTTCCGCAAATGGTCGATGGATGTATTTCTCGCAATCGCCAAAAGCCAGTATTTCCCCCGGTCCGGATTCGATAGAGAACGTATATTTTTCATCGCTTTCATGAACGTTTCCTGTGTTATATCCTCGGCGTCCTGAACAGAATGCGTAAAATACAAACAGAACTGGTAAATATCCCGATGATAGTCCTTAAACAAGGTCTCAATATCCAATTGCTCCCCCACCAGCTCCCCCCCTTTAACAAACAAGTCGAATCAAATCGTTATTTGTTTCAATTATAGTGAAAAATTGTTAAAAGAAATATGCTTTGTCTGCATGCAAAAAAGCTGCGCATTGGCAGCTTTATTTATCGTGAGAATCTTCTTATCTATTTTTGAAAATAAGAACAGATTAAATTCCTACTTCGTTTTTATTGATTTAACGCCAATCATTAGACCCATTAAACCTAAAAGGATTGAAAGTATGATTGGAATGGTTCCTGCCTCTTTTAAAGCAGTTCCAAAAACTCCGTACCTTCTATCCCAGCCTAAATCTTGATTCCCTATTAACAAGTGAGAATAGACCGACGCCGAAATCAATGCATAACCGTAGATAATTGAACTTACCAATATGAGAATCAAACCAATATTTATCTTTTTAATGCTCACTGCCCCCTATTAACTATAATGCTTGTTGAGCAAGATATACATATTGTTCTAGTTCAACGGACTTTTTGAAACAACAACCTCCTCAGCCATTTTCCTAAGTTTATATTTCTGGATCTTCCCTGAAGCGGTCGTCGGGAAGGTTTCGCAGAATTCTATATATCTTGGAATCTTAAAGCGCGCTATTTTCCCTTGGCAAAACTCTTTTATTTCTTCTGCTGTGGCGGTTTGGCCTTCTTTTAGCTGGATCCAGGCCATGACTTCTTCGCCGAATTTTTCGTCGGGAATGCCGACAATTTGGACATCGAGGACGGCCGGGTACTGGTAGAGGAATTCCTCGATTTCCCGTGGGTAGATGTTTTCGCCGCCGCGGATGATCATATCCTTGAGGCGTCCGGTGATTTTGCAATAGCCATTTTCGTCCATGACGGCGAGGTCGCCTGTGTGCAGCCAGCCGTCCTTGTCGATTGCCTCAGCGGTGGCTTCAGGGTTTTTGTAATAGCCTTTCATGACATGATAGCCTCGGGTGCACAGCTCGCCCTGCTCGCCTCTTGGCACTTCCTCATTTGTGACCGGGTCGACGATTTTCACCTCGACGTTCGGGAGCGCTTTGCCGACGGAGGAGACGCGCAGCTTGATTGGGTCATCGGTCCGTGTCTGGGTGATGACTGGGGATGCTTCGGTCTGGCCGTAGCAAATTGTTATTTCAGAAGCGCTCATTTTTTCGATGACGGCTTTCATCACTTCAATCGGGCAATTTGAACCGGCCATGACACCTGTCCGAAGGCTCGATAGGTCATATTTTGCAAAATCGGGATGGTTTAGTTCGGCGATGAACATCGTCGGGACGCCATGCAGCGCCGTGCAGCGTTCCTTTTCGACTGCTTCAAGCACCTTTTTCGGGTCAAATTCCTGGACGGGAACCATCGTCGCCCCGACGGAGACGCAGGCAAGCGTCCCAATAACGCAACCGAAGCAATGGAAGAAAGGCACAGGGATGCAGAGCCGGTCAGCGTCTGTCAGCTTCATGCATTCCGCAATGTTGACCGCGTTGTTTACGAGGTTATTATGGGTGAGCATAACGCCCTTCGGAAATCCGGTCGTGCCCGATGTATACTGCATGTTGATTGGATCCTCCGGGTCGAGGGCATTCATCCGGCGGTCGAGTTCTTCATCTGTCACTTCATCTTTCAGCGCGAGGATATCGTCCCAGTGAAGCATGCCCGGATAGCGGTTTTCGCCGAGGACGATGACATTCTTTAAGTAAGGCAAGTTCTTCGATTTCAGCTTGCCAGGTTCACAGTTTTTGAGTTCCGGAGCGATTTCGTAAAGCATGTCGATATACGAAGCATCACGGAAGTTCTCCATGAGGATCAACGTTGTCGAGTCGGACTGCTTCAGCAAATATTCGAGCTCCGCGGTTCGGTAGCTCGTGTTAACGGTAACGAGGACGGCGCCCATTTTGCCAGTAGCGAACTGCGCTGTTACCCATTCTGGCCGGTTCGTCGCCCAGATGGCCACGTGCTCCCCCATTTCTATGCCTAGCTTCATCAATCCCTTCGCCACATCCCGGCAGAGCGCTTCGAATTCCCTGTATGTATAGCGCAACCCCCTGTCAGGATAAACAACTGCATCGTGGTTAGGCTGCCTTGCTGCAGTTTCTTCAAGTAGTTTGCCGATTGAAATGTTCATAGTGTCTGCCATTTCTTCCGCCTCCATGGAATCGTTTTGTAAAAGCCTCGTCCGTTGGTTTTCATTTTTCAAATTTAAACTAGCTTTATTATAATCCGAACATTCAGATTTTTCATCTTCTAACCCGGAATGATGAATATCTTTTTCTAGTAGGTTGTTATTTTGCAAAAGGTTCATTTGGATTTTATATACAGCATTTATATCGGTTGGTAAAATAAAGAAATAAGAAGATTGAAGTGGAAAAAAGGAGTTGTTGAGGCGTGAACAATAGAACTAATCAAAACCGATTCATCATCCTTTCCCTTATATTCCTGTTCATTGCTGGAACTTTGTATTATTTTCGTCCGTTAGATGCAGAAAAAGTTTTCCCTAAACTGTACCGTGTAGAGAAAGTAACCTTAGTGGTGAAATTTGAAGGTGAGAAAGAGCAGGAGTTTATTGATCTCGAATTAACAGGTGATAAAGCGGAGACATTTATCGGTTTGATTGGAATGGCTAAATATCGAAGAGCTTTCGGCAAGATGAACATACAGAGCCAAACAAACGCGTATGATACTCTCTTCGTTCTTGATTCGAATAACTATTCTGTTGTTATCAACGATCAAGGGTATGTTGTCGTGGATACCGGGACCAGCGAGAAAAAGTATAAAGTTTTGAGCTCGAAAAAGGACTCATTAATAAGATTAATTGATGAAATTTTTGAGCAAAAATGACCAAAACCACTCGTAGGTCTTCTTTCATGAAGCCATTAACGGATATTATGTTTTTCTTTCGATTGTTCAGCAACGGCCTTACCAGAATAAACGTATTTATAAAGGGTAATATACCTTTATTACGATTGATGAGGTGTTTTGAATGTCTAATATGCTGAAAAAAGAAGAACTGGAAACATTAAGAGAATTAATCAAAGACGTGGACACGGCCATGCTGACAACGGCAACAGAAGAAGGACTTGTTTCACGTCCGATGAAAACACAAGAAGTCGAGTTTGATGGCGACTTATGGTTTTTCACGAAAAAAGAGACTAATAAATATGAAGAAATTCTAAATGATCAAGATGTGAATGTGGCTTATGCGGGTAAATCCTATGTTTCCGTCCGCGGAAAAGCCGAAATCGTCGAGGATTTAAACAAGAAAAAGGAATTGTGGAGCAAAGCATATGAGAAGATTATGCAAACCTCTTATGATGATCCTGATGTGGTGTTAATAAAGGTTAAAGCGGAAGCAGCGGAATATTGGGAAACCGGAAATTTTGCAAAGAAAATAGCGTTTATGTATAAACGTATGACAGGGCAAAATGCAGAATCGGCAGATATTAATGAAACGGTTGAATTGGATAATTAACAGTAGAAATGGATTGTCTGGTTATAGGACAATCCATTTTCTTTACAAACCAATCTTGTTAAGTAAAATGAAGTTAGTCTAGAAGACAAAGCAATATCTATCTTAGGCGATAAACATTTATGAGGAAAACCGCGTTATTTATTATAACACCAGATAATTTTAACAAACTCACCTTACCTAAAATGTTTTAATTTAAAACAAATTATTTCGTCTAAAATAACTTTAAATCTTTAAAGGAGCGGAAAAACATGCAAACAATTGCAGGAAAAGTAGCATTAATTACAGGAGCAGGGCGTGGGATTGGCCGCGCAACAGCAAAAGCTTTTGCTAAAGAAGGGATTCACGTAGGTCTTGTTGGACGTACACTTGAAAATTTACAACAGGTAGCAGAAGAACTGAAGCAGTATGATGTAAAGGTAGCATACGCTTCTGCAAATGTAGCGGAGTTAGACTCTATTACTACAGCGGTTGAAACCATTCGTGGCGAGCTTGGTGCAATCGATATTCTAGTAAACAATGCAGGTATTTCAAAATTCGGTAGCTTCATGGACTTAACACCTGAAGAATGGACTAATATTATTGATGTCAACGTAAAAGGTGTTTACTACACAACACGCGCAGTATTACCAGAAATGATCGAGCGCAACTTAGGCGACATCATTAATATCTCATCAACAGCCGGTCAAAAAGGTGCGCCCATTACAAGTGCCTACTCGGCTTCAAAAGCTGCAGTCATCGGACTCAGTGAGTCATTAATGCTTGAAGTGCGCAAGAAAAATATCCGTGTGACTACACTAACGCCAAGTACGGTTGCAACAGATATGGCTGTTGAGCTTAACTTAACAGACGGCAATCCAGAAAAAGTAATGCAACCAGAAGATTTAGCAGACTTAATGGTTGCACAGTTAAAACTTCATCCACGTGTTGTATTAAAACATGCTGGACTTTGGTCAACAAACCCTTAATCGAACCATTCTAAATATCAAGGCGCTATCCGATGTATTTTGGATAGCGTCTTCTTTTTTAGATTAAAAGCAATAAAAGGAGTACTACCCTCCTTCTAAGACATGAAGCGCCATTCGGGATGTCAGCTTCTATATACCTTCTGACTAAATTCCAATCACCAAGGCTATCCATTCTTCCAAATAGTTAAAAGGTTTTTTGCTATGAATGGCGAATAGGTTAATGAGTCCACTAAGTCTGGAGGCTTCCGCTTTGTTACTTTACAATTGATTTTTTATCAACTTCCCGCACACTATTTGAAAAAAACAGGAGTTGATAGTATGAAATATTCACATACACTTGATGGCATTACTGCTGAAATGCTGAGCGGCTTTTTCGTTGGCTGGCCGAATCCGCCGAGCCTTGAGACCCACTTGAAGCTTTTGCAAAATAGCAGCCATATCGTGCTCGCGATGGATGATGTAAAGGTAGTCGGTTTTATTACGGCGATTAGCGACGGCGTCCTTTCCGCCTACATTCCTTTCCTTGAGGTGCTGCCGGAATACCAGAGCAAAGGGATCGGCAATGAGCTCGTCAACAAAATGCTCGAACAACTGCGTGGCATTTATATGATCGACTTGTGCTGTGATGACAATCTTGTCCCCTATTATGAAAAGTTCGGGATGTTCAAATCAAATGGCATGTTGTTCAGGAACTATGATAGGCAGTCGGGAATGTAACAATAGTTAAATCCTTTTTCAAAAACACAAAGTAGTCCAAATTCCTCTGTGAATTTGGACTACTTCTTTGTTTCCGGGTTTCCCCTTAATACTTCCCAATTATATTCGGATTCCGTTTGATTCCCTGTGTGTCTTGCACCTATTTTGCCATTTTCAGGATTAACCTCTTGCGCTTCCGCTTTTTTTCTCTGGAGGAACTTTTTGATCGAACGCAGGAGAGATTGTGGATTCTGGACGGCCTTATCTTGGAGACCTATCCTAAATCCTGGGAAGATTCGGACTCTCGAAGCCTCAAAAGCTTAGCAAGAGTCCGAATACCGGGATGATTCAGACTCTCCGAACCTCAAAAACTCGGTAAGAGTCCGAATATGGGTATGATTCGGACTCTCGGAACATCAAATGCTCGGTATGAGTCCGAATACGGGAATGATTCGGACTCTCGGAACCTCAAAAGCCCGGTATGAGTCCGAATACGGGCATGATTCGGACTCTCCGAACCTCAAAAACTCGGTAAGAGTCCGAATATGGGTATGATTCGGACTCTCGGAACATCAAATGCTCGGTATGAGTCCGAATACGGGCATGATTCGGACTCTCGGAGCCTCAAAAGCTAGGCAAGAGTCCGAATACGGGAATGATTCGGACTCTCGGAACCTCAAAAGCCCGGTATGAGTCCGAATACGGGCATGATTCGGACTCTCGGAGCCTCAAAAGCTCGGCAAGAGTCCGAATACGGGTATGAGTAGGACTTTCGGAACATCAAAAGCTAGGTATGAGTCCGAATACGGGTATGAGTAGGACTCTTAGGGCTCGAAAAGCTCGGCAAGAGTCCGAATCCTCACTGTTCTTTGTTTTAGGCCTTTTCCATTAATACTTCCCAATCATATTCACATCCCGTTTGATTCCTGGTGTGCCTGGCACCCAGTTAGCCGGGACCCCCTCGCCTGTCTTCCGGCCGTATTGGATACCTTGAATGACCCGGAGGATTTCGTATACATTCCGGCCGACTTCTGGCGGGTTGACAAATTTTGCACAGATTTTCCCTTCTTGATCAATGATAACTGTTACCCGGAAAGCGGCCCCCACTTTTTCGTTCAGTCCGCGGTAGGCCCTGCAGATTGCATGGGTCCGGTCACTTAGGAGCGGGTATTGGACCTTGGCGGCCGAAGGGGAAGTCTCGGTAAATACTTTATGGGCATACACACTGTCCGTGCTGATTGCCAGGACTTGGGTATTCAATGCTTTGAAATGCTCATGAACAGCAGCGACCGCTGCCAATTCAGTCGGTCAGACAAAGGTGAAGTTACTCGAATAGAAAAACAGCACCACCCAGCGGCCCCGATAGTCTTCAAGACGAATTTCCTTTATGGTCTTCTCTGTATTGTCATACGCTTCGGCTGTAAACAAAGGCGCCAACTCGTTTGTCTGCGCGCAAAAGGGTTGTTCAAAAGGATGATTTCCGAGTAATTCCTTTTCATGTGCCATCGTTCCACCTCTTCGATCTTCAAGGATCATTTTGGGACTTTGTCATCGATATTGTATGAAAAGACGAAAAAAACTGTACCAGTGAATCTTATAGGAAATCATTGGCATAAAGCCGAACTCCATAAAACCAAAACCAAAAAGATAAATAGCCAGACAGGATATCCATGATGGAATATCTTGTCTGGCTGCGATTCATTAGCCATGAACTACTTGTCGCGAAAAAGAATTATCTGTTATTTAGCAAACGAATGAACTCCCGCATGAATCCCGGCAGATCAGGCCACGCATGTCCGGAAACAAGATTCTCATGTACGTGCAGGTGCTCATCTATATATGTGGCGCCACAGGCAATAACATCTGGCTTGCAGGCAATATAGGCTGTATATTCTTTGCCTTTCATCAGATCCGGTACAACGGATAGTACCTGCGCCGCATGGCAGATCGCCCCAACAGGTTTATTCTCTTCAAAAAAATGGCGGACAATCGCCGGAACTGATTCATCCAGCCGGATGTACTCTGGAGCTCTGCCTCCAGGGATAATTAAGCCATCGTATTCAGAAGGATTCACATCCGCAAAAGCCACATGGGAATCCAAACCGTACGCTGGCTTTTCCACATATGTTTCGGTTCCTTCTATAAAATCATGACTTACGGTATAAAGCTTTTTGACAGAGGGTGAAGCAATCGTTGTATCAAATCCTTCTTCCAAACAGCGATAATAAGGATAGAAAACTTCCAGCGCCTCAACTGCGTCACCAGTAATAATTAACACTTTTTTGCTCATGAACATACCTCCATAAAATATTTTAGTTGTTCAAAATTGTGTTTTTTCAATGGTGTCCATCATTATCGTTATTCGCCAAAAATGGGAAAATACCTTTTTGCTTTTGCTAGATTTAATTTCAAAAAAACTTGTATGCCATGTTGCTGTACCTGCAAGTTGTATGTAAGAAAAATAGTGGGGAGGCTTACTATTTGTTACTTCTTCCCACCGATGATCAGTTTCAATTCCGGCGGCTTCGGCTTATCTGAATTTTCATGATGCATCTTATCAAGATGCTCCATAAGTTCACGAAAAAATTTATCCGGATTTGCCCGGATTTCTTCCACTGTCCGTCTTCTTCTTCTCATGTGGTTTACAACCCTTCTCTCTATGGTCTATGGTACATAATTGCTTTTCAAAACTTTTGCCTTCCATAAAATGAAAATACCACAGTACAGAAGACCGTGGTAGACCTAAATTTTTTTACTTTTGTATCTTTCAATTTTAATCTCAAAACGATGTTAAATTCTGCTTAGAAATCGCTAGCTTATAGCCGGTGATACACAGATATTTTCGCCGCCCTTTTCTTCCATTAACTTTTGCTAAGCTTCTCAAGCTCATCAAAAACGGCTTCATAATCTTCCTTTTCCTCCGCTTTAAACGAGGTATTGATGTAGGTAATGTCCCCTTCCTTGTTCACGACAAAGACCGAGCGTTTCGCGACGCCGCCTTTTTCATTGAATACTTTGTAATCCTTGATTGTCTGCTTCTGCCAATCGGACAGGAGCGGATACGGCAGTGTCCCCATGCTGGCTGCAAAAACGCGGTGCGAGTGGATATGGTCGGCACTGATCGCGAGAAGTTCCGTATCCAGTTCCCCGAACCGCTTATAATCCTCTTTCCAAGAGGCGATTTCCTTAATTCAGCCAGGAGTGAAATCCATGCCGTAAAAAGCAACGACGACGTTCTTTTTACCTTTGTATTCCGCTAAAGAAACTGTTTCTGCCGTTGTTGCCTCAAGTGAAAAGCTGGGTGCTTGATCACCCTGTCTTAACGATTCCTCCACGTTGCTCACTCCTTTAGGTTCTTTCTAGGCAGTTTTCCCAATCTTCGAATGGATTAGCCTTCGTGCTGTTTTTTCATAGTTTTGCCTTGTTTAATTTACAGAAAATTATAAATACAGCGCCTCTTCCCACCTTATAATTGGTAAAATACAGGGAGGGGGTGTTTCGTTTTGAGAATGGCACTTAGTTTATCTATTTGGATTCTAATCCTTACATTTCAAACCGGATGTACAATGGAAAAAGTAATTCGAGATGAACAAACGAAGCCAGCAGTCGAACTGGTTGAACGAGGAGGTAATACTTTCGTCATTGAGTATGCTTTTGATAATATGGACCGGGGTGAACACCATTTTCATTCGATTGATGGCTCACGAAAAACTGTCATTGAAAGGACGAAAGAGTTTAAGCGCGGAGATATCGTATATTTTGCTTATCCCGGTGAAAGCATTTCCTTTCATATGCCGGACTATTACCTGGGCAGGGTTGTCGGTCTCCCTGGTGAGACTGTCGAATTCATTGATGGGCAGGTATATATTGATAACAAAAGGCTTGAAGCGTTTTATGCAAAGAAATCCAGGCTAGGGATGGACATGAACACTTATTTTGCCAAGAAAATTGACCATTCGAACATAACCAAAAAAGATTTTAAGGAAGACATGGCGCCTGTTAAAATCCCTAACGAATCCTTTTTCGTTGTGAGTGATGACTGGTTCAGAGGAACAAGCAGCAAGGATTTCGGCCCAGTGAACATTTCAGCCATCGAAGGAAAGGTATTGGGGTATGTAAAGTCGTATTGAAGGGGGTGCAATCGATGAAAAAGCCAGTATCCTCTGTTAAAATATCGCTGTTTTTTCTATTTTTCTTTTTACTTACTGGGTGTGTACTTGGAACCAAGCTCGATGCTAACGCTAAATTGGCAAAAGAGCACCTTTTAAAACAAGGTTATTCCGTCACGTCATATAAAGGAAGCCGAATATACAAGTTTGAAAGACAAGATCTTGTTGAATTGCCACATAAATCAATATGGACATTGCAATCAGTAAAACCTGATGAGTTTATTGGAAAAGAACTCGTCGAAGAAAGGTTCATAGTAAAAAACCATCCTGTTGGCAAGATTTATAAATCGAAAGTCATGATAAATGTATACATCTATGATGGTGAAGTGATCGGCGGAACCTCATATCCAGCAGTAGACGGCCTCGTTGGATGGGGTTATTCACTCGATGGAAAAACTGCTGAAGAGCTTCGAGGAAATGACTTTCAAAAATGGTCGGCAGAATGGAACGAAACGTATGGTGAGTGATTTTCGTGAATGCGTTGGTCGATTAATTTCCCTACCCTGCTAAGCTGGAGTATCTCATAATTTCCATGCCTGTCTCATATGGATGGTGTTATGGGGGTGGCATCTTGAATAAGTTTATCCGTGGGACATTGATCTTAATTGCTGCGGCATTTTTAAGTGAATGCGTCGAGTTTTTAGTGAATATGAAGCTTGCGAGTGAGCTGAAGGAGGAAGGCATGGGCCTGTATATGTCGGTCATGCCTGTCCTGTTCCTGATTCTCATTTTAGCAAGTCTGGAGCTGCCGATTTCTGTATCAAAATACATAGCCGAGCATAAACAGGAGACCCATTTAAGCTTGCTGAAACACGCGTTGAAGCTTGGCGTTCTTTCCACCGTTTTGTTTAGCTTGCTGACAGCGGCGGCCGTATCCATCCCCTCCACTTTCAGCAAGTTCCCGGCACATATCCACTGGCTCTTATTCGCCCTCATCCCAATTGCGGCCTTTTCTGCTGTGGCCAGAGGCTATTTCATGGGCATCCAGCAGATGAGCAAAATTGCGGTGTCGAACCTTTTGCGCAAATGCGCCCAATTTCTGCTGCTGTATTTTATTTTCAATTTGTTCGATTATCCACTTGAAATCTCGCTTCTGGTTGCCCTTGGCGCTCTAGTTGCTAGCGAGCTGCTTGTCCTTCTCTATTTATTCAGTATGTTTGTTGTTCATCTGAAGGGCTTGAAAGCCGTTCGCTATTATGAGCTGTCGGGCAAACAGGCAAGGGCAAAGCTATTGTCTGTTTCTTTGCCGACGGTCGGCCTTCGCATCTTCCAAGCATTTGTGAATGCCGTCCAGCCGTTTCTGATTCAGATGACGTTGATTCGTGCCGGCTTTACTGCGGTAACCGCGACCGAACATTTCGGCATGCTGATGGGCGTCGCGATGTCAATCGGCTTCTTCCCTGCTTTCATTGCCCATTCGCTCATGGTCGCCTTGATTCCGAATGTGTCGGACGCCTACGCCCGGCTGGAGCGGGACCGGCTCAGCAATCTTTTGCACCAGTCGATGTGGCTGACGCTCCTTTATGGAACTGTTTCAGTCTTCATCATGCATTTGTTTGCCGAGGAGCTTTCAGCCATGTTCTTTTCCTCCCCGGTGGCAGCCCACTACCTGAAGCAGCTGTGGCCATTTTTCCTGTTTCACTTTTTCATGATCCCGCTCCAGGCTTATTTGATTGGAGTTGGCTTAATTAAGGACGCTTTCCTCCACAGCATCTGGGCGAACGCCTTCGCATTCGGCGCGGTCTTCGTTCTCGGTTCAATGCCGTCGCTCCACATGGATGGCGTTATATTAGGCATGAATTTCGGCGCTGTTTTGCAGGCATTGCTTCATTATTTCACTGTTTGCAAACGGATTGGCGTGCGGGTGTGGTTCGTGCCAAGGAGCGGGGAGTTGTAGCGGGGTAGTTAGCTGGACTTTGTGGGTTGGCTAGTTAAGTAGAGGAGGTACACTACGTACTTTATCAAACCAATGCCCCAGTCTTGCCAAATACCTAGACCAGTCTCACTATCCCACTTCCCCTCTCCTTTCAGAGTAATAAATGAATTTTCACGGCAGCCATCCTTATAAAAGCTCAGCATAAATAAAAAAACATCGGAATGCTAGATTCCAATGTTTTAGAATGCCTACTTCTTGCGCGTTTTCATAAAGATAATAAGCTGGTAAACCCCAAACAGGATCGTTAAAGTTAATATTGCCGGGAACATCAATTTGTTTGGTAGAGTAAAATAAGAAATTAATAATGCAACGAGTAATACAACATAGCCAATGTTGAACAAGCGTTTGAACTCAGTATTGATTATAATCCCCTCTTTTCATTCCTCAAATCCTTACCCTCGAAATCCTTTCTGTGGGAAGATAGCGTCTTACAAAAAATGAAAACACAGGCTCATATCAGCAGCCTCAGACAATGTTATTACGCATTCGCGTCCACCGGGACAATTGGTGTTCGCAGCTCCTGGAAAATCTTAAGTATTGAAGCAACGAACGACAATGAGATCGCCATTGGCACGATGAAGAAAGCGGAATCAAGAAAAATACTGCCAAGGAGCATCGACGACAAACACATGCTAAGTGTCAGAAATATATAAGCTTTGCTTTTGTATATCCACATATACGCCAGAAAATGGGACCCGCCCAACAATCCAATTGTAAAAGTACAATTGCACCTGCAATAAGGATTGGATAACCTTTCTTAGAAACGGATATCATCTCATTTCTGGCTTGTTCAATACTCTGATCCATAACTACCTCCTTGGTTAAAAATTTTCTCTTCAAGTAGCTTGTGGTTAATTTTACCTATTGGCTACAATTTAAATATAACTTATACCCCCAAGAATTAAAACAGAATTTTCTGAAATATGTTCATGACTAATTTTTGTTTTGGCTTACTTAATTACAGCTTTAGTTCCATTCTCCTCACCTGCGTTTGCATCCCCATCGACTCATAGAATCGAATAGCTGGTTCATTAAATTCCCAGACGCCAAGCTCTATGCCCGAAGCGCCAGTTTCTTTTGCAAATTTAACGACTTTTTCAAAGAGCAATTTTGCCAGGCCCTGTCGTCGGAATTCCTTTTTCACGCCGAAATCTTCTACATAAACATAATCCCTTGGCACAACCGTTTTCCGGTCTGGTGCTGACTGCTTTCGGCAAATGGCAAAGGCGATGATTTCGTCTTCGTTCTTTATATAAAAAATCCTGGCATCCTTATTTTCAACCAGGCTTTTGAAATAGTTCCAATCAAAGGTTGTGTCAGCCAGCTTATAAATATCAGGTCTGGCATCTAGGTGATAGTCGTGGACCTCCTTATGTATTGGCATTAATGCTTCGTAATCTTCAAGTCTGGCAATTTTTATTTTCATTGGAGTTCCTCTCCGAAAAGCTTTACAACTTCCCTCCCGAATTCCTCAAGCATTTCAAAGGAAGATTCGTGCCCCAAGCTCTGTACCAGCCTCCGGTAATACCACTCCTGCTCTTTTCGTCCCCTTTTAAATCGCTTCCAGACTTCTTCACCTGATTGCTCCACATCGTAGCGAATCGACCTGATATTGTGCAGCTTATCGGCGCAGGCGACCGCCCGGATTTCGATTGGGGCATCTTTTAAGAACTCAATTGTATGCGCCTTCCGTTCTTCCCAGCTCAGCGACTTGTCGGGTTCTGAACAGCCAGCGACGATTTTAGCAATCATCGGACCGAATTCCCTTTCGATATCATTGAGCGATAGATTCGTGTCTTCAACCGTATCGTGCAAAATTCCTGCAGCAATCAGTTCTTCGCCATACCCGTACTTCTGAAGAATCATCCCAACAGCTGCCGGATGCGTGATGTACGGCATTTTGGTCAACTTCCTGAATTGCCCATCGTGCGCCTCGCCGGCAATTCTTAAAGCTTTTTCGATCAGGTCCAATTGAATAACCACCTTTATTATCTATTTTTTTGCAAAAAAAATCGTGAGTTTGGTGTATGTCTAGTTGTTTTATTATACAAAAATAAGTGCAGAAGATTTATTAATCGAACAGTTACTGGCAGAAGAGCCTTCGATTAATAAATGAAGACTTATTAACCGAACAGCACCTGACAGCCGGTCCTTCGATTAATAAACGATGACTAAGTAATCGAACAGATGCTGACAAACGGTCTTCCGATTAATAAACGATGACTTAGTAATCGAACAGCTGCCGACAGACGGTTCTTCGATTAATAAACGATGACTTAGTAATCGAACAGCTGCTGGAAAACGAGCCTTCGATTAATAAACGATGACTTATTAATCGAACAACTGCTGGAAGACGGTCCTTCGATTAATAAACGAAGACTTATTAACCGAACAGCTGCTGGAAGACAAGCCTTCGATTAATAAACGATGACTTAGTAATCGAACAGCTGCTGACAAACGGTCCTTCGATTAATAAACGAAGACTTAGTAATCGAACAACAACTGGCAGCCGGCCCTACGATTAATAAACGAACACTTAGCGACCGAAAGGCATCAAAAAGCCGGTCCTTCGGGCGCTAAACGAACACTTAGCGACTGAACAGCAACAGTAAGACGGTCCTTCGGTCACTAAACGGACACTTAGTGACTGAACGGCAACAGACGGCTGGTCCTTCGGTCACTAAAGGCGTTTTTACCACGTTCGTAATCTAGTTCGTTTATATAAGCAGCATCGTGATCATTGTGCAGATGGTGGAATCAAGCATGGCATTTAGTAGTAATAGAGGTTCTATCTTTTTTGCAAATACAGTTTTTTCGCTCTATAACCAAAGAAAAAATAGAAGATCATTGCCAAAGGAATAAATGACCAGGCCAACCCTCGCATGAGTGCGAATGGGGTTTCAAAAAGGAAGGAAAACCAGAAATATACTCCTTCCTTGTCCCATAAACCAGGTGTAAAATAGAGCTCTTTTGGATTAATAAGCGCTTTAAAATGAATTATGTCTGTTAGATAAAATACGAGTAAGATTGGTAAATAACTTATCGCTAGTTCAAAACACATACTTGCATACCTTTTATATCTCGCGGCTTTTGAATGATTATCAGAAAAAATCTCATCATCAACGGTATCATTCATTTTTTTGAAGTACTGAATTCCCGAGCTTTTGGTACCAGCGAGATGTTTCCAGCCACTGTCCTCAAACATCGTACAGTAATCGATGAAATCCTCTTTCTTCTTAAATTTTCTGAAGTCAATTTTTATGGTTGCCGCTTCAGGCTCCCCTTTTTGAAACCTGTATCCGAACGAAGCGTTTTGTAAATGGTAACCGTCATTTGCCATTTTCACCAGCCATTTTTCTTCCTTTTCAAAGTCGACAAAGAATTTAAGCTTATACATTTTCCATTCCTCCATCCCTCGTTATTTCCAGTGGCAGGAACTTTTCGGTTATCTGAACTATATGCTTCATTCGTTCACAGTCTTGCCGTAGCACTTCTCTCCCCTTTTCAGTGATGACATACGTTTTTCTTCGTTTATCCGTGCTTTTTACGGCTGTAATTAATTTTTGTTTAAGTAGGTTTTCGATTGCTCCATACATCGTGCCAGCAGCAATCTTTACCTTCTGATTGCTTAACTCCTCGACTTTTTGCATCATGATATAGCCATGAGCAGGCTCGAGTAAGGATAACAAAATATAATAGGTTGTTTCGGTCAAAGGTAAATATTTATTTAATTCCAACATCATCACTCCAAGCTATTTATACAGTTTAACTATATAGTTTGATTGTATACAGCCGGACTGTATATAGCAACAAAAAAATTCCAAATCCAACTGTTCCCCTGACTTATCACATTTATTTTTTCGGCAAAAAGGGTAAAAATATGTACATAATGGAAAGAGTAGCTTGGATTATTGTCGTCCCTTGTGGTAAAGTAGTCGAAGAAAAGGAAGTGATCAAATGATTAAAATTGAATTGCCAAATCCTGATGTTGTATTAACGAGAAAAAACCAGCTGGGCGAACCGGTCGAGGCGGTAATCAGCAGCAAGTACGGATTTACCGACTACCACCGCATCCCGAGGGATAAAGGCGGGATTATCCTGTTCTTTAATGCCGACGATGAGCTCATGTTTGTCGGAAAAGCCCGAAAGCTGCGTCCACGCGTAAAGCGCCATTTCGAGGATACTGTCTCCCCTATTAAAAATCACCGGGATGAAGTTTATAAAATTGCCGTACTTGTGGTCGAAGAACCAATGGACCGCGAAATTTACGAAACGTATGCGATTAATACGTTAAAGGCGAAGTACAACGTAGATAAAGTTTTTTATAAATAAGATTGTTTCATCTTATAGGTTCGGACAGCGAATGCCTTTGTAACCAAGTAGCTGTCCGAACTTTCCATTTCTGCAATCAAAAACGGTTTATTATTCTGTACGGCCGTTTTTGCTATACATAAGATCCAGAAAACTGAAGCCCAGCGCAAACCCCAAGGGAATCCCAAACTGAAACTGCGCTGCTTCGGCTGGTTTTATAAAGAAATATAATCCATACTGGATGACAGACAAACCAGCGAAAAGAAGGATAAATTTCCCCAGCCTTTTTCTCATCTCTTCCCTTCTCAACTTTCTCAGCCTTGAACCAGCGACAACCAAGAAGGTTAACCCCCATATGAGCAGAATAACTACATATCCGATAACAAAATAGAGACCCCACTTTGAATCGAAATCTGTATAAATTATATACATGGTCACAAACAACCCCGCCAATAACGCCGCAAGAACTATGTAAGTGAATTTTTTGCTGGTCAAATCCTTCCCTCCCAACATCAGTTAAAAACAGTATACCACTGGCAGCTTTTGCAAAAAATAACTGAAATGAAGATTTAGGAAGTGGCCCCAATGGATTTTGTTTGGAACTCGTTTATCCTGATTATAGCCGGGATTGTGTTTATGCGGATTGCCGGGAGAAAATCCATTTCACAAATGACGCTGGCGCAAACTGTTGTGATGCTGTCGATTGGTACAATTATTGTCGAGCCCATCGTAGAGGCAAGTTTATTGAAAACCCTTGCCGGTGTCGGGATCTTTATCTTTTCAGTCGTTATTCTTGAAATCATCCAGATGAAATCCAATTTTTTAGAGAGGCTCATTACTGGAAAGTCCAAAGTGGTGATCCGGGACGGGAAAATAGATGTAGAAGCGCTTAAGAAATTGCGTCTTTCTGTTGACCAGCTTGAAATGAGGCTCCGTAACCAGGGCATCTCCAGCATTGAAGACCTCAAGATGGCAACCCTTGAAGCAAATGGAATCGTCGGCTATGAACTAAAAGATGATCAAAAGCCACTTACAGTCGGGGAATTCAAAAAAGCGATGGACGCCTATTTCCCAGGAATGCAGCCTGTTGTCCAGAACCTTCAGAATAAGGAGGAAAAACAGACCATTTTTGGGGAATTGGATGGACAGCAAAGGGACGACCCGAATTTTTTACAATGAAAAAACCGCCTCGATAAACAGTACCGGGTTACTTGTGAGATGTAAAACGTTAAATCACAAACCTAATCACACAACATATATCATAAATTCCACAAAACAAAACACGTACATCACACAATCAAAAAGGCTTAGAGTTATTTTTTAGCTCTAAGTTTTTTTGTATTATCTTACCTCACTAAAGCACCACGTTGAAGAAGAGATGAAAAGATTTATTCTTCTTGAACTTCTGGGCTTTCATAAAAATGATCAACAATTCGATAAATATCTGGCTCTGCATAATTGTAATTATCATTTACTTCATTTTCACTAAATGAAGAAGTGATTTTTTCATCTTGGTAAAGTGCAATAGAATAGCTAAACCCACTTCTATCTTCTTGGTTTTCTTCTGGTATAAACTTTTCAGAAAAAGCATTTGCATGATCTGTTCGTCCGTGTAACAAATCATACGAGATTTCTTTAATTACAAAAACCTGATTATATTTATTTTCTAAATATGTCTCAAACTTACTATTGTAGGAAATCTTGTCCCATGGTGTACCGTAAAAGAAGCAATAACTAAATCCGTATAGGCTAAATAAAATCACTGTTAAAAATAGAAATTTTTTTAGATTTCAAAAGCCTCATATCTCACCTCTTTTACATCTATTATTCAAGTTACCAACCTGTTCGTATAAAAATCATTTAAACTATTTTATGTATTCAACTTCGTAGCTGTTTGGTGATTTATCAGTATATGCAATCCAATAATTAATTTCTTCAGAGTATTTTACTTGTTTTGCATACTTCTCAAAAACTTTTACGTCCTTAATGCCAGGTTCTTTTGGAATCATTACGTTCACAACAATAGGATCAGAAATGAACTGATCACCACCTGATAATTCAGGACCACCCATACCGCTATCCCACTCTAATTTACCGTTGTTCACCTTCATAAATCCTATATTTAATTGATCAAATTCTTTACTCTTATAAATGACTACAATAAAATCATCTTTAATGTCATAATCGATAACTCGTTCAAAATCCTTATTTTCACTACCCTCAAGTATTTTCACGATTTTTTCCTCAAGGGAAATATCACTAGAACAACCAAACAACAATAAGATTACCATGAATAGATAAGCAATATATGTTCTTTTTAAGCTACTCAAATTTTTACTCCCTTTCTTAGTAATCCATTTTTTTCTAATGTTTTATTCTCCAATTTGTCATTTGAATCCTTCTTTAATCTAAACTTATGAAATTTTTATCTCTATCAAAAAATAAATAAGGAGTATTGAAACTCCAAGCGTTATTAAGTTAATTATTGTACTTTTAAAAATAAGTGAAAATAAAAGTATTATTATTCCGAAAGTAATCAATAAATGACGACAATATTTATTTGCCATGCCCCAATTTTCTTTATTTCTCTTTGAACTCGAAGTCCTATACCCATAAATGTTGTTTATCTCCCTCGGCGGGAATAAAAATAAGAAAATCTACGACAGTTCCTACTATGAACCCTTCATTCAACACAATATGCTTCATAATAACTCCTCCACGCAGCATCGCAATGTTTTGGTGAAAAAGTATCTATCTCTACTCTAACTTAGTCTCCTTTTAAAAAGTAAAGCAAACCTTAAAACCAACCTACTTGTGAGAACTAACGAGAAGCCATTAAAATGGATAATTGGTCAATGGTTTATCTGCTTCTATTTCCGCCTTCAAACGTAACCATTTTATTTTTAATTCACCGTCAACTATTTTCCAGTCATAACGCTGGTGCCATAAGCTGAGACCGAGCAATCGTCGATAACGCAGGAAATGTGGCATTGCCTTTAACCACCAATTTTCGAAATGGTTCACCTCTTGATACCCTTTTAGAAACGCATCGAGGAAAAAGGCTACGTGATCATCGAGCGACTCATTCATTTTTTCCAGCCGGTTAAATCTAGCGATGACCAAGTAAAGGATGATGGCTACATCAAAAGCGAACCAATGATAGCAGCAATCATCAAAATCAAATGCCGTTATTGTACCGTCTTTCGCGACGAAAAAGTTTTGATCGTAAAGGTCACAATGTACAAGTCCATAGTTTTTCTTGTCTTTTGGAAGAGTCTCCAGCCAATTTAACAGTTCAACTGCTTTCTGGCGGACAATCAACTCTTTATGTGGCAGGTGACGCATCATATCCATCCAAGGTTCCTGTTTCCAATCACGACGTTTAACCCCTTCCAAAGGTACATAGGATTGAGTAAGCAAGTGCATCTGCCCAACAATGCGTCCCCAGTTACCAACCATTTCTCGGTTCCAATCTTCTTCGATAGGGATCCGGCCAGGAGCTTGGGTGAACATAGATGCAAGATATCCCCCTTCCACGCTTTCAACCAAATTCCCGTTTTTTGAAGGGAGTATATCGGGAACAGAAACACCGTTATCGAACAGATATTTCATAAAGTGTAATTCTGCCAATACCTCTTTTTGGTTACGCCATGTTTGTTTTGTCAAACGGATAATCCGTGCAGGAACACCGTTTTGTTCTGTGTATTGATAGACATCATTTATATACCCACCCACATGTATAAGCAGTCTCGAATCAAGACCATATGCATTAGCTGCTGATATTAACACCGTTGCATCAGTCATTCCATCCCTCTTTTCGTTTTTTAATATATGTACTAGGCAATGCATTTTTTATTCAGCATTACTTCTCTGTAATTTCTATCTTCCCTTCTATATTACAAAAATAGCAGCCAATTCAATTAAGAATCGGACTGCTATTTGGCGTGCTAATTCAGTTTTTGTACCCGAACACCGAACCCGTTACCATATCTTTTTGATTAACCTGCTTCAACTGCAAGGTATTTTTTTAGTGTTTCCTGAAGTGTGCCCTTTGTTTCGGCTTTGTCGGCAAACGAAATACCGGCGTGGACCATTTTCCGGACCAAATCAGGGCGCAAGCCGGTAATGATTCCTTTGCATCCCATCATATTGACGCCATTTAAAACCTTTCGGAACTGGTCAATCACATCCATTTCCATATCGGCAATGCCCGACAAGTCAATCACTAGCGCCTGCACCTTTTGATTTGAAATCTCCACAAGGATTTTCTCCTCGATTGTCTGCATCCGATAAGAATCAATTAGGCCAATCAGTGGCAATACAGAAACGGACGGGCTGACGGGAATAATTGGTACGGAAAGGTGCTCCACCAATTTACGCTGCGTATTCAACAATTCATCTTTAAAGGTTGAATAACTTAAGAAAAAATTGTTCAGGAATTGGTCAATTTGATCATTAATCTTTTTCTCAAGAATGTAGAAGTCTTCTTTTTGTATAATGTCGTCTTCCGCTTTATCAAAATGATAAACAAATTGCCATAACGTCCTGCGGATCGCTTGAATCCACTCTAGCTTAAATGAAAGAGTCAAGGCATGCTCCGCCCACACGACTCCTTCCTGGTTTGCAAATTTCACCATCTCTTCTTTTTCGTCCAGCAAAACATAATTGACAAGCTTTTCAGCGTTTTTCAATAAGTCAATATTCCCAGTTTGAAGAATATCATTAATTTTGGCCGCAACATCAACAGCTTCGGAAAGGAGCTTTTGTTTAAACTCTTCACGATTCACCGAAATAAATTCTGAAATTTGATCGCCAAGTTTATATGTAGATTCCATATTAATCTCCTTTGTTCATCAGTTTTTACCGTTATCTCGTAACTAGAAGTATACCTCATAGTGACATTTATTGAAAAATAAAAACCCTTGATTCATTCGACAAGGACCGGTAGACCTATTTTCCAAGCGGAAAGACTGCCAATATCATCCACCAGCAGAATTTCCTCTTATCATAACAGCAGTTATTGATAACATACCCATTGTTCTAGCTTCCACCTCAAAAGAGAAACTTTCGACAAACGTTTCATGGCACCTTCCCCTATTATAGTCTTTTAGTCCCTTAACATGCAGGTATTTTGTCTTATTATGGGTTCATTTACCAATTGAAACTTTAATAAATACCATAACTGGGCTAAAATGTTAATGAGCCATTGAATTTCCCTTTTTCACTGTATTTATAGGTAAAACAGTGATGACTTTAAGGGATAAAATGCTCTTTCTTTTTATACACTTCATATAAGGTAGGGGTTGGTTTAATGAGAATGAAGAAGAAAAAACTATTCCTATTTGCTGTTTTACTTTTTAGCATTGTCCTCGTGCTATCTGCCTGTGGTGCGAAAGAGAAAGCCTCAGGCGACAAAAACAAAAACGAGGAAACAGCAGGTGCGAAGGAAAAGGATCAGAAACATAGCGCAGAAGCAGAAGAAAAAGAAGATGAATTCAAAATCGCATCGAGTGTAGAAGATATTATAGAAGAGAAAGCCGGTAAATATTCTGGCAATGCCTATAATAAAGCAGTTGTACATAGGGCATTGGATGAAAAATCCTTTCAGGACAAAGATAGTTTCCAAGTTTATGAGGAACTCTTGAATTTAATTCGCGAGGGAGAAAATTACCGCCCTTTTTATGATTTTTATGAAAGCTTTAATCCGAGTATTGAAACCTCGTTAACGAAAATGCCAGGCGGCATGAAACTGAGTGACGATGGGGATTTGGACATGAACGTGAACATCGCCATTCTTTTGGATGCGAGCGGAAGCATGGCTCAAAAAATTGGTGGCAAAACAAAGATGGAGCTTGCGAAAGATGCCATCAATCAGTTCGTTGCTTCCATGCCTGAAGAAGCGAATGTGTCGTTAAGAGTTTATGGTCATAAGGGCAGCAATAGTGATAGTGATAAACAGCTATCCTGCGGCAGTACAGAAGTCGTCTATGAATTGAAGCCTTATAATGAAGCGGATTTCAAATCCTCATTAGGAAAGTTTCAGCCGACCGGATGGACGCCAATTGCGAACGCAATCTCAGAAACAAAAGCTGATTTTGAAAGAGCAGGAAATGAAGGGGAAAATATCATTTATGTTGTCAGTGACGGAGTAGAAACGTGTGACGGCGATCCAGTCAAAGCTGCGAAAGAGCTTCATGACTCCAATATTAAAGCCGTCGTTAACATCATCGGATTCGATGTCGACAGCCAAGGCCAAAAACAATTGATAGCTGTTGCCGAAGCGGGTGGCGGAGAGTACGAAACGGTCAAAACTGCTAAAGACTTTGAAAAATTGTGGGAAGAAGAACGGCGCAGGCTTTGGAATGAATGGTGGAACTGGGGAAGCAAAAACTGGAATGAAGTGTGGAACGAACAAACGAAAAAATCAAATGAATTATTCAATCAAAAGTCAAAATTCAGCAATCTAACGTATGATGAAAAGTCCCGGCTTACCGAGGCTTCATACTACCTGAAGGACAAGGACCAAATTAGTTATGAGGTCCGGCAGGAAGTAGACAGTCTCATCCAGCAGCGCTTTAACATTATGAGAGACTATGTAGAAGAAAAGTATAAAGAAAAGCGCGATACATTGAAAACCGAAGGAGATAATCTGAAAAAATCCATCAAAGAAAAAGAAGAAGAAATGAAGGCGAAATATAAGAGTTAGAGTGCCAGCATCCTGAAGGCTGTCAAATTGGCACCAATCGAACGACACAAAAATCACTCTCGATAAGATTTTTGTGTCGTTGTATTTTGGTCTTTATCTTTTCCTATCCAAGAAGATAGGCTCTCCATTATCTACAGTGATTACAACATCCGCCATTCCATTGAATAGACCGTTATCGACGACCCCGGGAATAGAATTGAGGGCGATTTCCAACTCGAAAGGCTTTGTAATATCCAGGAATGTACAGTCAAAAATGTAGTTTCCGTTATCGGTAAGATAAGGAGTTCCATTACTTTGGCGTAATCTTGGTTCTCCATTTAATTTCTTAATGTGTTTTTCAGTCAGCTGTGCACCAAAAGGAACGACTTCGACTGGAAGAGGAAAGGCTCCCAATGTATTGACCATTTTTGAAGGATCAGCGACGACGATAAATCTTTTCGAGGCCTTTGCAATAATTTTTTCCCGGACTAGCGCTCCGCCTCCTCCTTTTATCAAGTTCAGATTCCGATCGACTTCATCCGCTCCATCGATTGTAAGATCAATTTCATTAACATCTTCAAATCCAATTAACGGAATACGGAGCTTTTCAGCTAATTCCTTTGTTTGAACTGAAGTAGGAATTCCCTGAATCGATAGTCCCGCCTCCAATTGCCGGCCAAGTTTCAACAACGAATAATAAACGGTTGAGCCGGTCCCAAGCCCTACAATCATCCCATCTTGAATGAAATCAACAGCTTTTTCGCCTACTATTTTCTTTGCATTCAATCTATCTGCCTCCTGTCATTTTTCCTTCCTATATACAACAAATGCTCGCTGGTCCCTATTAGATTTTGATCTCTGCTCAATCGATAGCAAATGTCCAGCCATTTCTTATATTGCCCCTCGTCAAGCTGATTAATGGCTGTTTCCCTGCTCCCGAGTACATTCTCAATCCCCGCAAAAATAATTTCTTCAAGTTCAAAGCTATTCATAAACCTTTTTGCCTCAAGCGGGTTAATAAAATATGCCGTTGTAAAACCCAGCTCGCCTTGGTTTAGCCCATCTTCGAGATAAGAAAGGATGTTTTCCGTTTCTTCAATCGGATCCAGATGCTTTAAACTATCTTGAATGGGAGCATAGGATGAGATAAAAGATGCTACGAGGAGCCCGCCCCTCTTTAAAAGCCTCAACGCCCCCTCTACGGCAGCTGCCCTCTCTTCCCTTTTTACTAAATGATATAAAGGCCCCATCAGCAGGATCACATCGAATTTTTGCTGAAATGGCGCCAATTCGAGTGCATTTCCGTGAATATAGTCTTTTAATGCAACGCCGTTCTCTGCGGCTTTGATTTTTGCCTTTTCTATATTTCTTTTTGATAAATCAAGCAAAGAAACCTTATGCCCCTTTTCCGCCAAATAAATCGAGTAACGTCCCGGACCGCCGCCTATATCAAAGATTTCGAGATTTTCACCCTGAATGGTTTCATCCAAATAGCGTTTCGTTATCTCAAACTCAATTTTATGCCGATCCAGCCTCGTCCACTCATCATATTCCTCATCATACCAACGTTCAATCTCGTTCATGAGACCTTCTCCTTTTTTGCAAAATATTAACTTACCTATTTTATTTTCTAAATTTTACAAATATATGAAAACTGCGCGTATTCTATTGCAAAATAGTTTGGTAAAATATACTATTTAAGTATAGTGGTTTATTATGGAAAATACAATTCTCCTTTAATACATATTCTAATAGGAGGTTTTGCGGTGAAAGTTATTATGAGCGGCGCTGTTCTTGCTGTTATTGCCTCTATTAGTTCGTCTTTAATATGGGGGGCAGACCACGCTTATATTTTGCCGGGTGGAATTGGGCTTGCGGCGATCGGTATTTCCGCTATTTTTTCAGGTTCGTTGGTTAGCGGCGACAGAATACGGGCTAATTATCAAGCTGAAACAAAAGAAGACAGAGCCAGCCGGCATTTAACAATGAAACGATTCGGATTATTCGGCATGTCTAATCTTGCGGCAGCTGTGATTCTTTATATGAAATTTCATTAAGAGGAGATGTTTATTTTGGCAAAAAAACTTGGTATCATAGCGGCTGCCCTACTGGTTGCCGGGATACTGGCATTTTTCAACCCGTCCGAAAAGGACTTTGTTGTTTATGCGGAAGAAAAATTCCCGGATCGGCCTTCCGTCGCCCATCCGGACGATATTGAAAAAGCGGATCTGTTATTGTTTTCTATTTATACCCCTATCGTTGCCGATGAGTATGGCGTTTCCCATCTCGGCATCATGGGCCAATTCATCGAGCTATCCAGGGAAAACCTAAAGCCCCCGATTTGGATGGAGTTATTTTTAAGATAATAATATTATGTTAACAATCTATGTTTAGGTATACATAAATTTTTAAAAAAACCTGCTCTAAAAGAACAGGCTGGATGTGGCTAAATTATTCATCGTCTTTCCTCACCCGGCTATCCCGGGTTCCATATAAAACACTTCCCATAGATGGCCGTCGAGGTCCTGGAAGCTCCAACTATACATGAATCCATGGTCCTGGGGGTCGTTGGACAGCTTACCACCGGCGTCAATCGCCCTGCTGACGATGGCGTCCACCTCCCCGCGGCTTCCGGCAGTCAGCGACAGGATGACCTCCGTGCTTCTGGTGGAATCAACCACCTCCTTCTTCGTAAACGTCTGGAAGAATTCCTCCACAAGAAGCATCGTATAAATGTTCTCACCGATGATCATGCATGTTGCATTGTCGTCGGTGAATCGGGGTTCAAACTCAAAGCCTATTTCTTTAAAAAACTCGATTGACTTTTGCAAATCTTTCACTGGCAAGTTCACGAAAAGCTTTTCCGCCTTTAATGCCATTCGTTCGTGCCCCCCTTTTCATAAAGGTATAGTGTATATAATTCGCCCCATTACGCTATTATCCTTTAGGTTTTCCAAAACTATTCCAGCCTAGCCCGGTAACGTATAACCAGCGAGGTAGTTTTCCGCAATGAGGTTAAACGATTAAAGGTTTTATGAAAATAGTGTAAACTAGTCATGTGGGATATGGGCTATTAGAGCCTGTTCCTGTCTATCTAGAGTAAACTACTTTGGCAAAAGGGGATTATTATGAAAAAGTTGATGGTTTTATTTATCGGTCTATTGGCCGTTGCTCTTGTAGGCTGCGCTGACGGCGAGGATCAGGACAATTCGGCTGGCACGAATGAGCCTCCGAAATTGATTGAAGTTGAAATTCTTCTGCCAGATAAAATAGATCCTAATGTGGAAACAGAAATCAAAACACACGTCACGCAGGACGGCGAGAATGTTGAAGACGCCAATGAAGTGAAGTTCGAAGTTTTCAAGGCTGGCGATAAGGACCATGAAATGCTTGAAGCAAAGCATATTGGCGACGGGGTTTACGGTGTGAAGAAGACGTTTACCGAGGAAGGCAATTATGTCGTGATCAGCCATGTGACGGCGCGCGAAATGCATAACATGCCGAAAAAGGAATTCGTTGTCGGCAATCCTTCTGAGGCAGAATCGGAGCATGGCTCTTCCGGAGGACATGAACATGGGCACGGTGAAAGCAGCGTGGCGATTGACTTTCCGGTGAATTCAGCTGATTCTGGAGAGGATACTTTGTTAACCGCCGTGATCAAGCATGAGGATAAGCCGCTTGAAGGTGCGAAAATCACATTTGAAATCTGGAAGCATGGCGACGAAAAGCATGATTTCACCCCTGCCAAAGAAGTTGGCGGCGGAAAATATGAATGGAAGCACGCCTTCCCTTCCGCGGGCGAGTTCACGGTAAATGTTCATGTCGAAATAGGTAATTTGCATGAGCATGAGGAGAAAACTGTTACAGTAAATTAGATATTGAGAACCAGTAAGCTGACGCTTGCTGGTTTTTTGTTTTAGAGTGAGCTGTGGATTCTTTTACCACGAGCGAATTTTTAGAATTTCTAGGCATATAGTGAACAAATAGAATTCTTTGGAGGTGTGGTTGGTGGCGGATCCGATTGTGGCGAGGTCGCTCGATGAAATCCGGTTTTGGTCGAGGATCATGAAAGAGCATTCTTTGTTTTTAAGCTTAGGCTTTACGTACGAGCAAAAACAGCTGATTGATGAAGCGAGGAATTTTATTAGTCTTTTTGAACGAATTGAAGAAAAGTTGGCCCGATTTACTGTCAACTCGGAGCTCGAGCAAGTCAGAAGCTTCAATAAAGAGGTTTACCAGGCTGCCGTTGCGATTTGGCATTATAAAAGGAAAGTGCTTGGATTAACGCTGCGCTGTGAGATTCGTTCAAATAACTTTCCTCTTTTAGTCGATCATATTAGCCGTGAAGCGGCCTATTTTGCCAATCGGCTGACGGAATTGAATAATGGAAAACTCGTTCCGAAGCCGGAAGCTATTATTGAAGAAAATGTTTTCTTCCTTAGAATAATGGCTGACCACTCGAAGTTCATCGGACACCTGCTTGATCCGTCAGAGCGGAAGCTGGTTGACCAGGCAAGGGAATTCAGCCATGACTTCGATCAGCTCGTTTTCCAGGCGGTCGACTTGGATTCGATGCGTCCTCAATCGGAAACGCGGCCCATCTTAAGCCAATTCTTGAATCAAAATAAAGTATCTGTCGCTTCGTTAAGGGATTTTAAGAAAACAGCGCGTGAGTTAATTGAAGCCTGCCGCATAAAAAGTAACATCCATCCCCTTCTTGCTGACCATACGTTCAGGGAGGCCGAACGCTTCCTTGAGATTATCGACTTTTTTGAAGCGAGTCTTATGAGGAGTAGCAACTAAAAACAGGGCGAGCGATATGCCCTGTTTTAATTTTCTTCATTGCCTTCCTCCTCCAATGATGGGTAATATAAACATAAAATGCGGGGGGATGTTGAAAATGAAAACAAAAACTTTTTTCGTCGCCGCTCTAGCCTTTATTGTATCTGCGGGCCTGTCTTATGCAATTGGCTACCTGTTTAACATTCAAATATTGAAGTTCCATTATGAATTCACCTCGGAGTCCGGCGGTACTTTTCTCACAATAGGCTCGCTTTTTCCCTTGGCTATCGGAGTGATTGCGAGTTACATTGCTAAAAAAAGGTACATGAATAAATCTCAGCAAAACCTTGGTTAATCATTGGCCAAGTTTTTTTTCGCCGAATAAGTGGAAAATTTGAACGAATGGGCACCGAGAATTCGGATGAATAGGCACCGATTCCGGACGAATGAACACCGATTCCGGACGAATCAGTACCAGATTCGGACGAATAAACCGAAGCCGGACGAATCAGTACCGAGCCCGGATGGATAAGTATCAATTCCGGACGAATGAGAACCTGATCCGGATGAATGCACTCAAATTCCGGACGATTGCCATCGCGACTAGGCAGCATTCCTCCCCGAACAGCTGCAAATGCTGTTTACCACTTTCGCTTGTAAAGAAAAAAGCAACCCGCACTATAAAAGCGGGCCGCTTAACCTTATTTTTCCGGTTTGGAAGGCTCTGATATTTTCTCAAGCGCCTCGCCTGCATGATTTGTGAGGTTCTTTTCAACTGCGAGGTCCCCTAAAGAAACGATTCCTATTAACCGGCCCTGCTCCACGATTGGCAGTCTTCTGATTTGCACATCAGCCATTAAATTGGCCGCTTCTTTTGCAGACATATCAATGGTACCCATGACAGGATCCCCGGTCATCACTTTTGAAACGGGTGTATCCCATGGCAGATTTTCCGCCACAGCGTTTAAAACCAGGTCCCTGTCCGTGGCCAAGCCTTTCAGTTCATCCCCCTCGCAAATCGGGATGACGCCAACATTTAGCTCCTTCATTTTTTTTGCAATTTCATGAATAGGCGTATCGGGCGAGCACGTCTCCACCTCGGTTGTCATAACTTCTTTAATTTTCATCGCAACTCCTCCTTTTCATCACCTACTTGGGAGATTCCCGGGAGGAGAGAACTTGAAACTTCCACTTTTTGCAAAATGGTTCAAGTTAAGTCAAAAGCAAGTTTAAACAAATAAGGAATTCACAAATATGGATAGAACGTACAATGCAATCAGAATAACCGCAACGATTGCCAATTGGGAGAATGATTTTCTTTGAAACAAGCCGCGAATCAGAAAAAAGATAAGGACAAATAGAAAATAAACAAACCAGGAAATATCGAATAGGTATTGCGCGGCTACAAGAGCAACAATAAAAAGCCAGTCGAGCTGTTCGGGTTGTTTTTTTGCCATAAGTTATGTTCCCCCTCGAATGCTGTATACCCAGACTTTTTTAGAGACGAGTTCCATATATATTCTTTTCGCTTTTCCAGCTGCGACCTCCTTTTATTCTTAATTGCCTTTTTGCAAAATTTCCTCAAACCACTTCCCACAACGATACGTCTCCTCCCAATCCGAATTGTCTTCGATTGACCAGCAGGCGGACAATGTGGACATGGCGAACCCAGCCTTTAGCAGCTTTTCCTTATTTAATGATAGCCCTTTGCAAAGCCACTCAATTCGCTGCAAAAGCAACCCGCGCGGATCTGGCTTTCCGTGTAAGTGGTTAAACAAAAACGAAATCAAATCAAAGGTTGGATTTCCGGCAACTCCCTTAGGGTCAATCGCCAACCAGCCCCGGGTTTCTGAATTTAGAATGTTTTCATGATGGAGGTCCCCGTGCAAGAGCTCATCTTGTTCCGGGTCATTCAACTCCTGAAAATAGCCCATCGCTTTCCGAATGTCAGCATGCCCAATGGGGCCATCCCCATTTGGGTACGTGTCCAGGTAGCGCACGAGTGCCAATGACCAATCTCTCATTGCCGGGAAACGATGCCCGGCAGGAAGCGGCCTTCGAATTGCCTTCCAGACGTTTAAGTACTGCCGGACCACCTCTTTCTCATCTTCAATTTCAGCGAGGTTCCTTCCAGGTATGAGCTGTTCAAGCAGCATAGCTCCATTTTCCCCATCCTCTTTCAAAAGCCGGGCGCAGCCTTCTCCATTGTACATCTTGATTGCCCTGATTTCGTTTATAAACTCGTGGTGTGGCACCCCGAGTTTTAGAATGACGGGTCTTCCATTTTCGTCGCGCGCTTTTGCGACGTAGTTATAGGAAAGGTTGCCGGCAGGCCCTTCGATTTCGAGCTTCCATTTGTCTGCGTACTCTTCAATCTTTTCTGGCAGCCTTTCCAGCCATGTACCCCCCGCCTCACCGAATGCACCGGCCACTTTTGCCAAAAATTCCTTTGGAAGTAGCATTGAATCACGCCTTTCACAAAATTCTTTCCGCTGAACACTCCTCCGAGACTTGAATAATCTAGGGTAAGAGGAGGTATTTGCGTGGTTTTATATAGAAAAGACGACCTTTTTCAACCAGGGCTTGAACGATGGAAACGGGACGCCTTCGAAAAATTCGAACTAAAAATGACAGACGTGCAACATCCATTTCCTTGTATTCCGGCAACACTTGGACACAAGCTCCATCAACTGAGGTTTGGATTTCTTCCTAGCTTTAAAGACCCATCCTCAATCCGCGAATTGGCCGAGGCCTTAAATGAGTTTTCCGAAATCTATCACACCACAGGACCCTATGCATCTCTTGTGTTGTTTTATGAGACGCCTGCAGATCATCTAGCAAATGTGGAAGAATATGAACAGATTTTTTGGGACCAGCTCGGTTCGGTCAGCCAAATAGATCAGAGGCCTTGGCCTTCACATATCCCTAACAATCCTGAAGATTCACTTTGGGAATTCTGTTTCCATGGCGAACAATACTTCGTCTATTGCGGAACTCCTGCACACAAAAATCGGCAGAGCCGTTATTTTCCCTATCTGATGCTCGCGATTACGCCAAGGTCTGTACTGGTTGAATTTAATCAATCAAAGGCAAGGGCGGCAAAAATTAAATCGCAAATCCGCAAGCGCCTCGCAAACTATGATTCCGCCCCGGCGCACCCTGACCTTAACACATATGGCCAGGATGATAATTATGAGTGGAAGCAGTATTTCCTTCGGGATGATGATACATCGATCTGGAAATGCCCTTTCCATCGCTATGTACAAACCAAAAACGAAATTGAAGAGTAACATTCGGCATGTCAGCAGGCATGTCTTTTCTTTTGGAATGAGTACGGGAAAGTTGGCAACCCTAGAATACATACAGATGTTTTAGGAGTGAAATGCCTTATGAGCAAAATTTCAGGAATTCCCGCCCTCGTGATCCTTGATGTGCAGAACGGATTCGACGACCCATACTGGGGCGAACGGAATAATCCGGATGCTGAACAGAATATTCACCGGTTGTTAACCGAATGGCGCAGACGAAAGTGGGAGGTCATCTACTCCCAGCATCTATCACTTGAGCCCCAATCGCCGCTGAACCATAAAAACGGATACGGGATTGAAATCAAAAATCTTGTTCTGCCGCTTGAAGGGGAAACTGTTTTTACGAAAAATGTAAACAGCGCCTTTATCGGAACGCCACTCGAAGTGTATTTAAATGAAAAAAAGATTAAAACGCTTGTCCTGACAGGGCTATCGACCCAGCATTGTGTTTCGACGACGACGAGGATGGCCGGCAACCTCGGCTTCACCAACTTCCTTGTTTCTGATGCGACGGCGGCATTCGAGATTACCGACCACAACAAGAAGAAGCATCCGGCAGCCACCATCCATGAAATCGAGCTTGCCACTTTACATAAAGAATTCGCGACGATCGTCACGACTGACGAAGTGTTGAATTCCTTGCCGAACAAAAGGATTTAGAGACTCAAACGACTCTAAATCCTCTTTTGTTCACTCTACTGGGAATGTCATACTCATTAAATCTTCGCTAAATACTTGGCCGCCAATTTTGAGCGCGTGGCGGTCGATGCCGTAAGTTGTGAATCCGATAGATTCATAAAGTTTTTTTGCCGGGAGGTTGGTGGAGGTGACGGATAAATAAAGATGGGTGACCCCTTCGAGTTGTTTCGCTTTACGGATGGCCTCTGCCAACAGCTTTTTTCCTACTCCTGCTCGCCGGTATTCAGGCGCTACATACATTGCAAAAATATTCGCGCGGTGGCTGAGTTTTGATTTTGCCTCCCTCACCAAGGTAACGACGCCGGCCAATTTTTCGCCATCGAATGCACCGAAAGTCGTGGCATTGTCCTCGCTAAATCTTTCTTTGAAAAAATCCAATGGATAGGCTCGTTCTTCCTCATAACTTACCGCAAAGGCTTCGGGATGTTCCTTAAGCGCATCGAGCCTTAATCGCCGGTACTGCTCTGCATCTTCCGGCACTATTCTTCTGATTTCCATCTCATATGCTCCTTTTGGCAAAATTTGCATGGCGGTCGCCTGGGAATTGTAATACAATTTAAAGTATTACGACTATTTTAGGGTAGAAAGGCAGCGATTACAATGGAAAGCTTGGAACAATTTTTGCGGGAATTGAACGAAAAGATGAAGCTACTCACGAGAGAGGTTACCGAAGCGAGCTGGAAAGCGCAGACAACCGGAGACCCGGAATGGGCCGAAAAACTTACGAAGGCCAGTACAGCACACAGCTTGTTTTTTGCCAATAAGGATACATACGAAAATGCGCAGCAATTCTTACAACAGGATGGATTGGATTTGGTGCAAAAGCGAGAGCTCGAGGTATTCGTGAATAATATGAAGAGCAAACAGCTTCCCGAGGAAATTCTTGCTGACCTTTCAAAAAGGTCAGCCGAACTGAACTTGCGTTTTAATACATACTCACCTGAGGTAGATGGAAAAGCTTATTCCGCCAATGATATTAGAGATGTTTTAATGAATAGCGAGGACTTGGAGCTCCGGAAAAAAGTCTGGTATGCGAGTAAAGAGGTAGGCGCGGTTGTTGAAAAAGATTTGCTAAAGCTGGTCGGGAAGCGCAATGAAGCTGCCAGGCTGCTTGGTTACGACAATTACCATCAGATGGCATTCGATCTGCAAGAGCTTGACCGCGATGAAGTGTTTTCGATCTTCCGGAAGCTTGTCGAGCAATCGGACGAAACTTACCGGACGATGAAGGCAGAATTGGATGAGCGGCTTGCGGCGAAGTTCGGAATTGATGTGTCCGAAATTAGGCCTTGGCACTATGTCGACCCGTTTTTCCAGGAAGCTCCTCCTTCAGAGGTGACCAATCTTGACCGTTTTTATAAAGGAAAGGACCTTGTCCAGCTGACAACCGATACGTTTAACGAGATGGGCATCGAAGTGACCGACCTTTACGGGAAGAGCGATCTTTACCCGCGCGACAAGAAAAACCCGACTGCCTTTTGCACCGATATGGACCGCGCTGGGGATGTCCGGGTATTATGCAACCTGACCGAGAGCGCTTATTGGATGGAAACAAATTTGCATGAATTCGGCCATGCCGCTTATTTCAAATATGTCGATGACTCCCTGCCATTCAGCCTGCACACGTACAGCCATATCCTGACAACCGAAGCAATTGCGATGCTTTTTGGCAAAATGGGCAAGGATCCGCGCTGGCTGAAACAGTTTTTGCAGCTGGATGAAGCAACCGTTGCCGAATTGACTCCAGAGCTGGAAAAATACCAGCAGCTGCAAATGCTCATTGCCGCGCGCTGGACGATTACGTTCGTCTTTTTTGAAAAAGAGCTGTACGAGAATCCAGAGCAGGATTTGAACTCATTATGGTGGAAAACCGTCCAGGAAATCCAGCTTGTCACCCCGCCTGATGAGGTGGACAATCCGGACTGGGCCGCGAAAATTCATTTCACGCTTGCGCCTGTTTACTATCAAAATTACGCCCTTGGTGAACTCGTGGCTGCTCAATTGCAGCGGTACATTGAGCGTAATGTGTCACCTGAGTTTTTTACTGAAGAAACTGGCAAATTGCTTATTGAGTCCTTTTTTAAGCCGGGTGCCCTTTCTCCTTGGAATGAAAAAACCCTTCGCGTGACCGGTGAGAAGTTGAATCCGCAATATTTTGCGGAGTTGTATTGTTAATCGGTTTCGGGTGGCGCTTTCGGGCGTTTGCTCTAATAGTTTGATATGGCCCCTTTGAGTGACTGACCCCGGCCGGGTTTGGCTGGGGGTTTTTGGTGTTTGGGTTTGTGATGGATCGTTACTGCCTTCTGTTCGGACAAATAACTGGGGTTCTACGCTCTGGCTGTCCGAAGAAACATTAGCTTGGGACAGTTAACCGGGATTCTTTGCATCTGCTGTCCAAAGATGCATTAGCTTGCGACAGTAACTGGGATTCTTTGCATCTACTGTCCCAAGATGCATTAGCTTGGGACAGTCAACCGGGATTCTTTGCTCCAACCGTCCCAAGTTGCATTTGCTTGGGACAGCATACTGCGATTCTACGCATCCGCTGTCCGAAGACGACCAAGGTTCGGACAGGAAACTACAATTATGCGCACCAGCTGTCCGAAGACGAGCCTTGTTCGGACAGAAAACTACGATTCTACGCACCTGCTGTCCGAAGACGCCCCATGTTCGGACAGAAAACTACGATTCTACGCCCAGGCTGTCCGAAGACGCCCCATGTTCGGACAGTATACTACGTTTCTACACACCAGCTGTCCGAAGACAACCAATGTTCGGACAGGAAAATACGATTCTACGTACCGGCTGTCCAAAGGCACCTCATGTTCGGACAGGAAACCTATTTCCAGGGCGCCGGCTGTCCGAAGTCACCCTACGTTCGGACAGAAAACTAGGATTCTTTGCACCCTGCTGTCCGAAGCCGCCATGTTCAGACGACAATCTAGGATTCTCCGCCAGCCCCATCAGTCTAAACAACTCCATTCAAAAGCTTTTTTGCAAAAACAAGCCCTTTACAACCCCCTTATGTTTACAAAGCCCCAGCCACATGAAAACAAAATGAATATAAAAAGAGCACCACCAAATCAAAACTGGGTGCTCTTACCTATTAAACTTCCCGTCTCAACGCACTTAGCACATCCACCTTCGTTGCGCGCTGGGCCGGACGCAGCCCGGACAGGATTGTGACGACATAACAAATCACAAAGCTGATGACCGGCAAAGTCCATGGGATGCTGCTGAATGTCAAGCCCTTCGGCGGCTCTTCGCCAAAGGCCTGCTGGATGATTAACGGGATCCCTAAATTGACAGCAAAGCTGATTAAATAAGCAACCGCCGTCCCTATCAAGGCCCCGATGATGCCAATATATGAGCTTTCAAGCAGGAAGATGCTTTTTATCGTTTTCGGGTTGGCGCCGATGGCTTTCATGATGCCGATATCTTGCGAGCGTTCGGTCACTGCCATTGTCATCGTGTTGTAAATGCCGATGGACGCGATCAATACTGCGATTGTTCCGATGAAGATCAAGCCGGCCTTTACAATCGTGAAAATCAAGTCTACTTCTTTCAGCTCTTTCAGAACGGAGTATGTCATATAATCGTCTTTTTCGAGCTTCTCCGTAATGCCTTTGACTGCTTCAAGGTTTGTTGCATACACTTTTACTTCATCGTAGGCGGGCAGCACGAAACCGTCGTCATTTTGATTGGCGGGATCCATTACCGCCCCCCTCGGCGTACCAGTGAACTCTTCAATCTGCTTCAACAACCCGTCTGAAATAAACACCGTCCGGTCAAACACCCATTCCTTCGTCGGTTGTTTCCTAATTCCTACTACCGTTACGTCAAACGTTTTTTCAACTTCTTTGCCGTCCTCCATCTTGTTGACGGTCATCGTCAGTGTTTTCCCTATCAGTGAATCTTTGAACTTGAACTCATCTATTAATCTGCCTTTATTATCATACAGTTGCTCCCCATCAGTGTCGTTCGGGAGAAACCCATCGATAAAGTTGTAGCCGAGAATGATTTCATTGTCTTTTTCAGCCACACGCCCTTCCGCAAGTTCAAAGCCTGCCTTCAATTCGGAAGGCATATGGGCGACGACGGTCTTGTTGTACGCTTCATAGTTCCCCAATCGGAAAATCCCGTCCTGCTGGAGGCTTTTCCTTCTAACCACCGACTTGACGTTTCCCATTTTTTCAAACTTGGCAATATCCTCATCGGAAATGCCCTGAAAACCACTTTCTTCATTTTGTTTCCCATGTACTTGAATCTCGGTAACAATCTGCCTCCCGGTAATCTCCTTCACAATGGAAGAATGAAGGCCGAAGCCAACCGAAGCCAGGACAATCAAAAAAGCGGTACCCATCGCTGCGGCAAGGATGGTCATAAAGATTCTCGTTTTGCTCTTTTTCATATTTTGCCGGACGAACCGGAACTGATCTTTCAATTTCATGCAAATTCCTCCTCTAATACCTTGCCATCGCGAAGTTCAATCGACCGGTGACCCATTCTTGCGACCTGCTCATCATGAGTGATAATTAAGAAGGTTATCCCCATCTCCTCGTTCAGCTGCACGATGAATTCAAGTAGCTCCTCTTCTGTTTCACTATCTAGGCTCCCGGTTGGTTCATCAGCGAGGATAATCGGCGGATTGACGACGAGCGCCCTTGAAATACTGACGCGCTGCTGCTGCCCGCCTGAAAGCTCGCCTGGATAATGGTCCTTATACTCGAGCAGGCCGACTTTTGCCAACATTTCTTCGGTTTTTCTTTTCCGCTCTGCTTCGCCCATTCCTTGCAAAACTAGCGGAAGTTCAACATTCTCGTAAGCTGTCATGCTCTGAATCAATTGAAAGCTTTGAAAAATGAAACCTAATTTATTTATTCGGAAATCGGCGAACTTCGCTTCACTCAAATTCGTTACAACCGTTCCGTCAATGACAATTTCGCCCTGTGTTGGCCGGATAAAGCCGCTCACCAAGTTTAATAGAGTCGATTTCCCTGAGCCGCTTCTGCCGACAACGGTCACGATTTCCCCTTTGTTGACAGTCAAAGAAATATCCTTTAGGACAGGGATAATCGTCTTGCTCCCCTTTTTCCCGATTTCAAACTGATGGGACAGATTTTTTATCGTAATCATTTTATAGTCTCCTAATCTATGAATTTAAGCGGGATATTTCTCCAACATCGCTTTCCTGAGCTGTTTTCTTGCCCGGTAAAGCCTTGTCCTGACCGTTGCTGACTTCAGATTCAACCTCGAGGCTATTTCTGGCTCCTTCAATCCGAAGTCGACTCTTAAAATCATCACCTTCCGATAGTCGGGGGCCATCCCGAATAGTGCTTCGCGCACATCTTCCTGGAGGAGGATGAAGTCGAATTTCTTCTCTGTCGACTCCGATACACCTTTTTCGGTAATCTTCTGTTCCATCACAGTCTGGTCAGCCGGGAGCCAGCGTTTCCGCTGCTCCCCCCTGACGAAATCGATTGCCGTCCTCCTTGCTACAGCGGAAAGCCAAGCCCCGACTTTCGTGAGATCTTGGATCGTATCCATTTTATTAAATGCTTTCAGAAAGCTTTCTTGTACGATATCTTCGGCAAGATAGCTGTCTTTGATTATGCTGTAAGCGATTTGGTGCATTCTTTGGGAGTAGGTTGCATACAGCTCGTTAAAATCTAGTTCCGCCATCCTTCATCCCCCTCTCATTTCGCAAAATGCGTCTTTATAAAACCAGGCGCATTCTTTTCACTAAAAGTCCTTATTTCCTTTGTGTTGCTTTGTTTATACACAAAAAGAGCCATATAATCTCCGCCCTGGTACCAGTCGTAGCCAGCCTGATCCAGTGCTGCCTGGATTTGCTCTTTATTTTTGATTTTCAACGTTTCGGAATCTTTTTCCAGCGGCCTGATCAGCCATTCCTCCGGATCCCCTTTGTCCCGCCAGTCAGCTGTGTCAGCAAAGTTCTTGGAAACTAGGATGTAGTTTATATCTTTTGGCATGATGGTCGCTTGCTCCAACAGCCCTTTTTCCTTCAGCCAGCCGCGGAATTCCATATAAGATGATTTCAATTCTAGATTGAATTGATCCGCTTTGGACATTATTTCAATCGTTGTGGACGTTCCAATTGGAGATTTCCATTCTTCATATGTTTCGTTTTCCACTTCTCTTTTCAAAATTTCCATCGCATCCCGTATTTCAGTTTGATCAGCAATGACGACAGATTTTCCTATGTCTACGCCATCTCTTATGCTAATACGGCGTACTGAATCGTCCTTTATTTTGAAAAGAGGGTTTGTTGCATGTTTATACTCGTTGCTCATGTAGATGGGCCTGAGCCATTTTTCATATGCAAGCTGATTGATCCGGTATTCTCTGACGGTCTTTTTCCCGTCCGTTTTTTCATAAATGAAATAGAAGGATTGAGTATTGCGCAAATCCCGTTTGTTCCCTTTTTCATTGACAATGATTTCAGCGTGCAGCTTCCTGACCGATTCAACCGCCTCACTGCTTTTTAACGGGTCGGCTGTATAGAGGGCATTTTCTTCCGGTGATGAGTAAATATAGTTTGCCAGTGTGACACTCTTAATCTCGTCCTGTACTGGAACGTATTTTTCATAAGCTCCAAGCGACTGAACCCCCGTTAGCAAAAGAACAATGATGCCGCTGTAGACAGCGAAGCTGCGTAAATTCAACAGGCTGAACACCCGCCACGTTTTTTGCAGAACCATTTCGGCGACAAAATAGCCTAGCACTGTCCCGAACGCGTATCCGAACACAAGCCAGCCGAACGTCCGCTGGTATTCACCAAAGTACAGACCGCCAACCATCATCGTACAGACAGTCACGCCGAACTTGAAGATTGCTCTTAGAGAACCGAAGGCAATCGCTTCAGATGCGGCTTCCGTCTTTCTTTTTTTGTAAATCAGCAAGGCCAGCACGTATAAAATGGCCGAAATGGCTAGATAAAGCAGAAGGGATTTCCAGCCAATCTTGCCGTCCGGACTTTCTAAAAACGTGAAATGGGTAATCGGCGACATGAGTTCCAGCTTCCTGATTTGGTAATAGCTGCTTGGAAAACCGTAAAGAAGCATGCCCAGATTGTAAGTCAATAAAACCGAGATGCCCGCCGGGAATAAGAGAAAAATATACGTCAGGACAGCCTGGACAACCGAAATGCCAGTCACCATCGCGACAAAGACGCCGGCAAAATAGATAACTAGGTTGAAAACAGCTGTAATCCCAGTCCACACCCATATATCTTCATAGCTGTAAAAATTGCTCCAGCCGGTTACATTGTGCAAAAACATGAGGATCACGGCGATGAGGATAATCGGGAGCAAAAGAAAGACGATTCCGGAAAGTGTATAAAAATGAAAGATCCGTTCTCTGCCTACGGGCAGGCTGTGCATCAGATCCACCCACTGCCTCACCTGGAGGAAACGGAATAAAAAGACTGACAGCAGCACGGGCGCGGCGATGAGCAGGATAAATTGAATGGCGAAATCGTACTGGAACAGATGGGTATAAGGCGTCCATTCGGTATAAGCCGATTCACTGTCCATCATCATCATCATCCTGATCGGCAGCACGAACAACAGCCCAAGGAAATAAACGATTGAAATCCAACCGACATTCCTTCCGATCTGGAGGAATAAATCCCGATTAAACAATGACATTCTTGATGGCATAGCCGATATCCCCCATTTCGTAGATGAAAATTTCTTCCAGTGTCAAGGAAAGCCAGTCGAAAACGACCGGATTTGTTTTCCGGATTGAACGGACGATATCCTCTTCATTTCCCCTGACGATTAAAAGCAGGATACTGCCGCGTTTTTCGGAATGAAGCACATTCAGTTGCGGAAGAAGCCCTTCCGGAACCCCGTCTTTATACGCGAGCTGAATTTTATGCACATCCGATTTCAAGTCGTCAATGTCCTTTTCCAATAGCAGCCGGCCTTGATGAAGGATCCCGACATGGTCGCAAAAGTCCTCAATCTCTCGCAAATTGTGCGATGAGACCACAATCGTCATTTCCCGTTCGGCCACGTCCTGGATGAGCAGGTTCTTTACCTTTTTCCTGACGACCGGATCGAGGCCGTCCATCGGCTCATCAAGGATTAACAGCTCGGGCATCGTCGATAATCCAAGCCAGAAAGCTACTTGGCGTTGGACGCCTTTTGAAAAGGTATGGATTTTCTTATTTACATTTATATCAAATGCTTCTTGCAGCTTATCGTAACGCTCCTCGTTCCAGTTGCTATACAGGCTTCGGTAAAACCTCGCCATTTGTTTTGTTGTGTACTGCCGCAAAAAATACGGCTGGTCCGGTATGTAAAAGATGCGGTTCTTCAAAGAAATGTTTCCGTAAACAGCCTTGCCATCAATGGTGACCTCGCCGTTGTCCTGTTCGTAAATGCCTGCCAATAGCTTGATCACAGTCGTCTTTCCCGCGCCATTCGACCCGATCAGTCCGTAAACAGAGCCTCGATTGATATGTAAGTCAACCTTCCTGAGTGCAGGTTGATGATTGAATGCTTTCTCTATTTTTTTCATCTGAATCATTTTAGTTCGCCCCCTTTTTGGCATCTGTTTCTATAATCAGGGCTTTCAATTCTTCGACCGTCACGCCAAGATACAAAGCCTCCAAAACAAGCTTTTCCAATTCCTGCATCAATTCTGAAATCTTTTCTTTCTCAGTCCCTTTTGCAATGGGATTCACGAAACTGCCCTTGCCTTTCAGCGAATAAATGAACCCCTGTACCTCCAGCTCCCGGTACGCTTTCTGGATTGTATTCGGATTAATCGTCAGCTCCTGGGCAAGCGTCCGGACAGACGGCAGCTGCTCATCGGTCTTAAGGACTTCTGTCGTAATCAGTTCCTTCATCTTCTCAACGAGCTGCTCATAAATCGGCTTCCGGCTCCTCAGGTCAAGATCGAACATGATGACCCCCTATCTGTACTAGGTGTACTATTACTCGTAATACAGTTGATTATATGCCAAGCTTTGGCAAAATGGAAGAGGTTTTTTAAAATTTTTAGGAGTGGGGGTTTTTGTGTGGCTGCTTTACCTCGGGGGTGTGGTCTCGAATCAGAATGGACGTTTTCTTGACATTGGAATTGCCGTTGATCAGCTAACTTTTGTGAACTGGATTTACGATGCAGTTTATACGCTTTTTGGCAAAGTCTCTCTCGCGTATTGGGGGTTTGCGTGACAGTAAAAACGATTTTTGCCAGGGAAGTGTCACGCTGCCAGGTTTTGAGTGACAGTTAACCCACTCCAGACTGACGGCAAGCAGCGATTTCCCGGGTTTTCCCAACAAAAAAAAGCCTCTAACCCGTCAATGGGTTAAAGGCTTTCGGCAAGCTGATCTGTCTGGATAAATTTCTTTTTCTGGATATAAATAAGCCGTGCGGACAGGACGATGCTTGCCACGAGTAAACCGATCGTCAAGCCAATCCAATAACCCGGCGCGCCCAATCCGGTGTTATGGGCGAGGAAATAGCCGGTTGGCAGGCAGATGAGCCAATAGGATACGAGCGTCATGACAAACGCCGGATTGACATCCTTGTAGCCGCGAAGCGCGGCCATTGCTGTCGCCTGGATCGCATCGGCAATCTGGAAAAACAGCGCGTAAATGAGGAACGAAGCCGTTAGCGCAATGACGGCGGCATCATTCGAATACAGAGCGGCGACCTGATCACGGAATAGCACGACAAGAATCCCCGTCCCGGTCGCAATGATGGCGGCGAGGTAAATTCCGAGCCAGCTGTACGCCTTGGCATCCCGGTATCTGCGCGCACCAACCTCGAACCCAACTAGAACCGTCTGTGCCATCGAAATCGAAATCGGGACCATGTACAGGAAGGAAACGATGTTCAGCGCGGACTGGTACGCAGCGATGGTGGTGACACTGAAGCGTGAAATCAAGATGGTGACAACCGCGAACATGCTCGTTTCAAAAAAAGCCGACATGCCCATCGGGACACCGATTTTTAGGATTTCGGCGAATTTTGCGCGAGAGAAATTTTTAAAAGCCTCAAGTGAAACATAAGCCGAAAATGGCTCTTTTGATATGATGAAAAAAGCAGTGATTCCGGCGATGACCCAATAAGTGACCGATGTGGCGATTCCAGCCCCTGCCCCGCCGAGTTCCGGAAACCCAAGGTTCCCGAAAATGAGACAATAGTTTAAAAAAATGTTGACTGGAAGCCCCATCAAAAGAATGACCATGACCATTCTGGTTTTGCCAAGCGCATAAATGAACGAGCGCAGCACGTTGAAGATGAACAGCGGAATAATTCCGAGGCTGAGGCCGATAAGATAGTGATGGGCCGTTTTATGGACGCGCGGATCAAGGTCCATGGCGTTTAAGAGCGGATTCAGGATCAACGCTCCGACTGCGATGACAATCACGGCAATCGCCAGGGCAAGATAAATCCCATGTGACAGGATTGACGATACTTCATGATTCTTCTTTTCGCCAAACCGCTGGGCGGCGATCGGCGAGACAGCGAGAAGAATTCCGCTCAAACCGATGAAAACCGGATTCCAGATCGATGACCCAATCGCCACTCCCGCCAGGTCGGACGGATTGTATTTTCCCGACATGATCGTGCTGAAAAACACCATCGAAAACATTCCCAGCTGGGTAATCAGAATCGGAATGAGCATAATGGAAATTTGTTTGATTTTTTCTTTCATTGTGAATGTTTGATACATATTAAAACTCCCATGGCAAAATGAAATTCGAAAAGCCCGTTCCGCGCTGTATGGCGGACGGTTTCATTTGCAAAATAATTTTATAACACTATTAGTCCTACATTAGGATAACCCCGAGCCTAGTGCTAAGGAAGGCTTTTGCCCGTTTTAGACAACTCGATGAGAGTTTTCTATATGGCCTTTGTTTTGGCAAGCGCAATGATTTCTTTCAAATCATTTGTGAACCCTTTTACAGCTTTGCCACTGAAAACCGTGACGGGTACACCAAGATAGCCGTAGCGCTCAACCTCTTTTTGGAAACCGGCGTCAACGCTGATGTCTCTTGTCTCAAACGGAATCCCCTCTTCTTTAAGCACGCTTTTGACCATCGTGCATTCAATGCAATCATTGGTTGTGTAGACAATGACTTTTTCCTCCACCTTCTATCTCCCCTTTTACAAAAATATATGCCCTAAAGCAAACGCGATAAAAATGAACGCCATTGTGTAATGAAATTTACGTCGCTTACCCGTTGCTTTTTGTCTCCTCCGGTAGCCGCTGTACAACAAAACGCTAAGCACAAGAATAGCAACTGCGCCGCTGGCCGTTTTTGCCTGAAAGAGGCTGCCAAAATGTGCGTACCCCATAAACATTGCATGGGTTAGGATGAGCAACGTAGCCGTGACCGCAAATGGCACATGGTATTTCATCATTTTCTTTGAAGTTTTGGCGAGACTCACTTTTACGTCGCGAATCCTGCTTTTCCTGATTAATAGGAAAACAAAATACATATTGAGATTGACGAGGAACAAAATGAATGCTCCCTGGCCGAGCAGCTTGCCAAAAAGCACGGCATTGGAATCATACCCTCGATAGATGCTTACCGACATGATTACAAGTATAGTCAAACCATTCGTTAAGAGCCAGCGGAAAATCATACTTTCTTTCCCCCCTCATCTCTTTTCTATTTTGTCAAGTTATTTATTTGGAAAATTCACAAAATTTACTCTTCTTGAAAACGTTTTCGCTATTGTATAATGGCTCAAATACTTTTTTCCGTACAGATTGTTTAAAAGTTGAATATATATTTAACAATGATAACAGAGAAAAACGAAAATGGGGGAAAACATCATGATTTGCTTTTGCGAAGAACTGGACAGTGTCCGTTACGGCTTGACAGGAAAGGTTGTCATTCTGGAAGGAAAGGAAACGATTCTGCATGTGTATGGCTTGAAAAGCGGCCACTATCTTGAGCTTGCCGGAATTGATACGCGCCTGCTGACGATGTTCTACAAGTCCATGATCCCTGGCATCGACTGGTTTATTGTTGTTTATGATTATAATAATTTCTGTTCAGACCCCGAAGTGAAGGAAGCGATCATCTGGCACGAACTCGGCCATATCGAGCATCCGGTTGAAAAAGATCAGCATAACGTCGAGTGCGAAATCCGCTGTGACGAATTGGCAATTAAACGGGGATATAAAGAAGGCCTGAAGCGCGTCCTCGATATGACCCAAAAAATGGCCAGCGCGCTGAATAATCAGCTGCTAACGGATATGACGAACGAGCGGCTGATGAGGATGTCAGGCTAAATTAATAGAATTGCGAGTTGACAACGATTTGCGACAGAACCATCTTTTTTTTACGCCGGTGATGTCGCATAAGGCAAGGTTATGCGACAGAACGAACGATTTTTACGACGGTGGTGTCGCATAAGGCAAGGCTATGCGACAGAAACATCGTTTTTTATGTCGGCGATGTCGCATAAGCCAAGGCTATGCGACAGAAACACCGATTTTTACGAAGGCGGTGTCGCATAAAGCAAGGCTATGCGACAGAAACACCGATTTTTACGAAGGCGGTGTCGCATAAAGCAAGGTTATGCGACAGAAACACTGATTTTTACGTCGGCGGTGTCGCATAAAGCAAGGCTATGCGACAGAACGACCGATTTTTACGACGGTGGTGTCGCATAAGACAAGGCTATGCGACAGAACCATCGATTTTTACGTCGGCGGTGTCGCATAAAGCAAGGCTATGCGACAGAAACACCGATTTTTACGACGGCGATGTCGCATAAGGTAAGGCTATGCGACAGAACGACCGATTTTTACGAAAGCGGTGTCGCATAAGACAAGGCTATGCGACAGAACCATCGATTTTTACGTCGGCGGTGTCGCATAAAGCAAGGCTATGCGACAGAAACATCGTTTTTTATGCCGGCGATGTCGCATAAGGCAAGGCTATGCGACAGAAACACCAAGTTTTACCCGTTTGTTGTCCCATAAGACAAGGCTATGCGACAGCATCCCCTCCAAAATCCACCTTGGTTGTCGCATAACCCACGCCAAACGCGATCGCACAACCTAAAACACACGAATAAATAGGAAAATGGCTTGGAGTTTACTCCGAGCCATTTTCTTAGACAAAAAATCTACAAAACCCATTCCCTGATTGCTTTGGCGACCCCGGATTCATTGTTGCTAACCGTTACCCAATCCGCTTCCTGCTTGATGATATCCTGTGCATTGCCCATTGCGACGCCGACGCCCGCTTCTTTTATCATTAAAATGTCATTGAGGCTGTCGCCAACCGCCATGACATTTTCCATCTTGATATCGAGCTTCTCGCAGACTTTATTCAGCGCGACGGCTTTATTGATGCCGACCGCATTTACTTCAAGGTTGGTCGGGCTTGAGTTGCTGATTTCAAGCTCGCCTTTTTCCCGGAGCAGCCCAAGGACAGTTTCTCTTACAGCATCATCCGGAATATCGAAACCGAATTTCAGCCATTCGTGTTGATCGATTGCTTTTGGCATCCTGTTCCGGAATATGTCAGTCGTGCTGATCGCCCAGAAGTTTGTGTTGTGCTTTTTTGATACATCGAACATCCACTGCATGAGCGGCAGGCTGACTGGGTTGCGCTCGACAAGTTCACCCTCAGGCCCATAAATTTCCGCACCATTGATCGTCACCAGGTAGGAGGATAATTGCAAGGAAACGGCATAATCCCGGCATGTCGTCAGATTCCGTCCGGTACTTAACACAACCTTGATTCCTTTTTCCTCTGCCTCTCTGATTGCCTGACGGTTTTCTGCGGACACTTCAAGATTGTCATCCAGAAGCGTTCCGTCCATGTCCAGCGCAATCAGCTTAATATCCAACTGGTCCCTTTGCATTCCATCACACTCCAAGTATCTCTATTCTAGTGTCCATCTTATCACGTTGGATAAGTGGATTGAATTTATTAGCTTTGCAGGCAGCTTGCTCTCTGCAACTCACCGCGTGTTCCTGTGGATTGTTCCTCATCATTGGCCAAGGACAATTTTTGCAAAATCGGCCAGTGTCGTCGAATATTTCACATACAATCTTGGAAGTGTAAAGTTCTCATTCAGCTTGTTTTCTTGGATAAATACCTGCGGAGTTGTGCTTAACCCGAACTGATAGTACTTCTTCGTTTCTTCAAGTACTTTCCGGTTCGTGTTTCCGTACGGGTAAGATAAGGCTATGACCGGTTTCCCGGTAATCTGTTCGATCTTCAGCTTCGAGCCCTCAAGCTCGTGTTGAAGATTTGATGTTTTTGTTAAATCCGGATGGGTTGCCGTGTGTGACTGGATGGAAAACATCCTGCTCGCTGAAAGTGTACGCAAGTCGGCTTGTGACAGGCGGTTCGGGTTGCCAATAAAGTCCGAAATGACAAAAAGTGTGGCAGCCGGCTTGAAAGATGTATCCCGGAGCCTATTGAAGGTTGTCAGTATGTTCAAATTGTTTTTATAGCCGTCGTCGACAGTGATAAAAATCGGCTTTGGGATGCGGTCAACTTCGCCCCATTGCTCAAATGTCAGCGGAGTAAAGCCATTTTCTTTCAAGTACTCCATCTGCTTTTGAAAATTTTCCGGCGTTACATACAGTTCTTTTTGGCCACTGCCCTGGTATTCAGCAATGGAATGGTATATCAAGATCGGGATTTTCTTTGCTGCGTAAGTTTGCGATGGAAAAAGAAGAACGAGTCCAAAAATCAGTATTGAAAATATTTTTGCCAAAACGATCCCCTGCCCTACCAATTATTTTTTCTTAGTGTGAGGCAGGATTAACAAACTTATTAGAGAAATGTTAGTATGGAGTAAATTTGTGAGGAGTGAAGTAATTGAAACAAGTTATTACACCTTATTTAAGCTTTAACGGACAGGCAAGAGCTGCATTGGAGAAGTATAAAGAAATCTTTGGAGGCGACTTGGAGCAGCTGAAAACTTACGGGGAAGCCGACTTCCCCACCCCGCCCGGAGCGGATGACCTGCTGATTCACGGCCGTCTAAAGGTTGGCGAGCTTGTCATCATGGTTTCGGACGCAGCACCAGGCCGAGATGTCACAGTCGGCGGTAACGTCTCCCTCGTACTAGAGTTTGAAAGCGACGAGGAAATCACAAACGCTTACGAGGCACTTTCCAAAAACGGCAGCGTCTTTATGGAGCTTCAGGATACATTCTGGGGGGCAAAATACGCGAAAGTGCGCGACGAGTTCGGCATTACATGGGATTTGAATTACCAAAAGCAAGCGTAAAATGCAAAAGAGGAAGCCTCCTTAATGGATAAGCTTCCTCTTTTGTTTTGAATCAACCGGTATTCCTTAACCCTGCCGCAATCCCGCTAATGGTCAGCAAAACCTCAGTCATCAATTCCTCATCCGGCTCTTCCATATTCCGAAGCTCCTTGATCAGTTCAATTTGAATGAAGTTCAGCGGGTCAACGTACGGGTTCCTGCGCCGGACAGAATCTTTGATATTCGGGGAATGGTCGAGCAGCTCGCTGTCCCCTGAAATCGCAAGCAGAACTTTCTTTGTCCGCTTGTATTCTTCTTCAATATTCCCAAAGATCCTCGCCCGGATTTCGTTGTCCTGGACGAGCGCCGCGTATTCCCTCGCAGTTGTCATATCCGCTTTCATGAGTGCCATCTGCAGATTGTCGATGGTGGACCGGAAGAACGGCCACTTTTCATACATTTCTTGCAGCAAGGCAAGGTTTTCTCCGCTCTTTTTCGCGAAACTTTCCAACCCTGTGCCGGCCGCATACCATCCCGGTAACAGCTGGCGGCTTTGCGTCCAGGCGAATACCCACGGAATGGCGCGCAGGTTTTCGAATTTAGCGCTGTTTTTTCGCGCCATCGGACGCGAACCGATATTCAACTCACCGAGTTCGTACAGGGGAGTAGCTTGATTGAAATAAGTTAGAAAATCTTGATCCTCAAAAACAAGCGATTGATATTTTGCGTATGACACCGCAGAAATTTCCTCGATGGCTTGTACATACCGTTCATCCCTAAAATCCTGTTCGGATTCTTTCGAAACGTGCGCTGCTACTTCGAGCATGGTCGACGTTGCCTGTTCAAGGCTCCTGTAAGCGATGTCCTCCAGAAGGTAGCGTGAGGACAATACTTCGCCCTGCTCGGTAATCTTGATGCCGTCTCCGAAGGTTTCCGCCGGCTGGGATAAAAGGCTCCTGTTCAGCGGACCGCCACCGCGGCCGAGCGAACCCCCGCGGCCATGGAAGAACTTAAGGCCGACATGATAGTTCCTTGCCATCTTGTGAATTTCAAGCTGGGCTTTGTATAACTTCCAGTTCGCGGTCAATGTGCCGCCATCCTTGCTGCCGTCTGAATAACCAAGCATAATTTCCTGGCAGTTGCCCAGCTTTTCAAGATGATTACGGTACACAGGCATATTGAAAAGTGTTTCAATGATTTTCGGGCCTGCAGTCAAGTCGTCGATTGTTTCTAAGAGCGGTGCGACATGCAAGTCGGATTCGATCGAACCGTCCACATGCAGCCTGTAAATCCCCGCCTCTTTTGCGAGAACAAGAACCTCAAGCAGGTCACTTACCGATTGGGTCATGCTGACGAGGTAAACCGCAATTGACTGTTTCCCGAATTCCTCGTGCGCCCTTTTAATCAATTGGAATACGTTAATCATTTCTTGTGTTTCGTGCGAATAATCTTCATGCAAAAGAAGAAGCGGCCGCGGGTCTTCAAGCAACTTTTGCAATAACGCCTGTTTTTCTTCCTCTGGCATCGTCCTGTAGTCCTCGGCAATCCGGACTTTACGAAGGATTTCCGCAATTGCCGCCTCGTGCTCGCCGCTATGGTTTCGTATATCAAGCGTGGCGAGGTGGAAACCGAATAACTCTACTTGCCTGATCAGCTTTTCAAGCAGTTTCAATTCCCGGTTTTCTGGGTGGTGCAAATAGACGCTTCTTCGAATGAGATGCAGGTCGGCAAGCAGTTCTTCTGAAGTCCTGTAGCCCGTCTCTGTCTCCCCCACTTGCCGGATTCTTTCAATCATGATGGCAAACTTGCGGCGGTATAGTTCTTCCGTAACGGTCCATCGTTTTTCGGGCGGCAAAAATTTCATTTCATCCCGGCGCACCGAATCAATCAGTTCATCACTGACTTTAATTAGGGCGGTCGAATGGCTGAAGCGCCTCATAAGCTCTATTAGGACATCTTTGTATTTCTTCAAGACAAGCCTGCGCTGCCGGATCAGAGTATCCCAAGTTACATCCGCGGTGACGTGAGGATTGCCGTCCCGGTCCCCGCCAATCCACGATCCGAAACGAAGGAATGTCGGAACGTTCCAATCATGATCCGGGTAATACACATCCAGGCAGTCCTCCACCTCTTCATGAATATCTGGTAAGACGTCGAACAACGTATGGTCAAAATAATAAAGCCCGTTCCGGACCTCATCAATGACCGTCGGCTTACGGTCACGAAGCTCATCTGTCTGCCAGAGTGCAGACACTTCGTTATACAGGCTGCCTAAAATTTTCTCGCGCTCTTTGTTGGACGTAAGAGGATTGTCGAGGTTTTTTAACAAGTCGGCGATCCTCTTCTGAATTTCAAGGATTGAGCGCTTCGTCGCCTCGGTCGGATGCGCCGTAATCACGAGTTCAAGCGACATCCCGTCAAGAACCTTTTTAATGACATCCGCTGTAATGTCATGCCCCTTCATTGAATGAACCGCATTCTCAATCGAACCGGGCTGCTTATTCGCTTCTTCCTGGAGCTGGTATTCACGCCGCCTGCGGATCCGGTGATTCTGCTCAGCAATATTGATCAAATGGAAATACACCTCAAACGCCCGAATCACCTGTTTCCGAATTTCAGGCTCGAGCCCGGCAATTTCCCGTTTCAATTCTTCATAAATTGTCGTTTCGAATGACTCGCGCAGCACCTTGCACATCAACCTGATCTTTTCGACAGTCTCGAATAGTTCACGTCCTCCGTTATAAAGGAGAATCTCGCCTAGAATGTGGCCAAGCATTTTTACATCCCGCCTGAGCGGAAGGCTGCTGTTATTTGTCTTTGAGTTATTTTCCATCGTCTCACCTTCCCAACCAGTACAAATCACTAAATTTTCTTTTTACTATACCATGAATGGTGCTTACATGCCCGTTTTAATGTATCAACTATTGATGGAAGCTTTTTGCAAAAGAAAAATCGGACTAAGCAAGAAGCCGATTTATGGTGCGCTGTCTGGACCTTGAATGCCTTCGGACAGTTTCATGCAAAAATCCCGTCCTGTTATCCCAACATTGGGTAACTTGCGACAGCTTCATGCAAAAATCCTAGCTTACTGTCCCGACACCGGGTAACTTGGGACAGTTTGATGCAAAGAACCTGGCTTACTGTCCCAACATCAGGTAACTTGGGACAGTTTGATGCCTAGAACCTGGCTTACTGTCCCAACGCCAGATAACTTGGGACTGCCCCGTACCAAAATCCCTGCTAACTGTCCGAACTCCGGGTAACTTGGGACAACTTGATCCCTAGAACCTGGCTTACTGTCCCAACGCCAGATAACTTGGGACTGCCCCGTACCAAAATCCCTACTAACTGTCCGAACTCCGGGTATCTGGAGACAGCTTGATGCCTAGAATCTGGCTTACTGTCCCAACATGAGGCATAACAGCCCCCTTTTGCAAAAAAATGCTTTTCACGTCTTAATTTACCGATTTCTTGGAAAGATAAGTAATGGTATCGTGTTGATGCCACGTTTCAAAAATCCTGCGTTGAGGTGATAAAATGAGCTACAAGGATTATCTTGATCCGCGGTCAGGTCTTTTTCACCAGGCGTTCCAAAGCCGGAAGCACACGAAATCCCAGCTGAACGGCCAAACGAAAATGTCACAGACGGATATTATCCTGAGGAGCAATGCGAAAGCGCACCACTGGTAATATCCGGCAGGAGAAACGGAAGCGGCACCCGATTAATGGGTGCTGCTTTTTAATTATGCGTAATGAGCGCCGTTTTGCTGCAAAACAGCTGAAAAAGAGTATAATAGTGCCATTGAGGTGAGTCGATGGAATGGAAAAGTTCGAACTATGCCCGCGAGTTGAAAAAGCGATGCAATTGATCGGAAAAAGGTGGACGACCTTGATTCTTTATCAACTCATGTACGGCACCCAGCGTTTTTCGGAAATGGAGTCGGTCCTGCCTGTCAGCGCGAAGGTCCTGACGGAGCGGCTGAAAGAGCTTGAGGAGGAGGGCTTGATTGCGCGCAAAGCCATCTCTGGCATGCCGGTCCGAGTAGAATATTCACTGACAGAAAAAGGGATGCAGCTTACGCCGGCGATCAAAGAGCTTGTCCGCTGGGCCCAGGATTGGATTCCCCGGGACGAGCCAGCTAGGTAAAATCTATTATTTTGCAGGTAAGGGGCTTCTTAAGCCTAGCCCCTTTTCATGAGGAAAGGATACCTCTTTCCAACATTGGAAGATTGTCCACGTTTCTATTTTCCCCACTTTTTGTTATTCTTCTGCTATAACCATATAAAAGATTGAAGGTTGAACGATATGGAAAGATTACGTCCCTATTGGGAAAAAATTCGCCGTTTTTGGAAAAGACGGCATCTAACACAAATATTATTGCTGATTGCGTTGGTTGCTTTTTTACTGACGATTTTATTCTTCGCCTGGCTTGCGACCCGGGCGAATGTTGAGTCACTCAAGGAGGGGCTTAGCCAGTCGACGGTCATTTATGATCGATACGAGCAAAAGGCGGCAGAGGTAACCGCAAACCGAATTGGCGGAGCAAAGATCGATCAGATGCCGCAGCATGTAAAAGATGCGATTACGTCTATTGAGGACGAACGTTTTTATGAGCATAACGGTTTTGATATAAAAGGGATTGCCCGAGCATTTTTCAGTAATTTGTTTGCGGGCAGGATTACGGGCGGCGGTAGCACCATCACCCAGCAGCTTGCAAAAAATGCCCTTCTCTCCCCTGAACAGACGTACCGCCGGAAAGCCGAGGAGCTTTTCCTCGCCGCAAAACTTGAAAAAGTGTACAAAAAAGATGAAATCCTTGAAATGTACCTGAACCAAGTTTATTTCGGGAGCGGGGCTTGGGGCATCGGGACCGCTTCCGAGCGATATTTTAACAAAGACATTAAAAATGTCACGATAAGCGAAGCGGCTGTCCTGGCCGGGCTGCTTCAGGCGCCGAACGCTTATGATCCATACAACCACTACGACAGAGCGTTAAAGCGGCGAAATATTGTGCTCAGCAAAATGAAGGAATTGAACAAGATATCCAAAGCTGAATACGAAAAAGCCATCAAAGACAAAATCAACCTAGGCGATGGCCGCGGGTCGAGAATTAAACGGAAATTTCCGTATTATGTTGATGCGGTCCTTGATGAGGCCATTCGGGAATACGGCCTGACACAGGATGAAATTCTGACGCGGGGCTACCGGATCTACACAGAGTTGGATCCAAATTTGCAGACTGCACTGGAGAAGGTTTACAGCCGGGACTGGCTCTTCCCGCGCGGCCGCGGAGGACAAATCGTCCAAAGCGGGGCTGTCCTCGTTTCGCCTGAAACAGGGGGTGTCATGGGGGTTGTCGGCGGACGGGGCGAGCATGTTTTCCGTGGCTTTAACCGCGCGACCCAGCTGAAGGCCCAGCCTGGTTCGACGATGAAGCCGCTGGCTGTTTATGCTCCTGCGCTTAAGGAAGGCTATTCGATTGAATCCGAGCTTGTTGACGAACCGATCTCCTTCGGTACGTACAAGCCACAGAACGCCACAAGGACTTATTCAGGAAAAGTGCCAATGTACAAAGCGGTTGAGCAGTCACTCAATGTGCCGACTGTCTGGCTTCTCAATGAAATCGGCGTTTCGAAAGGCGCTGAATCAGTCGAAAAATTCGGGATCCCCGTGCAAAAGGATGACCGCAACCTGGCACTGGCGCTCGGCGGGATGCATCACGGCATCTCCCCCCTTCAGCTCGCTTCGGCGTATTCCGCTTTTGCAAATAACGGCAAGCGGTATGACAGCCATTTCGTTGTCAAAATAGTCGGGCCGACGGGTAATGAAATTGCCAGCCATAAAAAGAAATCCGTCCGCGTCATGTCACGCGCCGATGCAAAGACTATGACATCCATGCTCCTTGGCGTCGTTGAAAACGGGACAGGAAAAGCAGCGAAGGTAAATGGACTCGACATTGCCGGGAAAACCGGGTCGACCCAGCTGCCTTATGCCGATATAAACGGTACGAAAGATCAATGGTTTGCTGGCTATACGCCTGAAGTGGCCGGAGCCGTCTGGCTTGGCTACGACCGCACCGACCGCGAGCATTATTTATCCACCACTGCGGCACAAGGCACAGCTCCCATCTTCAGGGCCATCATGCAAGAGGCAAGGCCATTCCTTAAAGAAGATACGTTTGGCATCACAGTTGCCGGCGAAGAAAAGGATTCGGTCTTCTCGAAAAAGGAACTCATTGAACAAACCGAAAAATTAAGGGAAGAAGTTGGGAAAGCTACCGAAACAATTAAAGAAGAAGCCCCGAAATGGAAAAAAGCGCTCGATGAGGGAATCATTCGAATGATTGATGGCGCTGGCAAAATGGCTGAAAAGTTGAAAGAGTTAAGAGGAAGCTAAACTTTATTTTGATATGTTGCACCCATTGACCTTTTGAAAAAAACGAAAAAGCTCCTCCCTACAAATGGGAAGAGCTTTTTCTGTATTTACGAATGAGTACAGACGCGCTTTCGAAACAATACCTGACAGCCTTGACAAGGAACGAAAAGATCACTTTAAGGATGCTAATAAACCTTTTAAGAACATTTTTTGCAAAAAACAGCAGTTTTCTCTTCATTCTTGAAAATATTCTTGACACATAGGCATAAGCACGATCGGCTCTAACGAATGTAGCTGCTCTGACAGCGATTCTTCCAAGCAATCTGCCGGGTGCGAGAATCAACCGTTCGGTGATGATCGACTCCCTTACCCGCCTTGGAATAAATCGATCAAAGTTTCTGCGCCGCTTCTCAGGTCGTCCGAAAACATATCTTTTCCATAGGAAGTTACCCGCTTCTTCGGCAACAATTAAGAAAAGGACCGCGCCAATCGCGGCAATGATCCAAACCGGCATTCAACTTCCCCCTTTTTTGCATACTTTTCCACATTATATGCATCTATTACTCTATTTACCTCAATTTGGTAAAAGTAAACTTGGGTGTGTTGAATATTTTTATATGTTGGCTATTTTTCTAGGTCAGGATACGGGTAAAACTCGGGCTGCCATTGAGAACCAGGAGTTGTCATAAAGCCATGCGGTTGGTAATTTTACCACCTTCACGCAAGTTATATGCCCCGTTCTTCTAGCCCTTAAATTTGTATGCTGGCAATCCCTTCGTATCGGTCCGGATTTTGAAAAGGCCTCCGGCACGAGGATACTCTTCTAGTTCTGCTTCACTCATTCCATTTCTCGCAGTTGTGATGTAGAGGTCCTGCAGGCCGTCGCCCCCAAAAGTACAGGAAGTCACATTCACGGCAGGGAGTTCAATTGATTGAAGCAATTCCCCTGTAATCGGATCCCAATTCGTGACTTTCCCTCCGCCCCAATGGGCAATCCAAAGGTTACCGTCTTCATCAATCGTCATCCCGTCTGGAAATCCCTCCCCATCAGGTATTTCAATGATGACTTCAGGCTCACTGATTTCCCCGTTTTCCAATTTGTATTGGTACCTTGTAACCTGTCTTGTTGGCGTGTCTATTAAGTACATAAACTGATTGTCCGGCGACCACGCTAGCCCATTTGAGATACTAAGATTCCCTAATTTTCTGGTGACCGACATATCCGTCTCAAGGCAATAAAGAGATGCTTGCTTTTCGTCACCGTTTTTATTCAACGTCCCCGCCCAGAACCTGCCTGCCGGGTCACACTTTCCATCATTAAAGCGGTTATCGGCGAGGTCGCTTTCCGGGTCGTTTATTTGCTCAAGGCTGCCGTCCTCAGGATCGAGAAAATAAAATCCGCTTTCCAGGACAACCACCGTCCCGCCAGCTTCCCTCGGAACTACCGCTCCAATCATCTCGCCGACTTCGATTTCCCGGTCTTCCCCAGTATCAGGATTGAAGACATGCAGCTTTTTTCCCTCAATATCAACCCAATATAAGATACCTTTGCTCGCATCCCAGCACGGACCCTCGCCGAGCACAGCTTTTGCATCAATCAAAAATTCAACTTTTCCGGTCATGTATATCCTCCTTATGCTTCCATTTTCCTTCTCTATTTGGGACAGGCATTCGTATGCCTCTCTTACCTAAACCCCTTCTTGCGAATGAACAAACCTTTTCAGCCAATGGGTTGCTTAAACAGAGAATACCCGCACCGTAAAATGTACGGCTGCGCTTTTGCTCAGTCCCTTCACTTAAATGGGTGAAAAGGTTAACATGCTTGCCTATTGGGTAAATACCTTAAATCTTAGTTGGTTTTTAATAGATGAAGGTGTAGGGAAGGGAAAGTGGAATGAAAGAGAATCTAACAATGATGCAGTTTTTTGAATGGCATTTGCCGGCTGACGGGAACCATTGGGAACGGTTAAGGGAAATGGCTCCTGAATTGAAGGAGATCGGAATTGATTCGGTGTGGGTGCCGCCTGTTACAAAAGCCATCACACGGGAAGACACCGGCTATGCGCCGTATGACCTGTATGACTTAGGCGAGTTTGATCAGAAAGGCAGCATTGAAACGAAATACGGAACGAAGGATCAGCTTCTTGAAGCGATTTCCGCTTGCCATGAAAACGGGCTGAAGGTATATATCGATGTCGTCATGAACCATAAGGCCGGCGCTGATGCGATGGAAAAATTCGAGGTTGTCGAAGTCGACGGACTGAACCGGAACGAAGTCATTTCCGAGCCGTTCGAAATTCATGGCTGGACGCGCTTTGATTTCCAAGGACGCGCCGACCAATACTCATCCTTTAAATGGAATTACACACACTTCAATGGCACGGATTTCGATGAGAAATCAGGACGAACCGGCATCTTTCGAATTTTGGGTGAGCACAAATCATGGAGTGACCACGTCGATGATGAATTCGGAAACTATGATTATCTCATGTTCGCCAACTATGATTACGACCATCCGGATGTCAGGGCGGAGATGATCCGTTGGGGGAAATGGCTAGCGGATACAACGAAGTGCGACGGCTACCGGCTTGATGCCATTAAGCATATTAACTATCACTTCATCAACGAGTTTGTTCATCAGATGAATGAATATTGCAGCGATGATTTTTATTTTGTCGGAGAGTTCTGGAAATACGACTTGCATGCATGCCAGGAATTCCTTGATGCCGTCGATTTCAATATCGATTTATTCGACGTCGCCCTCCACTACAAGTTCCATATCGCATCCATTGAGGGCAGCGATTTTGATTTGACGACTATCTTTGATGACACGCTTGTCCAGTCGCACGGCGCTCATGCGGTTACATTTGTCGACAACCATGATTCCCAGCCGCACGAGTCACTCGAATCGTGGGTGGAAGACTGGTTCAAGCAAAGCGCCTATGCACTGATTTTGCTCAGAAAAGATGGCTTGCCTTGTGTGTTCTATGGCGACTATTATGGGATAGACGGCCCTGCGCCCTGCCCTGGCAAAAAGAAAGCCATCGACCCACTTTTGTACGCACGTAAAAAAGTGGCTTACGGTGAGCAGGAGGATTATTTTGACCATCCGAATACAATTGGCTGGATCAGAAAAGGCGTTGACGAATTTGAAGGATCTGGCTGTGCGGTGATCCTATCAAATGGCGACGAAGGAGAAAAAAGAATGTTCGTCGGCGAAGAACGCGCCGGCGAAACCTGGAATGACATCACCGGCAACCGGGAAGATACAATAACAATTAATGAAGACGGCTGGGCAAGTTTCCGTGTAAATGAGCGCAGCGTTTCCGTGTGGGCGCTTGGGTGAGAACGATTTGGGAAAAAGAGTGCCTGGCACCCCATCGGGACATTTTTCGTCCCACATAGGTGCCTGGCACTTTAATCACTATTATTTATCATGGAAAAAAGGCCTTCCCATAGGGTTGGCCTTTTTGCATTTTAAAAATCGAAGTTGTCGGGATCTGGTCCGACGCGGCTGTCTTCGTTCAAGCCGCTGATTTTTTCCATGTCTTCTGTTGTCAGTTCAAAATCAAAGATGTCGGCGTTTTCGATGATCCGGTGTTCGTTAATGGATTTCGGAATCGTAATGACTTCGTTTTGCAAATCCCAGCGCAAAATAACTTGAGCAACGGATTTGTTGTATTGAGCAGCAATTTTCTTGAGTGTTTCATCGTTCAGAAGCTGGCCTTGGGCAAGCGGCGACCATGCTTCAAGCTGGATGCCCTGCTCTCGGCAAAATGCGCGCAGTTCTGTTTGCGTAAGGCGCGGATGGTATTCAACCTGGTTGACCATCGGTTTGATTTCCGCATCTTCAAGTACATCCTTCAAGTGGTGAACGTGGAAGTTGCTGACCCCAATCGCACGGACACGCCCTTCTTTATAAAGGGTTTCCAGCGCGCGCCAAGTTTCTTTGTACTTCCCTTTCACAGGCCAGTGGATTAAGTATAGATCGAGATATTCAAGCCCGAGTTTCTGCAGGCTTTCCTCGTATGCTTTAAGTGTCGAGTCATAGCCTTGGTCACTGTTCCAGACCTTCGAAGTGATGAAAAGGTCTTCTCGCTTGAGTCCGGTTTCTTTGAGAGCTTGCCGAAGTCCCTGTCCGACGCCTTCCTCATTTTTGTACACCGCCGCCGTGTCAATGCTCCGATAGCCGTTTTTAATCGCGGCCTTGACCGACTGGACAACCTCATCGCCTTCCTGAACCTTGAAAACGCCGAGTCCGAACCATGGCATCTTCACGCCATTATGTAATTCAACCGTATCTTGCAAATGTTTCGCTGTCATTCTATGTCCTCCTTGCAAAAAGTGGTAAACACGCAACTATTATGGTGCCATTTTGGGTGTGGGAATGCAAATTTAAGGGTTTGGTATGGATTCTTTCGGGTGGGTGGTATTGGGGTTTTTCTTGTGGGGAGGATAACTAGTTAGTTATATGGCACTTTTTCACTGTTTTTTTAACAAGTTGGGGGGCAAATTACTAGTTTGCCTTGCGTACTTACCTAGTTAAATAACTATATTTTCAGTTAGAAAACTAGTAGGGGTCAGACGCCTACTATATAAAAATTAAAATCTAGTCATAATTCACTAGTGGAAAACATCCTTTTTGACAAAAAGTTGACTAGTCTTCATCATGTACTTCCATTTTTAAATTCCTAAAATAACTAGGCCTTTTCAACAATTTAATTTTTCACACGAATAACTAGTTATTATACCGGACATCTGCAAAATAAACTTTTGCCAAATAATAAATTAAAAGATAAGATGAACTAAAAGCCACTCAGCAAAACAATCTGTTCTCCCCAATTGCCCTCCATTAATAAGTTTTCAAATTTTCCATTTCACTAAATAACCATTAGGAGTGATTTTTTTGCCAAGGAAAAACCGTGAATGGTTCCCCGGAGCGATGTATCATATTACATGCCGGGGGATCCGCAGAGCTCTGCTATTTCATGATGACCATGATCGGGTGATGTACTTGTTGTTCCTTGAAACAGCAAAGAACAGGTTCGGCTTTCAACTGCATGCGTTTTGCATAATGCCAAACCATGTCCACCTTCAACTGGAAACTGCAGACCAGCCTCCCTGGAAAATCATGCAGTATATTAACTCGGCTTATGCCGTTTATTTCAATAAAAAACATCACCACACAGGCCACGTGTTTGATAAAAGGTTCAACGCAGTCCTGGTCGGAAACAAAAAATATGAGCTGGAGCTTAGCAGGTATATCCATCTGAATCCGTTAAGGGCTGGTTTGGTATCAAAGCTTGAAGATTATGATTGGAGCAGTTACCCCGCCTATGCATCTACAGAACCTTCCCCACTTGTTACTACAAGCCGCCTCTTATCCTATTTCAAGAAACCTAACGCGAAAAATTACCTTGATTTTATCGAGCGGACTGCCAATAAATTTCCGGAAACAAAAACCGTACAGAGAACAAGCCCCGTACGGTCACATTAACAGTATTAACAGCATTACAAGCTTATCAGCGTCTTACAAATGCACACCTTATTCGCCATACCCTAAACTTGCTCCTCACCCCAAAAACTTAAAACTAGCATGAAGGAACGTTTTTACGCCAACTTCCAGTGCGTCTTCATCAATGGTGAAGCGTGCGTGGTGGTGCGGATAGACAATTCCTTTGTCTTCGTTTCCGGCTCCTACATAGAAGAATGCACCAGGTGCTTTTTGCTGGAAAGCGGAGAAGTCTTCGCCGCCCATATTCGGTTTCATGAGGTCGAGTGCCTCTTCACCAAATACTTCAAGGACGGTCTCTTCAATTACCTTTGTCACTTCGGCATCATTGATGACCGGGCGGTAACCGAATTCGTATTTAAATTCATAGGACGCGCCATGGGCCTCGGTAATTCCCTTAATGACCCTTTCCATCAAAGCTGGCATTGACTCACGAAGCTGTGGGTCAAAGCTGCGTACAGTTCCGCACATTTCAACAGAACCCGGGATGACATTATGGGTCGTCCCGCCGACGAATTTGGTAACGGATAGTACAAGATTATCAAGCGGATCGGTATTCCGGGAGACAATGTGCTGGAGGTTCGTCACGACCTGTGACGCTACTGCAATTGAATCGATTGTTTGATGTGGAAGTGCTGCGTGTCCGCCTTTTCCGGTTACCGTTATCCAGAACGTGTCTGGCGCCGCCATCATCGGACCATACACAACACCTACCTTGCCATATGGCAGCGTCGACCAAAGATGGGTGCCGATGACGAGGTCAACTCCATCCATGACACCTGCCGATACCATTTCCTCCGCCCCGCCCGGGAACAATTCTTCAGCATGCTGGAACAAAAAGCGGACTTCCCCTTTGATCCTGTCTTTTAATCCGACAAGAACTTTTGCGGTGCCGAGAAGCATCGCCGTATGGCCATCATGGCCGCAAGCATGCATGACGCCTGGATTCTTCGATTTGAACTCGAAATCGTTTTCCTCTGTAATTGGCAGTGCATCCATATCGGCGCGGATGGCTAGAACCTTACCTGGCTGGCTGCCAATCAACCTGGCCATCACGCTTGTTTTTGTCGGGCGCGACAGCTCAAGCCCGCCGAATCCGGCAAGTGTGTCATATACGAATTGCGCTGTATTTTCTTCCTGAAAGGATAATTCCGGATGGCTATGCAGATACCTTCTCCACTCCACCACCTGCCCAGTTACTTGTTCGGCAAGTTCATTGAGGTTTACTAAAGCTGTTTCCATGTCCATGCATCTCCCTTAAATACATTTTGCAAAAAGGTCCTGTAGAGTCAGAAACCAATTTTAACGCATGAGATTAGCTTACCATGTTTTTTTTATAAATTTCAAAATAATCTTAATAAAAAATTTGTCAACAGCAAAAAAGACGACATTCGCTGCCGCCTTTTTGCAAAAGTTTATTCAATTTCCGAAGGAAAACTGAACAGATTTCTTCGTTTCAACGGTCACTTTACCGCTTTTAACAACAAATAGCTTAGCCGGCATGTCGATGATTGCGTTTGTAACAGACTCTGTTTCGAGCAGGACAACGTCCGCGTTGTTACCTACTGCGATCCCGTAACCGGAAATTTGCAAGGCTTTTGCAGGGTTGGTTGTAATCATCGGCAATACAGTGGGCAGGTCATCCGCGCCGCCAAGGTGGGCTGCAGGGATCGCCAGCATGGCAGTGAGCATGACGTCGCCCGTTCCGTATGGTGTGAAGGCGTTGCGGATGTTATTTGTTGCAATACACATGTTTACGCCGCCATCGCGGAGTGCGCGGATTGGGGTCAGGGCACGGCGTACATTGTACTCGTCATGCCTTCCGCCAAGGTGAAGGTCGGTTGCAGGCAGGCTCATGACACTGATTTGCGCTTCAGCCATCTTCTCGATGATTGGCTGGAGGCGGTCTTTAGGGAGCGCTCCAAGTGCAGTCAAATGTCCGACAGAAACGCGGCCCTGATAACCTTCATTAATCGTTTTTTCACATACATATTCTATGTTCATTCCTTCGGGGCCGTCTTTGAAGTCCTGGTGGAAGTCGACTGGCTTGTCGTATTTCTTGGCGATTTCAAAGACGAGATCAATATGCTTATCCCAAGGAGTATCATTGTATGGGATTCCGCCGACAACATCGGCACCCATATCCATTGCCTCGTACATCATCTTTTCTGTTCCAGGCGCTTTCAAAATCCCTTCCTGCGGGAATGCGACAACCTGGATATCCACGATTCCCTTGTACTTTTCCTTCAACCCCATGACTGTTTCGAAGCCTGTAAAGCCTTGGGATGGGTCGAATTCAGAATGTGTACGGATGTGAGTTGTACCATGCTTGATCAGCATTTGAAGGGTACGCTCAGCCCTGTCGAGAATGTCTTCTTTTGAAAAAGTCGGTTTTAATTCAGCTGTTACTTTAAGTGCCTCTTGCAATGTGCCGGATTTGTTTGGCAGCCTGTCGGCAATCAAAGCCTTATCCAGGTGGATGTGGCTTTCGACAAGGCCGGGGATCAATACTTTTCCTCTGCCTTCGATTACTCTAGAAGCTTCCACATTTAGTTCGTTTTCGATTGCTTCGATTTTTCCATCTTTAATGGCTACGTCTTTCAAAGAATCGCCATCTTTCAGCCTTACTTGCTTGAATAAAATGTCCATCAACCTAACCTCCAGAATTTACTTTTAGCCCATGAAGAACGATAGGACTAACAAAATAGCCATGGATAATCCAACCCACCTGGCGTTTCCTTTCACAACTTCGATGATCGGGATTTGGAATCCTGAAGACAGTGCCTGCATCGTAATATTAACAAAGCTCAACTGGCTTCCTAGACCAACGCCCATTGCAACAAATCCAAGTGCGGCTAATGGGAAATTAAGGGATACAGCCACTGGCAAAACGAGTCCTAAAATTGAGCCAACATACGCACCAGCGGGAATACCAACAAGGATTCCCGCCAGAACAGCGGCAGGAACGACCAACGTGCCCGGCGCTTTTTCAGCAATACCTGCGATCACCGCGAAAGCGCCTGTGTCGCCAATGATATTAATAAAGGTAAGGAAAATACCTACTGCCAACAATCTTGTAAGGATATACGTTGATCCATCGATCATCGCATTGATTGATTCATTCAGATTAAACTTCGTGCACAGGAAGATCAGGATTAGTGTGATGACCGTGTACACTAATGGCGTGAACAGCGGCACGTTGATCGCGTCGTTAATGAACGGCCCGAAAATGACTGCACCGAGCAGGAAGATGACCGGGATTGTTACTTTAAAGATTTGGCCAGTTGTCTTGCCGGCAAATTCTTCGCTTTCTTCGCCCTTAAAGATCACCTTACGTTTCTTCGCGCCATAGAAACCAATGATGATTGCAAGGATCGTAAAACCAATCCAATAAATCCGCATTTCATCAACATAATCAGCAACCGCAATACCAGATAATTTTGACACAATACCAGACTCCAGGGAAGCTGGTGAAGTCGTAAACGATACAGCCGCCGCAATGGACATTGCAGCGATTAATTCAGGAATCGCGCCAACAGCCGCAAATGCCAATGGAGCGATAACCATCGCGCTTCCGCCGCCGATTCCTGACATGTATGTAGCAGCAGCCTGCAAAATAACGATAAAGGCGGCGAAATACTCAACCTTGCCTTTAATCCCCCGGCGGACTAATGTTAAAGCCGCAGTGTAACCGCCGGATTTGAAAACCGCCATCGCAATTGCCGAGTTAATGATCGGAACTGTTATGGACAGCATGCCCGGAATTGTTTTCAGAAACTGATCGTTGGCGTGGGCGAGCCCGATACCGCCAATCAGCATCGCGAGGACACCGCCGACGAAACCTGCAGCAATCATGTCCACTTTCATGAACAGGAGAGCGAGAATGACGATAAGCGGAATGATGACGATCAGAGCATAAAATCCTGTAGGCGTTTTAATATCCGCTACTTGTTCTGCTGCAAACACTTGGGTGGCGGAAATAACCACGAACAAGATAGCAGCAAACAAGGATGAAATTTTAGTGATTTTTTTCATGATCTTCTCCTTATTTATAAAATTTAACTAGAATAAAGTTGTTCAGGGTTACAATAAACCCACTTAGCAAATGCGAAAAATGCATCCTGCAGCATCCTAAGTAAGCGGCTGTCCCTCATTAAGTTTCCACATAACCTCCACAAACTATGTACGGTTAACATGAAATACCCCCACCCTTCCCTCCTGTTGTGTAACATTAAACATTCATTAAAAAACGTAGTTAATTGTGTTTTTTCCGAACAGCCTTGTTATACTAAAACTATTTCCTAGTTTGAAAAGCTATTTTAAAGAAAGAAGTGGATTGTAAATGAAAAAAACGATTGTGTATAAACAGGCAGGCTCCCATGAAATCAAAGCCGATTTTTACGGTGTTGAAGCTCGGAACGCTCCTGTTCTCATGTATATTCATGGCGGTGGGCTGATCTTTGGTTCACGTGACGATATGAAAGAAGAGCAAATCAAGCTATATAATGAAGCGGGCTTTGCGGTGTTTTCAATTGATTACCGGCTTGCCCCCGAAACAAAAATTGCGGATATCAAACTTGATGTGGAAGACGCTTTTCTTTGGCTCAAGACCAAAGGATCTGAACTGTTTCAAATCGACCCGGAAAGGATTTTCATCTCGGGCGGTTCGGCAGGCGGTTACCTTTCCCTGCTTTCCGGAACTTTTGAAACAAAACCTAAAGGCATTATTTCCTTTTATGGATACGGGGATATTATTGATAGATGGGCTACAGAGTCGAGTGCTTATTTCCGCGCTATGTCGAGCGTTCCGAAAGAGCTTGTCGATATGCTCATTAAAAAGGAACCACTCTCCGAGGGGCCAATCAACCAGCGGTTCGGTATTTACTTGTACGGGCGCCAGACTGGCAGCTGGATTGAAGATATGACAGGTTATGACCCTATTTTGCAGAGAGATCTGGTCAAAAAGTGGTCGCCTTATTGGAATGTATCCGCTGATTTCCCGCCAACCCTCCTTTTACACGGGACAAAAGATGATGATGTTCCGTATGAAGAATCAGTAAAAATGGCTAAGGCACTGACAGAAGCAGGAGTGCCAAACAAGCTGATCACGATTCCTGGCGGAGTACATGTATTCGATGAAAACATGGATGATCCTGCCGTAAAGGACGCTTTCAATGAAGTCATTTCGTTTTTACACTCATTGAGCTAACATGAAAAACCGGCTGGACGATGAAGTCCAAACCGGTTTTTTAAAAGCTTCTTCCCAAGTATTAAATTACCGTGGATCCAAAAAAGCTACCCATCAAACGGGTAGCTTTTTCAGTTTTTTTACGCAGCAAGTTCTTTTCTCTTAAAGGCAACAACCGAAACAGTCAGTAAAACAATGATTGCGGCTAACGATAGAACAGCTGCCATTACTGTATCATCGGGAACTTTACCTGCCATCAATAAGCCCCCCGCATAGCCTGGCAAGCCAGCTGGGCTCCATTCAAGCCAATGCCCCAAAGAACCGCTTAGGATTGTCAATATGATAATCGTTGCAAGACCGGCAAAACCTGCTGCTCCTGGAACCAAAAGGAGTGAACTAAAAAACACCGAAACGGTAAGAACAAATGAGAGCCAGAGCCCCTCCAAAAGGGTTGCGCCAAGCAGGTCTCCAATCGGAATCCAATCAAATAAAATACCGGTATAATACCAGGACGCCAGCATCCCAATCAGAAAAGCCACCCATACAAGCAGCAAGCTTCCCGCCCATTTGGCCGTAATATATTTTGCGTAGGACACCGGTTTGACAAGAATCATGGCTGCAATCCCGCTTTTTCGCTCGCCCGCAACCAAAGACATCGAAACTAAAATAATAATAAGAACACCAAGCGTATTGAACTGGCCCATACTACTCACTAAAACTTCCGCTTCACTAGGCGGTGGAATTTCAATGACCGCGCCCTCAGGCAGGTTTCCAACCGACTCGATAATTTGAGGCATGTAATAACTGATTAGGGGTTCCTGGACTCCGAGCAAAATAAATGTAATTGGAACCCAGACCCATTTAAAATTCCGCCACATTTCCAACAGTTCTTTTTGAAAAAGGGTCAGCCACTGGCTCATTTGGCCACCACCTTCATAAAAATATCCTCAAGTGACATCCTGCTGGACTCGAATTTTACGAGCGGCAAATCTTTTTCGCTTGCTGTTTGCAAAATAATCTTCCTCGCTCCCTCAATGTCGTTTACGAGTAATGTCAGATTTGCACCGGAGCGGACAGTTTTTTGGACAAAAGGAGAAGCAGCGAATAGTTCTTCAACATTTTCGGCAGAACCTCTGAACTGAAGTTCAATTTTTTGCTGCTGATGACGTTCCCTCAGTTCCTCCATTGTTCCCGCTTCAACAATCTTCCCGTCATGCAAAAACAGAATTTCGTCACAGACTTCTTCAGCATCATTTAATATATGAGTGGAAAAAAGAACGGTCGTTTCCGTTTTCAGTCTCTCAAGCAATTCAAGGACTTCCCGCCTCCCAAAAGGGTCAAGAGCAGAGACAGGTTCATCAAGCATGATAAGTTTCGGCCGGTGAATCAGCGCCTGGGCTATGCCAAGCCTTTGTTTCATCCCGCCAGAGTATTTGCCAACAGCTCTCTTTTTTGCATCCGCAATTCCTGTAAGGGCAAGCAGTTCTTCTGTCCTTTCCTTTGCCTCCTTTTTTTGCAGCCCGGCGAGCCTCCCAGCATATTCAAGAAATTCGCCGCCGCTCATCCAATCATAGAAAACAGGATACTGAGGCAGGTAACCAATAAATCTTCGGATATCCTCGCCTTTCTTTGCATCAGAAAACTCAATTGTTCCAGTTGATGGCGCCAGAAGCCCTGAAAGCATTTTTAATGTTGTCGTTTTTCCCGCGCCGTTAGGGCCAAGCAGCGCGGTGCATTTTCCTCTTTTAAGGACGAAATTCAATCCTTTAATCACTTCATTTCCTTTAAAACTCTTTTTAAGGCCACTGATTTTGACAAGCGGCATCACTCATTTCTCCTCCCGAAAATAAAATAGCAGACCGGGCCGAGAATGCTGGCAAATAAAATTGCGAGCGCCCATGCCCATTTTGGTCCATTTGTCTTCTCAATCCTGAATAAATCAACCAATGCAACAACTAGTAAAAGTAGTTGAATAATCAAGATTGGCAGCAATAAACCCATACTGATTCCTTCTAAAGCCTCCATCTTCCATTCCCCCCTGTTTTATAGGACTTTTGATACAATTAAATAGTAGAATAAAAAGGAAAAAAGAGCCAGAATTTTCTTAATTATTTTTAAATCTTTACATAAAAAGAGGACGTGGATACCGCCCTCTTTTAATAAACCTACAGTTTGTAAATCTCTGTATATTTTGCATTTAGGTAATCCGCAAGATAATTGGCATTCAGTTCCTCCCTAGTTACCCTGACAATTAACTCGTCTGGCTTGTAAAGAGAGCCGTATTGATGGATTCGATTTTTCAGCCAGTCATTTACAGGTGCGAAATTTCCTTTTGCAATTTCCGCTTCATATCCCGGCACTTCATTCTTCAATGTATTCAAAATCTGCGCGGCATACAGATTGCCAAGCGAATAGGATGGGAAGTAGCCGATGCCCCCGAATGACCAGTGGACATCTTGAAGGACTCCTTCACTGTCAAAGGCTGGGACAATTCCAAGGTATTCTTCCATCTTCTTATTCCATACTGCCGGCAGCTCATGTACTTCCAGTTCGCCTGCCATCAGGGCCTTTTCAATTTCGTACCGGACCATGATGTGGAGGTTGTATGTTAATTCATCCGCCTCGATTCTAATAAAGCTAGGCTCAACTGTATTGACCGCTCTGTAAAATTCTACTTCACTCACGCCCGCGAGCTGTTCAGGGAAAAATTCAACGAGCTTTGGATAAAAATACTTCCAGAACTCCCTGCTCCTTCCGACCATGTTTTCCAGGAAACGCGATTGTGATTCGTGGATGCCGAAAGAGGTTCCGCCAGCAAGGACAGTTCCATCAAAGCGGCTGTCTATATTTTGCTCATAAATGCCATGTCCCGCTTCATGGATCGTCCCAAATAACGCAGACCGGACATTGTCTTCCAAGTACCTGGTCGTAATCCGGACATCGCCTGAATTAATTGATTGCGCGAACGGATGGACCGTTTCGTCCAGCCTTCCTGCATCCAAGTCAAACCCGATGATTGGAAGAATGAAGCGATTAAACTCTTTTTGCTTCTCCACTCCGAATTTTTGATTAAAAATTTCCGCCGGAGTCTGATACGTGGATTGCTTAATTTTTTCGAGAAGCCTGACACTTGTATCTCGCAATTTTGAAAAAATCGGATCAAGCTTTTCCACAGTCAGACCAGGCTCGAATTCATTGAGCATCGCGTCATACGGATGTTTCTCGTATCCATAGATTTCAGCAAATTTTCTTTTGAAATCAACAATTTTTTCAAGATACGGGGCAAAATGCGGAAAATCGTTATGCTCTCTGGCATGCTCCCACGCATCATTTGCCTGCGCTGTTAAAACAGAATACTCCTTAAACATGTCAGCCGGGATTCTTTTGGACCGCTCGTAGAATTCCTGCCGTTCGCGTACTTGGGCAGCTGTAACTTCATCCAGTTTTTCTCTGGCAGATTCAGAATTAAACTCTTTCAAAAGATTTCCCATCTCTTCTGAAACAGCCAGTTTGAATGCTTCAGTTCTGAGTGTCCCAACGGCCTTGGCAAACTCATTTCTCCCTTTTTTCGGCGCCATTACTTTCTGATCCCAATCTGCCAGACCGGTAATGGCATCAAAATGAGTGATTTTCTCATCTAGCTCTTTAAATTCTTTCATCAGTTCTTCAAGTGATATAGCTGCAACCTTTTCACTCATCCAATCTCCCCCAGTGCTAGAAATTATTTCTTTCAAAAATCTGTTTACATTATAACCCTCATCCGGCAAAGAGTGAATTTATTAGGATTTACATTTCATATGAAAATAAAGCGTACTTTTGCATCAACAAGGGTAAAACGTAAGAAACTACTGTAAAGGAGGAAAAATCACATGATCCTTGTTTATGTAAGTATTGCAGTGATTGTCATTTCCCTTGGCTACTTTGGCTTCGTTGCCTTTAAAACCATCAAAGCAGCAAAACCTGCTATAAACCAGTTGAATGAAACCGTTGCGAGAGTACAGCGAAAAGCCGACACGCTAAAAGTTGAATCAGTCCAACTGACCGAATGCCAGCAGGAACTAGTGGAAGATATTAACGACAAGAAGCAGGCCGTGTCATTTACGGTAAACGCAGCGAAACGGACTGCGAAAACACTTGCTAAGCTTTGGAAAATCAGACCTATGGCAAAACTTGCTAGAAAGAAAAAGACCAGAACCCTTGCTTATTAGCTTTTTGAACCGCGTGGACCTTCCACACGGTTTTTTTTCATGAAATATCCTTTTTTCATCCATACTAATGAAAGGAGGGAAGCCGCAAGATGATTTGTTCTATTATGCTGTCAATACTATTATCACTTTCGCTGCCCCAACAGCCGAAGCCCCTTACTTTACTACATGATGGAAATGAAATTACCACCATAAACCGAGATGAAATGGCTCTATTTCAGGTCCCGGGAAGTGTATTCCCTGATTCGGAATTTATTGGTCAGTTCATCGATGAATTGAAAGATAAGGTTTATTCCGCTCCGGAAGACGCCAGGATTGCTGTGGATGGGAGTTTATTGCCGGAAAAAACAGGCAAGGAACTTGATCAGGAAAAAATGGAAGATGCCTTGTACAACTTCTTTTACAAAGGAACCCCGAGCAAAATCAGTATTCCTCTTAAGCCTGTTTATCCAAGAGTGGACAGCGAGCTTCTCGATCATATCAGGGCGATGCTGATTGGCAGATATACAACCTTTTTCAACGCGGGCAACACGGAACGAGCCCATAACATCCGCCTTGCAACAGAAGCATTAAATAGTAAGGTGGTTTTTCCAGGAGAAACCTTCTCGTTTAATAAAGAGATTGGCAAAAGAACAGTGGCCAAAGGATATGTAAAAGCGCCCATCATCGTTAGAGGAGAGCTTTCCGAAGGGATTGGCGGCGGGATCTGCCAGGTTTCATCCACACTTTTTAATGCCGCCGATCATGCGGGCATGTCAATTGTCCAGCGATATTCGCATACAAAAAAGGTTACCTATGTGCCATCAGGCAGAGATGCGACAGTTAGCTGGTACGGACCTGACTTTAAATTCAAGAATCCTTACAGTCAGCCCATCTTCATCCGGGCAAAAAGCCTGGGCGGTATGATGTCTGTTTCAATCTACTCTGCGGCCGCCATTGATTTCCGGCCAAGAAGCATTCCGGGCGCCCCTGCCCTTCTACCGGAAGAAATGCCGATTAAAATGATTGAGGAAAAGCCAGGTGCGTAGACCGGGCTTTTCCTTCCGCTAATTTTGATTTATTTTTCCTAATTAAGGCTCCATCTTAGTAAAATTTCAATCCCTTTAATGCCTGTTCGAGATTGCTGAAAATGGATATGCCTTCGAGTTTGATTCCAAGATGGATAAATGTCTGGCTTAAATCCCCCTTCATCCCTGTGATAATTGGCTTGACCCCCAACAATTTCAAAGATCCAATTAATTTGAAGAGAACCTCAATCCCAATTAAATCAACATCATGCACACCCGAAAGGTCAATCACCAATGTTTCGATTCTCTTTTTCACACATGTGTCTAACGAGTCAACAATGAGCGTTTCTGAGCGCATTTCATTGATTTCCCCAATTAAAGGCAAAACGGCAACTTTAGGTGATAGAGGGACAATAGGAACCGATATTTTCAAATAAAGTTCCCTGGTTTCCTGAAGCAATTTCTCAGCATTATTCGTAAATGCTGTACTGAATCCATGAACCATCATATTGAAAATATGGTCAATTTCCATGATTACTTCAAGCAGGTCTTCTTGATGAATCTGGACCTTCTCCCCTTCCTGTAGTAAAAAAGACCAAATGACATTTTTATAAATCGTTACGCCCTTAATTGTATTGCCCAAATCCCCGTTGTTTTCAATTGATCTCGTCCCAATTAATTCACCCCACTTAAACGCGCTTTCTTTTACATCCTTTTCCTTCAGTCCGCCAAGAACGATTTTGACAAGTTCTTCAAAAACAGTTTCTGTCCGTTTTTTCACTTCTTCGCTAAAGAAACGGAAATCGTAAAAAGCCTGCATTTTTGCAATCAAATCATTCGTTATTGTCGCACTGTTCTCTTCCATTCGTTTGCTTAAATACGTTTTTAGCTGTTCAATTTCCATAATCGACTAATCTCCTAATCTTCGTATTAGTTTGACAATATCATGTTCGCTCCTTTATGGAAAGATTGACCTGTTAAAAAAATCACTTCCGAAATAGCCATTCAAGAGTTTCACAGGTTCATCCTTTGGCTATAGTATAGGAAAGCCTTTAATTGGAGGGTGACTGAAAATGGAAAAGGACCATGCAATGCATAAAGACGGTGATTTTGAACCAGCAAAGGTTGATGATGTAGTCGATCGCATCGATCAGGATAAGATGGTTGAAAAGCTGCAGGATTTTAATGATTTCAAGTCATACTTGAGTAAACGGATTGAGCTTGGAAGACGCCTTGGCCTTGATGAGGAACAGCTAGCGGTTGGAGCCCAAAAAGTCGCGAACTATCTTGCAGACAATGTTGCACCCCAGAACAGGGAAGAAGCCCTGTTAATGGAGCTATGGCAAGCCGGAAATGAAGAAGAGCGTCACATGCTTGCCCATATGCTCGTCAAATGGGCCGATTCCTAATCTAGCAAAAAGGCTCAGTCGGACTAGGAAAATATGTATGAAAAACAAAAAACACCGGCATGCAAAAATTGCCGGTGTTTTTTCGCTTTTAGGTTTTATCTTTTTAAGTTTGGGTAAGGTTATACTAACAGGTTATGCCCTCTTTTTTATAGAGCCGTACGTGCTCCAAGATATCTTTGTTTCCAATAGCTGTTGGACATATCGGAAATCACCACGCCGTTAGAGGCCGCATTGATAAATTTATTGTTTCCTAGATAAATACCAACATGGGATGGACCAGTTGTATATGTTTCGAAGAAAACTAAATCACCAAGTTTAATCGTTGACACTGGCTTTGTTGCAGTCCAGATCGTTGCTGCTGTTCTCGGAAGTGATATACCTGCTTTTCCAAAAACATATTTAATGTAGCCGCTGCAATCGAAGCCTGCAGGAGTATTTCCGCCCCAGACATATGGAGCTCCAAGATGTTTCTTTGCTTCATTGATTATGATTGTTGCCTTTGATGTTGCTGGAGCTACTTTTGCGGTTGTCACCTTTGGCGCCGGCGCAGTGGATGCTGAAGCTACTGCTGTTGAAGAAGTTCCACTTACTTTAAGGACTTGTCCAACACGAATAAGGTCGCTTGTTAAAGCGTTCAATGACTTTAGGGAATTGACTGTTGTGTTATAGGTTTTGGAAATTCCCCAGAGTGTGTCTCCGGATTTAACGGTATAAGTGGCTGCTGGTGCAGCTTTTGGCGCTTCTTTTGCTTCAGGTGCCTCCATAGACAGTTTTTGATTTACATAGATAAGATCGCCAGATAGATTGTTCCACTGTTTAATTTGTGAAACTGTCAGACTATAATTTTTTGAAATCCCCCAAAGGGTATCTCCTGATTTTACTGTATATAATTCAGCGGCACTTGCTTGTCCGTTGAAAGTTCCGAATAGGATTCCTGCCGCCATGGCTGAAGTTATGAAATGTTTTTTCATGGTGTCATCTCCTCTGTTTGTTTGCCTCATTCATCTTAGTACAAGTTTAAACATGACAACATCCCCAAATTATGGTCCCACTGGAAAACTTATCACTTACAGGAACTTTATTCCCTGTATTTTACAAAACAATATTTTCCTATTTTTCGATTAAACACTGGATATATCGCCAATTTTTGCATAGTTTGGAAGTTGCGTTGTAATATTCCTGTAACATATTTTTAATATAGTAAACGGACAAATTAAAATGGGTCATAACGAATAGTTTCTTATTTTGGCACAGGAATGTAGAAATATCGTAACAAACCTCCCATTCATCCCTCTTGCACACTCTTATAATTAACATATAGACCATCATGATTATGTTGCTTTCTTAACGAACCTGAATCATGACAAAATAAAAAATGAAAAGTATGGTGATAAGAATGCAAGGAATGGGACATCCACATGGAATGGGACACCCTGGAGGACATCCCCATAAAATGGGGTTGGGGCCGGCCATCGACTATGATGAAAATCCGTTTATCGTTATTTGGGAAGTGACAAGAGCATGCCAGCTGAAGTGTGTCCACTGCCGCGCCGATGCGCAGCTTCAGAAGGATCCGCGTGAATTGACACATGCAGAAGGGATTAACCTTCTTGACCAGATTTATGACATGGGCAATCCGATGCTTGTATTTACCGGCGGGGACTGCATGATGCGCGAGGACCTAATGGAACTGGCTGATTACGCCGTCAAAAAAGGTATGCGTGTTTCGATGGTTCCAAGTGCAACCGACAATGTTACGTTAGAAAAAATGAGACAGGCAAAAGAAGTCGGCCTATCACGCTGGGGCTTCAGCCTTGACGGCCCAACCCCGGAAATTCACGACCATTTCCGTGGAACGCCAGGTTCATTCGATTTGACCTTGGAAAAGATTAAATATTTAAATGAATTAGAAATGCCGCTCCAAATCAACACAGTCATTTCTCGCTACAACTATGATGCTCTAGAAGAAATGGCAAAGCTTGTTGGTGAATTGAAAGCTGTGATGTGGTACATTTTCTTGCTCGTCCCTACCGGCCGCGGCCAGGAGGATAAGTGTATTACGCCTGCCGAGCATGAAAAAGTGTTCAGATGGCTCTATCAGCTCAGCAAAACAGCGCCTTATGATATTAAAACAACCGCGGCACAGCATTACCGCAGGGTTGTCCTGCAAGAAAAGGCCAGGGATCATAAAATTTCAAAAGGTGAAATTCGGTACGAGGACACAATGACGATGGACCAGGAAGGCATCATCGACGGCCTGAAGCGCGCTCCAAAAGGAGTAAATGACGGGAATGGGTTCATTTTCGTTGACCACATCGGGGACGTCCTGCCAAGCGGACTGCTCCCAATTGTCGTTGGAAATGTCCGCGAAAAACCACTCGCAGACATTTACCGGAATTCCGAGGTCTTAAAGAACCTCCGCAGCCCTGACAAATATAAAGGAAAATGCGGCGTATGCGAATACAACAAGATTTGCGGCGGCTCACGCTCAAGAACCTATGCTGTTACAGGAGATTACATGGAAAGCGAGCCATATTGCGTGTATATCCCAATCGCGATGCGGAAAAAAGAAACTCCGGCATCCTTGTAATTACCTGAAAAACTAAAAGGCGGTCTCTCCAATTTGGAGAAGCCGCCTTTCTTGTTTGATTAAGTGATTAAGTACAAATACGTACTTACTTAATTGAAATAGAGTTGAGTTTGCTGCAGAACTCCGTTATAAAAGGGGTTTGCTGTCGCATTAAGCACGGCTATGCGACTGGAACCCCCTTCTAAAGCTGCTCTAATGTCGCATAAAGCCTTCCTATGCGACTGCAACCGCTTCTAAAGCTCCACTGATGTCGCATAAAACCTTCTTATGCGACTCGAACTGCTTCTAAAGCTGCACTCATGTCGCATAAAGCCTTCTTATGCGACTGGAACCCCTTCTAAAGCTGTACTGTAGTCGCATAAAACCCTCCTATGCGACTGCAACCCGATTCTAAAGCTGCTCTGATGTCGCATAAAGCCTTCCTATGCGACTGGAACTGCTTCTAAAGCTCCACCGATGTCGCATAAAGCCTTCCTATGCGGCTGCAACCGCTTCTAAAGCCGCACCGTTGTCGCATAAAACCCTATTCAACATACGGTGCAACAACCGAACCAAACTCCCGGAAATCATCTAGGTAAAAATCAGCCTCTGACTCATGATTTTGAAAGGATACCGTGGTAATCCCTAGCCTCCGGGCAGGTTCAAGGTCGATTGCACGGTCACCAATCACAAGACTCAGCCCGTATTTCTCATGCAAATATTCATACGCTTTCAAGTCAGGCTTTCTCGGAAACCCATCTTCCTTGCCGACAATTTCAGCAAAATAGTGCCGCAGGTTAAAGTGGCGAAGGACCTTTTCAACATCTTCCTTTTCTTTATGCGTCATAATCACGTTGGAATTGGCTTTTGCGAGTACCTCTTCGACACCAGGAAATGGAAGGAATTCCTCTGGTTTCAGTCCCCTAACCTGTTGCAGGAACTTCCGGCTTTGTTCCTCACTAATTTTGAAAAACCGGAAAGCATTCCCGAAAGACAGCTTCAGCTGAGCAAGCGTTTCCTCCTCCGTATAACCGTCCCCTATTATCTCCATTAATGCACGTGTGTACGATGGATACGTGTTGCATATTGTTCCGTCAAAATCCCATAGGATATTCAATCCGCGCACTCCTTTCCCGATCAATTCGATGATTGATTATTAATTACCCCATTATTGGGTATATGAATACTATATCTACCTAAATGGAGGGTACCAATGCAATCAATCGCAAAAGCAGGACTAGGCGCCCTCTTTCTGACATTCTGAATTGTGGGCTGCTCATCAGATGATGAGAAAAAACAACCAGTTGTCAATGAAGATGGCAAGAAGCAAAGTGAACGTGATTCGAATGAAACAGGTAAAGACACAGGACAATAACAAAATACATGTCAGGAGGGTAAAATGGCTAACAACAATAATCATAAAGATGAACATCCTTTGTCAGATAAACAAACAGCCGAAAATATGTCTGACCTTGTCAGCATCATTAATGCTAAAGCAAATACCGAAAAAATCAAAAAAATCATTAAAAAAAACCGCAGTACCAAGGATAATAAAAAACGAGATCAATCGTAGAATAAACAAACCATCCCGCACAGCAGACGGGATGGTTTTCTTTTTCCGGTTATCCCTTAATATGCTTTTGCCCAGACAACCATGGATTCGGCTTTCTCCCCGCAGCAAACACAGCTATCAGATACTCTTTCTTGCTCAAAAGGGATGCAGCGCGAAGTCGCACCCGTTTCTTCCTTAATTTTATCTTCGCATTCACGTTTTCCGCACCACATCGCCTTGATCATACCAGGATTTTTTTCAAGGCTAGCCTTAAACTCACCCAAATCCGCTGCCTTTGATGTCTTCTTTTCGAGCAGTTCTTTTGCCCGGTTATAAAGATTTCCCTGAATTTCATCAAGCAAAGCAGCGAGCCTGGCTTCCAGTTCCTCCAATGCGACAAACATTTTTTCGCCTGTATCTCTGCGGACAAGGACCACCTGGTTTTTTTCGATGTCCCTTGGGCCTGCTTCAAGGCGGACCGGAACACCTTTCATTTCATATTCATTGTACTTCCAACCCGGTTTTTTATCGCTTGCGTCAATACCAGTCCTGAAAGAAGCCGACAGCTGTTTCTTCAATTTATAAGCAAAATCAAGGACGCCTTCCTTATGCTGAGCAACCGGCACAATCATCACCTGGGTCGGCGCGGTTTTTGGCGGCATGATCAGCCCGCGGTCATCACCGTGGACCATGATCATTGCTCCAATCACCCTTGTTGTAAAGCCCCATGAAGTTTGGTGAACGTACTGCAGCTTCCCTTCCCTGTCCAGGTATTGAATACCGAAAGCTTTCGCAAAACCATCACCCAAATGGTGAGATGTCGCGGATTGGAGTGCCTTTCCGTCATGCATGAGGCTTTCTACTGTATACGTAAATTTGGCGCCTGCAAACTTTTCTTTTTCCGTCTTTTGTCCCTTTATGACAGGTATGGCCAGAACATTTTCGAGAACATCCGCATAAACGTCAAGCATCCTCTTTGTTTCATCGTGCGCGTCTTCATCTGTTTCATGCGCAGTGTGCCCCTCCTGCCATAGGAACTCGAGTGTCCTGAGGAAGGGACGGGTCGTTTTTTCCCAGCGGACGACATTGGCCCATTGATTGTAAAGCTTCGGCAGGTCGCGGTAAGAATGGATAATATTTTTATAATGCTCGCAAAAAAGCACTTCCGACGTCGGGCGGACACATAATCTTTCGGCCAGCTCCTCTGACCCGCCGTGCGTAACCCAAGCCACCTCCGGGGCAAACCCAGCAATATGGTCCTTCTCCTTCTCAAGCAGGCTCTCTGGAATAAACAGCGGCATATACACATTCTCATGGCCCGTTGCCTTAATCCTCCCATCAAGCGCCTGTTGAATATTCTCCCACAGCGCATATCCATAAGGCCGAATAATCATCGAACCTCGAACAGAAGAATAATCAACCAAATCCGCCTTCGTCACCACATCCGTATACCACTGCGCGAAATCCTCCTCCATCGCCGTAACACTCTTTACAAAATCCTTCTCCACCACATATCACCTTCATTTCGTATTTTTGAAGCAGGGGGACGGTTCCAGTGCATCACTGCCCATGCGTAAATGCCACATAAACCACCAAAAAATCAAGTCGGTTGATTTCCTCTTCGGGCACACGCTTTCCGCGGGGCGTTAGGTAAGCCTCCTCGGGGCCAGGGCGCCGGTGGGGTCTCACCTGTACCGCTAATCCCGTCGGAGTCGGTTCCTTTCGCACCAATCAACTTACTTTTAGCCAATACAAAAAGGCCATGAATCCCCGTAAAAGGGACCATGGCCTGGCGGTACCACCCTTATTCGCGAGACTGCAGCCCGCGCTCTCTTAAATCGTTAACGGAATATACCGCTGTATCTTCACAAAAATCTGATACAGAACTCCGGGGCAGGTTCAAATGCGCGTCCTGGAAACCTTTCACCGTACAGTTCCCTCTCTGGACAGGACTACAGCAGCATTTTACTAGTCCCCTTCAACGTTTTTAAGGTTATTTTTTAAAAATTATATATAACACCGTTTCCAAAGTCAACTTGCATGAGCTTTTTTCCTAAAAACGATACTATATAGGTTGAACTAGAGATTTTCTTTCAAGGTGAATCTTGGTTGATTTGCGCTTCACAAAGGAAAGCTTCAGAGAATAATCATCGCAGGGACACAAAGGAAAGCTCCCAGGAATTTGCATCGCAGAGACAGGCGTTCTGTGCCTGTCGCGAGGCACTTCGCTTTCCGCGGGGCGTCAGTGGAGCCTCCTCGGCGCTTTGGCGCCTGCGGGGTCTCCACCCTGCCGCCGCATCCCGCAGGACAAACAGCTTCCTTGAATAAGCTTTGCACGAAGGAAATGCGTTAGCACAAGGAATGCTTCCGTGATTTGCCTCGCAGGAATTATGCGATAGCATAATTCACGATTTTCGAGGAGTCTTCGTGCCCCGCTTAAATCAACTTACTTCCTTGGCTAATTTGTGTAAAAATTAAGTTCAACCTATATAGATCGGCCAGAAAGTTTTGCTAACAAACGAATTTCCGATATGATTGAGAAAAAACTTCCGAGGAGAGAGATATGATTCGGACACTGTCATCTAATCAACAAGGACAAATAACCACCAACGAGTCTGTAGAAGAGCTGGTTTCAGGGAATTCGTCTTCGTGGTATTGGATCGATTTTAACAGCCCCACTGACGAAGAAGCCCGTATGCTCTCAACTCCGCTGAAATTCCATCCCCTCGCCATTGAGGACTGCCTGCTTAAATTTCAGCGGCCGAAGCTCGATTATTATGACGGCTATACGTTTTTCGTCATGCATGCCGTCAACCCTGAAACTCTCGAAAAAGAAGAAGTCAATATCTTTTTAGGAGAAAACTATCTTGTCACCTTCCATAATAACCCATCGCGTGAAATTAACGAAATCTGGAACAGGGTTATTTCTGGAACGAAGGATGACTGGTCCCCTTCTTCCATTCTTTATCATGTTCTAGATCAATTGGTCGATAATTATTTTCCGCCACTGTATGCAATCGAAGACCAATTGGATGAAATGGATGAAAGCTATACTGGCGGATCGACGGAAGAACTGCTGAAAAAGGTCTTTGAAATCAGGCAAAGCCTCCTCTTGCTCCGCCATACAGTCACGCCAACGAGAGATTTGATATACCGGATGATGAATTCACAGAGGCTTTCTCAACTGAAAATCCGGCAGGCTTATTTTTCCGATATCCATGACCATTTATTAAAACTGACCGACATGATTGATTCAAACCGGGAGTTAACGAAAGACATAAGGGACAGCGTCCTTTCAATCAACTCTTATGAAACGAACAGGGTGATGAAGGTGTTGACGGTCATCACCGTGATTTTCATGCCGTTGACCTTTATCGCCGGCATATATGGAATGAATTTTGATCAAATGCCGGAATTGCATTGGAAAAATGGCTATTTCATTTCATTGGCTGCCATGGGGGGGATCGCACTTGCAATGTTTGCTTTATTTTGGAGAAAAGGCTGGTTTAAATAAGCTCGATTCTCATTTTTGCAAAATGAAAGGCTGTCCCTCTATCTAGGGCAGCCTTTCAGCTAGTATAAAAGATATAATGACAAAACCTTACTTTCCCCATTCCTTATACTCCACTTTCCCGCCTGTCAAATCAATCGTATTTCGTTCACCTTTATAATAAAGCTTCCCGTTTTCCTCGACTAACAGCTTATCGAAGGTGAAAACCTTCTTTCCGTTTGGAAGGACCACAACGACTTTCTTTCCGTTGTCTACTTGAGGTGCTTCAATTTTGATGGTGTTCTGTGCATACCTGCTGAACCCTACCATCGACCCAATCAGGCAAAGCAGGAAGATGGACATGGCAATCCACCTGTACACGTTGAATTTAGATGGTTTTATTTGGTTCATTTCGTACCTGGTCACATTGTCTTCCCCCACTCTTCTTTTATTAAAGCCCATTGCCATCTTGGAAAATACTTTGCATTCAAAGTATTACCCAATATTCTGATTATTTAATCAATTCAACGAAGAAAAAGCTCCGCACGAAATCAGTTTATGCAGCTTTTTCACAAAATGACCTGTCAGACCATAGATTGCACCGGAAAACCTACTTACTTTGAGAATTGTCTGATGTATAATGAAAGGGGTCATTACAGCAAAGAACGGTGAAAAGGCTTGCCTTTGTGCCCGATTTTAAAAGGCAATCAATAAAACAGGAGTGATTACAGTGGGGGAAATATATACAGAAGAGATTCTTGAGAGTTTGGTTAAATTAGTCTCAATCGCAAGTCCGACAGGTAATACCGGAAAGGCCATCGCATTTGTCGAGGAATTTATGGTCAACCACAATGTAGCGGTAAAAAGAAACAATAAAGGCGGATTGATCGCGACTATTCCCGGCAAAGAAACAAAAAGAAGCCGCATGCTGACAGCCCATGTGGACACGTTGGGTGCGATGGTTAAGGAAATCAAGCCGAGCGGAAGACTGAAAATCGATTTGATCGGCGGCTTTAAGTACAACTCAATTGAAGGTGAATACTGCACGATTGAAACAAGCTCCGGCAAAACCTACACAGGAACGATCCTGATGCATCAAACATCAGTACATGTGTATAAAGACGCCGGAAAGGCTGAACGAAACCAGGATAATATGGAGATCCGTATAGATGAAAAAGTACATAGCCCAGAAGAAGTAAGGAAACTGGGAATTGAAGTTGGGGACTTTGTCTCCTTTGATCCGCGAGTAAAGGTTACGCCATCCGGTTACATAAAATCTCGTCATCTTGACGACAAAGCAAGTGTCGCGATTTTAATGCAGTTGATTAAGAGAATAAAAGAAGAAAAAATCGAGCTTCCTAATACTACCCATTTCCTCTTTTCGAACAACGAAGAAATCGGATACGGCGGAAATTCGAATATTCCTCCCGAAACGGTCGAATATCTTGCCGTCGATATGGGCGCAATGGGTGACGGGCAATCAACCGATGAATACACTGTCTCGATTTGTGCCAAGGATGCAAGCGGACCATACCATTACGGTTTAAGAAAAAAACTTGTCAATTTGGCAAAAGAAAAGGGAATTGCCTACAAACTGGATATCTATCCATACTACGGCTCTGATGCATCTGCCGCCATTCGTTCAGGAAATGACATCGTTCATGGACTAGTAGGACCTGGCATTGATTCGTCCCATGCTTTTGAGAGGACACATACATCATCCTTGGAGCAAACAGCCGCCCTTTTATATGAATATATTCAATCGGAAATGGTTTTTTAATTGTTTAATAGACGTTACCGTGTTACCTTTAAGGTCTTATTATTAATTTTTTTACGTTATTGAAGGAAGGTATGTGTTAGATGCGATCGATTCTTAAAACTTATAAAACTTCCGTCATTCTCCTTGTGGCCTTGGTGATTGGTGGTGCCGCCGGGCTTATCTTCGGAACGGATGCAACAGTTGTAAAGCCGCTCGGGGATTTATTTCTTAATCTTATGTTTACAATCATTGTACCGCTTGTCTTTTTCAGTATCGCTTCGGCAATTGCGAATATGAGCGGAATGAAAAGGCTTGGAAAAATCATGGGGAGTATTTTCCTCGTCTTCTTCATCACGGCTGCCATTTCAGCGGTCGTTGGCTTTATCGGTACGACCCTTGTCAACCCGCTTGAACATACAGACATTTCAGCTGTCAAGGATTTAATGGCAAATGTGGAAGCACAAGAAAATACGGAACCTCCCTCACTTGCTGCACAACTGGTAGCGACTGTGTCCGTTCCAGATTTTGCAAACCTATTTTCAAAAAGCAATATGCTGCAATTGATCGTTTTCTCAATTATTTTCGGCGTGGCAACGGCAATGGCGGGGGACCGCGGAAAACCTATTGCTTCGTTCCTCGCCTCTGGTTCGGAAGTCATGATGAAGACAGTCAAAATTATCATGTACTATGCGCCTATTGGACTCGGAGCCTATTTTGCAGCTGTTATCGGTGAACTCGGCCCACAAATCCTAGAAGGATATTTGCGGACATTCCTCTTATATTTAGGTCTATCTGTCCTGTATTACTTCGGCTTCTTTACTCTCTATGCCTTCGCTGCTGGCGGTTCTACTGGAGTGAAAGTATTCTGGAAAAACGTCATCGCTCCATCTGTCACCGCGATTGCGACCTGCTCCAGCGCTGCCTGCATCCCTGTTAATCTTGAGGCTGTCAGAAAGATGGGGGTTCCTAAAGATATCGCAGAAACAATCATTCCGCTTGGGGCGAATACGCATAAAGATGGGTCAGTATTTGGCGGGGTCATAAAGATTGTTTTCCTATTCGGGCTTTTCGGCAAGGATATTACGAGCCTTTCAAGCATTGCAAGCATCCTGGCCGTATCCTTCCTCGTTGGCGCGGTCATGGGCGCCATACCGGGCGGCGGCTTTATCGGGGAAATGCTTATTATCAGTGTGTTCGGCTTCCCTCCTGAGGTTTTGCCGATTATCGCGGTTATTTCAACAATCATTGATGCTCCTGCTACACTATTGAACTCAACAGGAAATACTGTATGCGGAATGTTAGTAGCCCGACTTGTTGAAGGTAAAAACTGGCTGAAAGCCTCCTTTAAATCGAATACTGACTTTGCATCCTAATTTGTAACCGGCCTCTTTGAGGCCGGTTTTATCTCTATTTTTAGAGGGTAAAGAAGGATAAGGCCAAATAAAAAGGAGGCTTTTAAAATGAATAAAGATGAAACAAAAGGCGCATGGGACCAGCTGAAAGGCGAAGTAAAACGCACAGCAGGAAAAGTTTCCGATAACGAATCTCTTGAGGCTGAAGGGAATGTCGACAAAGGAAAAGGGATTTTGAAGGAGAAGTATGGCGGGGCCAAAGAAAGGCTAGCCAGCGAGTTTAATAACGCGATTGACAAAACTAGATAAGCTTTCATAAAGCCAAACAGCCGCAACTGTAAAAGGAGCGGCTGTTTTTTCATCTCATAATTATGAGAAGTATTAAGTCATCATTGGCTGTCTGGTGGCCTTTTGCCCATTTGTAAATCACGGATCGACAAACCGAATGTCATTTGTAGATGCGGATAATCCTTAAAGTTTTCCCAGTCGCCGCCCCACTCAAATCCGAGGCTTTTCGCAATCGTGGCAACTTCTTCCCAATCCGTTTTACCGTTGCCATTCATATCGACTTTCTGGTCCCATATCAGGTTGCCATTTTTACTCTTTAATGCAAAATCGACTGCGAGGCCATAATTATGATAAGATTCGCCGCCCTGAGCATACGTGACGATGCTTCCCGGCTCGGTTCGGCCTTTCGCATACAATTGATTCTGAGCTTCAAAACTGCGAAAGTCCTCGACAAGCTGAATTCTTATTCCTTTATCTGCTGCAATCCTGATGAGCTCGGTTGCCTGTTCCCTCACTACAGGATGGAGCCCTGTTGGCAATGGGGCGTCTTCTCTGTAGTCAAGTCCGGGATACCCCAATGCCCTCCAGACAAGAAGCAAAACTGCCGCGAACGAAGCGGCAGCCGCGATTTTTTTAGTAAATTTCATTCTTTTCTCCAGTACGAAATAATAACGGTTCCCTCTTATTTTACTTTGAACTCGCCAAGAATCAAATTATTTCTTTTTTCCAAAAGAGTATTCCTGTAGTATCCTCTCTTCAAGCAGTTCGTATCCCCTCTCGTTTAAATGCAATGAATCACTAAAATAGTCTTCTTTTTCTTTCCCCTTAAACAAATCATTCGTCGGAATGTACGTAATGTTTTGCTTCGATTTTACCAGCGAGATCGTTGACTTGTTCCACTCATCAAACAGCGGTTCAATCTTGTCTCCACCTTCCGGGAAAGGGTTATAGAGCCCAAGGACAATAATCGGGGCATCTTCATTTGATTTTCTTAGTATATCCAGTATCATTTTTACATTCCGCAAGTACCTTTGTTTTCCATCTTCAAGCTTTTGAGCGTGCAGCTCTTTCAGATTCCCCCCATTGCTTTGAATCAAATCATTCGTACCGATAAACAATATGAAGTAATCGGCTTGGTTCAACTTCATCGCAGTCCGAGGACTTGCAAGCTCCTTCAGAACTCCGGCAGACTTCCTCCCTTTCACTCCGTAATTTTCTATTACAAATTCCTGTTTGGGATACAAGCGATTCAGCTCTCGTTCGAGCTTGCCCACATATCCCTCTTCACCTCTGTCCCCCTGCCCATATGTAAGTGAATCGCCAAATGCCATAATCAACGTTTCATCCTTGTCTTCTTTCGTATAGGGATAAACAGCATAAGAAGCAGCCGCAATACTAATAAAAATTAAAAATAAAGTGAAAAATCTTGTGAAGTTCATAAAACCTCTCCCTGTCAGCAATAAATGACTTAGTATAAACTATTACGTTATACCCCTCCCTTGATTGAATATTCCTTTATAGTCGTAGGTTGGGAAATATGAAAAGTCAGATTTTTCCCGCAGTTTAACTAGCACTTTAGCAAAAAACATTGTATACTTTATGTAGAAGAAAAAAGGAAAATTTCAATACACCACAAGAATAAGCTGCCTTGTTTATCACTTCGGCAGCTTTTGTGTTTTTCGGAAACTCATTATACCTTTTATATCTCAGATCGTTTACTTTTATTAAGTTTGTGCCACTTCGGCCATCTCCTGGTTTTACTTTGATATGATAGTTTTATAATAATAAATTCGGTGGTCACGGAGTAATTTATTTTCCAACCGGATGCCAAGGGATATTGGGAATTATTATTAAAGGGGTTGGGAGAAATGGAATTTGCTAAAATTCGCCACTTGGCGGAGGAACTGAAGGAAGTTCCCTATATCGGATCCGATGTCACCCACGTGTTTAAACTGGAAGACCGAAAGCTCCTTTCCTTAAAATACTCAAGAGATCTGAAGTTATTTCAGGTTACGAGGATTGAAGGCCAGATTGTTACGGACTATACACAGGCCGAGCAAGCAGCGGCTGAAATTCAATATGTACTAGAATCCTATTCGGAAAAATAGAATTGAATATGGATATAACAAGGAAAACCGAAAAACGCACCTGTTTATCGGTTTTTTTCTTGTTTTACCGGGAAAAGAGTAGGAGTTGGGTAACCCTTTGTCAAAAGTGAATCTGTTGAAAATAACCGGCTGCTTCCAGCAGAAATGGGGAGGAATTGCTATAAAACTGTTATTGTCCGTCAGAACAGGATACCGCCACAACGTACAAAGACATGCTGCTGGCCTTGGCTACTCATCCTTTGAACATTCAAGATTTTGCAATAAAATGTTACTCGAGCCGGCCAATGGTGATTTTGATAGAAGTCATTATTCCTATAAACAGATTGCCGGCATACCCTTTAAATACCCTATTCAACCTTTATAAAAAAACAGCCAGTGTGCCCCTCCAGGCGAACTGGCTTATTTTTCGAGCCGTGCTTTTAGCGTTTCATTATGCTGCTTCTGAAATTCGAGCAGTTCATTTAATAGTGCAGCAGCCTTGCCGGCATCATTTTGTTCGACCGCCTCCTTTAATTTAAAGTAGGAGCCATACCCTTTCATAAGCTTGGGTTTACTTTGCTTTATTTTTTCATAAGCCTGTTTTAAATAGTCTTCCCTCGTTAGTTTTCCTTCCTCAAATTGTTTTTTTAATTCTTGTATCTCACCAATCCGCTTGGCTTTTTCTTTTTTCCACGATTCCCGCTTATCCTTCATTTCCGGGCTTAGCCAGCGCTCCTTAAGGACTTTTCTTTCGGCAAAAACCGCTTTCCACTCTTCTGCCTTTTCCGGCGTGTATTTTTCCGCCCATGAGATGATTTCATTTTCTTTTAATTCCCTTGCAACCTTGGGAAATCCGCAGCTTCCATGTGCACAATGGTTTGAACCTTCTTGTCCATTGCTATGGCTCTCAATTGTTTCGTTTGCTGAAGCAACTGCCGGAAATGCAAGAGCCAGACAAAGGAACCCTGTTAAAAACCGCAAATTATTCACTCCATTTCTATTGGCTTAAAATATACGCATCTTACTTTTCCCACCTTTGTCAAAAATATGTTAGGAAAAAACAAAATAAGGTCTTGTTTATTTACTAAAATTGTTTTAATCTATGAATATAGATAATGTGAAATAATTCACAAGATAAATAGTCTTTATTTTTTGAGTATGAATGTGAATGTTTTCACAAAAATCCATGAATACTTTTCTCGGGAGCGGATAGCTGATGCAAAAAACAAATATTGTCATCCTTGGAGCCGGATACGGCGGACTGATCACAAATAAAAAAATTGAAAAGCTTTTGCAAGCAGGGGAAGCAAATATTACCTTAATTAATAAACACGATTACCATTATATTACGACTCAACTACATAAAGTCGGTGTCGGCACGGCCTGTGACAGGAAGATTGCCTTGTCCATTCCCGAGCTGATTGATTCGAATAAAACAAAGTTCGTCGTTGGCTCAGTCTCCAATGTGGATGCGCAGCAACAGACTGTCCTTCTAGAGTCGGGAGATGAGATTCCCTACGATTATCTAGTAATTTCACTTGGGTTTGAAGTGGCAACCTTCGGGATTCCTGGAATCAAGGAGTATGCTTTCGAACTTAGAAGCTTCCGCAGTTCCAAGGCAATCCATCATCAAATCATTAAGCAGCTATCCCTCTATAAAGAAGACGGCGATCCTTCAAGGCTAACATTTGCTGTAGCGGGCGGAGGATTCACCGGAATTGAAATGCTTGGTGAACTTGCAGAAGGGCTGCCTAAACTTTGTAACGAATATGGGGTCCCTTTTGATAAGGTAAAAATCGTTGGAATTGAAGCAGCAGATTCCCTCATTCCCTTCTTTGGAGAAGAGCTGATTTCATACACTTCAAAAGTGATGGAAAAACACCGTATAGAAATTTTTACGTCCACAAAAATTCTCTCATGCACAGAAGATGCCATCCAGCTCGAAGGCGATATGGTCTTGCCTTGCCGGACGTTAATCTGGTCATGCGGAGTGAAAGCCAATTCTGTTCTTGAAAAGTTTGGCATTCCGCTTGTACGTGGGAAAGTTCCTGTCGAGAAGGATCTTCGAGTAAAAGGGCTTGAGAATGTTTTTTGCATAGGCGACTGCGCGCTGTTCATGAAAGACGATCAAAACGCCCTTCCTCCGACCGCCCAAGTAGCGATGCAGCAGGCTGAAGTATGCGGTGAAAATATTGTAGCATTAATGAGGCATACGAATGTAAAAGCGTTTGAATACCATCACAAAGGTTCAGTGGCCTCGATTGGCGACCGGACTGCTGTCGGCAAAGTTGGAAGCTTCACGATGTCAGGCTGGTTTGCCGCAATTATGAAGAGAGTGATTGAAAACCGCTATCTGTTTGTTCTGGGTGGCCCTTCGCTCGTCCTTAAACAGACTCTCTTCCTTAATCGAGAGCCAATAAAAGTCGCTGCAAAACAGCGCCAGCAAACTAATTAACAACGGCCGGGGCGAATCCCCCTTCCAACCGGCCTGTTATATATCTAAATGAGTTGTCTAGCCAATGCAGCAGCCTCCCCATCTCCTTCCAGGCTGCTCATGGTGCAATCCCATCCCCCCCGGCCCTTCCTTTTTTTGAGGAAGGGCTTTTACGTTTGTTGTCACGCATCCCAGCTTTGAGTGACAACTTAACCGGGTTTTGAGCATTTGCTGTCAAGCATCCGGACTTTGAGTGACAGCTTAACCGGATTTTGGGCAGTTGTTGTCACGCATCCGGACTTTGAGTGACAGCTAAACCGGATTTTCAGCATTTGTTGTCACGCATCCGGGCTTTGCGTGACAGCTAAACCGGATTTTCGGCATTTGTTGTCACGTATCCAGGCTTGGAGTGACAACTTAACCGGATTTTGGGCATTTGTTGTCACGCATCCGGACTTTGAGTGACAACTAAACCGGATTTTGAGCATTTGTTGTCACGCATCCAGACCAACAGCTGATCTTATGCCATACAGTTTCGAGGACGCCTTCTTATATGGAGTAGAAATCACCTAACAAGTTTTGTTTTGATAAAATGTTCAAACAATGTTCACAAACTTTAAGTCCATTGACATACGTTCTCTGCGTAGAACGTATGCTGATATAACTATTTTTAGATGCTTATATTGATTTCAATTATCCTGCATTATACAATCCATTTCGTGACTAAAAAGGAATGGAGATTAAAACTTTTGAACTATAATAAAACTGAAAAAATCAGTCTTTATCACGGACTTGCATCAACGGTTTCTACAACCGCTGTTAATGGATATATCCCCTTGTTCGCCCTGAGTGTCCTCGGTGCGAGCAATCAACAAATGGGGTTGATTACTTCTCTTCCTTCGATTATCGGGATGATTGCCCTCATTCCCGGTGCTTATTGGCTAAACAGAGCAAAAAGCAAAAAGAACTTTACGGTGTTAACCACGTTTGCCACAAGGTTCATGTTTATGCTTATTTTATTCATTCCTTTTTTGAAGTTAAGTTTTGCCCCATGGATTCTTGTCTTCCTCATTGCTGCCTTGAACTTTCCGGGTGCATTGTCTGGCTTATCGTGGCAGACACTAATTGGCGATCTGATTCCGGAAAACAGAAGGGGCGCCTTTTTCAGTACCCGAAACCAGTGGATGACTGCCGCTGCGATGGCGGTTACATTCATGACAGGGTTTTACCTGCAGCAATATAACAAAACTGATGCGTATCCTTATCAAATTTTGCTAGCAGCAGGTTTCCTCTTTGCCTTGGTTGAAGTGTATTATTTATATCGACACAATGATGTGAAGAAAGAGAATGTAACGAAGGTAGCGGAACCCGCCAAGCGGAAGTTTTCGATGGAAGTGTTTCGGCACAAACCCTTTCTAGCATTTATCGTATGTGCTGTTCTGTTCAATATTGGCGCGCAAATGGCCTGGTCGCTGTTCAGTATTTACCATATCAGGGAAGCACAAGCTACCGCATTGTGGTTCAGTTTTTTCTCAGTGACGAACCAGCTTGCGCAAATCATCAGCGTCAAGTGGTGGGCAAAAGCTGCCGACAAACACGGCAATACAATGGTTTTGTTTGTGGCGGCCGCCGGGATGGCGACAGCTCCTATTTTGACAATGCTGTCGACCAATCTTTATTATTTGACCGCTCTCAATTTATGGATTGGCCTATTCGTTTCAGGTACGAACCTTCTTCTGTTCAACCAGCTCTTGAAGGCCACCCCGGAAGTCAATCGGTCAACATATCTGGCAAACTATCAGTTTATTCTATCGATCATTGGCTTTATCGCACCTCAATTCGGCGTATACTTACTCAGCCAGTTCGGCATGTTTTCGGCGATGGCGATTACCTCGATCATTCGGTTGTTGGCAGGCTGTTCCTTCCTGCTCGTTGCCATTAAATTTGAACGGAAACAACAAGCCGCTGAAATCGTTTAACATTTTGACCCCGAAAAACCGCATTGTTATGTGCCAATACGGTTTTTCATTCTTTCCTTTGCTATGTAGTCGCTATTTCCATTCAAGGAACTCAAGCCTATTTCCAAAAGGGTCGTTTACGTAAAAACGACTTGCGCCAGGAAGGTGATCGTCTTCCGTTACCTGGATTCCGTTGTTTTCCAAATGATCCTTTAATGCCTCTAGGTTATCGACTTCAAAAGCAGGATGGGCTTTTTTAGCCGGAACAAATAGTTCTTCCACCCCAATATGCAGCTGAACACTGCCAAACTTGAACCAGGCGCCGCCCCGTTTTTTCAAGACAGGCGGTTTTTCCATTTCTTCAAACCCAAAAATCCCCGCATAAAATTTCCGCGCTTCGTCTTCACATCCCTCTGGAGCAGCCAGCTGGACATGGTCGATCTGTTTCAGCATGTACGACACCTTCATCTCCCCCTCTTTTCCTTCCTATATTTAGTATAAACACAAAGGATTAATAAGAAAATTCTAGAAAAGCAACAAGTGTTTATAAGACAGCCTTATCAAGAAAAGCCTTTTTGCAAAAACAGAATCTCTTCAGTACACATCCTTTTTGATAAAAACAAAAAAGGAAACAAACAATGCTGCGGCCCACCACGCGAGCAGGACAGTTAGGGAGAATGATAACGTCATCCCTTCAATCGGAGGGGCAGTTCCGTTCATGTAGTCCGTTAAACGGAGGTTGACCATAAAGAAATACTTTGCTGATTCCCACGAAGAGACCATATTGCTTAAAATGGCGCCGGATATGAGAGCGGCAAGCATGATGCCCATCCCCGCTGCGGTGCTTCTAATCAAAACGGATAGCATGAATGATAAAGTACCTATAACAATGGCAACGAACCAGACGAGCCCGAACTCCATTAGCAGGTATTTCCACTGCTCAACCAGCTTCACGCCCGATGTGTCCAGCGTGCTTCCAGATGCGGAAAATCCGGTCAATATTGGAGCTTGCCAGCCCTTGTATCCGAACACAAGCCCTGAAATTAAATAGGATAGGAAGCCCATGATCGCAACAATGACGGATACTGCCAGACAGAGTGTTATATACTTGCTCAGAAGGACACGCCATCGTTTAACCGGCCTTGTTAAAAGCAGCTTGATCGACCCGAGGCTGTGCTCGGAGGACACGAGATCGCTCGCGATGACCATGACCATTAATGGAAGGAACAAGTCAATCGAGTTTTCGATAAACATCCGCATGAACGTCGGAGCTCCGGGTTCAGAGGGATTGATATTGTGGTCCAGGTAATATTGCTGCTGTTGGAGGCTGATTTGAAGCTGCTTTTTCCAGTCCTCACTGATCCTGCTTGAGGAAAGCCTGTTTTGCGTATCAATAATCTGCTGCTGTAAGATAGTCTTCCAATCGGATGTGCCCATCCGCTCTCGCTGCGTTTCTACTTGTTTGAGCTGGGCGTATGTAAACAGTGCAACGAGAACGGCGATAATTGCAGAAATGACTAACAGCCTTTTTTTTGCAACAAGCTTCAGCATTTCATTATGTACGAGCTTAGTCAATCGTGTCACCCCCGGTCAATTCGAGGAACAAGTCTTCAAGGACGGGAAGCTTCCTATTCATTTCCAGCACCGAAACCCCTGCATCAACGAGTTGCCTGTTCCAGGCGGCTGCTTTATCGGGACTATACTCGGTCAGGATTGAACCGTCTTCCTTTACTTCAATGTTCGTCAGGCTGCCGAGCACTTTTTTGCCGGCTCCAAGTGGTTCCAGCTTCCAAAGAATCCTTTCCCGATTCCCAAGCAACACGGAAACGGTATCCGTTTTAATGACTTTGCCTTTAGAAATGATTGCGACCCTGTCACAAAGCAGCTGGATTTCACTTAGGAGATGACTTGAAACGAGGACGCTCAATCCTTCCTTTTCGGCTAGATAGCGGATAAATTCCCTCATCTCTCGAATACCGGCAGGATCGAGCCCGTTCGTCGGCTCGTCCAAAATGAGCACACTCGGATTCCCAAGGAGCGCCTGCGCGATGCCAAGCCTCTGCCTCATACCAAGTGAATACGTCTTAACCCGGTCATGAATCCTTTCGGTGAGGCCGACAAGCTTCGTCACTTCCCTAATTCTGGCTTCCGTTATCCCTTCGAGCATTCTAGCAAAATGGGCCAGGTTGTCCCAACCGGACAAATAAGGGTACAATTCGGGGTTTTCGACGATGCAGCCCATTCGCCGCATCGCTCTTGAAAAGTCTTTTTTCAAGTCATAGCCGCAAATGGATATGCTTCCCGCAGTCGGTTTAATCAATCCGACCAGCATCCGGATTGTTGTCGTTTTGCCCGCGCCATTCGGCCCGAGAAACCCAAAAACCTCCCCTTCATGCAATTCAAAGGATATCCCTTTTATGATTTCTTTTTTGCCAATCTTCTTCTTTAAATCTTTAACAGACAGCGTGACAGAAGACATCAGTTTTTCCCCTTCCATGCGACCAGCGATGCGACACGGTCAGCGATGAGTTGGTAGCCTTTCGTATTCGGATGGAATTTATCTGTATATAAATAATCGTTCACGTTCAATTCGAATAAATCGAAGGTCGGGACAAAGACGACTTTTGGATACTTTGCGGCCAGCTCGGCGGCGGCGAAATTCCAATGCCTAATAATCGCAGAAATTTCCTTTCCTTCCGAGAATTCTATAAATGGGTTGTAGAGGCCGATGAAATAAACTGTCGCGTCTTTATTGGCACCTCTTATTTCGGTGAGGGTCGTGTTCATATTTGCCAGAAATGCCTTCTGAATTTCTTCCGGCTTCTGCTTGTCAAAATCGGCTAGACCCTGTCCGCCCCTGAACAAATCGTTTCCGCCAATCGTAATTAGGACGACGTCAGCCGCTCCGAGCTGGCGTTTCACTTCGGCCTGCTTTACCTGCTCGGCAAGCTGGGCAGACCTTTGGCCATTAATGCCAAGATTGACAAGTTTCACATCCGCCTTCGAACGCTCTTTCAACTGATCGACGAGGTAGCCGACATAGCCTCTGCCTGCTGCATCACCTGTTCCCCTTGTCAGCGAATCACCCATGGCGACTATATGCAAATCGTCATTTTTATCCACTTTTTCCATTGTTTCGGGCTCTTTCACCTTTGGTTCAGACGGTTTACCCGCGTAAAAGTCGCCGACCGCCCAAATTAGGCCTCCCAGCCAAAGGACCAGGAAAAACGCCGAAAGAATTGTCCATAACCTTACCGTCCGGTTCCGCACCTATACCATTCCTTTCCAACACTTCCTACCCTTTATTTAATCACAATTAAGATCTAATTAAAATTTTGCAGCTAAAAAACCAACATTTATGGACGCAAAAAAAGCATCCGCGATTGCAGATGCTTGGTTTAAAAGTCATTGGTCTTGTAGCTGTTAACTAAAACAGTTTTGACAGCTTGCTTTTTAGCCACCAGGTGAATTCCGAAAACCGGGTACTTTTTCTTCCCACAAAATAATATATAAGAAACACGATGAGAAAAATCGCGCTCGCGGAAAGCAGAAACGTTTTTACATGCTCATGAACCAACATCCAGCCTGGTCCGATCATTTTTCCAATAATGACAAAAGGCGCTACCCAAACGAGCGAACCAATCGCCGTGCATATTGTGTACACTCTCGGTGGAAATTTTGTTATACCGGCAAAAAAACCAATCGCATGTCTTGCTCCTGGAATAAAAAATATGATAATCAACAGCTTGTTGCCGTATTTTTTAAACCAATTGGACATATTCTCCAATGTTTTCGGTTTTAGATACACATAGTGCCCATATTTAAGGAAGAACGTATAGCCAAGTTTTTTGCCTATCCAGTAGTTGACCATCATGCCGACAAAAGTGCCAGCGCCCGCGGCCAGGATACAGGAAATCCAGTCGAGATCACCTTCAAAAGATAAATATCCGGAATACCCCATAATCGCTTCGAGCGGCAGCGGAAGGATGATCATTCCGGTTGCCATTGCCAGGAAGAGAAACCAATAGCCGTATTCATTCATAAACGCCATTACTTGCTGCATCGGGCACTTCCCCCCTTTTTCCCCCTGATGATGTGCATTTATGCATACCCATTTAACTATAGTATGTACTGGCTTCTATGGCAACAGCTAATTTTATTCTTGCACACTGCCTTGTACATCATATGCTTTTCTCAAAAAAATAACTCTTTTTTGAAACTAAATGGATGTTTACCCGTATTATTATTTGACATTGCGGACTGAAGTCCAATTTGCCAGGGGTTTAAAACCCCAATCCCCGAGGGAAGATACACGTATAAATGATCAGGTAAGGAGTGACTTGAATGGGTAGAGGCTTTAAGGGAGCAGGACTTATCATAATTGCTATTATCGTTGTACTTGGCATAATGCTAGCGTCAAGCTATAACGGATTTGTAACTGCTGAAGAAAATGTTGACCAGTCTTATGCTCAAATTGAAAACCAGCTGCAAAGAAGGCTTGACCTTATCCCTAACTTAGTGAATACAGTTAAGGGCTATGCGGCACATGAAAAAGAAACAATCACGGCGATTTCCGATGCACGCGCTCGGCTCGCTGGCGCCAGGTCGCCTGAAGAAGAAGCAACCGCAAACGCAGAGCTTTCGGGTGCGCTAAGCCGTTTACTGGTTGTCGTCGAAAACTATCCGAACCTGAAGGCGGATGCGCAGTTCAGGCAGCTGATGGATGAATTGGCCGGAACGGAAAACAGAATTGCCGTTGCCCGCAAAGACTACAATGACGAAGTAGCCGTCTATAACAAAAAAGTAAAAAGATTCCCAGGCGCAATCGTAGCGGCGGTAACCGGCTTTGATCAAAAAGAATATTTCCGCGCCGATCCGCGTTCCCAGGAAGCGCCGAACGTTGACTTCGGGGGCGGCGAGTAATGAAACTGCTCAAGGCCTCCTCCATTTTTGCGCTGCTTGTCCTTTTTCTTTTAGGTGGAAGCGCGGGGGCCTTCGCTGCTGATGACAAAATCCCTGCCCCAAGGGGCGATATATACGTCCAGGATTTCGCGGATGTATTAAGCCCGGTTGAAGAGCAGCAGCTTATTGGCTGGGGCAGGCAAATTGAAGACAGGGCGAATGGCGCCCAGGTGGCCGTCCTGACCGTCAACTCAATGGGCGGCCGTGATATTCAAGGCTATGCGAATGAGGCTTTTCGGAAATTTAAGCTCGGCAGTGCCAAAGAGGACAATGGCGTGCTAATTGTCCTTGCCATGGGGGAAAGAAAAATTTGGATTGAGGTTGGCTACGGCCTTGAAGGGATTATCCCTGACGGTAAAGCCGGCCGAATCCTTGATACGCATGCAGTCCCTGCCCTCAAGGCCGGCAACCCAAACCAGGCCGTTATGAAAACGTATCAGGCACTCGGCAATGAGATTGCCGGTGACGGCATCAGCGGAGAAACGAACCCTTCCGGTGCAGCTGAATCGGAACAAAGCGGCGGATTGCCGGATTGGCTTGTCATTATCCTTGTTGTCGGTTTCCTGTTCATTGATTTTGTTTTCTTCCGCGGTACCTTTACGTTTCTGCTTCTGTCTATGATTGGCCGGGGCGGCGGCGGTGGAGGCGGTGGCGGTGGCGGTCCACGCGGCGGCGGTGGAGGATCTTCCGGCGGCGGCGGTGCCGGCCGAGGCTGGTAAGTCACGGTACTATGCTTTAGCGCAAAAAAGCTGTTCCTTGATTGGAACAGCTTTTTTTGTAGTTTTCACTTGAAGTTCTCATTATCATAATTCTGCTCTTTCAAAATCCCCATGTTCTTTATATGTTTCCTCGCTTCCCCATCCCCAAGCTTGTAAAGCATTGCATAAATTAATTCAATGGAAGTGTCGTAATCGGCATTTTCATTCGCGGAAAAGGTGTGGTATTCCTGCCATGGCACATGCGCCCTCAAATACCCTCTCTTATCGGCATCGTAATTTTGCTCAAACAGATCCCTTAAATCCTGTATTTCATCCTCGTTCGCAATCACGGTAAATGTATGCTCCGGAGTCGGTTCCATCGTAATCTCACCGGTTTTTATATCGACAAAATACATACTCTTTTCCTCTGGATTTCTGTCCTGCATATTCTCATCTCCTGTTTTAGACAATCTTACAGAACATTTACCACGAATTGGGGAAGTTAATCTTGTTTGGAATAGGCGGTGATGGAATTTTGGCTCGTGTTTTTTTCAAAATCGTAATCGAGAGGCAGGCTGTAGACCCGACCTTTATTTGTGCCAGTGATTTGGAGGTTCATTTTTTGCAAAAGGAAATAGGTTTGAGAGGAGGTTGTAGTTTTAAGGAATGATTTAATATCTTGGTTTGTTAATGTGTTTGCGCAAAGTAAAAAATAGTCGGTTATAGCCAGAAAGGGTGCAGTTTTTGAGATGGTTTTGCACGTTTGGCACCTACTTTTACCATAATAAAGTTTCATTGAATATGTATGGCAAGTGGGACATTGGATTCCGGGGATGATAGCTGTGGGGCTAATCTCGAAGTTTTTCAGGATATCTGGCCTGAGTGGAGTATTCTTTTTCAAGAGCGTCTTTTTAAGTTTTTTCATTACGTTTTCGGAGATAACTTCCTGCTTGTACTTCTTTTCAATTTGAGCGATTTTTTCAAGCAGCCTAATCGAATGCAGAACTTTTTGAAAAACTTCATAGTAACCGGGATCTGACTTCAGCCGAGACGATGTATTGCTCATTACGACAAGGAACTCTATTGGAAGATCGGGGAATTTGTTTCTCCTCAGCCACTCTTTTAAATGCATTTTTTGCAGTATCGCTTGTGAAACAGGATTTTGATAAGTATTGGTCTTCCCGTCCTTTTCCTGGTACACTTGGCAGAAATCTTTGTCAAAATAAATTTCCCCTCCCCAATTCTTGATTTCCAGGATGATCGCAAAAAACGGAGTGATTATCAAAGTATCAATTTGAAAATGAAACTCCTTATTTGGGAGGCGAATGCCTTTGAAAATTTGAAATTTCCCTTCATCAAGGAAATTCATGTAATAATCCACCGATTTTTCGCCATTATATCCCGCTTTGTGGGTTCGATAGGCTTCTTCAATCTCTTTTCTCTTAGGATGGTTATGATTTATCCTTCTTAGAAGCGCGTCTAGCATTAAAATGACAAGCGGAACCATTCTTTCGAGTACAACCAAATTGGAATTCCCCTTTCTTGCGGCAAATTTTTTAACAGAATGAGGTTAAATGGAATTTAAAGGGTATTAATTGAGGTGATTTGCGGAGCGGGAGGACTGGAAAAAAATATATCGGAGACTTTCTTCATTATATCGCTAAACTTTTTCATATATCGAAAAATTTATAGCATATATCAATAAATTTTTCAATATATCAGAGTCTGTCAAAATTTCGCCACAAATAAACACATCAAAGCTGTGAGATTTATCCCTTATTTTACGAAATGCCGGTTACCCAAACATATCCCCGCCACCAAGGCACCGCTGCACTAACTGGCTGGCCCTTCGGCAATATAACTTCGATTATACGAAAGGCCGGTTATATAAAACCTTCCACTCACAAAGCGTACGCTTTATAATTCTGGCTGGCCCTTTTTCAATATGTTCTTAACCCCATATTGAACCAATGGCCAGCCACCAAAACCCATCTCCCCAGCAAAGCGCTAAATTGGCCACAAACGAAAAAACCGCCGAACTTATCATTAAATGAATCCGGCGGCAATTTTGCCAAAAAATTATTTACTTAACGTCGCCCCTCCGCTTTCAAAAACGGCAGCATCCCGATCCCTCTTAAACGGCCACCAGTTTGCCTGGCCGAAGGTTTTCACCATAACCGGTACAAACAATGGCAGGATGAACAAGGCGTACAACACAAGCCCGATCATCAGGATGGTAGCGATTTGCAATAGGGATAAGACGCCGGAAGGCATCATGGCTGCAAAGGTTCCACCCAAGATGACAGCCGCGGAAATGATGACTGTGCCCATTTTCTTCATCGCTTCCAGGATCGCATCCTCGACCCGCATTGTCTTGAACTCATGGAAACGGTCCATCAGGAAGATACTGTAGTCGATCCCAAGCGCAACAAGGATGACGAAGCCAAAGAATGGCACGGCCCAGCTGATGCCGGAATAGCCAAGGACGTTAACGAAAATGGATTCAGAAATCGCCATTGCCGTATAGTAAGTCAAAATAAGTGATCCGATCAGGTAAATCGGCATGATGACTGAACGGAACAACAGCAGCAGAATCAGGAAAATACCTGACAGCATAAAGAGTACAGTCCTTGAATAATCCTGGCCGGAAATCGCATCCAGATCATTGTGCATGCTTGAAACACCGCCGATGGCAATGTCGGCATTTTCAAGGCCAGTATCCTTCACCACTCGCTTAATCGCCTGCTCAATTGGCTTAATTGAATCGATTGCTTCATTTGAATACGGATTCACTTTGAAGACAACGTCCATCGTCATCACTTTCCGGTCGGGGGACATATACGCATCCAGAGCACTGTCAAATTCCCCGCTGGCAAGAACTTCTTCAGGAATATAGAAGCCATTTTGCGCTTCTTTCGATACTTCGCCCAAATAATCCTGTGCTTGTTCAAGTCCCTTGGCAACTTCATTTAGCCCGTCCGCACTTTTGCCAAGGCCATCTGTCAGTTCGCCCATCTGGGCATCAAGCTGCTCGAAGCCTGTCAGCAGTTGCTGCTGGCCGTCATTGATGCCAGCGAGCCCGCTGGAAACTCTAGGCAGATTCGCAACTATCTGACCTTGTCCATTGGCAAGCTGGGCAAGCCCCGCCTGCTGTTTCGAAATGCCACCAATAAGCTGCCCCATTCCGGCAACCAATTTTTCCTGGCCGGTGATTAGTTCGGCCAAGCCGCTATTGGCAGTCCCTACCCCATTTTGAACTTTTGCGAGCCCGCCATTCAGTTTAGCCAAAGATACTTGTAGGCCTTGGTTCGGATCCGTCATCATCCCAAGGGAGTAAAGGACATTCTCTTTCACCACACGATAATTCGGATCCGTTAAAGCTCCGACTGCTGCCGGGTTCTTTTCAAGTTCCTCCATCGCATTCGCCGCAGTGGCCAGTCTGCCTTTCAGCTGTTCAAGTCCACCGGCGACTCCTAAATATCCCTTTTCCAACTCGCCAAGCCCTGCAGCGGCATCTTTATATCCAGCCAGCAGCTTTTTTTGGTTTTCCAAAATCATTTCTGAATTGGCCTTCACATCCGCAAGCCCGGTCCGAATCTGTTCAGACCCAGCCGCCCCCTGACGGATACCGTCCTCAATTTTTGCTAGATTCGACTGAACGGTTCCAATTCCGCTTTTTAGTTCATTCGTACCTGAAATTAGCTTAGAGATGCCATCCGTCGTTTGTTTCAGCTTTGGACCGGATGCGGCGAGCTGTTTCTCAGCGTCAGATAAACCGCCGCTGATTTGCTTAATGCCGTCATTTCCCTTGCCGATTCCTTCGCCAAGCGTTTTCGCCTGATTGGATACGTATAACTCGTCGATCGGCTCACCGGTCGGCCTTGTAACAGAACGGACTGTTTTGACATTTTTAACTTTGGCCAACTCTTCACTCATTTTCTCTGTCACGGCAAGGTATTCTGCCTTGTCCATCGGTTCGTCATTTTTAATGACAACTTGTGCCGGCATAGATTCACCAGGGCCAAACCCATCAGCGATAATATTAAACGCCTTGATGGAATGAAACCCGTCGCCGATTTCCTCAAGAGAGTTGAAGGACAACTTGCCATCATACGTAAACAAGAATGGCAAAGAGACAACCATGACAATCAGCAGCGCAATGAGCGGCCGGGCAAGCGCGAATCTCCCCGCGAAAGCCCATAGTTTACTATCTTTATGCTCAAGTGTACCCTTTGCTGGCCAGAACAGCTTCCGGCCAAACAAAGCCATGAAAAACGGGACAACGGTTACGAGTGCGAGCATCAGCACCGCAACTCCGACCGCGACGGCTGCTGCTGACTGGTAAAGGACAAATTCGGAAAATCCAATCGATGCAAAACCGATCATGACGGCAAGCGCGCTGAAAAATACCGTTTTGCCCGCGGTCCGGTAGGTTGCAATCACAGCATCACTTGCATTGTCATGCCTTTGCATTTCTTCCTTAAACCTGCTCATCAGCAAGATACAGTAGTCCGTTCCGATTCCGAACAGAACTGCTACGAGGAAAATCTGTGTGAATGTTGATAGCGGGAAATCCGCTTTGTCAACGAGAATCGCGACAATTGATTGAGACGCCAAATAGCTTACCCCGACCGCAATCAGAGGGATTACTGGCGCCATCAACGACCTGAACACAATCAAAAGGACGGCCAGAATGAACACGACGGTAATTGATTCCGTCTTTTTCAACCCTTCCTGCGAATTGGTCACAAGGTCATCGCCAATCATCCAGCTCGATGTGTAGTAATGGTCCAGCTTCACCCCATCAAGCGCATTATACAAAAACTCTGTGACGTCGCCTGCTTCACGGCCCTTCAGATCGACCTTTACTGAAACAAGAATGGTTTTTCCATCTTTTGAAACGAGCTGGTCTTTAAGCGACGTTTCTTTAAAGTGGGACATAATTTCCGTAATACCAAGCTCCGCCTTCTCAGCCTCCAGCTTATTCACCGCTTTTTCGGCTTCGGCAAAATCACGCTCGGTCAGCTTGTTATCGCTGTGGAAAACCAGGGCCACCTGTGTTTCGTGTCGTGTACCCGTATCTTTTTGGCTGTCGTTCAAAATTTTGCCAGCCAGAGTGGATGAATAGCCGTCAGGAACGTTGATCTGCCCTTTCTCCCGGACAAGCGTCTCCATATTTGGCGCAATCATCATGAGTACCGCAATAATGGCGGCCCAGGCGGCAATTACGAGCCATTTATATTTTAAAATATACTTCATCTGCTTTTATTCCCCCAGTTGATTATGCGCAAGATCTGTTAAAATGCCGGATAGTTTTTCATACGTATCAATGAACGACGTGATTTCGTCCAGCTCAAATTTCGTAATGATTGACTCTACGAGTGCATGAATGCGCTGTTCAGTTTTTTCAAATAGATCCATTCCCTCTTCAGTCAATGTTAAATAAACAACACGCCTGTCTGCTTCATCCCTTTTCCGCTTAACTAGGCCTTTATCCGAAAGCCGAGTAATAATCGCTGTAATGGCACTCTTATTTACCTCGAAAACCTCTGCAAGCTCTGTAGAAGTGCATTCCCCGCTTTGCCGAATATAGCGGAGCATGTAGTGCTGGTCATTCGTCAAATCGCTGCCAATCTGTTCCTTGAGCATCGATTCGCCTTTTTTATTTACAGAAAATGAAACCGCAATATATCTGTCTATTAGCTTTTGGATTGTCTGTAGATCCAATGTTTTTAGCACGCCCTTCCCGAAGGTAGTTAAACAGTTTAACTATTCACGTGTATAACTATATTTCCTTCATAATGAAAAGTCAATTACTAAAACTATGAATTTTTCGCAAAACTTTCTCTTGTTTACATTAGCGACTAAAGAGGGAAAAAGCCTTGTAATAGAGATAGAAATCGGAGGATGTATATGTGGATTGAAAAACCTTTTTTCAGGTATGGAACTGCGGTAATCATGCTTTTACTAATCATATTTCTGCTCGGAAAAATCGATTATTTTTTATGGCCTTTCCAAAAGCTTGTCGCGACTGTATTTTTCCCTCTTTTGATATCCGGATTCTTGTACTATATTTTAAGGCCGCCAGTCCGCCTTCTTTCAAGATATATTCCAAAGACACCTAGCATTTTGCTCGTATTTGCTTTGCTTTTCGGGCTCGGTTATGTATTTTTCCATTTTGCCGGCCCTTCCATTGCCAACCAAGTAAAAGAAATCAGCGCTCATTTTCCTGCTAAGGTCGCTGAGTTTACGGATCAATCAAAAGAAATGGTTAAAAACAATGAAAATGCGAAACAATCAGTAGACAATCTCGGCAGCAAGGCCAGAAGCATGGTTGGGAAAGTTTTTCATAAGGCAGAAAAAAATATTGGGAATGTTGTTTCAGCGATTGCTAGCGTTGTAACCGTTCTGGCTGTTGTCCCCTTCATTGTCTTTTATCTCCTTAAGGACAGCGAAAAGCTCCAGCCTGCCCTATTAAAGCATTTACCGGATGACAGAAAGGATGAGGGCAGGAAAATTCTTTTGGACATAGATAAGACCCTTTCTTCCTATATCGTCGGCCAATTCATCATTGCGGTAGCGGACGGCATTCTCCTCTATGGCGGCTATCTGATGATTGGTCTTGATAGCGCCCTGCTCCTGGCTTTATTTGCAACGAGCGTGGCTGTTGTACCGTTTCTCGGGCCAATTCTTGGTATTTTGCCTGCGGTAATGATTGCTCTAACTGACAGCCCAATGCTTGTCATCAAAGTCCTGCTTGTCATGTTTTTTGTTCAGCAGCTGGAGGGGAATCTAATTACGCCTAGAGTCATGGGAAACAAACTGAACCTCCACCCGCTCACCGTCATTTTTGTCCTATTGATTGCGGGCTCGGTCTATGGGTTTATCGGAATCATCATCGCGATTCCACTGTTTTCCGTCTTAAAAGTTACATTCAATAATATTAGAAAGTTTTATAACTTAAATAAAATTAAAAAAGCGATTTAAGAATAAAAAGTGTAAGTGGCTCGATCAGGGGCGACAGGCTTTAGACGAGATGGCCAGAAGGCGGTTTTTGCCTTCTTGACGGATTCACTTTAGACCCCACGCCCCTAGCCGCTGAAACTGAATTACAAAAAAAAACGCGCCGGTTCATCGCCGGCGCGTCATTTTATTTATCTATCCTGCCATACCCTTTTGTTCTCAATCCTCTTCGTCAGCCCTTTTGCATCGAGCCGTTCAAGGAAAGGAATCATATACTTCCGTGAAAGCCCAAGGATTTCCTTCGCATCCCCCACTTCAAACTCTGAACCGGTCCTTTTACGCATGGACTGGACAGCCGCTGCAAACACATCCCCATGATAAAAATGTTGCCCGTCTAGCGGAACAATTTGGCCGGTTTCCTCTAAAAACCTTTGCAAATCGCCAGCCAGGCTGTCTGGAATGCCGGCTTTTGAAAAATAATCTGCGAGATAACGGACCTGCAGCCCATCCCGTTTTAATTCTTCAACAAGATTTTCCGCCCGTTTTTGCCAGCTTTTCGGGACATGCGGCGTGAATTTTGCCACTGAAACGTACTGTCCTCTACTGGCAAAAGTCCCTTGGGAGATCGCCTGCTCAACCGTATAATCAAGCAGCCCCTTCGGAAATGACTTGTTCATCGTTTGAAGCAGTTCCGCCTTATTCAACCCTTGTTTCATCGAATACTGGTTATGGAAATCCTGCAGCCTGTCATACATATCCTCTTCAATTACGTGAACCATCGACTGGAGCGTATATTCCTTTCCGTTGTACAAGAGGAATTCTGGGTCTTCCAATTCGGATGCAAGCGTTTCGCTGTCGAGCGAAGTCCTTTTGATCAACTCATTGAAATCAAGGCTTTTCGCTTCTGCCAACGCGGCAGTAATCCGCTCTTTCGGCTTGCCGGCTTTCTTCTTCTCAAGCTCTTCAATTGTCTCGTTCCCGAATCGGTACTTATTGCCGCGCGGGTCGATCACCCAGCCTCCGCCGATTGTCTCTTGCGGGCTTGGCCTGCGGAGGATAAACCTGTCCCCCCGCTTCGTCAGCACTTCTTCCTCAAGCCTGAGCTGGCATAAAATCTCGCCAGATTCCTCTTTCAATTCATTTCTGTCAAAAAAGACAATCCGCCCCATGACCTCGGCCGTGCCGATATGGAGCTTGACCGGCATCCGCTGTTTTACCAGATAATCCAAGTCTTCGACAACCCGGATTGCAACGTCCAGCGTCTTAGAGACAATGAAATGCTCCGAGGAAACGAGGACATCGCCCCGTTCAATCTCCTCTTTTGCCACTCCAGAAATATTGATGGCCGCCCGCTGGCCCGCATAGGCTTTTGGGGCAGGGTTATGGTGGACCTGAAGCTGCCGTGCCCGGACGTCTTGCCCTTTCGGCATTATTTTTAATGATTGGCCTTCTTCAACCGCCCCTTCATAGACTGTACCGCGAACGACCGTACCCTGTCCTTTGACGGTAAAGACCTGGTCAATCGGCAGCCTGAACGCGCCTCTCGCATCCCTCATTTCCTGGTCCTTCAAGGTGGTTACAATCAGATCTTTTAGTTCGTCAATCCCTTTATTTGAAAGGCTGTCGACGAGCATGAACGGGGCGTTTTCAAAAACAGTGCCCATCAGCTCCTCAAGAATATCTTCCTTCACCAACTCAATGAACTCTTCTTCGACCCTGTCCATTTTTGTAATCGCGACAATGCCATTTTTAATGCCAAGGAAGCCAAGGATTTCAAGATGCTCCCTCGTTTGCGGCATCACTCCTTCATCGGCAGCGACTACAAGGACAACGAGGTCAATTCCGGCAACACCGGCAATCATCTGCCTGATAAAACGTTCATGCCCAGGTACATCAATGACCGAAATTTGAATTTCCTTATCTTCATAAAGCGGGGCAAAGCCCAGCTCAATTGAAATTTGCCGCTCTTTTTCTTCTTTCAGGCGGTCTGTATCTACATTCGTCAATGCTCTCGTTAACGAAGTTTTGCCATGGTCTATATGGCCCGCCATTCCAATCGTAAAAAACCTTTTTTCCAAATTTGCCACCTTCTTCAACCATTCTCACTCTTATTCTGACTCATGCGGGACCTTTCTTCAAGCGACTTTTATCGCTAGCTCATTCAGCTCCCCTATTCTCCATTAACGCACCAAGCGCTCCGCAAAATTCCCCGTTCTCCAAAAATACCGGTTTCAAGCCGAACATTGTCGTGTATGCGGCAAGGCTGTCTTTAAGCGGCTGGTTCGCTGTCAGCGTGCTGCCGGCAAAAACAACCGACTCCACTTTCTCTGACAGTGCGGCCTGAGAGCTTAGCAGCACCACTGTTTCAGCGATCAAGTTCATAAGCGCTGCCATTAGGTCTGCCTTGTCCGCAGACGAACTCTTACCAAAATTGGCGGCAGTCAGTTCACCGCTCAGTGGTTCCCTGCCATCTCCATAAATATCTTTGACTAGCAAGTCTGCTTTTCGTCGATCACCTTTTGATGCGAGACTTACTAGGTCATCGAAGTCGGAAGTACCAGCCAACAGCTGCCCAAGACCGGTCAATGTTCCGCCGCCAAGCCCGGTTCCTCCGAGCCTTTTGCAGCTCCCGTTTCCAACAAGGTGAATTGAAGTTCCAGTTCCAATATTCACAAGAAGAAATTGAGTTCCTACAGCATCTGCGTCCTTTGAATATAGCATGGATGCCCCCGTGCAGAGTGTCTGGAATTCATCAGCCAAAAAAGCACTCGGAAAAAAATTCTCTTTCGCCCATCTCGCTCTTCCGCCGGTTATGGAAACAGCGGCATTCGGTGCAAGCATTTTCAACCATTGAAGCAGTGAATCAGCCTTTGAATAATCACTCTGACGGAATTTTGTTTTTCCATTTTCCGTATAGGCGATTTTTAGCAGTGTACCGCCGGCATCGATTCCTATCGTGGTGGCCATCCTATCCCTCTTTTCCTATTATGTTTGCAAGTTATCTCTATTATATAGGAAGAAGCGTGAAATTGATTTTTTCACGATTCTTCCACAAAAGGAACGGAAGACGCGGGTTGTTTTGTGCTATTGTGAAGTTATATACAAATTAAATAAAAGGATGGCTCCCATGAAAAAATTCATCGTTCCGCTTACATTGCTTTTCTTGTTGCTGGCAGGCTGCCAGGACACTAATCTTGAAAAAAATCTTCCTAAGCCAGAGTTTACCCTGGGCAGCAAAGAAGTTGAAACCATTACCGGCTCATACGCCTGGTCGCAAAAAGGAAAGGCCGACGAGGCTGATAAAGGCAAACCGGAAGACCTTGCAAAAGAACTTAAGGCCGTACAAGCCGCTGCTGGCGATTCAATTGATTTGCATTTTTCCATTGAGCCGACCTCCCTCCAGACAGCAGTCCTGAATCCCGATGAGAAAAAACCTGCTCTGAATAAAGTTAAAGACGGTTCCTTTTCTGTGCCGGATTTATCCGAGGGAAAGCATGACATCCTTGTAAAAGCCAACTTTTATCATGGCCATGCCGACTATGTTTTTAAAATTAATGTGGAGAAGGTTGAGCCAGTTGTCACTGACTTTGTCTACCCGCAGTTGCTCCCAGTCGAAAGGCATACGTATTCCATGCTTGCCATAGGCCCGCAAAGTGAAAAAAATCCGCTCGAAACGAATAAACAGGTCATTCAATATGTCAATGAAATCCTAAGCCTGGAAAACTCGAAACAGGCAAAAATCATCTATCCGGACCTTGAATTAAAAAGCGATCCATGCTATGTCCTTTTTGATCAAAAAGGCCCAGTTTTCCAGTCTGCAAGCCTCGAAGAATTGATTACCTTTATTGATGCCAACAAACCTTAAAAGAAAAAAAAACTATGTAAATGCTATTTCAAAAGCCGCCGGCCAAGTGCCAGCGGCTTTTTTTCCCGGATAAATAGCGAATATTTTTTTCGATACTAGAAAACCTATTCTTGTGGAAGGATTATTAAAAAAAGGAAGTGTTCATAAAATGGGTATTTTAAGTGGCAATCCGCAAAACGAACCACTCCATTACGGGGAAGTGTATGCACTTTGGTCCTATGTATTAGGCAGCAAGGCAATGAAAGCCGCCTATCAGACGTTTTTGAACCATATTGGGGACAAAGATTTAAGAAATCTGATTGAGGAAAGTATCCAAGCGTGCCAGACAGAGGAAAAGCGGGTGGAGGAAATTTTGAAAGAAAATGGAATCGGGCTTCCCCCTACGCCTCCCGAAAGGCCGTTAGCCGACCTGGAAAGCATCCCTCCCGGAGCGAGGTTCATGGACAATGAAATTTCTTATGCCGCTTCGGCAAACATCGCAGCCGGCCTGGTCACCTGCAGCGGCGTGATGGGGAACAGCATCCGGGAAGACATCGCTTTGCTTTTCGGTGAATTCCACATGACGAAAGCCCAGCTAGGCGCGCGTTTCCTTCGCTTGAACAAGGAAAAAGGCTGGCTCGTCCCACCGCCACTTCATATGATGAAGCCCGGAGAAGAATAATTGAAAAGAGAGCAGTCGTTCCTGCTCTCTTTTTCCTATTATTGAATAACAACTGGAACATCAGCGATTTTTTCCGCTTCTTTAGTTGCCAATTTTAATAGATAATTAACCTTATTCAATTTTCTAGTGATTGCCGTTTTAAGTAAATGAAATTCATGTGTCCCTTCCTCAACGGAAGCGATTTTGTATAGATCTGCCAATGACGGAATTGGCTTTAAGGCAATAGCAGGGTCATGCTCAAATACATCTGTTCCAACATAATTGATTGGGACAAGGCAACGAGATAAATTCATGATCGTCCGATTGATTTGTTTTCGTAATTCTGGTGGGCTCTCGCGGTATAAATTCAAATCAAAAGTATTTAATAAGATTTCAAGCTTTATTAACCTATCAACAGTCCCGTTTAAATTTATCTTGTTTTCGGCTAAAGTTTGAAATTTAAGAATAATATTCTTGATTTCCCTAACAGCTTCCAATTGGTTTATTGGAAGAATTGGTTCAGTTGCCACTTTATAAATGGACATGGCATAAATTTCACAATCCCGTTTTAGGTTAGCCGGGTCAATTTTGTCAATGGTATCCTCGACTGTGTGCCACCACCAGCCAAAGCCTCCTGCTTCCTTCCCTGCGAATACGTCAAAAACCTTTTGTGACCTAGGGTCGTCCGAAAGAGGCTGTTCTGACATTCCCATAAATAATGATGGGACTCCAGCCCCCCAAAACGATTGATCGGCATATTTTCCGTATCTGCTGCCAATATAATTTTGCCCTGCAACTTCCTTTACATATAGCGCGGCAATTTCTTTCGTTTCTGCCATACAATTGCTTTCACTAAGGATTGTTGCACCTTTCCCCCCAACTGAATCAATATAAAAATGCATCACACAATTTTCATGGATGTCTTCCCAATTCTCATCACAATATGCCTGTGAACCCGCATATCTTCCATGAGAATGCCCTGACCAAAATGCGAATCTGACCGTCCTGCTTAAATCTGCTTGAAAATCGGAGAGGACCCTCGCGATTTCCAGCATGGAAGCATTAGCTGAACCATTATCCATGGCACCGTAATGCCATGAATCGATATGCCCGCTGAACAAAATAAAATGTTCCGGCTCCTCATTCCCCTTTATTTCAGCTATTAAGGTCGGGATTGTCTTCCATGCTGTCTCTACCTTTGTAGTAATTTCCACTTCAGCAAGTCTGCCGGCCATCATTTCCAGCAATTTTTTCCCGCTGTTATCATTAATGGAGACCACTGGTATCCGGGGCATTAGGTCCATATTTTCTTTTGTCGGACTTCCCCATACAGTCGAAACAATCATCTCATGAGTGTATACTCCATTTATAAAAATGGCCCCTGCCGCACCCACTGCTTCAAGCCGGGTAATGATACTCGGATTGGCAATCCCCTCGATCAGGGCAATTTTACCTTTGCAAACTACAGCTTTCTCCTCGTTAAAGCGCCCAATATAGATCGGCTCTCCGACCAGGCCGACAGTAGTAGGTGCCATTGAGTGAGTGATGCATGGAATGTCCGCCTTGCCAGCTTTCAGACTCGCTCCATTGGGCAATGAAATATAGGCATCGTGAAAGGAGAGTTCTGTTTCCATTCCGAGGCTTTCTAGGACTTGTTTTGCATAATGAAATGCCCGGAGCTCTTCCTCAGACCCAGATAGACGTACTTCCCGGGCAATATTCCGGTTGTATTCCATCAAGCTTTCAGCATTTATCCTTGCCATAATCTCTCTTTCTCTTAGTGACAATTGGTCTCCTTTCATCGCCATCCCTCTTTCCTGTCCTTACTGTTTCAAAGTATTAAAGGCATCGAATTCCTTGCCATGCAATTGGCTGATTGCCTTAATAAACGTCTTGGTCGTATGCGGTGTATCATAAAGAATGGAGAAGAATTCACTTCGCTTATCCTTTGGAGTCCCTTTGTAAGCATTGCCAACCATCCAGCGGCCATAGAAGTAACAAGGGAAATAGGTTTTTTGCACAGGGTCAGAGAAAAAGCGGAAAGCGTTATTTGCCTCTATTTCCGTGATGCCGCCCTTATTGATTAAATAATCTATTGCTTCTTCTTTTGAAATCTGGCCGAGGTTATACATATAGCAGGCGTTGGTTGTAAACATCCTTTGATAATCAAGGAAATTCCGGGCTAACAAATATTGCTGCTTCTGTTCATCTTTTATATCTTGTGTTTCCTCGCTCACATCATCCCAGCCAAGGAAGCTTAGTGCGGTTTCCGGTCCGCCTTCAAATAACGCGTTTGTTGGACTATTGATTAAATAGTACGATGCTTCAAGCGGAAGTTTTCCTTGTTGGAACAAATAATCCCAGCGGCAATAAAATGCCTGGTGGCCCGGGTAAGCCTCATGAGTCATAATTTGCGCCAAAATCGGTTCTGTCCACGGCCGGTCAATATTAAAAGTAAGATTACCACGGTAATCACCGGTATATTTGGAATACCCGCTCCAAAAAACGCCCCTGATTGGTTTAATCCAGTCGATTCCATCCTCTTCCGGTAGGCTTATGACTCTTTTCAACGTCCCCTGCTTGCTGATTTCACGGAAATTTTCGGCTACAGCAGTCACCTGCTCTGGGTCAATCAATGTATTCGATCGCCATGCCTCCGATTTTTCGCGAAGAGTGCCCTTATAACCTAGATTGCTAAGCCCGCTGTCAACCAACTCCCTTGCGTGGCTTAACTGTTCATCGGAAATCAGGTCTGACGGGAGTTCCTGGATGTTTTCAATTAACTCGTTGTAAGGGACATCGTCTCCCTGGAGGCTTCGGGCGAAGTAACGGAAGCCGTTCACCATGGCCTTCAAATACTCGCCTTCGTGCCCCTCTTTTTTCTTCAGAACAGTTTCAACCTCGTCAAGGGCTACTCCAATTTCATCAAATGTTTTTAATGTGGGTTTCACATCACTATAACTGGCGGTTGCCACTTCCTGTCCATGCAACTTTCCAGCCTGTTCATTCAAGCTGACTACGATATCAACGACTTTTTCCCCTGCTCCTTCATCCAGCCATCTCAACACTTGCTTGGTTCCTTTTGTTTCTAGACTCATTGTTATGCCTCCCTTTTATAATTCGGAATTACTTTGCAACTTCCAAAGCTCTTCAATATCTTTCAAAATCAGTTCGATCATCATTTCGTACAGCCTTTCGCCTTTTTCAGCTGTGGCACTGCCTGCATCTCCCATGTATCCATCTTTATATAATGTCTTCCCCATATTGAAAAATTTGAGTTTTGGATTGAGGCTGACTTTCCAGTCTCCCGCCAGTGATGGATCGGCAAGCTTCTCATCAATTGCAAGAACCAATGAAGTCTCATCTTCTCCTCCATGGCCCGGCCCTTTCGTAATCCCTAAAATCTGTTCGCGGTAATCTGTCCACCAATTAATCGTCAATACTTTCATATTGAGGTCGGCTAGTTTCTCGGCAACAATCATCAGGCTTGGAATGTTTCCCCCGTGTCCATTAAAAAGGATGACTTCATCAAACCCATTCCTGTTGAATTCTTTGCCGATTTCATAAACATATTGGGAAAAGGTTTCTGCTGAAATATCAATCGTTCCTTCAAAAGGTGCGAGAGCCCAGGAATGGCCATAGGGCACTTCTGGCGCTATGAGAACTTTATCGCCAATCAGTTTATCAAGCCTTTTGACAAATTCTCTTGGTATCCAGACATCTGTGCCCAGTGAACAGTGCGGGCCATGTGTTTCCATCATGCCGATTGGCAGAAGAACGGTTCCTACCTTCTTTTTTATTTCCTTAAACTGACTGGCTGTTAGATCCATCATGTACATAAAGTTCCTCCTCCTTTGGGTTCCCCGCATTTTTCAGGATGATTTCCGCCAAAAGCGCCGCCCTGTTTGGAAGATTGGATAATAGAACATGTTCAGTTTCCGCGTGTGCTCCATCACCGATCGGCCCTAAGCCATCAATAGTGGGAATGCCAAGCCCAGCGGTAAAATTCCCGTCCGATGCGCCGCCTGAAGAACCCTCTCCCAATGCATACCCATGCGCATTAGCAATTTCTTTTAGTTGCTCATAGAGCTCAATTACATGCTCATTCCTCTCAAGCGGATATCTTTCCAAAACCCCTTCAACATGGACCTTTGTTCCTTTGACAAAGGTGGGGCGATTGAGAATTTTATCCAATAGGTTTTTTGCCTGCGATTTCTTTGTTATCCGGACATCAATTTCTGCCGTCGCTTCTTTCGCGATAACATTTGCCCTCGTTCCGCCTTGGACAACCCCAACATTAACCGAAATTCCTTCCCCTCTGTCTGCCAGTTTTTTGAGGTCCAGAATTTGATAAGCTAGCTCTTCGGTCGCACTCGCGCCGTCCCATGCATTGATACCCGCATGGGCGGTTATTCCTTCAATTCTTAAAAGAAATTGCCCTGCTCCTTTACGTTCCGTTTTCACTGCTCCATCAGGTCCGATACTGGATTCAGGCACAAAGACAACCGAACTTCTTACTGCCTCTTCTTCTATTAATTCTTTTGAGTGACTGCTTCCGATTTCTTCATCACTCGTGACAAGGAAGGTAATCTTCCGATCCAGAAAGGCACCAGTCTCTTTAATAGCTTTTAGTGCCCAGAGTGTGATGGTAAGACCGCCTTTCATGTCAAAAACACCTGGTCCATACAGAATGTCTCCATCCTGTCTAATTGGCCGTGCTCCAACATCCCAGACCGTATCCATATGGCCTATAATTAATACCTGTTTCAAACCGTTATCAGGTCCAAAGGAAAATTTATACTGATTGCCAACTTCCTCTTTTTCAATCACGTCCACATTTCCGCCAACTAGCCTCGTGTACTCATTCCTTAGAACTTCACCACAATAATCAACATCGATTTTGGAGTAGGATGGTGATTCGGCTCTTGTCAAAGCCAGCAGGGTTTCAGTCATTGATAACTGATTTTCCTTTAAATAATCAAGAATTTTTGACATTCACATTTTTCCTCTCATTCCAGCCAGTTGATTTTCTAATTGGGATGCTTTATACAAAAGCCATGAATCTCCATACTTTCTCCCTGCCAATTGCATGCCAATCGGCATTCCATCTTTGGAAAAACCGGCCTGGATGGACACAGCAGGATGTCCGGTTATGTTGAAAAGCCCCGTGAACATCATTTCATCATCTACTTCCAACGCCGGATCTTCATCCGGTGCCGGGTAAGGTACAGTAGGCATGAAGATGATGTCAACCTCCTTGAATACGTTATCAACATCCTCGGAAGCGAGATCGCATTCCTTTTTTGCCCTTAAATATGTCAAGGTGTTCTGATTCAGGCCAGCTTCGATCTGGCTGAAGGTCAGCGGGGAATAATCCTCACTCCTGTCCAGCCACTTCTCGTGTATAAGCGCGGCTTCTGGCAAAAGAACTTTCATAATTAGTTCTTCTGTTCTGTCAAAATACTTTAAGGTAATCTCCTTTACTTCCCAGCCCATTCTTTTTATTAATTGGATTGTTTGACTGTAAACATTTTTCACATTGTCTGTTATATCTTTTAGGCATTCTTCTTTAAGGATGCCGACAACCGGAACCTTTCCCTGGTCATAAACCGTTCCAGGCCTGATAATTGTCAAGGAATTCATTAAAACGGATAAATCCTCAGCTGTTTTTGCCATCGGCCCGATATGGTCAAGTGATGGAGAAAGCGGGAATACCCCTTTTAGTGAAAGCAATCTATAAGTTGGCTTTAAACCAGCTATCCCGCAGTAAGAGGCGGGGATTCTTATAGACCCCCCTGTGTCCGATCCTAAAGAAAAGAACCCTAAGCCCGCAGCAACTGAAGCTGCGGAACCTCCGCTGGAACCTCCTGATGTTTTAGCCGGATTCCAAGGATTATTTGTTTGGTCGTAGTCCGGGTGGACAATTCCATAGGCAAATTCGAGCATATTGGTCTTTCCGATCAGCACGGCTCCAAGTTCTTCCAACTCTTTAATGATTGGAGCAGTTGTGGAAGGTACATAATCTTTTAAAATTTTGGACCCACAAGTCGTCCTAATTCCATCTGTATCAAATAGATCTTTCACTGAAAAAGGAATACCGCTCAGAACGTGCACGTCCTCATTTTCCATGAAGGTTTTTTCAGCTTTCTTCGCCTGCTCCAACGCTTCACTTTCTAAAACAGTGATAAAGCTATTCAACATGCCATCTTGTTCTTTGATCCGTTGAAAAGTTGCATCCACTATTTCAACCGGGGATATTTCCTTCGTCCTATATTGGTGGGCTAACTCTACGATTGAAAGTTCATGCCACTTCTTCATATCAATTACCTATGGCGATCAGTGGATCTTTTTCGTTGATTGCTAAAGAAGTGACCAGGAACAATACCACCCCATCTGAACCAGCAAAATATTCTTTTACTGTTTCGCCAAACAAATTCTTTATTTGTCCAAGTGATTGGCCTGTTTTTACCTGCTGTCCAACTTCTACACATGGATACCAAAGTCCCTGAACGTCCGCAAACGACCAATCAAAAGTAGATAATTGCTTTACAGGAGATGTCTTTGCCTCCCCGTCGAGCAGACCAGCCCAACGCAAAGCATTCAATGTCCCATCCTGTAAAAGCTTTGATTGCTCTGGGTCAAGGATACCCTGCTGGCCAGCCTCGGCAATCACAGCAACCTTCCCGTCATATGCTGCGGAACTATATGTAGAACCTCCTACTTGCCCTGTAGAACCAACCACATATTCGATTCCAAAAAGCGATGCGAGTTCCTTGGACTTAACTGTAAGGCTACTATTCTCCGTAACTTGATAAATAGTAAAAGGGACTAGCGCTTCGATCATGTCGCCCCCATGCAAATCGATTAGGTAATCCGCGGCTTTAAATGCCGTTTCATTTATGCAATATGCAAGCTTCTCAGCTTCAGTTCCATTGGGATTTCCCGGAAAGACCCGATTGAGATTTTTATTGTCTTTCGGATGGACGTAAATACTTCTTGAGAAAAAACCTTCAGGATTCGCAATTGGCAAAACAGCGAGCCGGCCTTTGATATCCTTGGGCTCCAATCTCCTTCCAATTTCAAGTGCTGCGTCTATCGACGTATATTCGCAGCCATGGATACCGCCAAGAACGAGAACAGTCGGACCTTCTGATTCACCGTTAAGCAAAAATACAGGCAACTTTTCTTCAATAATAGGAAACTCTAAATACCCCGTTACTTTTTGACCTCGTTCAACTTCCAAATTACCGAATTGCCACATAGATAGATCCGCTCCTTTTTTATTATCCTCTATAAAAACTGAGGTGTTGATTTTCACTTCAGGCACACGCTTTCCGCGGGGCGTCAGTGGAGCCTCCTCGGCGCAGGCGCCTGCGGGGTCTCCACCTTGCCGCTTCATCCCGCCGGAGTCGGTGCTCTCCGTTTCAATCAACGCAGTTAAATATCGACAATAGTTTTTAACTAAGCCTTTTCATTAAAAAGCAGCCGTAACGCTTGAAGATACGGCCGCTTTCCTTTCATTATTCCTTCGTAATTTTGTGGAAAGGCACATACCATGTGTTCATTGGATTAATATCATAATCAGAAACCCAAGACCTTTTTGCTGCCTGAACCAGACGCTGTGAAGGGAATAAATAAGGCACTTCATCATTCATAATCTGCTGAATTTCCTTATAAATTGCTTCCCTGCGCGCTTCGTCTACAGTCGTCCTTCCTTCAGCTAACAACTCATCTACTTTCTTATTTTCATAGAAAGCCAGATTGAACCCAGGACCTTTACTTGAAGAGTGCGCGAAGTACCATAGATTGTAATCTGGGTCAGCATAGTCAGGCGTCCAAGCGGCAAGAGCCAATTGGTGTCCGCCCGAAGTAACCGTTTCAAGGAATGTCGGCCATGCCAATGTCTTGATTTTCAAATCAATGCCGATCTGTTTAAAATCTGACTGAAGCATGACCGCGATGTTTTTTCGTACTTCGTTATTTTCTGAAATGAGGATTTCCAATTCAAAGCCTTTATCCTGTCCAGCTTCTTTTAATAACGCTTTCGCTTTTTCCAAGTCATACTCGAATAGCTTTGTATCAGGGTTGTAGCCGAACATTCCTTCAGGGATTATCCCGTGGGCACGTTGGCCGGCACCGAGGAGGATATCATTAATGATTGATTCATAGTTAATCGCATATCCAAGCGCTTGGCGGACCTTGACATTGTCGAGTGGCTTTTTCTCTACGTTCATCGCGATATCATCAATTTGATATCCAGGTGATTTGATAATTTCAATTCCTTCTTTGCCTTCCATTTCTTTCATTACATCTGGAGAAAGCATTGTATCATCAATAAGATCAATTTCCCCTTTTTCAATCATGAGTCTTGCGGTAGATGGTTCGTTAACAATTTGAATGTTGACTGTCTTTAATTTCGGCGCTCCACCCCAATAATCTTCATTCGCTTTTAGGACAAGCTTTTGTCCGCGATCCCAGCTATCAAGAATGTAGGGGCCTGAACCCATATCTTTATCGGAAAGATATTGTTCACCAAAATCATCACCATGATTTTCAGCTAGTTTTGGGTTTACGATATTTGCATATACCGTTCCAAGCGTTTTGATAAACGGAGCAAAAGGCTTAACTAATTTGATTTTGATCGTATGGTCATCGACAACTTCAAAACTTTCTTTCGTTACAACTCCGCTAAATTGTCCCGCGGCGGACTTACCAATATCAATTGCGCGTGAGTAAGAATATTTTACTGCTTCAGCTGTAACCGGAGTTCCATCATGGAATTTTGCATCCTTCCTCAAATGAAACGTGTAGGTTAGTCCGTCATCTGAAATATCCCATTTTTCAGCTAACTGGGGCTTAACCTCAGTATCTTTTCCATCATACGTAACAAGTCGGTCATATAGCATGTAAGTGACGCGGAAAGAAGTATTTGCTGCTGTTCCATGAGGATCGAGGTGTGGAATATCCTGGTTAGTTGCAAAATTAAACACTTCAGGATTTCCCGATCCTTTTACATCCGTTTCTTTCCCTGATTCGTTTTTGGTATTTCCAGATGCTTTATCGTCCTGGTTATATTTATTGCACCCTGACAAGGCTAGAATTGCGATAAAGACCATTGTCATCATTTTTAAAATAAACTTATTCTTTTTCATTTGGTTTCCCCCAATTGTTTTATTCATTTCTTCATGCCAGGAAACTATGAGGGCAGATGTAAAATAAGTCTTGTTAGGTGTCTGGCTCCCTCAATGCAGGTACAAAACCTTTAAAAATGGCTGTGTTATATTTGGCTGTTGATTTCCGCTGCGGGCACACGCTTTCCGCGGGGCGTCAGTAGAGCCTCCTCGGCGCTTTTGCGCCTGTCAGTCTAGCTGCAGCGCCTAGGAGCTCGGGGTCTTAAGCCAAACCGTCAAGAAGGCAAACTGCGCCTTCTGGCCGGCTTGTCTTAAGCCTGTCGCCCCTGACCAAGGCGCTTCCGCTTTTCATGGGGTCTCCACCTTGCCGCTTCATCCCGCCGGAGTCGGTGCCCTTCGCTTCAATCAACGTAGTTAAGAATCAACATAATTCTTTAACACAGCCTTGAAATACATTACCAGAAGATTGTCCAGCCTCCTTTCAGACTATTTTATTAATCTATCGGTTCTTAGGGTCTAGTAGATCCCTTAGGCCGTCTCCTAATAAGTTGAAACCGAGTACTGTTAATAAGATTGCCAGTCCAGGGAAAGTCGCTGCCCACCATGCATCACGGAGAATTTCCCTGCTTGATGATAGCATCGCACCCCATTCCGGTGATGGAGGCTGGGCGCCCAGTCCAATAAAACTGAGGCCAGCCGCTGCCAATATGACAAATCCCAGATCAAGGCTTGCCTGGATACTTGCAGGGGCAATCGAATTAGGAATGATTTCTTTAAATAAAATCCTAGCCGGATTTGCGCCAATCGCACGGGCCGACTCAATAAACTCTGAATTTTTGATAGATAGAACCGATGAGCGGACAATCCTCGTATACCATGGCCACCAGGTAATAGCGAGAGCTAACAGCACATTTTCAATTGAAGGCCCGAGTGCAGCCGCAATGGCCATTGCCAAAATAATGCCTGGAAAACTTAAGAAAATATCCGTCAATCTCATAATAACCTGGTCGACGATTCCCCCGACAAACCCCGCAATTGCACCAAGAATAGTGCCCAAAGGAAAGGAGATTGCGACAACCATCAGACCAATTCTCAGAGAAATTCTGGTACCGTAAATAATCCTGCTTAAAATATCGCGGCCCACTTCATCAGTACCAAACCAGTGATCGGCGTTCGGAGGAAGCAGCTTTTGTCCCAAATTGACTTGTAATGGGTCTTTTGGTGCAATCCATGGCGCGAAAAAGGCGAGGATTAAGAAGAGCGATACTAGAAACAGCCCAAGCATCGTCAATGGGCTCATGAATATCCTTCTAACCATGAACGATCCTCCTTTAGTCATAATTAAGTCTTGGGTCAATAACCTGGTACAGCAAATCAATGATTAAGTTAACAGTAATAAACAATACAGCAATCAAAAGTGTAACGGCCATTACAGCTGGAAAATCCAGATAAGTAATTGCTGTGACTGCATACTTCCCTAGACCCGGCCAAGAAAAGACCGATTCGACAAGGACACTTCCTCCCAGGGAATTCCCAAAGGTCATGCCAAGCAAGGTTAATATAGGCATCATGCCATTGCGGAGCGCATGTCCATAGAGGACTCTCTTTTCCGAACCGCCTTTTGCAAAAGCTGTTCTGATATAATCGCTCCTGAGAACTTCCAGCATTGAGGATCTCGTCATCCTGGTAATCATTCCGATTGTTACCGCTGCTTGAGTAATACCCGGAAGGATTAAATGGATGATGGCTGATTTGAAAACAACCCAGTTTCCGGTTAATAACGCATCAACCGTATACATCCCGGTAATTGTAGTTGGAGGGGAGAGGCCGTTATCCAGCCGCCCTGACCCTGGCAGCACTCCGAGTTTTAGATAGAAAAACAATAAAAGGATGATTCCAAGCCAAAACGCAGGCATTGCCACTCCCAATAATGCTATGATTCTAGAAATCTGATCCGCTATCTTATCCTTCTTACTGGCGCTCAACACTCCTATTGGGATGCCAATCAAAATCGTGATAAACATTGAAAATAAAGTAAGTTCAAGTGTTGCCGGAAAATATTGTTTCACATCTTTCATAACAGGTTGGTGGGTATAGTTGCTCGTTCCTAAGTCACCTTGAAGCAGTTTTTTCATGTAATTTCCGTACTGGACGTACATTGGATCATTCAAGCCCATTTTTTCGCGCAATTCCTCTACTACCTCTGCTTTTGCATAAGGCCCTGCGGCAAGCCTGGCCGGATCACCAGGAATGCTATTTGAAATAAAAAAGGTTAATAATGTAACTCCAAAGAGTATGGGTACCATTAACAACAGCCTTTTCAAGATATAGCGTAGCGCATCCACAATCCCGCCCCCTTTTTGTTAAGAGATAATTAACTCTTCTTTTTTGTTAAGTTCAGGCTGTACATGAATACACGCTGCCCAGTGGTCCATCGCTTTTTCCCGTAAACCGGGAGTTTCGACCTTACATTCCGGAGTTGCGATTGGGCACCTTGTATGAAAAGGGCAGCCGCTTGGCGGATTTACAGGACTAGGAAGATCCCCTTGGAGAATAATCCTCTCCCTTTTTTTAGTAGGATCAGGAATCGGAACTGCAGATAAGAGTGCTTTTGTATACGGATGCAAAGGGTTGACATAAAGTTCTTCAACGCTGGCAATTTCAACTATTTTTCCTAAATACATAACGGCAACGCGGTCAGAAATATGCTGGACAACTGAAAGGTCATGAGAAATAAAGATATAACTGAGATTCATTTCCTTTTGAAGATCGACCATTAAGTTCAATACTTGAGACTGTACAGAAACGTCAAGTGCAGAAACTGGCTCATCCGCAATAATTAACCTTGGATTTAAAGTTAATGCTCTCGCGATTCCAATTCTTTGTCTCTGGCCCCCTGAAAACTCATGGGGATAACGGTCCAACTGATCCTGCCGAATACCAATTTTATCTATTAGCCCTTTTATGATTTCCATCCTGGCCGCCCTATTTCCTATCCCATGTACGATAAGAGGGGTTTCCAGAATCGTCTTTACGGTGCTTCTTGGGTTAAGTGAGGCATAGGGATCTTGGAAAACTATTTGCATATCTCTGCGGAGGGCTTTCATCTCACCCCTGGGCAGATGGGTAATATCCCTGCCGTTAAAAAATATTTTTCCTGATGTTGGCTTTATTAATTGAAGAATGGATCGTCCCAAGCTGGACTTCCCGCAGCCGGATTCCCCTACAATCCCAAGTGTTTCGCCTTGCTCAAGAGAAAAACTGACTCCATCAACAGCTTTAACCGTTTTCTTTTCTCCGAGGAAGCCTTTTTTAATTGTGTAATGCTGCTTCAAGTCCCTTACTTCCAACATTGGCATCTGGAACCTCACCCTCCTTTCCCTCATATAACCAACAAGCTGCTGTATGTTCGTTTCCTACCTCAACCATTGGCGGGACCGCACCCCTGCATTTCTCCATAGCAGAAGGGCATCTTTCAAAAAAGCGGCAGCCATGAGGCATTTTATCCGGTGAAGGGACCATACCGGGAATGGAACCAAGTTTTTCTTTTTTAACGCCTAGTTTCGGTATGGATTCCAATAGCCCTTTTGTATAAGGGTGTTTGGGGTTGAGAAACAGTTCTTTTACTTCTGCTTGTTCGACAACCTTTCCGGCATACATGACGACTACACGATCACAGACTTCAGCTACAACGCCAAGATCATGGGTGATCATAATAATGCTCATTTCGTTTGAAACCTTCAGCCTATTCATTAAATCTAGAATTTGTGCCTGAACGGTTACATCCAGGGCTGTTGTCGGTTCATCACAGATAAGCAGGCTTGGATTGCAAGCCATAGAAATCGCAATCATCACCCTCTGTCTCATTCCGCCTGATAATTGATGCGGATATTCTGAAGCAATTTCTTTAGCTCTTGGCAGCCCTACTTCTGTTAACAAATGAATAACACGTTCTTTTCTCTGATCTTTCGTTAAGTCTGTATGAAGCAAAAGCGTTTCCTCAATTTGCCTGCCAACTGTCTGCAGAGGATTTAAGGATGTTAACGGATCCTGGAAAATCATCGCCATTTTATTTCCCCTGACTTTTTCCATCGTCCTCCTTGAATATTTCATGACATTTTCATTGTCCAGGGTTATTTCTCCGCTAAGCTTTGCTTTTTCAGGGAGCAGGCGCATAATGGATAGAGCTGTCATGCTTTTCCCGCAACCGGATTCTCCAACTATGCCAACTGTCTCACCTTTATTAACCTCAAATGAAACTTGGTCAAGGATTTTGACATATTTCCCATCCCTTTTTAATGATAGAGATACATCGGAAAGCTCTAGTAACATGTAAGCACCACCTTAAATAGTCAGTTGGCCCTGCGCGTCCTTCAATTCATTTAGAGTATGAATGTAATGTTCCGAGAATTCTTTTGCCACCCTAGCCCGGTCTGAAGATCGTAACGCATCGAGTAGTTTTTGATGATTTTCTACCACCTTTGTTGCTCTAACTGGTAGTTTATTTACTACTGTCAGAAACATGGCACCTACTTGTATATCGAGCTGCTCATGCATCCTGATCAGTCTTTGATGATGCGATGCCTTTACGATTACCTTGTGAAAATTTATATCGCAAATTGCTTCCTTTTCAAGATCGTCCGCAAAGAGAGATGTCCTAAATTCCTCCAAAAGCTTTTCCAACTGGGTGAACTCTGCGGGGGTAAGATTCATCATTGCGAGTTCCGCAGCCTTGGATTCCAGTAAAGCTCTTAACGAATAAATTTCATACGCGTCCTGAGCAGAAAGTGTTGTAACATGAGTTCCCTTGTTTGTTTCGTGTTTTATGAGACCTTCATTTTGAAGCAAATGCAATGCTTCCCTAATAGGCCCCCTCGAAATATTCAAGCTTTCAGCCAACTGGGCTTGGTTCACTTTATCTCCTGGTTTTAAGGTGCCATTCAAGATCATCTTGCGGATAATTTTTGCAACGTGGTCGGATAGGTTTTCATGATTTAACATATTTTTCGCCACTTTCGTACATTTGTTTTAATCTAGTTAAATTTTCCCACCCCATTTGAAGGGAACCTGTTTCAATCTGTTTTATGAGATTGACCAATAAGGAGGTGAGTGGCATTTCCAGGCCATGGTTCGCTCCAATTCTGAGAATCGGGACTAACTGGGCATCAATTTCTGTCTTCCGTTTTCTTATCGCAAGGTCTCTCCAAATGCCGCTTTTCGTTTTCTTATTCTCAGCCATTCTGGTTGCAAGCTTTTCTAACTGAGCAGCCAGTTCTTTTTCATTTTGTTTTTCCCTTGGATAAATGAGGGATGGCTCCCAGTCATCGAACCCGAGCGGGAACACCCCCTCTTTATTGCAGACTTCCAATATTTCCGCGCAAAGTTCAATAAGTGTCTCTCTAAATTCAAGCTGCCTCACCACTGTTGCCATCGTTTCGTCTACAAGCGCTGTTGCATACAATAAGCCCGCGTAAGACATTTTCCCCCAAAGGTATCCCCAGATATTTTCTGTAATTTCCGCCGGCCCCCAGCTAAGTAAAGCCTTCTGAAGTTCCTTGACCCTTCTGCTGATTGTTCCATCGAGCTCCCCAATATAGAGAGATGCGACCCCTCCATAAAGAATTTTTCCGGGAGCTAGATAATCTGCAGAAAAATTGACAAAGCAGCCAATTGTTTTTTCTCGTCCAATCAACGGGACTATCATCTTTTCACATAAGCCATTTTGAATAGATACTACATTGGTCTCTTTTTTGATAAAAGGAAGGAATGGTTCAAGTGCTTTTTCGGTATGTTGTGCTTTCACACATAAAAACACTGTTTCCAGTTCGGGGTTTGCACTTTCCAGCTGGTTTGGTGTCAACGCATTACACCTTACTGTAAAAATTTCGTCAGGCCCTTCTATCGTTAAACCACCATGATTCATTTCTTTTACATGCTCTTCATCGATATCAAAGAATGTTACTTTATATCCCGCTTTTATAAGATAGGCTCCCAGAACCCCCCCAATGGCTCCCGCACCGATGATCGTGAATTTCATTTAAATCCCCCTAGAATAGTTGTAGTCCACCATCAGCAGAAATTGTTTGCCCACTGACATAAGATGCAAAATCCGATGCGAAAAACAGGACTGGATGAGCGATATCCTCTGGCTTACCTATTCGATTTAATGCTATGGAGGATATTAAATTCTCCTGTTTCGCCTTGCCCATCGCCTCCCACTGCCTTTTGGTAGATGGGTTGGAAATGACAAAACCCGGCGCGACATTATTTACTGTAATTCCAAATGGCCCAAGTTCCTGCGCCATTTGGCGTGTAAACCCAATTTGCCCTGCTTTTGCGCTTGCATAGGCTTGAATCCCTGTTAAACTTGTACTTCGCCCGGCTCCACTAGAAATATTAATAATCCTTCCAAATCGATTTTCCTTCATATATGGGACAACCGCTTTGGTCATAAAAAACGCTGTCTCCAAATTTATTGAAAAAATTTTACTCCAATCTTCCGCACTGACATTTTCTATTGGTTTATGGACTTGGCCACATACACCGCCGGCATTATTAACGAGAACATCTATTTTTCCAAAATCATTTACAGTATTTTTTACTAGTTTATTGACTTCATCTTCCATTGTCAGGTCACTTTGATACGTATGAAAACTTGCTTGTAACTCATTCGTGTTTATGTATTGGTTGATTTCCTGTTTTACCTGTTTTAGTTCCTCTTCCAATATATCTGTTCCAACCACCGTTGCCCCGTGCTTGATAAATGATAAACATATACCTTTTCCAATACCGTGTGCTGAACCTGTTACTAACACCACTTTCTTTTCAAAAAGTGTTGAATGTAAATTGTCGACACTTTTAAACATTTGCTCCCCCCTATTCATTCTTTTTCCTCATCTGGATATTGTTTACTAATATATATGATAGGGAATATAAAGTAAAGGACTTTTCTAAAAATTATGTATACTTTATAAATTCTCTCTTTATTCCTTTTTTATCAATAACAAAAAACCGTATTCGGGTAATCCAAATACGGTTTATTTCTTTTATTCAATTATCCAATCTTGTTTTGCTTAAATGCCGGTTCACAATCTAAGCAGACGTCAACTCCATCAATTATGTGAATATCCTCGGGACTATAGCTAACCCCGCACTGGCTGCATTCTAACATTTTCTCCGTTAGCGGCATAAGATCTTCGGGCGATGGATCATTAATTTCAATTTGTTCAACCCAAATTCCTGTGGAATGCGGAAGCTTATTGACAAGGTAATCATTTGCAGACTCCTCGGTCTCCCAGACGCCTAGATCATACAAAAATTCGTTGCCGTTTCCCGTGTTTGTCATTAATCCATATACGATTTTCATACGAAAATCTCCTCTCATCATTAAGAAGCTAAATGTGACTCATGGTTTTCTTTATCCCACCTAAAGGTCCGATTAGTGAATTACAGTGAAACTTGCCGCTGTGCCCGGCTAACCATCAGTAAGGAAAGGCACCCTACTGATGGAAGATTCACTCTATACTTAGCCACATTTTCCGAACTTCAAACCAAGCCTATTCATTTGCAGGAAATGATATAGAGCTGTCGAATAGGTAGTTTATATATTTGCGAGGGGGAATAGTTGGTGCTGACGTTAATTAAAGTTGATAAAAACCAAGAGGAAACACTCCATCATTTAATGCAGTTTTATTTTTATGATTTCTCTGTGTTCAAACCGGAAATACGCCTTGAAACGGACGGCACTTATAAAAGGTTTCAACTTGATGAATATTGGGCCGATGAACATCATCATCCTTTTTTCATCCAGCTTGAAGATGAACTGATTGGTTTTGCCCTTGTGACAGCCGGTTTAGGCCAATCTTCAAATTCAATTGAAGAATTCCATATTATCCGGAAATATACTGGTCATGGTTATGGCAAAATAGCCGCCCAGCAGCTTTTTGCCATGTTCCAAGGAAAGTGGCGGATCACACAAATCCAGGCAAATGAACCGGCAAAAGCTTTTTGGAGAAAGACCATCCGTTCATATACTGGCGGAGATTATACCGAACATACAGATGATCACGGTCGTACAATCCAGGAATTCACAACAGTCGAGGTATCTTCCTGATAAAAACCCCACCGATAAGCCGGTGGGGTTTTAATTCTCGTGTCATGTTGAAAATTTCTTCTTGTTTTAAACTCCGACGACAAATTCGGCCTTGCTTCCAGCCTGGGTCGAGGTAACTTCCAACCGGGCATCAATCCGTTCCTTCAGTTCGGGAACGTGCGAGATAATTCCCACTAACCGGCCGGTGGATTGAATGTCGATCAACGCATCAATCGCCTGCTCAAGGGATTCCGGATCAAGTGTTCCGAAGCCTTCATCGATAAACATCGTTTCAAGGGAAACCCCGCCTGCATTTGCCTGGACGACATCAGCCAGGCCTAGTGCCAGTGACAGCGCCGCTTTGAAGCTTTCGCCGCCTGATAATGTTTTTACATGCCGCTCCTGGGCCGTGTATTGGTCGAAAACTAGCAGTTCAAGGCCGCTCTGGACATTCCCTTTTGACCTGTCTGTTTTCCTGCGCAGCTGGAAACGGCCCGAGGTCATTTTTGAAAGCCTGCGGTTCGCCTCCCGCAAAATATCGTCAAGGAAAGCAGCGAGTACATATCTTTCAAACGTGAGACGGTATGTGTTCTGCCCCCTTGCTATATCAGACAAGTGGCCGACGATTTGATAGCGCTCCTCCAGGCTTTTCATTTCCTTGTTCAACGCTTCGACACGCTGTTTGACATCTTGATTCTGGCTTTTCTTTAAATAAAGGTCCCTACTCTCTTTTTGGAGCAGGTCAATTTCAGCATCAATGGCTCCGAGCGCCTTGGATAGGCCATCGAGATCCGGACGAGCCTTTCCTTCTAGTATCCCGGAAAGTTCCGCTAGCCGTTCAGAGCAAACCCGCAGTTCCTCGTTATATTCCCTGACTTCCCGCTCGAGCTTTTCAATCTCACGTTCTGTCAGTCTTGCGTTTTCATATGCCGAATAACTGTCAAAGCCCTGTGTGTGCATTTGGGCCCGGAAGCTCTCCCTCTCGGCAGAGAGTTCCTGCTCTTTTCTAACAAAATTCTCTAGGGCGTCTTTCAGCCGGGCTGATTCGGCAGTCAATTTTTCTCCTGCCTCCTGGAAAGATTTTTGAGAAGTTTCGTATTCTCTGTCCAGCTTTTCCTTTCGGTCCATCGCTTCCTGTAACGCTTTTTCGTAGACAGGGACGGAGCGGAGACTTTCAGGAACCATTGCCGCCATTCTAGTCAGCTGGGTTTTAAATTCCGCCGCCTTTATGGCCAAATCCTCCGCGGAAGCGCGGCATTCCTGCACATCCTTTTGAATGGCGAGCTTGTTTAATTCCAGCTCGTTAAATTGTTTTTCAACGGATTCTGCATGGGCTAGTTTTCTTTCAATCCCAGCTTTTGCGGCAAGAACATGGTCTTTTTCAGCCGTAAGTTTTGCTGAGAACTTCTCTAGCCCTAACTCTGCGAAGGAAGGATGCATGTCTGTAAGCTCTCCTAGGGCTGTTTGCACATCCTCCGAGTATCTTTCTTTGAGGGATTTGCTTTCCAGGTAAGCGGATTCGGCTTTTCCTTTTTCCTGTTCCGCCTTGGCGGCCTGCTGCTTGGCAAGCTTTAGCAAGTTCTCATCAGGCACTTCTTCGCTGTGATTGTGGGCGGGTGCCGGATGATGTTCCGAACCGCAGACAGGACAAGGGTCCCCCAGGTTCAATTTTCCGGCAAGGATGGAAGCCTGCCCTTTTAGCCACTTTTCCTCAAGCACGTCAACTTCATTTTTCGCAGCAGCTAGGGCAACTTCTGCTTTTCTAAAAAACGCTTCCTTTTGTTCATTTTGCACATTGGCTTTTTCGGAACGGTCCATTAGCGTTTCGAGTCTTGTAAGCTTCCCAATGGTATTTTCGACAATCTCAAGGCTTCGTTCATTACCAACCTTATCGATTTTCGCCTGGTCAATTTCTACTTTTTGCAAAAGAAGATTCTTTTCCGTTTGCCCTGCTTGATCCAATTTCGCCTCGAGATGAACGGTCTTTTCCTTCATTTTAGTTAAGGAAGCTTCAGCTTGGTATAGGTTTTTCTGGACCTCCGCAAAGGAATAAACATCTTCCTTCATGTTCAAGAGCTTGTTTAAAAGATCGAGGGCTTTCTGCCGCTCGGGTTCCTTGGTTTTTTCGAGTTCAACTGCTTTTTCCTTTATCGTTTTCAGCTCGGTGAGCCGGGTTACGCTTTCCTGAAGTCGGTCCGCTGTGTTCTTCGCTGAATCTACCTCTTTCTTCAGCCTGTGGCAAAGCTCTTCTTGGGACGCCAAAAGGGCAGCCCTTCTGGCAAGGTGAATCTGCTTTTCTTTTGCAAGAAATAGCTCCTTCGCGTTAACGAGGTCTCGTTTCTTTGCTTCAAGCTCTTCTTTATCCTTTATTTGCTTGAGGATCGTTTCCGCGGCAAAGTATTCCTGCTTCAATTTATCCTGCTCACTGCGTTTTTCGGCAATTTTCACTGACAAACGATCAATTCCGGCAGCCATTGCCTGAATTTCCTCAGTAAGAAGCGGCAGAATCAAGGCGTCATTCGTACTGCCTGCTTCAACAAATACGATTAGTTCTTCATTGAACTCTGCCTGGATTCTTTTCAGGGCATCATTTCTCATCCCAATACGGTCCTCTACCCGTTTCTTCAGCTCCTGGGATTCGTTGCGAAGCTTTTCTTCGACAAGCTTATAAAGCTGGGTGTGAAAAAGCCGCTGGAGGATGACTTCCTTTTCCTTACTGTCCGAGGTAAGGAGTTTGCGGAATTCCCCTTGTGGGATCATCAGAATTTGCCTGAATTGGTTGCTGTCAATCAGCATGATTTCCTTGATTTTCTCATCTACTTCGGTAATTTTGGACGCAATTAGCTTGGATTCCCCGTCCTCGCCAACCGTATAAAGGAGTGCTGTGGCCGGCAAGACGCGAGTTCCATCTCCCCGCTCCTTTTTCCTTTCCTGTTGAGGAGTGCGGATGATTGTATATTTTTTGCCCCGGAGCGAGAAATCGAGTGAGACTTCGGTCAGGACATTGCTATCTGCAAATTGGCTCCTTAAATCTGTCCCAGTCCTGTCTTCTCCGCTCGCTTTTCCATAAATGGCATAACTGATCGCATCAAAAATCGTTGTTTTGCCGGAACCAGTCTTTCCTGAAATTACAAACATTGTTCGATTGCCTAGCTGGGAAAAATTGATCGTGTCCCTGCCCGCATACGGACCAAACGCCTGCATTGTCAATTTGATCGGCCTCATACCGGCATTTCCTCCTTAACCGCTGTTTCAATCACACTCGCCATCACCGATTTTTTTTCATCTGAAAACTCGAGTGTCGTCATTTCCTTGTAGAACTGCTCAAAGAGGTCCAGTTCTGATTTTCTTTCCCGCCTGTCACCAATTGAGAATGACTGCTTTGATTTTTGGTCCACCATGTCAATTTTCTTTTCAAGATGAAGAACATCCGGATATACCTGGCGAAGCTTCCCCATTGGGTCAATGATCGCCCCTTCATCAAGAAGGGTGATTTTAAGAAAATCATCGCATTTCTGTTTTTCATAATAAGCAGGGTCTAGCAGCTCCTCCAGATAACCTGAAAGCTCCCTCATATCTTTGGCTGGCAAAAGCGACCTTGAGCGATGGGTAAATCTTCCGTTGCTATCCATTTCAATAATCGAAACGGACTTTTTATGTTTTGCTTCTGAAAAAGAATATTTTAATAGTGACCCAGAATATTTAATCGTATCGTGGCGGATTGCCTCTGGGCTGTGGAGATGGCCGAGGGCGGTATAGGAAAACGGAGCGAACAGTTCTGCCCCTACCGAACCGGACGCGCCAACAGAAAGAAGCCGTTCCGAATCACACGTTTCCCCGCCTGTGACAAACGCATGCCCAACAAATACGTTCGGTTCATTCGGGTTTAATTCTTCCTCAATTTTACCGATGATGGCCTTCATTGCGTCATGATGGGTTTGAATTTTGTCGGTCTCAAGTATCTCTCTTACAACCCCCGGCTCGGCATAAGGGATTAAGTAAAAATTCACACCATTAATATGTACTGGTTTAAAGCTGTCTGTAAGCTTCCCAGATAAGTAGAATTGGCTGTGCTTGTACCAAGAACTGCCGAAAGAAAGGCGGTCGGCGCTGTCATGGTTTCCAGCAATCGAGATAATCGGCGTTTTACATTCTACATTTATTTTGAAAAGGATGTCATCAAGCAGGTTGACCGCATCGATAGGAGGTACTGACCGATCATATAAATCACCCGCAATAACGACCGCATCAGGCTTTTCTTCTTTAATCAAATCCACAAATTGCTCCAGTACCTCCCGTTGATAGGGAGTCTTGTATACCCCGTGCACCAGTTTTCCAAGATGCCAGTCAGCCGTATGGATAAATTTCACTTTCACTCCACCTCTTTCAGCGTATTTCACTGCTTTCATTATAAGATAATCCGGCTAGGTGCGGATTGAAACAAATTTATGAAAACTATTTTTTGCTGGAAAATTCTATTTCGTTCGAGTTAAGAATAGCAGTTACCCCATATTGTAACACAGGATTCCAACATTTTTTCTACTGGCAAAAGAGTTCTATGAAACTGGTTAAAACTTAGGCTTTCCTCGGATATATTGTTGCTGCCGGTTACTTGTTATGCTTTATTCGACTGCAAGGCCGCATTGAAACGATTTCCTGTCGCATTGAAGACCTCTTTGCGACTGCAAAACAGCTTTGGACTAAATTCATGTCGCATAACAATCCCTTATGCGACAGTAATACCACTCTGGAGCGAAATCATGTCGCATAATACCCCCTTATGCGACTTCAATACAACCCTCGACCAAGTTTGTGTCGCATAAAAACCCCCTATGCGACTTCACTACCGTTCTGGAGCGAAATCATGTCGCATAGAACCCCCTTATGCGACTTCAATACAACCCTCGACCAAGTTTGTGTCGCATAAAAACCCCCCATGCGACTTCACTACCGTTCTGAAGCGAAATCATGTCGCATAGAACCCCCTTATGCGACTTCAATAAAGCCCTCGACCAAGTTTGTGTCGCATAAAACCCCCCTATGCGACTTCAATACCGTTCTAGAGCCAAATCATGTCGCATAAAAACCCCCTATGCGACTTCACTACCATTCTGGAGCGAAATCCTGTCGCATAGAAAGCCTCTATGCGACTACAATAAAGCTATGGACCAAATTTGTGTCTCGTAAAAACTCCTTGCATAACATGCCTTCTGCCCATCTGCGATTCGAGCAAATTTCCTTTTGACGAATTGCCAAATTAGTAACTAAATTGGGTAAAAATCACTCGTAATAAGTATATTTTTTGCTTCCTATCACCCGAAACTTTTTCATCAAAATCCTTGAGATAGTCCGCCTGTTTAAATCAGTCTGACACCATTCCCTGATGTTCTGGTTTGTCATCTTTCTTTCTGGAAAAAGGAGTTTATACTCCTCCGCACTCCTTAAAATCGCTGACTCAACCTTTTCCTGATGGTCACAACTTCGGCAAATAAAATGGTGATTTTTTCGTTCAGTCAGGATTTCTCCGCATTTTTTGCAGAAAACACCTTTTTTCATCTGTTCATAATGATGCTCAGGGAGTTTCGTAAAACGACTGCGCTCCTGATCGGAGGTTAATAGGATTTGAGCCAGTTCCTTATGGCGGTTGTCTAATCTAGATGGTGTATTATTCAATCGCTCAATAAACTGGTCCAGTTTGGTTGGCAGGATAATCGGTAGGTCCATTGGGGCTTGATATAAGGTGAAATCGGGATTGATGAAGATAACGTAGGGTTCAACGAGGTGAACTAACTTGTGCTTTCTGAGGAATTGATTGAAGAGAACGGAACTCCTGTTTAATTGCTCGACTGGGTTTTTACAGATCATTCCGGTTGCCTTAGAATACAATTTTCCATCTTCCCAGTAGTATTCTCCTTTATAATTTTTTATATCGAGCTGGTAAATCACTCCCTCAGAAATAATGATCGAGTCAATCTGGGTATGGGAATTATTCGCTTCGAGGAACACGTCATTCAGGATGTACCTCTCTTCTTTCAGGTTAGCCGCAAGCTTATCAAAAACAACCTCACCCTCAAAGCCACTTTCCAAAATGGACAGATAATATTTATCACTTTCGGACAACTCCATACGCACATTCAAATTGCGCATCCCCATTAATTCGTTTGATTCGGATCGGGCTTTTAGCAGCATTCCGCCACTCCTTTCCATATGTTGTTAAAATCAACGTATAAGCTTATTTTAATCAACCCTTCATCCAATCCACTATAAAGATATGAATATTCCGTTAACTTTTTCCGTTCCATTAAGATTTTTACTCAGCAAGGGATAGTCATAATCCGTGTTGGCAAATAGGGTCCCAATCTTAGGTAAGTTCTTCAAAAATAAAAAAACAGCCAGGCGTGTGCCTGGCTGTTCCATATTGGTCGGCTATTATTGTTTTGTTACGTTCGCTGCCTGAGGACCGCGTGCACCCTCCACGATTTCGAAAGTTACTTCTTCGCCTTCTTCAAGAGATTTGAAGCCTTCGGATTGAATGGCAGAGAAATGGACAAATACATCGTTTCCGTCCTCTGTTTCGATGAAACCAAAGCCTTTTTCTGCGTTAAACCATTTTACTTTACCGTTTGTCATGTAAAACAAATCCTCCTATTGGCATTCTTAGCCTTGTGTAAATTAGCCATTACGATTGATAAAGCTAGTTCAGCATAAAGCTTTAACGGATGTTAGAAGCTTTTTAAACTAACTCATTAACGGCTGCATAAAGAATACCATAATCGGGGGTTACTGTAAAGTTTTAGGCGATTGTCCCATTTAAGAAAACTTAACAGCAGCAAAACAAATAAATACCATAAATGCAGTCCAAAAAAAGCAAAATTCCCTTTACCGCCAATTTCAAGATAAGGGCCATTTAAATAACCCTCTAAAAACTCCAAAAAACTGCCGGTAAACTGCCCGTGGCTGATCCACTCCAAATACACCTGGGGAGGAGTGAGAATGATAACTCCAAAGAGAAGCGGAATCCCCAGCCTGGACAACCGTTCCCTTACATAATGTTTTTTTGTTCTCTTCTGAAGTGAGATTGAAGCAGTCATGCCCGAAATGATAAAAAATAGAGGCATAATCCAAATTCCGATCGGCAATGAACTTACGACGATCATTTGTGAATCGGTTTCGCTATTTTTTACATGCCAGGGCCAAGGATTAAAAAACATTAATATATGATACAAAAATACTGCAAACGTCGCGAGCACCCGCTGCCAATCCAAATCATATTTCCTTGCCAAATACATTCCCCCGTGTTTGTCCGATTTCCATAATCTGATTCCTTCCCTATTTATTCCCTTTTATATTACACCGCTGACTGATTTTGAAAATAATCTTTATTGGCGAGGGGGAATGGTACAAACCTTTTTCCCATTTCTCCATATAGTATTTTGAATGGAGGTGGAAAAATGGGTGATTTTCTGCAATTTTTAAATGAAAATTATTATTTCCTGGTACCCGTTCTTTGGATTATTGGGTACGCCTTAAAACAAACGCCACACATTCCTGATTGGTCTATTATTTGGGTCTTATTTGCAATTTCACTTTTTCTGGCATGCTTTGCGTTTGGTCTGAACGTCCAGGCGATTACAAATGGGATTGTTGCTACTGGCGTGGCGGTTTTTGGACAGCAGGCTGTGAAACAGACTTTAGAGGCCGTAAATTTAAGAAAATAATAAAAGCGATGCATGACGCATCGCTTTTACCTTTACCGATTTTTATTAGCCGGGTCATTCGCCTTCTGTCCTTCATAATGCTCGATTGAAAATTCCTCATCTGCTTTACCCTTGCCCAATAGCTTGGACGTTCTAATTGTTTTTGGAGAAAGATTATTATTTGGAGCTCCTTGTTCATCCCATTTGACCATTATGCCACCACTTTCGGGTTTTATCCTTAGTATGCCGGAATGACAAGGGAACATGTAATTCGAAAAAGGAACAAACATGTCAAGAAAGCAGTTCTACCAAGATAGCTTTTTGATCAGATATGCAATGCTTAACACATAGCCCGCAGCCGTCGCACCCGCTAGTAATCAATGGTTTACCGTTTTCAACCCGGATTGCCTCTCCTTTTCGGGGGCAGGCCTGAACACAGTAATCACAAATAACGCCTTTATATACGAGACAATTTAATTCAATGATTCTTGCCTTGCCTATTGCCTTCTCTAAAGAAAGGGAGGTCTTACTTAATGCGTCAACCTTACAGGCATCGATGCATTTTCCGCAAAATGTGCATGGTGAAAGATTTGGGTCGAGATAAGGCGTATGGGCGAGTTTTGCACCGCTCGATACCGTAAATAAGGAAATGGACTGCTCTGGACATACATCCCTGCAAACACCGCATCTCGTACAGAATGTAAGAAAGGACAGCTCATCCCCGGCGCCGGGCGGCCTGAAATAGTCACGCTCCTGTTCTATTTCTGGCAAAAGCACATTCCCTAAAAACCCGACTGCCGCCTCAAGGTTCAATGTTAAAAATTTGCGCCTATTTACTTGGCCGTTCATTTTTTGTCCGCCTCTTTGTAGAAAGGCTCCTCTTCAAAATTACTAAACACTAGGCAAGTTCCCAAAACACCGTCAATTTTCTTGAAGGAATCGGAAATTCGGTAGCTTTCATCGATTGTTTCAGTTTCGATTGTGAGAACAATCTTTTTGTCGTCTTCGACATGGTGTACTTCGACACCCTTCAGCTTATTGATTGCGATAGCGGCCGACATTGCCATCCCTTCAATTGTATCGATATAGAGGCCTGATATGACCATTAGCTATGCCCCCTTCCCATTCATACCTTAGTCGAACCTGCCTCTTAACTCTCACGGTTGAAGGCGGGTTTTTTATCATTTTGTGTAACATGGCATTGGATGCAATTATCCCTGAAAATAGTCCCTTTCTGGTCACTATCAATATAATGGTTCTCGGGTGGCGTTGGTGCGCCTGTCCCAGACTTCCCGTGGCATGCAAGGCAGCTTTCATGATGAAGCTCTGGATTCCACCTGTTTACATGGTCTGAAGGCTGAGTCGGAGGCGGACTGATCAGCTGCATCGTCGCGGCATCCGGCCTTTCTTTTTCATCTAGCTGGACAAGTGCTGACACCTGGCTTTTCGGCACCTGGGCGGTTTCCCTCACTTCTGAAAGTTTTGTCACGCCAATCGCAGTTAAGAGGACGACAAAAAACAAACCGAGGTAAGCCAATTCATGCAATTTCATTGTTCTTTCCCCCTATGCCTTTACGACCTTGACGGCGCATTTTTTATAATCTGGCTGTTTTGAAATCGGGCAGTAACAGTCAAGTGTGACGAGATTAATCAGCGTTTCTTCAGCAAAAAACGGAACATAAATCAGGCCTTTTGGCGGGTTGCCCCTTCCATTCAAAACGGCCTTCACTTCAACTTCCCCCCGTCTTGAGACAACCTTTACCTTATCGCCTTCTGAAATGCCAAGGGTTGATGCATCGTCAGGATGGATTTCGCATAAAGCTTCCGGTACTGCCCTATGCAATTCGGGGACCCTCCTAGTCATGCTGCCACTGTGCCAATGTTCGAGGACCCTTCCTGTACAAAGCCAGAATGGATATTCCTCATCCGGTATTTCGGCAGCATCTTCGAATGGCCTGAAAATGACCGATGGACGGTGCTCCGCAGATTTATAAAAATCAATCTGATCGACCGTTCCCTTTTTGCCAAAATCCTCGATTCCCACCTGATCGAACCCATCTTCCTGTTTACCGTCCGCATATCGCCAGTTGGTTTCAATCCATTGACCGTTCATGTTCCTAACCGGCCAGCACATGCTCTTTTTCACGTATTCTTCGTATGGCGCCATTTGCTTTGCCTTTACTTTCAGCTTTTTGCCAAGCTCCTGAACTTCTGGGTTCGTGTGCTCATGAGGATTCGTGAACTGCCGGTATTCCTCCCAAAGAATTTTATTTACCTCGCGCTGGTCTTCGAGCATATCATTTTTTGCTTTATCCCAAACCATTCCGAACAGAACATCGAAGGCAGGCTTGCTGCCAATCTTCTTTCCTTCGAGGACTCTTTTTGCAACTTGCACGATGGCCCAAAGATCCCATTTTGCTACTCCTGGGGCATCAATGCACTTTTCAAAAACGCTCGTTCTTCGCTCCGCATTTCCAAACTGGCCTTCACGTTCAACCCACATGGCAGCAGGCAGAACGACGTCGGCTAGCTCAGTCGACTTCGTCGGATAAACCTCTGAAACGACGATGAAACCGTCCAGAACGCCCTTTCCGTCCGCATCTTGGCCGCGGAACCTATTCAGCTTTGGCATTGTCTGGCCCCAGTTATTGGACATGCTCCAGAGGAATTTGACATTTCCTTTGCCAAGCTCCCTGAACATTTTCACTGTATGATAACCCGGCTTTTCAATCGGATCCAAATACCCTTTTGGCAGGTTCCAGATCAGCTCGGCATACTGCCTGTGTTCAGGATTTTTCACAACTAAATCGGATGGCAGGCGATGTGAAAAGACACCGACTTCCCTAGCAGTTCCGCAAGCACTCGGCTGCCCAGTGAGTGAGAATGGTCCGCTTCCAGGCTTTGAGATTTTCCCTGTAAGAAGATGAAGATTGTAAATCAAATTGTTCATCCATGTTCCTCTCGTGTGCTGGTTTACACCCATCGTCCAGAGAGAAACGATTTTTTTGCCAGGGTCGGCAAATTCCAATGCTAAGGCTTCAATATCCGCTCCAGGGACTCCTGAAATCTTGGAAGCATACTCAAATGTGTACGGTTCAAGCCTTTCTTTGTACTCTTCAAAAGGGATAGTCCAGTCTTTATCAGCCGATGCGCCGGGTTCGGTTGCATCGTAATCGTCCTTAAATGAGTGGCCGAGATTTTCTGTCCCTGCTTTGAATTGTACATGCGCTTCCACAAACTTTTTATCATACTTTTCATTTTGAATTAGATAGTTTGCAATTGCATTGGCGATTGCAAGATCAGTCTGCGGCCGAAAAACAAGTGTTTTGTCAGCTGTTTCCGAAGTCCGGGATTTCCTTGTCGTCAAATCATAATGCTTTGTTCCCGGCGCGCTCAGTTTTCTCGCCGTCAGCCTTGAGTAGAGAACAGGATGCATTTCCGCCATATTCGCTCCCCAAGTGACAAACACATCCGTTTCATCCAGATCCCGAAACGAACCCATCGGCTCATCCGATTGGAATGTGGACATGAATCCGGTCACCGCGCTTGCCATGCAAAGCCTTGCGTTCGGATCGATATTGTTGTTTAAAAGACCCGCTTTCCAAAATTTGACGCTAGCATACCCCTCCATAATACTCTGCTGGCCGGAGCCCCAGAATGCGATTGATTTTGGGTCTGCTTGATAAGCCTCAAGAAGCTTCATTGAAATTAAGTCGAGTGCTTCTTCCCAGGAAGCTTCCCTAAATCCATCCATTGTCCCTTTTTTGGACTTATCTTCCCGGATCAGCGGTTTGGTCAATCTGTCTTCCCCGAATAAAATCTTTCCTATATAATAGCCCTTTACACAGTTTAATCCTTTGTTCGATCCGTTTTCGGGATCTCCTTTTGTCGCAATAACTTTTCCGTCTTTTACGCCAACAAGAATTCCGCAGCCTGTCCCGCAAAAACGGCATACCGTCTTTTTCCATTCATCGGGTTCGATTGAAGCTGCCTGGACATCGTTTATTGCAGCAGGTTTTCCTTCTTTTTGTTTGCAGCCTGCCGCTGCCATGGCCAGTGAAATGGCTGAGGCCTTTAACAAAGTTCTCCTTTTCAACTCCATGCTGTTTCCCCCTATCCTCTGAATTCTTACTTCCTTTTATCGTAAGTTGCTCGAGTCTTCATATCAAATTACATTGAAACAAGTTAACAAAATGTTCACAAACATTTGACAATTTATCTTTTTCTACTAAAAAGACTTTTAACAACTTGGCTGTAGGAATAACAAAAAAAGAGCACCCCGAATTCGATTCAGAATGCTCTTATCTATATGATGGATTGATTTTTTAGAAGTTTAACAATTGTAGATTGCTTAGGAAGACTAATCTTTACAGATGCTTTTTGTTTTTCCGGTCTAGCTCTTCAAATGCTTGTTGAAGATTTGTTTTAATATTGACATTTGCAAAATTAATCCCCATTTTGATCACTGTCTGGGCAATTTCGGGTCTGATTCCGGTCAAGACTGATTGGACACCGAGCAATTCGAGGGAGGAAATGACTTTAAACAACTGGTCTGCTACCATTGTATCGACAATCATGACACCTGAGAGATCAATTATTAATGTATTCAGCTTTAGTTTTACAGCGGCATCGAGCGCTTCTTCCATAATGAGCTGAGCCCGCTCAGTATCGACATTTCCGATCAACGGCAGGATCGCGATTCCATTTGTAAGCGGCACGACTGGAACCGATAATTCAAGGAATGCATTTTTCGAAGCTTCCATTGTATTTCTATAATAATGGACATACGTAAGGCTAAAGCAATATACAGCATGGTCCAACAGCGGGTCTATCTTTCTGGCAACCTCGAACACTGTTTTTACAGACATATCATGGCGAAGGACTTCCTCTTCCAGGACCTCATAAATAAAACTTCTGTAATAACTTGTGTCTTTCAGAGCTTCATCAAGTGGAATTCCCATACTGTATGTAAATTCTCCAGTTTCTTTCGCCCATTTTTCAATTTTTTCATATGCCTCTTCTTTGCTAACCCCATCAAGTAATGCTTCACCAAACATCGAAACAAAGCCCGCGCGGACTTCTATGATTTCTTTTTCATTAATCATAGACAGCAGTAATTGCTTTTGTTCTTCAGTTGCATCTGAAATTCTGATTTCATGTACCTTTTTGGCAATTTCATTTTTCCGTTCGAGTATTTTCTCTCCAAGCATATTTAACTCTCGTCCCATAAAAGCCTCCACTGTCATTTTCTTTTCATGTTACATCCCTTTTAAAAGTTTCACAAATTATTCGATTTTTTCCAGCAAAATACAAGTGGTTACAATAGGTAAAAATAGCAATATTTTAATTCACATTTTGTTCAAAATTACCATTATTCTATTGCTTTATTTACATGTTAAAATAGCTTATAAGTTATTTATTGTGACTTTTATCACACTTATCGTGTCCTGATTGGCATACCGAAAATAGCGACCGAGGTTGATTGTGATTAGTTGAACAAACTGGTTTATTGAAAGGAGCAAAGAGAATGAACAGAACGAAAGGGCTCTCCGTTTTATTGCTTTTTATTTTTTCCGCCCTTCTTTTATCCGGCTGTGAGAACAACCTTTTAGTATTCGATCCACAGGGACCGGTTGCAAGAGAAATCATGGGATTAATTAACTATTCTATCGTCTTGATGCTTCTTGTTACGGGTGTAGTCTTCGCGCTTTTCATCTATATTGTCTGGAAATACCGCGAAAAGAAAGAAAATATGGACTACGAACCGCCTGAAGAGCACGGAAGCACGCTACTTGAAGTGATTTGGACGATCATTCCGATTGTTATTATCGTAGCTCTAACCATTCCTACGGTTAAAACCATTTATGCGACTGAAAAAGTGCCTAAAGGATATGAGGACCAGAAGCCATTAGTCATTCATGTGACATCCGCTGATTGGAAATGGATATTCAGTTATCCGGAGCAGGGCATTGAGACAATCAATTATGTCAATATTCCGGAGGATAGGCCAATCGACTTTAAATTGACTTCCGCTGGAACTATGCAAAGCTTTTGGATTCCACAGCTTGCGGGCCAGAAATACACGATGGCACATGCTGAAACTCAGCTTTACATGGTCGCTGACAATCCTGGCTCTTATGTTGGCAAAAACACCAACTTCAACGGACGCGGCTTTGCCGAAATGGAGTTCGAAACATTAGTCCAAACGAAGGAAGATTTCGACAAGTGGGTCAAAGAAGTGAAAGAGACTGCGCCACAGATGACCGAAAAAGAGTACGAAAAGAAACTTGAACCATCTCATCTTGGACGTGAGACGTTCTCTAACACTCATTTGGAATGGGTTGACCATTCCGACCACAATTCGAAAAACTATCTGAATCCCGAAATGTATGACCGAGGCCACGGCTGGCCCGGGAAGATTTTCGAAGACAAAAATAACTATAAAAACAGATTAAAAGATTCTGATGGCGGGAGCCGCCATCATTCCGGTTCTTCAACCGAGGATTCACACGGAGGTGAGCATCATGGGAATTAAATGGGATGAATTTTTCGTCACTGGGGATCCTTTGATTTTTGCTTCTCAAATCGCAATCCTTCTTACTTCAATTGGGATTGTCGCAGGTATTACCTATTTCAAAAAGTGGAAATGGCTATGGACGAATTGGCTGACAACGGTTGACCATAAAAAGATCGGGATTATGTATATTCTTGTCGGCGTCCTCATGTTTTTCCGCGGCGGTGTTGATGGCTTGATGATGAAAGCCCAGACGGCTGTTCCGGAAAATGGGTTTTTGAACGCGCAGCACTATAACGAAGTCTTTACAACGCATGGGGTCATTATGATTCTATTCGTTGCCATGCCCCTTCTGATTGGGCTGATGAACTTCGCCGTCCCGCTTCAGATTGGCGCACGTGACGTCGCTTTCCCTCAGCTGAATGCACTTAGCTTCTGGCTGACATTCAGCGGGGCGATGCTATTTAACCTGTCGTTCGTCATTGGTGGTTCTCCTGATGCTGGCTGGACCTCCTACTTCCCTCTTGCGGGAAAGGAATTCAGCCCAGGAATTGGGAACAATTTTTACGCAGTTGCCCTGCAAATCGCCGGGGCCGGTACACTGATGACCGGTATCAACTTTGTCGTCACCATCCTTAAGATGCGGACGAAAGGGATGACACTGTTGAGAATGCCTATGTTTTCTTGGACCACCTTCATTACGTCAATCATTATTACCGCAAGCTTCCCGATTTTTACGGTTGCTCTTGCGTTGATGACGTTTGACAGGGTCTTTGGCACACACTTCTTTACAGTTTCCGGCGGCGGGATTGACATGCTGTGGGCCAATCTGTTTTGGCTTTGGGGGCATCCTGAAGTTTACATTGTCGTCCTTCCTGCTTTTGGGATGCTGTCAGACATCATTTCGACTTTTGCGAGAAAAACACTTTATGGATACAAGTCGATGGTCCTTTCGATTGTATTGATTTCCGGATTGAGTATGCTCGTTTGGGTCCATCACTTTTACACGATGGGCAACAGCGCGGCAGCCAACTCGATCTTCTCGATTACAACAATGGCGATTGCGATTCCGACCGGGGTGAAAATATTCAACTGGCTGTTCACAATGCGAAAAGGCCGGATCAAGTTTACTCCCCCTATGATGTGGTCGCTCGCATTCGTGCCAACGTTCGTCATTGGCGGGGTAACTGGCGTCATGCTTGGAATGGCGGCAGCGGATTACCAATACCATAATACTTTGTTCCTTGTGGCACACTTCCACTACGTTTTAATTCCTGGGGTCGTGTACCCAATCTTTGCAGGCATGTACTTCTGGTGGCCGAAAATGTTCGGTTTCATGCTGAATGAACGAATCGGCAAATGGCATTTCTGGCTGTTTAACATTGGTTTCAATTTAACTTTCATGCCGATGTTCTTCCTTGGCCTTGACGGTGCTGTCCGCCGCGCCTATACGTATTCAGCTGAAACAGGCTTCGGCCCGCTGATGCTTCTGTCAGCAATTGGATCTGTTATCCTGGCTGCTGGCTTTGCAGCATTATGTTATAACATCTACTACAGTTCTCGCCATGCAGATAGAAATGTTGGAAACGATCCATGGGATGCAAGGACGCTTGAATGGGCGACTGCAACCCCTGTTCAGCACTACAATTTTGCCAGCATACCAGAGGTTAAGTCACTCGATGCGTTTTGGCATATGAAGAGAAATAATGAAATAAAACCATTAGATGATTCTGAGATTGAAGAAATCCACATGCCAAGCAATACCTGGATTCCAATCTATATGGGAGTTGTATTCGGACTTGCCGGATTCCTGCTTGTCTTCGAATGGACAATCGCTGCGGGTGTGGCCGCGATTGGCATTTTTGCCGGGCTCGCTTTCCGATCCTTCGATTACAACGATGGCTTCCATGTTCACAAGGACGAAATTGCAGAAACTGAACGCAAGTGGAGACGAAAAAGCAAAGGAGTGAAGAGCCATGTCAGCTAATGTGCATACGACAGTTCCTCTGGAATTGCAGACCGAGCAAAACAAAATGAACATCCTTGGATTTTGGATTTTCCTTGGTGCTGAAATTGTCCTCTTCGCCACCCTTTTCAGTGTTTATGGTGTGTTGGGCCACCGCTATGCGGGTGGTCCGACCCAGCAGGACATTTTTGTCGTCAGGGACGTCCTGATCCAAACCTTCCTTTTGTTGGCCAGCAGTTTCACGATGGGGCTTTCGATTTATGAAATGCGCAGGAGTAATATGAAAGGAATGATTATCTGGTTCCTCCTGACTCTCCTTCTCGGAGCAGGATTTATGTTCATGGAAATCCGTGAATTCACCCATTATGTTCATGAAGGAGCGACGTGGCAGACAAGTGCGTTCCTTTCAAGCTTTTTCGTCTTGCTTGGCACACACGGCCTTCACGTATCAATCGGGATTGGCTGGGCGCTTCTGTTAATTGTCCAACTGCTGAAGCGAGGTTTGACACCTATTACGGCACGTAAAGCCTTCATTTTTGGTTTGTATTGGCACTTTCTTGACGTTGTCTGGATTTTCATTTTTACATTTGTTTATTTAGCAGGGTTGGTGAATTAAATGAATCAACATGCAAAACGCTTTCCTATTAGCCATGTCTTTGGATTTTTTCTGTCACTTATTCTAACGTTTGGAGCCGCATGGGTTGCATTGATGACTTCTCTTCCGCCTAAGATCATTATGTGGTTTATTGGATCTCTTGCCTTCATTCAGGCCTCGATTCAATTGCTATTGTTTATGCATATGAGGGAAGGAGAAAACAAGACTGTCAATTCCATCAATATGCTCTATGCCTTTTTCCTGGCTTTTGTTATTGTGGCAGGCTCCATCTGGGTGCTGACCTCTGGCCACTCCCATTAATTGTTTGTTTCAATATGAAAGCAGGTTTCCAAAACGGAGGCCTGCTTTTTTCATCTTCCTTTAAATAATATATGGCGGGTTTTGCTACCTTCTGCCCCCCCTGATTAATCTTAACTGGGGAACGCTTCCTTCTTTCCTAAAGAGAGAATACAAACCAAAATTAAAAAGAGCCAGAAAAAAGGATAAAACCATTTGTTGATATTCGTGTTGAACTAAAAGAACTGCAAAACTAACCATGCAATAAACCCCAAGCGCCAAATAGAAAAACTTAAGAATTTTACCCATCCCCCAACCTCCATCTACCTTTTACCACTATATTAACAGAATTAACAGTAAATTGTCACAAAAAGTTCACAAATCATCTGACTTTTTTCCAAATCTTGAAAGTCACCAATCTGACATAATATGTTCCTTTTTGAAACTTTTTCCTCGCATAAGGGAGGATTTTGTAAATATAAGTAGAATCCTATATAGGTATTAAAAAAGGAGGTTAAAGAATGAAGAAAAAGTTGTTAGCAGTTTTATTCAGCGGTGCTTTGGCATTTGGAGTGTTTGGTGTTCCTGGAAATGCAGTACAGGCAGCGGAAGAGCCTTGTGATTGCCATACATGGGTTCCTATATCCGGAGCTGACAGAAATGTAAAAGTTGCAGGATTATTAAGCAGCCAAAATTTCAAAGTTGTAAAAGCGGATCTTTGGGCAAAGGGATATAGCTGGAATGGAGCCCATTCTATCGAAGTTATTAATCCTTTTCCCGCGTTGGTTATGGTCGGCGTTCCTTTCGTGAATGCTGCTGGTGGAATTGAATATCATGTATTTATTAATGGAGAATATGCAGGAGTTCCCCAAGAATAAAAAATCAAGGAGCAGCCAATTGCTGCTCCTTTTTTATTTTCTCGCAAAATTTATTGATTGAACTAGTATATTAAGAAGCTGATACTCCCACGGGCTATACCCGTGGGGTTCTGAATCCATTGCCTTCTTCCTTGCCGGCAGCCACAGTACGTATCTTGATACGCTCGGCATCTAGGGCCAGGACACTGGGACAATTTCCTTCAGGACTTTCACGGCCAAAGCAGCCCTTGCTGCCATTAGCGGCCGTATCTTTTCGCTTTCGCAAGCCCGGTGGCATCACACCGCCTATGAGGGGATTTTCTTTACAGTTTAATCCCGGAATTGAAGATCCTTCTTTTCTCTTTTTTGACTGAGTTGATTTCCTGGTCGTGGAGGCTCTTGAATAGTGGAAAGGTCTTCAAGCATGTATCCCTTTTTGCTTTTGTTGTTCCTAAAGAATTTGCGTTCATTAACAAAAAGGCGGAGTACAGGTCCCTTTGGACCCTTGTCTCATCATCAATCACATGCCATCGTTCTGACAGTGGTTTCTTCGTGAAGTCGTTCCGGACATGGCAGTACTGGCTTGCTTTGAAGGTTTGTGTATTCACTCTTTTGAAACTCCCGCCAAGGCTCTTCACCTTCTGTTCAAGTATGCTGACAAACATAGCGGGTGCCCTGTGGCCAATGGTCTTGCCGAACCGTTTCTTCCTGGCAACTTTACCGGTTTTTTCGGAGACCTTTGTTTCCTTTGCCCTTTTTTGCAGGGCTTTGAAGTTCATGGTTTCAATGAAGTATGCATCCCGGAGCGGAAGCAGGGCATTCGCAAGTAACCGGTGTGAGAGTTTCCTAATGGCGGCCTGCTTGCGGTTCAGTTCCCTTACCCTCGCACGTTGTTTTCGATAGCGGTTTTGATAACTGCCAGCCTTTTCTTCCTTTTTTCACCGTGCCGTTTTCGTGATAGTTGCCGGGGTTTATCGCACGTTTGGCACGGTCCATCCTTCTCTGGGCCAGTCTGATTTCTTTCGCTAGGTCTTTCACCTCTTCTGCCAGGTTGAAGAGGGCCACTTTTTTAAGGGAGGAAACAGCGAGGGTCGCCGTCCCGATATCAAGCCCTACTTTCCCTCTCCCGAGCTTCCTGCCTCTTGACGGGGGGGAGCCTGCGATAACCAGGTCAGCAAAAAAAACGTACGTTTCCACGGGTCATTTTCCTTACAATCCGGACGTATTTGACATGATAAAAATCGTTGATGGTTTGGGTTTCCCCTTTTTTCTTGATGGTATAGGTGAATGGGGTTTTCTTTTCGAGATGTGAGAGGATTTCGGATACATAGTAATCATTCCCCTTCCATTTCAACGGGGTGGACATATCGTTATAGACGAGATGCTGGTTGATATACCGCCAGCCTGTAGTGTTTGTTTTTCCTTCGAAGCTTACCATTTCCCCTTTTTGGAGGAACATGACTTTCCTTGCCTTCCCGAACAGTTTCTTCCTGAAGGCAAGCTAGGCGCGGGAAGCAGTTTTTTGGGAGACGGCCGCGTTTACCCTGTCCCCGAAATGCTTACGATTGCTCTTTATCCAAGCATGGGAGGCATATTCGGTCAGCTGATATTGATCCCTTAAGCCCTTGAGCTTTTCCCGTACGCATTTCAGCTCATTTTGCAGGAAGGGGTTTTCCTCGTCACGTGCCAGCTTCCTATTGATTCCCTTCAGCTGCCGGATCCATCTTTTATATTCCTTCTGCCGTTTCATCTGGTTTTCCAGCTTCAGATAGTTGCCAAGGACGGTGTTGTAGATAACACGGAGGATTTCCAATTCTTTGTCGGCAGCGGAAAACAAGCGGTGGTGGCTGTCGAGCTCCAAGGTGAGAACAAAGCAGGGTGAGCGTGGAATGGCCATTTCAAACATTCCCTAAACAAACGTATGTTCCTACTTTGATTATACTATAGCTGAAGCAAAGAGACAAGAAATAGCATGTTGGATGAAAATAGATCATGACGCCTTATCCTGGCTTCTGGATGCTTGTTGTCCCGAAAAGCTGTGGATTCCAAATTCCCTTACTCGGCCTCACTCCCATCCCACCCCTGAAGGAGTGGGCTTTCCTGTTCGGAGAGTCTGTAAATAAAATCAACAACTATCCCCTGCTTTTCCCCAAGAAAAAAATCTTCGTTTCGGTGAGTTTATCGTTTTGTTATGTTACATAAATTGTGATAATATTACGTTATGTAACATTGGGAGGTATACGTGTGGAGTACGTGGACCCTATTAAGGACCTCGATCAAATCGAGGCCATGAAGAAAGAATTAAGAGGACATTCACAGCGAGATGTATTGCTTTTTGTATTGGGGATTAATACTGGAATTAGGGTTTGCGACTTACTTTCCCTAAAGGTTAAAGATGTGCGGGACGGGGAATCTTTTAAGGAATTCTTATTTATTCAGGACGATGGCGAGAAGCCAAAAGCGTTTTATCTAAATAGCAGTATTCAGACTGAACTCAGGATCTATTTCGTGCGGCATCAGCTTGAAGAGAACGATTATTTGTTCAAGTCCAAAAAGAATGAACTTCCGATTACCCGTCAGCAAGCCTATCGAATTATCAATCAAGCTGCAAAAAAGGTCGGAGTCTCCGGAAAAATCGGGACGCATACACTTAGAAAAACGTTCGGTTACCATGCTTATCGCAAAGGTATCGCGATTTCTATCTTAATGGCGGTCTTTAACCACCATAGTCCAAAAGAGACACTAAAATATATTGGAATCGAAACGGATGAGGATCCATTTTTACGTGTGGATGTAAATTTATAAATAAAAGACCTCCGCTTTTTTAGCGGAGGCCCAATCCTTATCTATTCATCATCTTCTTCCGGAATATCCAATTCCATTTCAACGTTTTCAAGAACCTCAACAGAATCGTCTATGACTTGGACATGAAGCATCTGCTGATCTTTCATAAACTTGAAAACGCCTGTGTTGAAATCCGTTCCCTGTTCCTTAAAGAAGATTCCTTCAAATAATACGTCCTTTGTATGCTTAAAAATCATCCTGTAGTTTTCATCGTCTTTGACAAGGTATGCGCGTACACCCTTTTCATAGTGACCTTCTGCTTCCTTTAAATAACGTGGAACCGAGATGATATGCAAATCGACAAATGGAATCTCCCTCAACAATGAGTTAATGATCGATCCTTTTGCAATTTGCTCCCATCTGCTTTGCGCTGTCTGGCCCAGGATAATTTGTGTAACCTGCTTTTCCCTGGCCACCTGAGCGATCACCTTTGAAATCGGCCTTTTTTCATTATCTTTTAAGATAAACGAAACGGTGTCATGGGCTTCGGCTATTTTATTCCACTTGGCAATATAGTGAGATTTTTCTGCATCCATTTCACTGAACGGCTTTGGGTCTACGGTTAAAATGTAAAGCGGACAGTCCAGCATACTCGCAATTTTGCAGCCACGCTGAATCAGCCGTTCACCATTTGGGCCGTAATAGACACAGACGAGGATGCTTTCGTCCATGCGTCCCTTGATTTTTTCCATTTTGATGTCACCTCTGTATAGATGTGAAGTACTTAACAAATATTGAATAGAGAATGGCTCTGCTTGACTATATCTTAAGCCATAATGCTAGTCAATCCCATTGGCTCCCAAATCTCTTACATACGGGCAGAAAAAACTAGACTCCACTGCCACATATATATATAAAGGAGGCGGTTAAATTGCATACCTTGCACTTCATGATTATGATTCCTTTTTTATTCGCCATTTTTGTACCTGTATTGTATAAATATTTTGCTCCACGGGTACATACTGGATGGTTTGTTTTACTCGTCCCAATCACGATCTTCCTATATCTGCTCCGTTTTATGCCACGCATCTCTCAAGGTGAGGACCTCTTACGTTCTGTTCCCTGGATGCCATCGTTTGGTATTAACTATAGCCTTTATATGGATGGGCTCGGCCTTATTTTCGGTTTACTGATTACAGGCATTGGTGCCCTTGTCATCCTGTACTCCATTTATTATATGTCCAAGCACAGGGAAGCGCTCCACAATTTCTATGTCTACATGCTTTTGTTCATGGGCGCGATGCTCGGGGTCGTCTTCTCTGACAATCTCCTTCTTCTTTATGTGTTTTGGGAGTTGACAAGCATATCTTCCTTCTTACTTATTGCCTATTGGTATCAGCGTGAACGCTCACGTTATGGAGCGCAAAAATCTATGTTGATTACAATTTTTGGCGGGCTTGCCATGTTAGCTGGCTTTATTATGCTCTCGATGATCACCGGCACTTACAGCATTAGGGAAATAATTGCCAATACAGGGGACATCACTTCTCACTCCCTTTTCCTGCCGGCGATGATGTTAATTTTGCTTGGGGCTTTTACCAAGTCTGCCCAGTTCCCGTTCAGCATCTGGCTGCCGGGGGCAATGGAAGCTCCTACTCCGATTAGTGCCTATTTACATTCAGCCACAATGGTCAAAGCGGGCATTTATTTAGTTGCCCGCTTTACGCCCGTTTTTGGAGGAGAGGCGGAATGGTTCTGGCTCGTTTCCGGGGTTGGCCTTGCCACTTTGCTTTATGGTTCGTTGAATGCGGTTAAACAAACAGATTTAAAAGCGCTCTTGGCGTATTCAACCATTAGCCAATTAGGCCTGATTATGAGCTTATTCGGCTTGGGGTCAGCGGCTTTGTATTTTACAGGAGGAAACGAGTCCTCCGTCTATGCTGTTGCTGTATTGGCAGCCGTATTTCACTTAATCAACCATTCGACCTTTAAGGGTGCGCTTTTTATGGTGGTCGGAATTATCGACCATGAAACCGGTACGCGTGATATCCGGAAGCTGGGCGGCTTGATGCAAATCATGCCCGTCTCCTTTACGCTTGCCGTGATTGGAGCTTTTGCCATGGCCGGCCTTCCGCCATTTAATGGCTTTTTGAGCAAGGAGATGTTTTTTACAGCGATGCTGAACGCATCCAGGATGTCGATTTTCAGCATGGATACATATGGGATTCTTTTCCCGCTCCTCGCATGGGCTGCCAGTGTGTTCACTTTCATTTACTGCATGGTCCTTGTCTTTAAGACATTCAGGGGGAAATATAAGCCAGAAAGATTGGATAAAAAGCCCCATGAAGCTCCCCTCGGGATGCTGATCCCGCCAATCGTATTGGCTGCGCTTGTTATAGGCATCTTCTTTTTTCCGAACACCCTTTCTGAATACTTGCTGCAGCCAGCTGCACATGCGGTATTACCAGGGTTGCCGGAAGGTTTGTTTGCAAAAAAAATTAGTGCCTGGCACGGGGTTAATCCTGAACTACTAATGACAATCGGCGTTGTAGTAGCAGGGTATTTCCTTTATAGGTTTTTAAGAAAATGGGTCGGATTGTTGTGGAGGTATCCTCAATCCCTCACCCTGAATAATCTCTATGCGTTAGGGCTTGAGAAGGGCGAGGAAGGCTCCCGCTTCCTGACTGAGCGATATATGACGGGTTATACAAGAGATTACCTCGCCTATGCGTTTGGGATTTTCATCCTGTTCGGTGGAGGTGCGCTTCTTGTTTCAAACCGGCTTTCCATTCATTCAGCAAATAATTCGTCAATTAGCCTTTTTGAAGGTGCCATTGCCGTAGCGTTACTTGCAGCTGCTTTTACGGTCCTTTTTGCAAAATCACGCATGACAGCCGTTATCGCCCTTGGAGGATTGGGTTACCTTGTATCGGTGTTGTTTGTTATTTTCAGGGCACCAGATTTAGCATTGACGCAACTGGTCATTGAAACGGTGACAACTGCTTTGTTTCTTCTATGTTACTATCATTTGCCGAAAATTTTCAAAGGAAGCGGACGCATTCCATTTAAGCCCATAAATTTTGTCATTTCGCTTGGCGTTGGGGTTACCGTCACCCTGTTTGCCTTGTCTGCTAATGGCAACAGGCTGTTTGAGCCTATCTCAAGCTATTATAAGAACTCCTATGAGCTTGCCGGCGCGAGAAATATCGTGAATGCGATTCTTGTTGATTTCAGGGGAATGGATACGATGCTGGAAATAGCCGTTCTCACGATTGCGGCTCTTGGAGTCTTTACGCTAATAAAACTTGAAATGGACAGGGGTGGGAAGAATGAAGAAACAAAATGACGTCATTCTAAGAAGTGTGACGAGAATTGCGGTTATCATCATTCTCACCTTTGCAATTAACCTTTTCTTTTCGGGCCACCATGCACCGGGAGGCGGCTTTGTAGGCGGCCTTGCGCTTGCTTGTGCGATTACACTTCTTTTCCTGACTTTTGATATCGAATCGGTACGTGAAAACATGCCAGTTGATTTCAAGGCCATGGCCGCAACAGGCGTATTGATTGCCATTTTGACAGGTGTGGGTGGAATGATCTATGACGACGCATTTCTAACGCAGGCATTCAATTATTACAACCTCCCCCTCTTCGGCAAAACTGAGCTCGCAACGGCTATGGCTTTTGACCTTGGGGTAGCCTTGGCCGTCATTGGGACTGCCATGACCATCATTATCACAATAAGCGAGGACCGATAGGTATGGAAACTTTAATCTCAGTGCTTATAGGCATCCTCTTTACCATTGGAACCTATTTAATTTTATCAAAAAATCTATTAAGAATAATTTTAGGATCTTCGATTATCAGCCATGCTGTCAACTTGCTCATCCTTACAATGGGGGGCTTAAAGACTGGCGGTCCGCCCCTTTTAGGAATGGGCGGCACTACTTTTACAGATCCCCTGCCGCAGGCGCTTATTTTGACAGCAATTGTCATTAACTTTGGGATAACCGCCTTTTTCCTAGTCCTGAGCTATCGTGCATACAAAGTGCTTGGCACGGATGACACGAAACAAATGAGAGGTAATGAAAATGAATAATTTACTCATACTGCCCATCATTATCCCTTTAATCACAGGGATGTTCATGGTCATTATTAGAAAAAAAATAAACGTCCAGCGCGTGCTGGGAATTCTTGCGATTGCCGGGACCGGGGCAGTATCAGCAGTATTAATTTCTCAAATTAAAGCGAGTGGCATCCAGGTTCTGCACATTGGCGGATGGGAAGCTCCTTTTGGCGTCAGTTTTGCTGCAGATATGTTTTCCGCCCTGCTTCTTTTAACGAGTAGTATTGTATCCTTGTTCTGTCTCATCTACGCCTTCCGTTCCATCGGAAAAGGCCGTGAAACGCACTACTTTTACCCCTTGTTTTTATTCCTGCTCACAGGGGTTAACGGATCATTTCTAACCGGGGATCTATTCAATCTTTTTGTCTGCTTTGAGGTTATGTTGATTTCTTCCTATGTGCTTATTTCAATTGGCGGAACCCGTATACAATTGAGGGAATCTATAAAATATGTGCTTGTGAACGTTCTATCGTCATCCCTCTTTCTTGTTGCCATTGCCTATTTATATGCGACCATTGGAACATTGAATTTCGCCCACCTTTCAGTCCGTGTAGCTGAAGCGGGGCAGAACGGCCTTTTGACAGCCATTTCACTGCTGTTTTTAATCGTATTCGGTTTAAAAGCAGGATTGCTTTTATTCTTTTGGCTTCCTGGTTCGTACAGCGCCCCTCCGACAGCCATTGCAGCTATATTTGCGGCGCTTTTGACCAAGGTTGGGATTTATTCGATTATAAGAATGTTTACACTTGTGTTTTACCACGAGCCTAATGTGACGCATCTCATTATCGGTATCATGAGCGCTTTAACCATGGTTTTAGGAGCAATCGGCGCGATTGCGTATTGGAATATTAAGAAAATCATTACGTATAACGTGATTGTCGGCGTTGGATTTATTTTAGCTGGATTGGCTTCCGGCACTCCGGAAGGACTGACAGGCGCCATCTATTATCTGATTCACGACATCATTGTTAAAGCCCTTCTTTTCCTTATCGGCGGTACCATTATCGCTATTACAGGTACAGCAAACCTAAGGGACATCAGCGGTTTGATCCAGACGTATCCTTATTTAGGATGGATGTTCTTTATAGCTGCGCTGTCACTCGCAGGAATCCCGCCACTAAGCGGATTCATCGGCAAGGTCTTTATCACGGAAGGGACATTTGAAGCCGGCTACATTTGGCTTGGTGCGATTGGTCTACTAACAAGCTTAATGGTCCTGTATTCCGTTATGAAAATCTTTATGAATGGCTTTTGGGGAGAATCCTATTTATATGAAGAAAATGAAAAAGGAAAAACGAAAGGGTTACTTTTTCCCATCGCAGCTCTGACAGCTCTGACAATTGCGCTTGGGGTTGGTGCGGAAGGCATTTATGCCTTCAGTGATCTGGCCGTTGAAAGCTTAATGAATCCTTCCCTCTATATTGAGGCGGTTCTCGGTAATAACTGGGTAGGGCCGAATTGATAGCCAGTCTTTAAATCTTGCAGAAAAGGGTGGTCGATATGCCTTTACAGGTATTAACCAATCTGTTTATTGCTCTACTTTGGACAGCTCTCCAAGAAGATTGGAGCGTCTTGACCTTTATTAGCGGCTATTTCGTTGGAATGCTTGTCTTGTTTTTAATGCGGCGCTTCCTTCCGGAAAATTTTTATTTGATTACTTTTTTAAATATCATTAAATTAGCTGCTGTCTTTATTCAAGAATTATTTATTTCCGGTTATATGGTGATCCGCCATGTGATTAGGCCGACACTAGCGATTGCCCCAGGAACGATAACGCTAGAAACAGACCTGGAAACCGATATTGAGGTGACACTCCTATCCCTCCTCGTAACGTTGACCCCAGGTTCTGTCGTCATCAACGTTTCAGAAGACAACAAGACGTTATTTGTACATGTACTGGATACGTCTGATTCGAATGAGGCGATTTTGAATTCAAAAGTACGGTTTGAAAACTCGATCAAGAGGGTGACGCGGAAATGTTCGAATTAATTTTAAAAATTTCTTTATTCTTTTTGGCTTTATCAATCCTAGTGACCTTCTACCGATTAATCAAAGGACCATCCATACCGGATAGGATTCAAGCATTGGACACAATAGGCATAACTTCAATCGCCGCCGTTGCCGTAAGTTCCGTCATTCTAAGGACACACGCGTTTTTTGAAGTCATTTTGCTGATCGGGATTTTATCATTTATAGGAACACTTGCTTTTGCAAGGTTCCTGGAAAGAGGTGTAGCCATTGAACCCAAGCGCCCTGAGTGAAATGATTGCCGCTTTTCTCATTTTAACTGGTGCCCTATTCAGTTTCTTGAGTTCGATAGGATTACTTCGGCTGCCAGACGTGTACACACGAATACACGCCGCGTCAAAAAGCTCTACATTAGGGGTTTTGTTCACTCTAGTAGGTACATTTGTCTTCTTCCTCTTTAGTGAAGGCTATTTTAGCATCAGGCTGATTCTTGGAATATTTTTCGTGTTTCTGACAGCCCCGGTATCCGCCCATATGATCGCCAGAGCCTCTTATAGTACGAATGTGAAAATGTTCGAATCAACGGCTGATAACAAATCAAAAGCCGTTGATGGTTGATATTAAATTCAGTCCTCTTAGTGATGAGGATTTTGATTTCAATTGGAAACCGGCAGACGAAGACTCCGAATACAAAAGGATGGGAGGGAACAAAAAATGGCGATTGGCTTGGCAATCGCGTTACTGACGTACGCCATTATCCTGGCCATGTCTTATGTTGTCGTGATTTTTACAAGCGAGGCGGAAAAGAACCGAAAGCTAATTATTAATACCTCCTACAATCACGCCTTTTCAGTCCTTTTCATCTGCATATTAATCGTTTTTATCCTATTCCTGCTTCCCCCTATCCAACTGGATGTTCAAAAAACGAGTTACCTCATTCTCGCCAGTAAGTTTTTATCTATCCTGACATTGGGAGGAAGCCTGTTTTTCCTAAAAAGACGTAGATATAAGAATTGAACGGTTGAAGCATTCGCTCAAAACCGCACATTGCCCTGTGCGGTTTTTTTAATTGAAGAAAAACCATAGTAAACATGCCTAAAGTCCCGGTTCGTTAGGCTCATTTGTTGTTTACGCTTTATTGCATAGTCATATATTACTCTGAATAAAAATAAAAAATTTGTTCTTTTTACCTACATAGTATTCTGAATATTTAGCCTATAATAGACTTGTCCACAATAGTGGAAATACATAGGAGGTGTGGAAAAATTTGAGAAAAAGCAAAAAAGTCATGCATGGCCTCGTCTTGGCAAGTGCTATCAGTGCATTGAGCTTCACCACCCTGTATCCTGGGTTTGGCGCTCCCGGTGTTACACGCGCCCAGCAGCTTGAAGGTGAGCGAATAACGTCAAATGAGTCCCCTTCCATCGTCCAGCTTGAAGTGCCCGACAACAAGGCCCTGGATAAGCTCGTTGAAATGGGATTCGACTTGACGCACAGGGTCCATCAGCATGGGGATAAGTTGGAAGTTGATGTAGTTGCTACTCCCTCAGAAATCGAAGAATTTAAAAAGCTTGGAATCAAAGTAGAGGAGACGCTAATCACGGAAGCCGAGTGGAACCAAAGGACAACAGAAAGAATGGCCGCCGCACAGCAAGAAGCTACAATCACTGCAGCTGAAGATACGATTAAAGTATTGCAAGCAAAGCATTATACGAATCAATCAGCCACCTTCCTTTATGTAGAGGCAAAGACAAGCGCCGGAGCGACTGCGAGTACCGCACTGACTGCTACATGGGTTGAGAATGGAGTCGAAAAAAAGGCCACCTTAAGCCGATTTGTTGACTACGGGGAATATATCTATCACCAATTCGAGGTTCCTGTGAAAGCCATTCCTGAAAGCGTTACCATTACGAGTAATCTCGGCGGATCAGCTACAACTGCGGTAACGGAGTGGCTTGGTGAAGTGAAAAAAGGCAGTCCGAAAAAGCATTACGTCAAGGATTTTGTTGACCATTATATGGACCCCAATGAGCTGTATGAAAGAGCAGAACAGCTTGCGAAAGAATTCCCGGATTTAGTCGAAATCATTGACATGCCAAATAAAACAAACGGGTACCGCCGCCTTGCCCAAGCGACAATCGGTTCGTTAACCAATTCAGCTGTTGTCGTATCCTCAAAGGCTTGGGGGCATGAAGGCGGAAATGATATTTCCGTTGAGTTTAAAAATCCAGGACAAGCTAGCCAACCTTTAAAAGTGACGGTTGATGGCAAAAAAATCATAGTAGATTTGGCAACAAATAGTTCTAGAAATGTGACAAGTACTGCTAAACAGGTCGTTGATGCTCTCAATGCAAATGCTAGTACTCTAGTTTCGGCCAATACTTACCGCGGCAACGCTGGTGCCGGAGTAGTAACTGCAACAACAACAAAGTTAACAGATAACCTAAAAGCTCCGGAGCGTATTTCCCGTGAGCCACAAACAGTGAAAGCGATCCGCATCGGTAAACATCGTGACGGTTCCAAGCCGGGCGTCCTTGGCTATGCCCAAGAGCATGCGCGTGAGTGGGTCACGCCGCTCGTTACAATTGAAACAGCGGAGCGTCTGTTAAGAAACTATGCCCATGACGGGGAAACAAAGCAGCTAGTGAACAACCTAGACATTTTCCTGATTCCTTCCGTGAATCCTGATGGTGCGAACTACAGTTTCTATGACTTCAATATGCAGCGGAGAAATATGACAAACCATTGCGGTCCTAACACTTCTGACCCAGGCTACCGGAACAGCTGGGGAGTTGACCTAAACCGTAACCACTCCGTAGGTTCTGTATTTGATGGTTTTGTCGGCGCATCCACAAGCTGTACAAGTGACACATATGCAGGCCCATCTGAAAATTCAGAGCCTGAGGCAAGAAATCTTGTCTGGCTCGCAGATCAATATTCAAATATTAAATTTGCGATGAATATTCACAGCTATGGCGGCTACTTCATGTGGTCTCCAGGCGCCTATAATCCTCAGCGGGTTACACTGCCACGACCGACTGCCGGCCAGGAGGCATTCTACTGGGCTGCATCCAATGAAATCCTGAACGATATTCAGGACCACCGCGGAACGGTTATTTTGCCAAAGCGGACAGGTCCGATTCCGGATGTGCTATACTCCGCAGCCGGAAACTCTGCCGATTATCTCTGGTATGAAAAAGGGATTTATGCCTGGAACTTTGAGGTTGGCGCAGACCTTTGGAATTCTACAACAAACAGGTGGCAAGCCGTTGGATTCCAGCCTGCGTATGCGGAAGGCCATGAGGAAGCAATGGAATTTGCAAATGGCCTGATCGGCCTTATCAAAGTAGCGTATAGCCAATCGAAGGATAAGCAGCCTCCATCAACGAAAGCAGTGCCTGGAAACGGCAGTTTCTCCGGCCCGGTTGATGTATCATTTGAAACGAGTGAAGCAGCGACTATCTACTATACGCTGGATGGAAGCCGGCCAACATTTGAGTCAAAGCATATCAGGCTTTCCGGAACACGTGAACCCGCAGAAACATTAAAAATCGATAAAACAACTGTCATCAATTGGTTTGCAGTAGACGCCGCGGGTAATATCGAGAAAAACTACAACCCGCTTAGCAAAGCTTCAAACTTCAATTCCGTGACAATAACAATTAAGTAATATAAGTAGATGCCGGCGCTAATTAGAAAATAATCAGCGCCGGCATCGTTTTTTGCCAAAATCCATATTTGCAAAAGAAGTTCTCATTGGAGCCTCCCGTCAACTTTGCATGTTTAATTTATACTGCGCTGCTTTTTGCTATAACCCGATGATAAAATCCCTCGTGATTTTTCCCAATAATATGGAATGTGGAGAGTGTTTTGATTAAAAATGTCGATTAAGTCCGCAAAACCTCTCATTTCCTGCAAATCAAATGCGACGCCTTCTCCTGTTTTAACGGTAAAGTAACTAGTCGTAGTGGAATTCCCATCGGAATCACTTAATTCTTTTTCATAATATTGGGTACTTACAACATCTTCCCACTTATAGTCTGATAAGGTAGTCCCCCTTCTCTTATTTTCCACCTTTACGCTAAAACCTTGGTCATGGCAACTAATGGTTGTATCATTGGCAAAATTGCGCATGAGGAAAAAGATTAAGACGGCTGCGCCAACAACAAGAGCACCAAATAAAAGGCTATAAACCATCACGACCAAACCAATCACTGCCAATACAGACCCAAAAATAATTGATCCCCTAGTTGCAGTGTTTACTGAAAATTCCCTGTGCATGAATTCCCTCCTCAGAGTATCTTTTCTTGCGCTGAAACTCCCCCTGTTTTAATCATATGAAGAGGTGAAAATGCAGTTGCTTGTATGCAAAATATTTACTGAAAAGCTTCATCGGTTGGTTCATAAAAAAGTATAGTCACTTTGTGCCTGTATATTAATGTCCTTCGAAACATTGATAATTTGGAATGATTTCTAAGCTAAGTCTGATGAGAATAACAAAAAAGGTCTAAATCTCCATTACGAAAGGCCTTAATATATTCTTTCAAAATAATAAAACATGCCTTTTGGCCAATTACATAATTTTACTAGTAGAACTATAATTATCCTATGTCAGAATCTTTTGATAAAAAAGGAGGATATTATGAAAAGAATCTTATTGCTTGTTACCGTATTCCTTGTTGCCTTCGGAACCGTTCAATTCTCGGCAACAGCGCAGGAAACTGCAGAGAAGGATTATATTGTGGTATTAAAATCAGCCCAAACAGACAGTGCATCAATACATACACTAAAGGAATTAGGCGCTGAAATCATTTTCGAGGCCCCTCAAATTGGAGTTGTCACTATCAGTTCGGAGGACCCTTCCATTTTGCAAAAGCTTGAAGAAAACTCCAAGATCCTAGCTGTAGCAGAAGATGTGGACATTCGTATTTTTGATGGCGAAGCCGAGGCTTTAAACCTCCAGGAAGTTGGAAAAGCGGCAAGTGTTCAGCCCGATTTATACGAACAATATCAATGGGATATCAAACGAGTGACTCAAAACGGGGAATCCTGGAACATCAATCCGGGAAATAAGGAGACACTTGTGGCCGTTATTGACACAGGAGTCGATTTTAGCCATCCGGATCTAAAAGATAATCTTGTGTTCGGTAAAGCATTTTTCCCGGGAGCAAGACCAGGCGAGGAATTAAAAGATTCCGGCTCACACGGAACCCATGTTGCTGGAACGATTGCGGCAAATGGCAGAGTCAAGGGAGTAGGTCCGGAACTGGCCATTGCTTCCTACCGTGTATCAAACAACCAGGGCAGGATGAACTGGACCGGCATCTTATCAGCTATCACTACGGCGGCTGACGATGGGGCAGTATCCGCGAACTTAAGCCTTGGTACGTACAGCATTATGAATGACAAACAGGATCGTGCACTCCACTTGTCCTCTAAAAGGGCTGTCCAGTATGCCCTTCAAAAAGGGATGCTAATTGTCGGAGCTAACGGAAATGACGGAATGGACCTTGGCAAGCGGATGAAAACAGAACCAGGCAAAGGCAAGGTATACGATGGCCCACTATTTGACACATTCACAAGCATTCCAGGCGTTATCAGTGTTTCTTCGTCCACGAACCGTGACACTTTGGCGTACTACTCAAATTATGGGTCATCCAATGTTCATCTTGCTTCTCCAGGCGGAGACTACGGTCCTAACTGGCCAAACCCGGAGAATGATTCATCAAAACGTGATCTCGAAGCGAGAACACTTTCCACAATTCCGGTTGCCCAAGGCTCATATGGCTGGAAGATCGGAACGAGTATGGCAGCTCCAAAAGTCGCAGCAGCTGCCGCTCTCGTGAAAGCGCAATTCCCTGAATTGAAGGCACAACAAATTGCGACTCGCCTCCAACAGACTGCAGAAGATTTAGGTAAGCCAGGCCATGATGAATATTTTGGCCATGGGTTGGTCAATGTGTATTCCGCATTGCAATGAGATAAGGATGTAAGGGCGTGTGTTTCGGCACACGTCTTTTTCTGTTTTCAGAGGCTGCCGGATGATTAAACTGAAGCCCAAATGCGTTATCCTGCCGATTGATTGAACACCCAGATTAACAAAACCCCCATTGTCACGCCACAATGTGTGTTACGCCAATTGGGGTTTACGATATGTTCTTTAAGAAAGAGATGACAAAGGGCTCCGTAGTAATGAGTGTATAAAATGAGCTACTCCGTCATCAGTATTCGACAGTGTTACTTCCTGGCAGACATTTTTGATTTCTTCGGGTGCGTTTCCCATGGCAGCGCTTCTCCCCGCGATTCGCAGCATAGATAAATCATTAAAGCTGTCGCCAACCGCAGCTGTGTCCGCTATGTTGATCTTAAGCTTTTTAGCCAGTATTTCTAAAGCAATTCCTTTTGATGCGTTTTTGTGTTCCAATTCAAAGTTATGCATAGCAGACGTGACCATTGTGACATCTTTCATGCCCTTAAATTTCTCCTTCCCTTTTTGGAGCTTATCTTTATCAAAAGAAAAAGCAAGGATATTATAAACATCAATGTCGGTGTCGATTATTTCTTTATAAGATGATATAAAAGAAAATCCGCTTTGGCTATATTGCTTTTCAGCAGCCTTTATAAGCTGTTCAGTGCTTACGTCTGGATTCGCGCTTATGGCTCTGTCCATTTCAATGGTTATAAGTTCCCGCCCGTTCTGTGGGGTGAATATCGCATGATTAGTGAAGATCTCATAATAGTATTCCTCTTCCTCTAACCAGTTCAAAATGTGGATAGCATCCTGCCGATTGATCAAAACCGAATGGAATAGTTCTCCGTTTGGCTGATGAATGGTTGCCCCATTGGTCCCGATAATCCACGTGTTCAATCCAGTTTTATTAAAAATAGTTTGGACGTCAAATTGGGCGCGCCCTGTAGCAATAACAACCTCAATCCCATTGGCTTGAGCATGTTTGATCGCTTCTAAATTCCCCTTGCTAATTTGGCTTTCTTCATTTAGTAACGTACCGTCCAAATCGATGGCGATTAATTTTACCACCCTATTCTTCCCCCTCTTCAAAGTCAGCTGTTAAAAGTTCGACATTATTTTTTCGCAATAACTCTCTAAACTCCTTTTGAGGCGTGGTGTCTGTAATTAGGAGATCAATGTCGCGTAAATCAGCAAAACGGAAAAAATCTGTATTTCCTAATTTCGTATGATCGGCTAATACAATCACTTGTTTTGCTTGCTGAATCATTTTTCGTTTGACGAGACCATCCTCTTCATGAGCAATTGTTAAGCCATTTTCTGATATTCCTACCACTCCGATAAACACTTTATCAACATAGTATTCCGATAGTTTTTCTATAACAGTTGAGCCGTAAAGAAACCGATGCTCTTTTTGAAGTTTGCCTCCCAGGAGTTGGATATCAATTTCCGGCTTAGAAGATAAAACCTCGGCCTGATTGATTGAATTGGTAATAATCGTACATTCCATGTTTTCGATCTGTTCCGCACATGCTTGAACGGTTGTCGAGGTATCCAAGATCACTCGATCACCAGGATAAATTAACGATGCAGCCTTATTTCCAATCATCTTTTTTTCTGCCGTAACGGTATGTAAGCGATTGGTATAGTTTTTAACTTCATTGTGAACAGATGGCAGGATCGCTCCCCCTCTCGTTCTCACAATCTTTTTTTCTTTTTCCAACCGGACAAGATCCCTCCTGGCTGTATCTCTGGATACATCTAAAAGGGAACAGATTTGTTCAACGGAAATCCTATTATGCTTTTTTAAAAAATCTATAATGAATTCTAATCTTTCTTCCTGATACAAGAAATCCACCTGCTCGATAAGTGTTTATAAGTAATTATACGCACATTAAGTAAAAGTGCAAGTTTTTATAAGTATTTAAACGTTTTTTCTTTTGCTAAAATATAGCGAATTGTAATCGACTCCTTAAACAACGCTTTGTCAACAAATTAAAACACATCCCTATTCTCCTCTTCTCACATCTTCCTCGGTAGAAATGAAAAGGATTGTAAACAGAATTTTAAACAAATGTAATCTAATATATCTATGAATGAAATGTATGTATGGGATAATAACTATTTCAAGTTAAAAAGATGGCAACTTCATCAGTTTCTGATTCCCCTATCAAAAACTGAATGTTCGCCAATTTAATATAAATATTTTTTTCAGCCTAGGGGGTGCACGATTGGAAAGAACAAGAAAGAAAAGAAGAATTAGGTGGATGAGAATATTTAACGCCCTTCTTCTATTAAGTATCTTTTTGGTTGGTCTTTTTACTATATTTCAGTTTATAGAAGGAACAATACAAAAAGTGAATCAACCATTTAAAAAAGCAGAAGCATCGCATTCGTTTCAAGGGGAAAAAATAAAAAAAGACGCAGTAAACGTTCTTTTACTCGGAAGTGACTCCAGAGGAGAAAAACAAGCTAGAACAGATACCATAATGGTCGCTCACTATAATCCCGAAACTCAGCAGGTGAAACTTATTTCGCTTATGCGTGATATGTATGTATCCATACCTGAACACGGAGAGCATAAATTAAATGCTGCTTATACATACGGAGGGCCTGAATTATTACGGAAGACCCTTCAATTAAATTACGGCCTGGATATTCATCATTATGCTATTGTCGACTTTAAAGGTTTTGAAAAAGCAGTCGACCTCCTCGTTCCCGATGGAATTGAAGTAGACATACCATATGAGATGTCTGATGGGATTGGAATGACGCTAGAACAAGGGATTCAACAGCTTCATGGGAAAGAACTTTTAGGATATGTTCGTTTCCGTCAAGATCGTTTAAGTGACTTCGGCCGGGTGCAAAGACAGCAAGAAGTCGTCTCAAAATTAAAGGATGAAGCCGTAAGTCTACATAGTCTCGCAAAGCTTCCTGATCTATTAGGAGTTTTAAATACTTACATCGATACAGACATTGACACCGCTACACTCTTGACGATTGGAAAAGACATTTTGGCGAATAAAAGTGGGGATATAGAAACAATCCGAATCCCCGAAGATGGCAGTTATACAAATGATCGGTATGATGGAGTTGGAGAGGTCTTAGAAGTGGACTTGGAACAAAATAAAGCAGCTCTTGATAGGTTTTTGGAGAGAGGAAAAACTGGTGCCATAAATCAACAATGAACCTTAACATAGCCTTTTTAATAAAATATTCTCCAACATTTTTATGAACATAAAGAAAAAACCGCACGAGTGATAATTTCACCGTGCGGTTAACTTTGTATAGGTGGCGGGACTGTGTTTGAATCGAAGTAACCTCACATGCCACGCAGGTTACAAGCGGTCGTGCGAGAATGATTAATTGTTGATTAGCTTATCCTGTTTCTCTGTTTCCGTGATCATAATATTTCTTTTTGCCATTTCTTCGATATATTCTTTTCCGGGAACAATTTGCTCTGGTGGGTGGACCCCTTTTTTGGTTATCGTTCCATTGCCGATCATTTGAGCTACGACGGAAATGGTGTTTGCAGTTGCGCGTGCCATCGCTGTCACGTTATTTGCACGGTCTTTAAATGTCGTCATTTCATATTCGTACGTCGTTTTCACACCATTTTTCTCTCCAGAGACAATAACGCGAAGCAAGACCACATCATCTTTGTCCTTTAAGTCCACAATCGGAGCAAGAACCTTTAACATGACGTCTCTGGGCTTCACATGCTGCCCTTTAATCTCCACTTCATAATCATTACGGGTAAGGTTAAGGTCAACAAGCAATTTGAATTTTTCCGCATGACCTGGGTAGCGGATCGTTTTATACTCCAATTCACCTATATTCGGGTATGAATATGGTATTGTGGAGGTTCCGCCCGAAGTATGAAATGCTTCGAGTGGACCAAATTTCTCAAAATAGATTTTTTCTACCTCTGAAAGAGATGGTACATCTAGCTTAGCCCCATTGCGAATGATCAATGAAGGATCGGTATAATGATCGAGTAACCCTTCCATTGAAAAAACATGATTATATTCAAGCGGGGGTTCAGGTCTTGCGGGAATCCCGCCAACATACATCTTAATAGACTTGACATGATCGAGCTTGCTTGCTCCGTAGCCGGCCAATATATTTATCATACCTGGGGCAACACCCAAATCAGGAATAATCGTCGAATGAGCTTTCATCGCCTCTTCTTTCAGCTCCAACACACGGTCCGTAATCTGACCGATATGTCCACCAAGGTCAACAGAACTAACCCCTGTTGCAATAGCCGCTTTCGCAACCATTTCATTAAAAGTATAAAAAAGTGCATTCACAACGACATCATATTGCTGAATAAAATTTGTCATTTCCTCGTAGTTCCCGGCATCAACGGAAAATGCTTTTAACTTCGTTGATTGAAGTTGATTGCATACTTGTTTTGCACGCTCTAAATCAATATCTGCCAATCCAACTGCCTCTACTCCATCACTTTGTACCAAATCACGGGCTGCTTCTTTCCCCATTAATCCAGATCCTAATACAGCTACTTTCATATTCACACCTACCTTTCAAAACATTCGATTAAAATCCCCCGTTGCGAAATGCCCTTATATATAGTTTAATAGCAAGTTTGATAATAAATTCCGAAAACTGTTAATAATTATTGTAATTCACTTGAAAATAGATGTAATGAACATCCGATTTCTTTGCTTTTTTCCAAATCTGAAAAATGGAGTTAAGCCCCCGGTACCTCCAAGCTTTCGTGGACTGTACTACAAAATAATTAACCCAAAAGCTATCCCAAACCTTCTCATGCTATGACGGAAGGAAGTTTTTTTGGAAACGTTTTTATATAACAAAATTAAAAATATTGAAGTGAATTTTTTTAATGTTATAATATTCATAAAATTCGAGAAGTAAAAAAATATAATAATATTTCGGGAGACAAAAGCCTAATGCAGAAAAAACTGACGTTCATTTTCCATCCTCTCGGAGACCAGGCAGTGGTTATAGAGCTAGGAAAAGATATCAACGAAGAAACACAGCGAAAGGTCCAGCTTGTTACCTCGTTTCTAGATAGAAACATGGAATCCTGGATAATTGAATACATACCAGCCTTCACTACTGTCACGGTGTTTTACGACCCGGTTGAGGTCATCTCTAAGTTCAGAGGGATATCCAAATTGCCATATGATATTGTCTGTATCCAGCTAAAAAAATTATTGGAGAAAATGTCTTCATCAGAAGTAACCTTACAGCGGACAGTGGAAATCCCGGTTTGCTATGGAGGGGAAATGGGCCCGGATCTCCCGTTTGTAGCAAAGCATAACGGTCTTTCTGAAGAAGAAATGATCCGCATACATTCCGCTGGTGACTACACGGTTTTTATGATTGGGTTTGCTCCAGGGTTTCCTTTTATCGGAGGCATGTCGGAAAAAATAGCCACGCCGCGAAGGGATAGTCCCAGATTAAAAATCCCTCCAAGAACCGTCGGAATTGCTGGCAAACAAACAGGGGTGTATCCGATTGAAACGCCAGGCGGCTGGCAGTTGATCGGCCGGACACCGGTAGAGCTGTTTCGTCCTGAAGACGAGCCGCCAACCCTCTTGAGGGCCGGCGATAAGATTAAATTTATTCCGATTAGCATTGAAGAATACAAGAGGCTTGGAGGAGATTGAACATGATTACCGTATTAAAACCAGGCCTCCTTACAAGTGTTCAGGATATGGGCCGCTATAGATACCAAAAATACGGAGTGATAGCCAGCGGAGTGATGGATCAGATAGCTCACCGGGTTGCTAATATACTGGTAGGCAACGGGGAGAACGAACCTACTCTTGAAATAACTCTGCTCGGACCAGTGTTACGATTTGAGAAGGATTGCTTGATTTCCATTTGTGGTGGAAACCTTTCCCCATCTATTAATCTTCTTCCCGTGAGATCATGGCGAACTATTTTTGTAAGAAAAGGCAGTGAGCTCCGATTTGGGCCAGCGGTAGCTGGTTCCAGAGCGTATCTGGCCGTGGCTGGAGGTATAACGGTCCAGGAAGTCATGAATAGTAAATCCACTTACTTAAGGGCGGAAATTGGAGGTTATGAAGGTCGCGCTTTAAAACCAGGGGACGTCATACGATTGGACAAGCCAGGAGACCTTTCAACAGTCATGATGGAAAACCTGGAGGGCCAACCCGGGGATAAGCCTTATGCCGAAATGGATTGGTCAATAACATCGAAATTAATTCCGATTCACCGAAAGGATATGCCGATTCGCGTCATGAAAGGCAAGCAATATCATCTCTTTGATGAGGAAAGCAAACGAAGAATTTTCAGTGATAGGTTTGAGGTTTCCCCTCAATCAGATCGAATGGGATACCGGCTTAAAGGACCCCTTTTACGACTTGAGGTTCCTGAGGAACTGATTTCCGAGGCTGTAAGTTTCGGGTCCATCCAGGTTCCTGGGGAAGGAAACCCGATTATCCTGCTTGCCGACCGGCAGACTACAGGTGGCTATCCGAAAATCGGACAGATTGCTTCTGTTGATTTACCCCTGATTGCCCAAGCAAAGCCCGGGGATTACATCACCTTTAAATATGTGACACACGAAGAGGCCCAGCTTCTTTTCCTGGAAAGAGAGGAAAACCTAAAGCAACTCAAAAAGGGGATAAGATTAAAATTCATATAGGAGGAACAAGCAAATGCCAATTGTCGATATTAACTGTGACATGGGAGAAAGCTTTGGTACATACACACTTGGAAGGGATACGGAAATCCTCGATTATGTAACGTCCGCCAACATTGCCTGCGGATTCCATGCCGGCGACCCTGCAACGATGAGGAAAACTGTAAAACTGGCAATCCAGAAAAATATCGGAATCGGCGTTCACCCTGGCCTTCCGGACCTTGCTGGATTCGGAAGAAGAGAAATGAACATCTCCCCTCAGGAAGCATACGACCTGGTGGTCTACCAAATCGGAGCTCTGAGTGCCTTTGTAAAAGCGGAAGGCGGCAAAATCCAGCATGTTAAACCTCATGGCGCTCTGTTTAACATGGCTGCAAAAAATGCTGGACTTGCGGAGGCCATTGCCGAGGCGGTGTACAAGGTCGACCCCGAGCTGGTATTTTTCGGCCTGGCAGGTAGTGAACTGGTAAAAGCCGGTCATAGACTGGGCCTTCGGACTGCAAGTGAAGTCTTTTCCGATCGTACCTATCAGGAAGATGGTTCTTTAACATCAAGGCGTGAACCAGATGCTCTAATCAAGGAGCATGAAACTGCGGTTGGACAGGTGATCCGAATGGTAAAAGAGGGGACGGTGACTTCCCAGCAGGGTACCGATATATCAATAAAGGCTGATACAGTCTGTATTCACGGCGATGGCGAAAGCGCCCTTGATTTTGCAAGGTATATCACCTCGGCACTAAAGGAAAATGGTATCACAATAGCTTCAATAGGCAGCTTTTTAAAATAAAAAATTAGGTCTATAAGCAGGCCTATAAGTTTTAGGGGGTTCATATGGAGAAAAAATCAACTGCCAGTATTCTAATGGGTGCCGCGTTTTTGATGGCAACCTCAGCAATAGGCCCGGGGTTCCTTACTCAGACAACTGTTTTTACACAATCCCTTCTTGCAAGCTTCGGATTTGTCATTTTAATTTCTATTATTATTGATATTGGGGCCCAAATGAATATATGGAGAATTATAGCTATTTCAGAAAAACGGGCCCAGGACATTGCAAATGATGTACTTCCCGGCCTTGGTTATTTCCTAGCGGCCCTTATCGTTGCAGGGGGACTTGCTTTTAACATTGGAAATATTGCCGGAGCGGGACTTGGTGTCAATGTTCTATTTGGCTGGTCGACAGAAATGGGAGCTCTTCTTAGTGGAATTATCGCAATTGGAATTTTCCTGGTTCGAGAAGCCGGGAAAGCCATGGACCGTTTTGCACAGATTATGGGATTTGTCATGATTGCCCTTACTGTATATGTAATGTTTACAGCCCAGCCACCAGTTGGAGAAGCCGTCGTAAAGACCTTTGTTCCTGATAAAATTGACCTTCTCGCCATTGTCACCCTTGTCGGCGGAACCGTAGGAGGCTATATAACGTTTGCGGGCGGGCACCGCTTATTAGATGCAGGAGTTAAAGGAAAAGAATCATTACCAGAAGTCACCAAAAGTGCTGTTAGTGCGATTGGTATCGCTTCAATTATGAGGATTTTCCTATTCCTTGCCGCCTTAGGAATAGTTGCACAAGGGCTTGCAATTGATCCTGCCAATCCCCCAGCCTCTGTATTTAAACTGGCCGCAGGAAATGTCGGATACAAAATCTTCGGAGTCGTCATGTGGGCTGCTGCCGTTACCTCTGTTGTAGGAGCTGCCTATACGTCCGTATCGTTCATCCAGACGTTAAGCAAGACAGTCGATAAGTATAATAAATGGACAATCGTCGCCTTTATTGCGATTTCCACCCTGGTTTTCGTGCTAATAGGCCGACCTGTCAAAATTCTTGTACTGGTCGGATCTCTTAACGGACTTATTTTACCTATCGCTTTAGGAGTCATGCTTGTTGCTGCCTACAGGCCAAAAATCGTTGGGGATTATAAACAACCTCTCTGGATGACAATCTTTGGAATTCTAATCGTCATCGCAATGGCAATCATGGGCGGTTATTCACTAGTTAATGGAATTCCCCAGTTATTCAAATAAGAAGGAAACGAGGTTCTTTTATGCAAAGCACAATAGGAATGATGACTCCACAAGTTATACGCGAAAAAATCCGTGCAAACCAGTGGGTTAAACCTACTTCTGGTTTAGCTCCAGGGTATATCCAGGCGAACTTAGCCGTGCTTCCAAAAGATTTGGCGTTTGAATTTCTTTTGTTTTGCCAGAGGAATCCAAAGCCTTGTCCCATCATCGATGTTACTATGCCGGGGTCCGGGGTCCCTGCCCTTTCAGCGCCTGATGCTGACTTAAGGACTGATATCCCGAAATATCGCATTTACCGAAATGGCGTCTTCACCGAAGAATTAACAGATGTATCAGCCCTATGGGATGATTCCATGGTCGGCTTTCTAATCGGCTGCAGCTTTACATTTGAAGAAGCTCTTTTGAAAAACGGAATCCCAATCCGCCATATAGAAGAAGGACGGAATGTTCCGATGTACAAGACGAACATTCCAACAGTTAAAGCGGGCAGATTTGAAGGCCCTACCGTTGTCAGCATGCGCCCCATGACTGAAAAAGATGCCATTCGAGCTATCCAGGTCACAAGCCGGTTCCCTTCTGTACATGGAGCCCCTATAAATATAGGCAATCCGGCTGCTATTGGTATTGAGGATATCAATACTCCTGATTTCGGTGACAGCGTAAAGATAAAGGCTCGAGAAATTCCTGTCTTCTGGGCATGCGGCGTAACCCCTCAGGCTGTTGCCATGCATATGAAACCAGAAATTATGATTACACATGCTCCTGGCCATATGTTTGTAACGGATTTAAAAAATGAACAGTTTAGTATACTTTAATTTTAGAATTATATTAATTCGAAACCTTAAAACGAATACTTTCAGTTGAATAAAGAATCATTCGTCAAAGACCTCCCAACGGACACCAGGGCAAAATCCAATAGAACAACTAAGTTAGTTTTCAATAAAAAGTAAGGATCCTGGCGCAATCCAGTTTGTAGATTGCGCCAGGATCCTTTTTTATTTTACTTGATTGTAATAGTTACAGAATTGAAGTTTTTGCCATTTGTTAATGGATTATAGTTTTTCTCTATATTGCCTGCTGCATCCACCGCAAACCAGTTGATTGTTGCCGTCTTATCAATTGTCAAGACTTCGGCAGGCTCGCGAGTTCCGGCTAGGCGGATATGAGCTGATTCAAATGTTGGCTTGCTTCCATCAATAGTATAATAGATGGTCGCAGCTTCACTTGTTTCAAATGCAACCTTAACAGGGCCGGAGTACTTGCCGTTTCCTGGCACAGCTTTTGTTGAAGGTGGCTGCTTATCCTTTGATTGGTTGTAAGCAACTTTGATTAAACCGATTAAGCCGTTGGCAAATTCCATTGCTTCCTCATGCCCCTCTTCATATGGCGGCTGGAAGCCAACAGACTCCCATCTTTTCAGGTTCTTATTCCAAAGTTGTGCACCCACTTCAAAATTCCATGCGTAAATTCCTTTTTCATACCAGAGGTAGTCAGCAGAATTACCAGCGGCCGAATATAATACATCAGGAATTGGACCTGTACGGCTTGGTTTAATAACCGTTCCACGGTGTTCTTTAATATCAGTCAATATTTCATTTGACGCCGCCCAGTAGAATGCTTCCTGGCCAGCAGTAGGACGAGGTAATGTTACACGGTTAGGGTCGTAAGCACCAGGTGACCACATAAAGTATCCGCCATGGCTATGGATATTCATTGCAAACTTGATATTTGGATTTTTATCTGCTAACCAAACCAAGTTTTTGGCTTCTGGCTCTGAATTAATAGCAGGTCCTGCATAAGTATCACTTCGACAATTAGATATTGAAGCTCCAACGAATCCATGATAGGCTGAACCGGCCGAATGGTTGCGGTTTAAGTCAACTCCCCAGGCATTTCTATAGGCAGGATCTGATTCATTCGGACCGCAATGATTGGTCATATTTCTCCGTTGCATATTGAAATCATAAAAGCTGTAATGAGCCCCATCCGGGTTCACTGAAGGTACTAAGAAAATATCTAGATTGTTGACAAGCTGCTTCGTTTCGCCATCATGCGCATAGTTTCTTAGCAAACGTTCAGCCGTTTCAATTGTAACTAGCGGCGTAACCCACTCGCGAGCATGTTCTTGTGCATATCCAAGTACCCCTGGTTTAGATCCATCACGGTGCTTTCCGATACGGATTGCTTTGACCGTTTGCGGTTCACGGGAAATATCGTCTGGTGCTTTAAGATTATCGGTCAACTTTGCAGAAACAGGTGTGACTACGCCAGTACCAGCATTACCTCGGTATGTAGTAGCTGTCACTAAACTACTTGCTTGGTTATTCAATGCATCAACAACCTGCCTTGCAGTACTCACTGCTGCTCCGCTCGCATTGGTTGCTAACTCGACAGTAATTTTCTTTCCGTCAACCTTTACGGTAAGAGGTGCACTTGCCACTCCTGGATTTACAAATTCAACAGAAATGTCATTCCCGCCTTCATGTCCCCACGCTTTCGAAGAAACGACAACTGCGTTTGTTGTTAGAGCACCCATTGTTGCTTGAGCTAAACGACGATATCCGTTTGTTTTATTAGGCATATCAATAATCTCAACTAAATCAGGAAATTCCTTGGCAAGCTGCTCAGCTCTTTCATACAATTCTGTTGGGTCCATGTAGTGGTCAACAAAGTTCGTTACATAATGTTTCTTCGGATTTCCTGCTTTCCTATCTCCCAGCCATTCTGTGACAGCACTTTCTGCTGTTCCACCCTGGTTACTAGTGATAGTAACGGATTTAGGTACAGCTGCAACTGGAACCTCAAACCAGTGGTACATATATTCACCATAATCCACAAACCTGGACATTGTTATAGTCTTTTCCTCGCCACCTTCAACCCATTTTGCAGTTAGGGCCGTGCTGGCAGATGTACCCGCACTGGATTTTGCCTCAACATAAAGGAAAGTACCCGATTGGTTTGTGTAATGATTCGCCCTAAGGACTTTAATCGTGTCCTCTGCAGCAGCAGCACTTGCTTGAATCTGCAATGCTTCAGATCTTTCTGCAACATTCTGATTAAACTGTCCCTCAGTTAAGAGCGTATCCTTTACTTGGATTCCATTTTTCTTTAACAATGCAATTTGTGATGGTGTTGCTACCACTTCAACTTCAAATCCATCCCCATGCTGATGAATTCCGTGATCAAGGGTGATCCCTAGTTCTGCAAGCTTGTCTAGTGCCTTCCTATTTGGCACCTCAAGCTCGACTATAGCGATTGACTCCTCTTCAGGAATCGGGTCCCCCTTGTCTCGTTCAGCCCCTGCAAAACCTGGGGCAAACGTTGAAATGCCCAACGCGGTCAGCGCAGTGGCCATCATCAACCCCTGAATCACTTTTTTCCGTTTCTTCAAATCCCAACACCTCCTAAAGTAGTCCATTACTTTGGACAAATCTATTATATATGTAATATTCATAATATTTTGTCACTTTTAGGAGAGAGAATTATTAAAAGAAGTTACACATTATTACAAATTAAAGTACTCATTTATTATTTTTCACTAATGTTAAATTCCTATTTGCACTGTAGGAATAGGGAATTGCTAGTAGATAATCTTTCAAAAAGTATATTAAAATAGTATCTAGAAAATTCATCATTTCGTATTATTACATTTTTTGTCCTTTTTTGTAATTTACATTAACCGGCATAGTCTCCGTATCTGGAGAAAGGTTCGAATTATGTTTTGTAATGCCTTGGAAAGGGCTATTTCAATACAAACCACTTCCTGGTATCCTCCCAGAAAATGCATATTCCACCTCCTGAATATGGAATACGCCATGCTCCCTCAATTGATATTTCAAATCGTCAATGGTGAACTTTACTTTCTTTATATTGGATGAACTAAATGAGAAAAGACCGCAAAAAATTTTGCGGTCAGTTTCACAAGATAATGAACCATAATTTTCCACACTAGATAACTGTCCAGCTCCAACGCCAAGCCCTCGGGGTCATAAGCTATACCCAAAATAGGAGGCAAAGAGGTCCTTCTATTCTGTAGCGTCTTGTGTTGGTCTGGAATGAACACTAAAAAAGCTTCTTAGAACATGCTTCACAGGAACCATGGCTTAAAAATTTCTCCTTATGCGCTTGCGCTTATCTACGGTGTAAGGGGTGTATAGTCTACCCCTTTTGTATAACGGTTGGCTGCATTCCAAAGTAGGAATTCGTCGATTCCATTTTCATTCAAGGCACGGATTTGGGCTTCCACTTCGGCTTTCCCGTATTTTTTATAGTTCCCTGCTCCAAGATAGCTTGCGGTGAAATCCTGGATCCAAGGCCTTGAGACGGGACGGTTTTCCAATGCATCCAGTACCTTATTTTCATGTTTGGCGTACTCTTTAATAATTTCGTACGGCTGCAGATCAGGCTTTTTAATGCCCCAATAGCTTGTCCAGTGGCTCGGGTAAATCATGCTTGAGATGGCATCTACATTAGCAGAGATTTTGGAAAAGTTCTGCCCGATTCCCGGAGCTTCCGGAAGAGTGGCAGCGTAGCCGAAAATATCAACCGAGACATCTACATTGTATGGCTCAAGTTCTTTCTTCGCATAGGCGACAAAATCGGTTACAGCATCAACTCTTTTTTGGACATTATCTTTCTCCACTTTACTGTAATGTCCCTGGGAATACTTAAGCGAACTATCCCTCGTTTCAAAACCTTCCGGGAAACGGACATAATCAAACTGGATGTCCTTGAAGCCCATTTTGGCTGCTTCCTTGGCAATTGCCACGTTATATTCCCATACTTCCTTCATAAACGGATTGACAAAGCTTTCGCCTCGTCCATTTTTCCACACTTTTCCGTTCTCCGTAAAGCTAAGGTCCGGCCTCTGTGATGCCAGGTGGTTGTCCTTAAAGACCACCACGCGGGCGATCGGGTAAATCTCTTTTTCTTCCAAGGTTTTCAATAGTTTCCCAGGATCTTTTATGTATGGGCCGCCAATTTCTTCAAAAGGGGAACCTTTTTCAGGCTGATATTGCAGTAAACCAAAATCATCCTTGATATCGATGACCATGCTGTTCAATTCAGTCTTTTCGACCAGCTCCAAAAGTTCATTGAACCTTGAAACGCTCACAGTTGGTCCGGTCACATAGATTCCTTTTACACCATCTTCCGGGTATTTGAAAGAAAACGGGGAATTAAAGCCTTTAGGAACAGACTTTTCAGCCAATCCACTTTTTGGTTTTTCGGGCATGCTTCCCGTAGTTGGCTCTGGCTGACCAGCACTTTTTCCCTGAATGCTGCATCCTATTAGCAGGAAAGAAACCAATAAGACGATAATAGTTTTGTAGTTCATTTCGATTTCCCTCCTCTGGTAAGTCTTTTATTCTATTATATAGTCGAAACTCGAAGTTTTGTTCGAATTTGGTCGAAAGTTACAGAAATTTGTGTCCCCCCCCTTTCCCAGTGGGTATGAAGATATTACAATAAGCATAATGGAGGAATCAGCATGAAGTTATTTATTCCCATTTTGTTTGCCGCTGCAATGCTTGCCGCATGCGTTGGCACTAAGCAAAGCAATGAATCCCGAGTCACAGAATCTATACCCTCACCGGAAGCGTCGGAAACTGAAAATGTAGAAAAACCGAAGGAAAAAGAAGAGTCTGCAGAAGAAAAAACGGAGGGAGTTGTTGAAGAAACCAAGCCCGTCTATAAGCTGAATGAGGCCAATTGGGTCATCGAACGGCTGGATGGGTCAGATGAAAAAAATGTCCTGATCACAATCGATGATGCACCGGACAAGCATTCGCTAGAAATGGCGGAGATTCTTAACAGGCTTGGCGTAAAAGCGATCTTTTTCGTGAATGGGCATTTTCTTGACACTCCCGAAGAAGAGGAGAGATTGAAAAAGATTCATGATATGGGCTTTGCCATTGGTAACCATACATATTCGCATCCAACCTTGACGAAAATTCCAGAAGAGGAACAGAAGGAGGAAATCGTTAGCCTGAATGACAGGGTAAAAGAAATCATCGGTGTTTCTCCTGCGTTTTTTAGGGCGCCTTTCGGCATGAATACAGATTATTCCAAAGAGATTGCCTCACAGGAAGGCATGTTGCTGATGAACTGGACGTATGGCTATGACTGGGAGAAGCAATACCAGAACCCCGATTCTTTGGTTGAAATCATGATTGGCAGCCCATACCTCACCAATGGGGCCAACCTATTGATGCATGACCGCGAGTGGACAAAAGACGCACTTGAGGATATTGTCAAAGGGCTGCAGTCTAAAGGATATTCCATTGCCGATCCCGATTTGATTGAAGTCCCTAAAAGAGGAAATTAAAAAAAAGTTTAAAAAACTCAACAGGCCTTGATGGGCCTGTTGAGTTTTTTTATTCCTAATTCTGATGCACCTTGCCTCCATTACTGAAGGCTCCACTGTTTAGGATAAGTCGTTCCCTTTTTGCATCACAAAATGTAAAAAAGCCGTTTAATAGTCTAACGCTTTATTAACTGATTCAATTGCATGGATTTCTGTTGTATCAAATAAAGGGACTTCTGAATCCTCCTGTTTGACCAATAATCTAATCTCTGTACACCCTAATATAATGCTTTCAGCACCATTTGCAACTAAGTTTTTGATAACTTCCTTGTAAAAGTCCCTTGATGATTGTTTAATGTTACCTAAACATAACTCTTCATATATAACCTTGTTAATCAGTTCTCTTTCAGCACCATTTGGAACTAAAACTTTAATTCCGTTAGATTCTATTCGATATTTATAAAATTCTTGTTCCATAGTGTACTTTGTACCTAATAATCCCACTGTCACAATATTTGATCTTTTTATTTGATTGGCGGTTGCATCTGCATTGTGTAAAACAGGAATTGTTACCTTTGCTTCTATATAATCAATTACTTTGTGCATTGTATTTGTACAAATAACTATAAATTCAGCACCTGCATTTTCTAAAGATGATGCAACTTCCCCTAATATTCTTCCTGCACTTTTCCAATCACCTTCCGCTTGATAGCGTTCAATCTCGGCAAAATCAACACTATATAAAAGACATTTTGCTGAATGCAATCCACCCAATCTGTTTTTTACCTCTTCATTTATGATTCGATAATATTCAACCGAAGACTCCCAACTCATTCCACCAATTAGTCCTATTGTTTTCATAAAAGCTCCCCATTCCCAAATTGTAATATATACCTAATTATACAATACCTATTAATGTATTGGAAAAGGTGAAATAGCCGTAATTGGTGATATGGTCTTTCAATGTGCGCTCCCTGAGCTTTTAATTTAAAAGGCCAAATCGCAATTGATTTGGCCTTTTTGTTCGTTAGTTTACCGCCTTCTGCTTCGCTTGCGGAAGAACGATGGAATTTCAAGCGAGTCGTCTTGCTGCTGGGGACCCCGTTCATAATTCGCGGTCTCTTCATAGGTAGGCGGCTGGCTGTGATTATCGGAAAAGCCGAAGTTTCCAGATTGGCCGTACCTTCCGAACTGGCTGTAGTTTTGTGTTTGTCCGTAATTTTCCGCTTCTCCATAGACAGGCTCTTGCTGCTTCGACTGAGCCTGGTATTGCTCACTGGAATTGGCAAACATGTCACCAGAACGGCCAGATGTGTTCAACGGTGGAGCTTCGTTCCTATCATGATCAAAACCGGTCGCAATCACGGTAACCATTATTTCTTTATCCAGGTTTTCATTGATGACCGATCCAAAAATCATGTTAAGCTGGTCATCCGTTGCAGCCGACACAATATCGGCCGCTTCCTGGACTTCAAATAAACTCAGGTTCATACCGCCTGTTATGTTCATCAGCACTCCTTTCGCGCCATTGATGCTTGTTTCAAGCAGCGGCGAAGAAATGGCCATTTTGGCAGCTTGAGCAGCACGGTCTTCGCCTGAAGCTACTCCGATGCCCATAAGCGCCGTTCCTTTATTGGACATGATTGTTTTCACGTCAGCAAAATCCAGGTTAATCATGCCTGGTACGGCGATCAAGTCGGAAATGCCTTGGACACCCTGCCTGAGGACATTGTCCGCCTCACGAAAGGCTTCAATCATCGGCGTTCTCTTGTCGACGATATCCAGCAATCGCTCGTTTGGAATGATGATCAAGGTATTAACGGCTTCCTTCATCTCTTCAATTCCGGCTGCCGCATTTTGTGCACGCTTGCGCCCTTCGAAAGCGAACGGACGAGTCACCACTCCAATTGTAAGTGCGCCAAGTTCGCGCGCGATATGGGCTATCTCCGGCGCAGCTCCGGTCCCTGTTCCACCGCCCATACCGGCAGTTACGAACACCATGTCCGCACCTTGCAGGGCATCCCTGATCTGCTGCCTGCTTTCCTCGACAGCCTTTCTGCCGATTTCAGGATTGGCACCTGCCCCCAGTCCTCTGGTCAGCGAACCGCCGATTTGCATCGTGACTTCCGCCTTTGACATGTCGAGAGCCTGAGCATCTGTATTCACAGCAATGAACTCCACTCCCTGTACGCCGTCCTCAATCATCCGGTTCACGGCATTATTTCCGCCACCTCCAACACCAACTACTTTTATATTGGCAAGTTGATCAATATTGGTTTCAAATTCTAGCATATGTAGTCCCTCCAGTTAACTTCAGAAATTGCCCCTTATTTTTTTCTATATATATTATTCGTCATCGGCTTGGAAATTTGGTCTTTTCCTGCGATTTGTTAAAGAAATGTAATTTTACAGTAATAAAGTGTCATTTTCGAGGGGTTAAAGCATAGGCGACTCGGCAGTAGTTTACAAATATGACGGGAATCTGGCGAGGTAAAATAAAAGACCCCAATTCACGAGTAAACTGAGGTCAAATGAATAGCATATTCTCTCCAAACTTTCTTTCTAACAATCTAGTTATCGTTTGGATCCAGCGGTGTTTTTAATAATAATTGTCCTTTTCCTTTACAGGTATTTGAACCGACCCTTGATTTATTTTTAACTGTTAATTATCTCGGTCGCGGCCCCTTTCAAAGAAGGATTTTTCTATCATATTATTCTGAGCCTTGACTTCTTTACCCGTTACTTTTCCTTTGCCTTTTCCTTTCTTCACAACCTCGGTGCCGACGGAAGCATAAATACTGTTTGCAATTAATCGATAGCTGTATTGTGTATGCGCTCTAAAGGCAAGGTCATTAGCGAATAAGGTAATCGTTGCGTCTTCAAAGTTTTTCGTAATGGCGAGGGTTTGCCCCTGCGCTCTTTCGTGTCTTGGCCACCATCCGGAAACATAGAAATCATCGGCGTCACTAAAGGATGCCAATACTTCTGCACCTTCAGGAACGGAGGTTATCCAGGCTCCCTGCGTCGTATAGAGTAATTCATTTTTCTCGTAGCCGGAAGTCAGGATATGGTCATTAACGACAGCTTTAAACAGCCCTTCATGTCCGCCTGCTGTTCTACTTACACCAAGTCCCGGCAGTGCTCCGCTGCTCCTAACAGCGTTGACAGCGGAATAGCCAATCGCGACAAATGATTTACCGGATATGCTGTTTGGATTAAAACTGCCTCCCATACTAATAATCACGTCAGCTTCCTCTTGTGGCACCAAGTTGAATCCAAGCTCTCTTAACGAAAAATTCAGTTGGTTGGATCCAGTTGCTGTAACCTTTGGCTGGCGCAATTGTTCTGTTTTTACTTGGTTTGTAGTGCCTGCAGGTGCAGCTTCAAAGTAATAGTTTTTCCCATAAGCCTGAAGATCTTTCGTGTTAACGATAAAGTCTCCTCTATTGATGCCTGCTTTTGTTTCAGTTGCTTTTTCGACCATTGCCCCATGCTTTAACAATTCATTAACTAGTTTAATAGTGTCATTATTTGTATTGGCCAATACTTGCTTCGGTGTGTTACCAACTATTTGACCAGAGGGAAGTGGTACTTCTTCAACTCTTGAAGTGTCTTTTGCAAAGGCATTAGGGATGCGGATGGCATGAACATCAAAGCCGCGCAGATCCGGGAAATTGGTTACAATCGGATCATACATGGCAGCCCAGTCTGAGGAGTTTTCTCCTTTGCTGAGCATCGCATTCGCCACACCGCGTTTCGCTTGTTTCATTGGAACAACAAATGTTCCTTTCGGATACATAGTCCCATTTACCTTGACATTTTTTGTGGTTTGCTCCACCTTCACCCCATTCCGGAGTAAATATTGGACCATCTTATAGGCTTCATGTTTGTTTTTTTGTTCTTTCTCATCAACCGGGAGTACATAATAATCCGGGAAGTAGCTGGCATGTTCTCCCCTTACCCGGCCGATTGATTCGCCCTTCGCATTAATGAAATATGGATCCACTGCACGATTATCCTCACCCTTGACACCGCGGGCAAAGATCTCCAGTTGATTTTTAAATAATTCACCTTTGTTTTCATAAATATAATTGGCAGCACCCAGTCCTGCACCCTCCATGGCGTGATAGCCGTTCTGGCTAAGCTCTGGAACCTCAATTGTATGCCCCAATGAACCATGAAGCATCGCATACATAGGGGTATAAGCGGGAGTCGCATCATCCCAGCCATCAGCCCATGTTTCCGCAGGAATAAAATAAGATGTTAGTTTTGAATTGCCAATCCCCGCTTGTCCCATCGCATTGGCTTGATTAATCATCGTGTGGTAAAGCAGGTCATATTCATAGTTAGGATTATGCGGAGGTGTTGTTGGCTCGATTAAAAACCCGGAAACATACCCATGCTGATCAATGAAGGACAATGGCGTCCACTTGGCGATAACCTGAGTAACCTGCTGTGTTTCCACCTGAGTTTGATAATGGTTATCCCGGTTCAAGTCAAAACCGTTGGCGTTTGCCCTTGTATTTGCCACTCTTCCATCAGGATTGTTCGTAAACATATAAAGGAAGATAACATCATCCAAAACCTTGTCAACATCCATTGTCACGGTTTTTTCATTTGCTCCCTTGCCAGTTTTAAAAGTGACCTCGTCCTCAAGTGCGAATTTCTTTAGCAACTCCGCGGAAACATCGACACCTTCTGCTTCATCTGGGTGGATATTGTTCATCCAAACAGGCACCTGGTAGTCGCCCATCGTACCGGTTTCTAATTTCTTGATTAAACTTTCCGGATTTTCTAATGCGGTTGGCAGTGTTTCATTTAAATACTTATCGACAGCCTTTTTATCTTTAGCTAATATAACGAAGTGAAGATCGCGCCCCTGCACTGTCTTACCAAGGCTTTGATATTCTAGATAGCGAATATTGTCCAGGTCTGCCTTTGCCTTGGCAAAAATTTGATCGATTTCTGGTTTTAACTGATCGTAAAAAAGGAATTGATCGTAAACATTAAGAGTGACAGTTTTTGCAGCCTTGGTCTTATTTTCGGAATTAACCAGTGCCAATTCATAGTCTCCGATAAACTGTTGATATAGAGTCCTAACTCCTGATAAATTCTCCCTATTAAACAGTAGTCCAAACTCCAACGTTGCCTTAACTGTCGTGGTTCCATCGACATAGTGTGGTGCTTCCTTAACGGTAATAAACGGTGCCCCATTATAATTATTGCCGCTTGTCCATTTTTTCCATTCAGAGATGCTCTTGCCGCCAAATGTCCATTGTAATTTAGTTAAATCCACCTTCTCGCCAAAATCAGCCTGTACTTCGACAGTTCGAACCTCAGTCATGGAAAATAAATCTCTGCTTGCCTCCAAATTTACTACATTGAAGTCTTCTGCTGCTTCAATTGCCGAAACAGGGAATGCTGTCTGGGCAAAAATGGACAGCATCATAATCAATGCTAGCAAACCTGCAAAATGTTTTTTCATTGAATCATCCCTTTCTATGTAATTTTTTATAGACAACCAGAAATAATATAACAGAAGATTCGGAAAATAACTGCCGAATTTTATGGAAAACATAGAGTCTTTCTCGACATATTTCGAGATTCTATAAACAGAGGAAACAACTATTTTTTTAGGTGAAGTTTATATAAATTGAATAGAAACTAATTATTTCGATCAACTCTTTTCTTCAAAAATTGCATTTGAACGAATTGCTCTAAAGAGATTCATGGACTTCCCAACTTCTATGGTGCATTTTGCAGCAACCAGTGAGGTTCTAAGGATGGCGAATTGTCTTTTTTTAATCGTTAATAGTCCCGCAGTTAAAGTCCCACCAGAAGACATTATTTTACTGTTTCACTTTTTTTCTCTTCGGTCCAAGGTGTCCACCAGCGGTCTCGGGCATCGGCCTCCTTTGGTCTACCATAAAAACGCAAAAAAACCGCACGTGTGAATACACACTGTACGGCTTAAACGATAAATAACGGTTTTTGGCGGGACTGTGTTGGAATTGAACCCACCCACCAGTATTAAAATAATTTCCCTAAATAATACGGCATTTGGCGTCTCCACCAAATCCAATCATGCGAAACATCTTCGCCCCACTCATCAAACCTTGCTGGAATTTGTTTTTCTTCAAAGGCTTCTTTTAAGGTAAAATATGAAGGCAGCCCATCCTGTTCCCAATCACCCAGTCCGGTACAAATAATGATATTTGCTGACCGATATCGATCAATAAACCAGCCGTCATTTTGATTCCATATGTAATCACTCGGTGAATTTTGGTATACAAGCGGATCATTTCCGTAATCCCCAAAAAAGTAACGCGCATCGTAAATACCACTAAGTGCAATGGTTGTTTGGAAAACATCCGGATGTCTTAAGAAAAAGTTCAAGGCATGATATGCCCCCATACTACACCCCGTTGTCATCATTGGATCAAACCAACCCGTTTTATGTTTAATAAATGGAATAGCTTCCGATATCACATAACGGTCATATGCTTCATGAGCTAATGCACGGTCATGCGCTGGTTTGGAGTCGTGCAGCCAACTTTCGCTATCAATGCTAGCCAATGTAAAAAACTGAACTTTTCCCGATTCAATAAAATCATGACACACATCAATCATTCCAAAATCATGATATTCAGTGTGCGTCCCTCCAGATGAAGGAAAAACGACAATTGGCATGCCACTGTGTCCATATCTGTTCAACACCATTTCACGCCCTAATTTGCCACTCCAATGGCTTAGATGTTCTATATGCATAGATGAATGCTCCTATCCCTAATGTTTTCGTTCATGTACAAAACGGATAATGTCATCGACTTCTTCCTGCGAATCAGCGACTATCGCATAAAATTGATTGCCTTGGAGTTTCGCAAACGCTTCTGGAATGCGCTGCGCAAACTTCACACAATCACCAAATCGTTCATAAATAGCATCCGTATCATGTTTATACTCATACGCATCACGTTGTGTTACACCTACACAGAACTTGTTTTCAGCATCGGATTCCTTAAATTCTTCGCCTGCCACTAAAGAAGCATACTGTTCAAATAAATCAATGGAGTAGGCGAAATTGTACATATCCACCGTGTAGCCGCCAGCCAAGCGATTATTGTATTCAAGTGCAACATAGTCCCCATTTTCCAATTGAAAAAACTCAATATGGAAAAAGCGTTCTTTCATGCCAAATGCTTTTACGATTGCCTTACCATACGTTTCGAGCTTTGGATCAATTTCTTTTTGAATCACATAAGCCATATCAAGTTGACCATTAACCAGCTCCAAAGTTGGCACATTATATGTAAAGCTTGTTTGGAAAACAATGTTCCCTTTCTGATCCACTAAACCATCAAACGTACAAAGCACGCCTCCTTCGACAAAAGGTTCCAGGAAGTACACTTGTGCTTCTCCCCATTCTTCTTCAAAAAGATGTACAGCCTCTTCTGAATCTAATTTAAAGGTGGCAGCCGACCCTACTCCGTTATCAGGTTTAGCAATAACCGGCAGTCCTAATTCATCAATGGCTTTGGATAACTCCTCTTTAGTTTTTACGACCCTTCCTTCTACGACAGGCACTCCTGCTTTTTTAAATAACTTCTTCATTTCAGATTTATACTTAACTTTTTTCAAGTCATCGCTTTTATTGCCGTACACGTTAAATTGCTCACGCAACTGCGCATCAAGCTCCAGCCAGTGCTCATTATTGGATTCGATGCGGTCAATTGGACCATGTTTATAAAATAAAAATGCAACAGCACGTTTCACTTCATCTACATCTTCTAAATTATTCACACGATAATATTCAGTTAAAGAGTTTTGTAATTCGGAACCTAATTGGTTATATGGCTCTTCGCCAATTCCCAAAACATTGACACCTGCTTCTTTTAAACGATGAGCAAACGGTTGGAAATTAGCCGGATAATATGGCGAAATCAAAATATAATTCATTAAAAAGGCTCCTTTCTTAGAATCAAAGAATCATAGTTTTTACAAATGATACAATCAATTACATTTTAAATCAATTCAAATTCAAAAATATTCAGAAAAATAGTGAGAGTTTCCTCCCACTATCAATTAAATATTACTATTCAGTTCGTTCATGACCACTTCTCACTTAAGAAACGTAAACATTCTGATAAGTGTTTTGCCCACGCTTTTTCATTATGTTCCTCATCCGCAAAAATATTAAAACGAATGCTATCAATTGGAACAGAGCCTTTTATTAGTTGTTTATAATACTTAAGCGAGCAATCGATATATGCCTGCTTCATATTGCCATACATTAATTGCCGGTCTGCATCATCGCCTTCCTGGGTCCCAACTTGAATGTACACGCGTTGTTCAGGATTCAACTCTTTTCTAGCAATATAGTTATCAAAGGCTTTACTTGTAATCCAATTGGCTAAAGAAAAAATACCTAATCCACCAATTTGATCTTTATATTCAATACCCATAAAAGCCGAAATATTGCCTCCAAGTGAACTGCCAATCATCGCTGTATGAACCTTATCTGATTTCGTTCTGTAATGCCTATCAATAAACGGTTTCACGACTGTCATGACAAACTCAGCAAATTCCGCGCCTTTTCCTCCTAACTCAAAATCTTCAGGAAGGGGGCTTTCAGTAATTTTCCAAGGCGTATATTCATTAATTCGCTCTTGTCCACCATGATCAATCCCAACAACAATCATTCTCGGCAAATCGGGATTTTGTTTAATGGCCGAAATCACTTTCCATGAAAACCCGCTATAAGATTCACTGCTGTAGAAAACGTTTTGTCCATCATGCATATAAACGATTGGATAACGTTCAGACTTATCTTTATCATAGTTTTTCGGCAATAAAACACGCACGCGACGTTCTTCATTTTTATAAGCCATATATAATCTATGTGTTTCTAGTTTTAAATAAAAATAGGATTCATTCATCTTTCCACTCCTCACTCCCTTGATATTACATTAAATATACTAATCTTTTTCAGTTAAACCCTTATTTCAACACAATAAATTTGTTTAAGAATATTTCTAAGATACTAATCTCACCATTAGACAAAAAGGTTATATAAAACAAGGATGAGAGTTATTCATTTTAAAAAAACAATGAACTGTTATTATTTTCCACAAGCCAAATAAGGGCTTGTGTAGGTAGATACTCTACGCGTGAAGTTGTATAATCTCATGGTAGTGTTCAACAAAAAACGTTAGAGGTGAATATGCATTGGACTTTTATTCAGATTCCGAGCATCCAAAAAAAGTCGATGGCGACCAATATAGAGATCAAACACGGACTGAGGAACCGCAGCCAGAATGGGAGATGGACCAAAGGGGACGTGATACACAGGAAACAAGGGAAAGCAGGTTCAGCCGCTCAAGGATGGAGAGGAGAAACAAACCGGCTGTTTCTGAGGACAAAGCTGGAGTTACTCCGCAAAGCAGGACAAGCTCCAAGCGCATCTCCAAATTTAGACCTTCCCTTAAGAATGTAAAAGTGAAACTCCCCAGAGTGAACGTCAATCTTGCATTAAAAATCGCAGCCGTCTTAGCGGTACTCATCAACGTTAGATACATTATGGGTCTAATGAAGGACCCGGTCGGCACCTTTACATTCAATGAATTGGGGATTAAGTTGGCAATATCAGTTGGTATCAACTTTGCAGCAGTCTTGATTCTGTTTGCTAAACAGTCCCGGATTAAGTATTTTCTTTCACTGTTTGCAGTGTTAGCATCGTTTCTGTATTACTTTTATGGTCATTATACCAATCAAACTTTATTGGAGAGAAGCAACCTGATCCCTTCGGTGCTTATTATCCTTTCTGTTCTGATGTTGGTCAATTCCAGGTCCAATTATTACCTGAAAAGCATCCTATTGGTGGTCTTATCAGCAGCTGGAATCTATTTCAGCAGCAATCAATATGCACTTGAATGGGTGCTGATAGGCACTGCTGGACTGGTGATGTTTTTCAGAGTTTCCAAAACCAAAAGGAATGTTCAATCCACTAAAAAGGATAGCAGGATAAGAAGGAACCAGCGGCGGTCAGCTTAGACTGGCAAGAAAACCACAGTGCGCAAATAAGGCCACCCATATAGGGTGGCCATTTTTATTAGTGAAATGAAAAAAGCTCAGCTAAAAGATAATGTGTCCAAGTTATGAGTTGAGCCTTATAATAAATACTGGAATAAACCCGTTATATAAGATAGTCCTGTTATACTGAATGATTTAAACCAACTTACTTTACCTGGTTTTAAGTTTGGGTCCTCTATATACGACCCATCCTTTGCTACCTTTAAGCTCTTTTTAAAATACTGGTTCATTTCTTTTTCGAGACACTCGGTAAATTCTACGCTATCAATAACGACCATAGACTCAGTATTTAAAAACGTCGACCTGGAATCCATATTAAATTCCCCAATGGAACTCAATCGATTATCAAAGATAAATGTTTTGGCATGTATGGAGTCACGCCCTTGATATTCCAATACATTCACACCCTTTTTTGCCATCCCGTTAATATGTTTAATATGTCATGAATAGGCCATAACATTTGCTGTCGATGCTAAAGAGTTCGTTAATATCGTTAGCTTTTCGGGAGGTACTTGTAACGTATCCATATAAGGAAGCATAGGTTTCGTTGGAATAACATACGGGCTTTGAATGACTATGGACTTTTTCGAATTCTTCATGAGATTCGTTAAATCATACCAAGCCCAAGGTTCTTTATTAAATCTTTGTATAGGATTATGAATAAAGGTGATATTTTTAGTAGGAAGGAACATTTTCACCCAATCATAATAACTAGCAAATAATTTTTTATCTGTTTTTTTAAAATTTTCTAGTTTCTGTTTTAATTGTTGATTGGCCTCTTTTGCTTTCTTTTGCTGGTGTGTGGATAGCTTTTTAAAAGGAACTTTTGTAATGGGATGGTCCCAGACTTGATTAATGTAGCCTTCCATTTGAGACAAAACACTGCCTTCCTTTGACTTGGGATCCGTATTAATGATTAGAACATCACGGTCATTTGTCGGTGATTTTTCACCTTTTTGAATAAAAAAACGATCCCCGATATTTCTGCCCCCGATAATTGCATACTTATGATCGATAATAAGTAATTTATCATGGAGTCGATTATTCCATGTCCAAGGCCGTAAATGATTTAATGGTTCATAAAATTTAACTTCGATATTCGGATGATTGATTAAGGCGTATTGAACATCTTTCTGACTAAATCTAAGACCATGGAAAATTCCATCCAAAAGGATCCTTACCTTTACTCCACGATCGGCCGCATCCAATATCATTCCTAACAATAAATCAGTAATATATCCTTTATGAATCGCATAATAGGAGACATCAATAGATTCCTGTGCATTTTCCATTAAGTTAACACGTGCTAGACCTGAAAACATTTTTTCTTCCAGTAGGATCACACGATCCTGTGACGTCTCATTTCCATAGAATCTTTCCACTTTATGCTGTTCCTTATAAGTGCTACTAACCTGCGGATGCTTATCTTTAAAAATAACGATACCAAATATGGTAATATACATTAAATAAAAAATGAGAATAACAATAACCGTTTTCCTAACCTTTTTTATCGGATTTACCTCCTTTCTAACACCTCTAAAACCCCACTAATTGCTAATAGTTTGTCCAAATTTATTTACATTACAAATATCAGAGCAATAAATAACAATATAAGTTAAGTTAGATATAGAAAAAGTCACCTCCCTCCAAAATAAATTATTCTTATTTGGTCATTTTCTTTTGTAATGGAAATTATTACCTTAGTTTGAGGAGTTTTTCGGAATAGGAGGATATATAAATCAATATTGGATTATGTCTTCAGCTCCCAAAGAACTAAAATCTACTAATGGGTTATTTATTTCAGCATGTAGCGTAGGAACAGCAATTGGGTGCGGTTTTTAATGGCGAAATTCTACTTTCAAAGCAGTTTTAGATATCTAAATGGTAATGAAGGACATGAAATATTGGCTAAATCCATTGGCGTTAATAGTAGTTTTCTCCAAAATTGGATTAAACAATATTAATTTGCTGGCGAAGCTGCATTCGATAAACACTATACAACCTCCACGCCAAAGTATAAATTGAATGTATTTGGGCACCACCACCCAACAAAAAAAAGACCGAGTACACTCGGTCTCCTGGTCTATATATAACAGCGAAAAGCCTTGAAATAACTGGATTGGCGGGACTGCGTGGGAATCGAACCCACCAAGCCAGGCACGCTGGCTTCATGCGGTTTTGAAGTTTGCTAGACCTGTTTTTCTAGTACCTTTATGTACCCAGAAATAATGATAAATCAGGGTTTCTTGCTTACTGATGTTTCCTTGTGATCTCTAATTTTATAAATTTGGACACCAAGCATGGCACCAAAATCCTCCTTCATGTAACAAAAAAGTGTGACTTCTTATCCATAGATAACTTAGCTCAACTTCAATAAAATACTGGCATTCATTTTAAATTTATATATACGTTTTAATTTTTAATTATTTGATGAATACCGATAAACATGTTCAGTAAAAAACGTTATATATCTTGGTGATTATAAATTATTTTTTTAAGAGACAACTCCTTTTATATTTTAGTCCACTTCCGCATGGACACTTCTCATTCCTGGTAACTTTAAGTTTTTTATTTATCTTCTCTTTCGTTAAATTATTGAAATCATTTTTAGAGTCACCTAATATTCTAATATCTGAATGATCAATAACCCCTAGTGCACGTTTAAGAGTTTGAAGCTGTGATTTATAAATCTCTTCTCCCTGTTTTAACTGATATTCTCTTTCGATTTGTTCATATCGCACTTGTGCTTGTTTCGCGATTATAACTGCTTCAGAGAATTCCGATATTACTTTTTCGTAATTTACACTACCATTTAATTCCCTATACTGTTCCACAAATTTATCTAAATTAAGCACTCCGAAATTAGCACTCTCAGGTAAAGATAAATCTAGGGGTGTATCATTCGATTCACGAACAATTCCAACAATTCGTTCATGGAATTCATTTGGAATGCTGTTTAATCCACTTAATGCAATTCCTGTACGCCAATCAACCCAATCTGTAGGTCTATATTCAGCAAACATCATATTATTAGGATTTACTGCACTAAATTTCTCAATAAAACTTTCGGGAACTTCTCGACCATTTGGATTCTGTACAAAGGCCACTGGATATTTTTCTGTAGGCCAATCAAAAGCATGTTCAAGGTCATACATAAATTCCTCATTTCTTAATATCCTACGAAACTGATGTAAATGGCGAACAATAAAAACTCCATCAATCAAATTAAAATTTGATTTAGGATAAAAAGTGTTGTTAGTAAAAAGTCCACAATAAGGATTAATTAATGCTGAAATAGGCTCATTAATAAAATCATCCCAAATTATAAATGAAAATCTATAATCGTCTCTGAATTCTTCTTTCTGTATATATTCTTTATATTTATTTTCGGTATTAACCAAATTATCTTTTATTCTTAAGATATTTGGGCTTATTATTTTATCATCAATAAATAAGTCCCTATCTGGCAAATGAGTGGTAATTTGAATGCCGGATTGACGGTTAATAATATATTCGGCTAAACTAGGGGTTTTAACCTCGCCCGCATAGTGAATTCCATTTATTTTAGAACGAAATTCTGGGTTTTTAGAATTTTTTTCGCTAGAAGGTTCTGGCACAATGTAGTGTTTATCATTTATAACATCTGCTATTTTAGCAGCTTTATAAAGGACTAATATTTCACCAAACACTGCGAAATTTTGTTCAAATTCATTTTTATTTTCTAATGTAGATATCCAATGGACAATACGTTCAGCATAATTAGGCATTAAGCTATCTAAGTACTCAAGAACCTCAGCAATCATACTAATAAATGGGTGTACCGTTTTGGATAATGAGTGCTTCCTAAAAAAATGAACATGATCTTTTAGTATATGTTTCTCGGATATATTTTCAATAAATAAATTAATGATTTCTGCTTTTTTCATTTCTTCTTCTCCACCTTAAAGAAAGGGAATTAAGGGATAAAAGTACATAATACCGCCTCATTTTTTTCCTAATTTATGGCGCTGAGTTATGACACCACCTTATACCTTGACTTTAGCGGAACGGAATAACGGTGTCAAAACTTTCAAGTTATGAAACTTTAGAACAAAAAAAGTACAGTGTTTTCTGTAACTAAAAATAAGTAGAGAACCAATTTGGTTTCTGCTTACTGACATTCCTATTCAAATCGTTCATCCCGCTCTTTTGCCCATTTTAACTCCCCTTCCCGCACTGAACATATTTTTTGTTCAAACGAATGTTCTTCTTTAGCTGCCCAATTAACTACTGAAGAGTTAGTATGTGTTTTTAAGCCAGAAATTAACGGTAAGCGTTCTCGCATTATATCGGCTCTTGAGCCTGACCATGAAGTAGGTTTTAAAGAAGAAGAAAACACTTTGAGTACTTCAACTGGATCATAAGAACGAGTAATCATTTCATGGGCCATTTGTGTCCATTCCAATATGCCGGTATCCTCATGTTGTCGAAATGGCAAAATGATTGAAGCAGCAAATGGGTATCTTATTTTAGGATTTACTTCGCACCAATTAATAATAATATTATTTTCAACATTATTAAGAGGTTTGAAATCTCCTGAAAACACTCTTCTTATTCTAAAGCTCAGTTCATCCGCAGATAAAAATGCATCAAGGAATGCTATAGGTTGCACTTTAGCAATAGCCTTTAGAACACTTTGATAATTAAGGGAATGATTATTATAATTTTTATAGGAATTAAGAAGGTTTGAACAATAAATTCTAGCCTCCCCCTCTGCTACTTTATCCTTGAAGCAAACCTTTATGATGGCTGCCATTTCATAATCCATTCGATCAGTTCCATTGAATTTTCTTTCAAATTGAAAATTCAACAACAAGTTTTGTGCAGTGGATATAATTTGTTCGCTAAATGGACCATTGTTTCCGTGAAGTCTCATTTGCATAATTTTTATAGCTACCGTGTTTCCTTCCGGCTTTAAATCGATTTTTCTTAGTAATTCACAAAAAGAATCATCGCTTATTGGTTCATGGGCCCTTCCATATGCCAATTTTCCGTATTGCCAAATAGGGGCGACATCATTATTTAATGAAAGCTTTAGCCTTTTTACACCTCTCTCACAAATATCGACACTCATTTGTAGCCAAGGATATACTTGAGAAAGCAAATCATGCGATACAGCAGTATCCAGAAACTGTTCAGCAATATCTCTGTTTTTTTGCGCTGTGCCCCTTAGAAAACCACGAAGTATCTGGTATTTCCGACTCTTCTCATCAATCAAAGAAAGTTGTAAAAGCATATCCTGCCACAATTCCTCTAGGTTATCACAACCATGAGCAAGACCTTCTCCGAAGTCAAAAATTCCAGGTCCGTCATTACTAAGAAGTTCAGGTAATAATTGCCGTGAAATCTGTTCATCCGTTGCAACTTCACTACCAAGAAATCGAGTATATTGCTCGACCTTTGTATATTCATCTATATCTTCTTCATCGTCAAGATCAATTGTATCTATTAAGTCAAAGGAATGCCTATGTTGAGTAAGAGCATAAAGTCTGGCTTGTTCAAGTAGAGTCATTGGTCTAAGTATTTTTTCAATTCTATTCAGTTGCTCTAAAACCTCAGGTACCATCTCAGCGCCATTAAATTTTATGGTGGACTTAACAGCCGCCCACCCCTCCTTCCATTCACTGTTTTTTACTAGTGAAATTGAAGCTTCTTCAAGTTGATTATGCATTTTTGCCTGTACCCATAATTCCCGAAATTTATCTGCTAACAGGACTTTCGCTTTTGAATTATACGGTGCCTCGGATAAAGATAAGGAAACAATATAATCTATAAACAGCTCAAACCATTCCTCAATTTCAGTTCTTTTTCTAGGAACATAACCATTATTCCTAGAACGAGCACCGAATTCAAAATCATTAAGTGTATTAAAATGCCAAGATTCCAAAGCTGAATTTAATAATGAAAGACCAAGTTTAATTTCCTCCTCAACACCAGAATCTATTAAATTGGAAATAATACAAAGCCTGTCTGATGGTGTGGCATGTGTGCCAGAAAGTTTTATGTAAAACAGTGGTTTAAGTCTAGCCCTTATAGAATTATAGTTTTCATTAGGGCGTTCAGACAAAGCAAAAAGGCATAATAACTTTACCGAACGGCTAAATAGTTCCTTATCATATGCCAGGGAGCATAGAAGTATTGTTAAGACATTAAAGTGCTCATTGTCCCGAGAAAAGAATGTACCTTCGATTTCTTTACCTGTTACCCGTTCAATCGCAGACAATGTTAATTCAGGATTTACAGGTGCTATGTTTTTTAACAAAGTAATTCCAAGTTCATCTAAGTTGCTGACGTCTCCCAGTAAACCATTATCAGAAAGCCAGTATTTCGATATTTCTATAGCTTCAGCAGATTCATGCAAATAACTAAGCCGCCTAGAAAAGGATTTCAAAAGTCGAGCATTGCCACCCTTTTCAAATACATTTAAAATATTTTCGAGTGGAATATCTTCAAGAGCTAGAACTGCGAGTTTATTGGCTAACGCATGAGGTAACAGTGCTCTCCACTTACTCCTTTTTTGAACAAGTTCTCTCCGTTCCAGTTCTCTAATGTTTTCATATACATCTCTTACGCTCATCCCAATTAATGAGCCGAGAAGCCTTAGTTCATCATTAGTGTCATCAAAAGTAAAATCAAATGAGTAGACAAGAGAACATACTTCCGCAACCCTAAGCAGGTCTGGATTGTCATTATTTCTTTGCATAAACAACCTGGTAAATAAATCATAATCCCTTAGGTTGCCAAGGTTTTCCCCGCTTCTAATAGTATTAGCCAAAGCAATCGCTACGCGAGCATTTCCTCCCGAGAAGGACGCAATAGTTCGGCTATCAACCCTACTTACGTATGGAAAGCGAGACACTATCAGCTCCCGGATTACATTATCGGAAGCGGGTTCTAAATGGTATACATCTGTTTCCTCAGGAATGTCTTCCCTCACATCATACTCCACGGTTATAAGACTGACTAAGCTGCCAAGGGTTGTGCAAACGGAAGTCAACCGCTTATGTAATTCGGGCTGGCAGTTATCGATAACAAGGACAGCTGGGACTTTTTGAGCAATAATACGTTCTGCAAAGTTCCGGGGCTCAGGACTAGGACTATCACTCATATCAGCATAGAAGACTTGTGTTTGATTTAGCGAATTTTCACCAATACGTTCATCGAATAATGCTTGAACAAATCTGGTCTTTCCCACACCAGAAAGCCCAACTAAACGAACAGATGAACCTGGATTTTTTAAAATGGAACGAATTTCATTTAATCCATTCAATGCAGATTCGCCTTCTAAGCTAGGACTAGTACTATTGTGTAAACGAATATGCTCATCAAATATGTATTGCTCGTTAGTGTTTGAATGAGATCGAGCCCAATTTCCATATGCTCTCCATCCTTGGACTGATCGGCCTATTTTATCCCGTACCCATAATACTAGTGAGGGATGACTACGTACCCACCCTGCTACTCGTTCACGATCATAGAAATCAACCTTATAATCAGAGGAATTTATGCTATCAGATAATGCCTCAACCATTGCTTCTTTTCGATTAGAAAGTGTGCCATCTGCAGTAGAACCCTGACTGCTTACAATGATATAGGCACCTCCTGAATCAAGTAAATCTTTTATTACCGGCCTTAATACACCATCAGGTCTCATTTCATCAAGAATCCTAGAACGAGGCATGTCAGGCTTTTTAACTTGAAAACCAGTTTTCGACCTAGGTATGAAGCCATCAGGCATCAGTTCAGTTAACATATCGACCCGGACATCCAGGCCACCATCGGCGGCATTTTGATGTCCTCCATATGTAACTCCTGCAGTGGGAATACCTGAAGCTCGTAGTTCAGCTTCACATAAAAGCCCTATAAGAGTCCTATTATCTGTATCACTCAAATCTTTTATATCATCCCCCGTTATTTCTAGCATTTTATACCCTCCTTTACACATATATTCCTTCCTAAACTTATTCTATATAGGTTTGTGAAAACCTCCACCGGGAATTGTTATTTGTCGAAAAAACCCTATTTATTACCAAAAGACAGCGGGATTCCGATGAGCCCTTAAGAGTCAAGGTCCCTCTCCTTTTAGGCTTTTGCATCATATACACCATTGTAATATCGTTCTCGCATTCTTTATCAATAAAAAGAAAAAACCGCACGAATCAAAATTGACTGTGCGGTTACCTATGTATATTTGGCGGGACTGTGTGGGAATCGAACCCACCTGACCTGGCACGCAGGTCACAAGCGGTTTTGAAGACCGTGGGGGACACCAGTACCCCATTCAGCCCCGTATCAAAGACAGTTATCATTATATCAATTATTTCATCGAGAAGCCACCACTTTGCCAATAATGTCTTAGTCTTGTCATATTTTGCTGAAACACACTATAATAGAAAGTGAGAATATAAGTTGTAGGTGAACAGTATGCAAAACGTTTGGGCTCAATGGTTCATTTTCTTTTGGGGAATTACATTAATAGGATTGTTTGCAATTGGCGGCTATTTCATGTTCCGGAAATTCCTGAAAAAGCTCCCGAAGGAAGATGGGAAATCGATCATGGACTGGGAAGAGCATTATGTGAATGAATCACGCCACTTATGGCCGGACGACCTGAAAGATTTCCTCGAAGAACTCGTCTCGCCTGTACCAGAGCTCTTCCGTGATGTCGCAAGGCACAAGATTGCCGGCAAAATTGGCGAGCTGGCGCTGAATGAAAAAGTTAAAAAGATTGACCAGGATCTTGTCATTCGCGGTTATATCCTTGCTACCCCAAAACGCGACCATAAGTTTTTGAAGAAGCATTTGAACGAAAAACAAATCGATATAACGCCATTTGATCATTTGTTCTAGCCGCCTATTTAGGCGGTTTTTATTTTTTGCAGAAGAAAGTTTATTAAACTCTTTAACGTGCGGCTGATCTAGAATTACAAACATCTATTCTTTAGGGACAATACGCAGCTCTTTTCCACGCCACCTGTCCCAAGTTCGACCATGTTGGGACACCACACAGCTCTTTTCACCACCAACAGTCACAAGTTCACCCAGCTTGGGACAGTACAAAGCTCTTTCCCACGACAGCTGTCCCAAGTTCAGCCATGTTCGAAGAGAACAGACCCAATTTCCCCACCGACTGTCCCAAACAAAAAAACAGCCGGCGAACTTTTTCTACGCCAGCTGTTCCTTGTTATCCAATTGTTTCTGTAGCTTTTTAAAATCCCTATACATCGCAATCCGCCATGGCACAATCATTGAAAATGCCAACAGGAAGAACATGCCTGATACTTCCCCAAAATCGATTGTTGCGCTTAATATTGTCTTCATGATGATCCGGACAATAAGCAAGCCAATTAAGATGAAGAAAAATGCTTTTGACCGTTTTAAGTAAATTTGGTCACCTTTGATTTCAAAAGCCGACGTCTTAATCAGCAGAATCGAAAACAGCATCCCTACAACAACTGCCTCAACCATTTCCATTGACGTAAGACGGAATTGAGGAACAATATACATAAGCGCCCCGCTGCTCATAAAGACGGGAGGAAGAATAATCTTTTTGATGGAAGCGGGCTTTTTTGCCGCTTTCATCCGGACGAACATCGCCAGTGTTGCCATGCCAACCGCACCGATGGAGGAAGCAATTACTAAATTCATCAGTCTCATCCCAATCTTGATAAGGTTAACATAATAATAATACTATAAACAGCATGAAAAATCACAGTCAAACAATCTAGGAATATTGTTCCATTACAGTAATTAAAACCCTGTAAATCCACCGAATAATGGCATGAGTAAGATAATGATTTTGGTCAGCAAGTCAAAGAATAACATAATCCCCATTACAATCATGACATAGCCGCCAATCTTCATAATTTTTATTGAATTCCTGCGGATCCAGCCCATCCGGCCGATAAAGAAGGATAAAATGAAAAACGGAATTGCAAAACCAAGAACGTACGCAATCATCAATAGCATGCTTGATTCAGGATTTGTTGCGGCCATTGACAATACTGCCCCAAGAATCGGCCCTGTACATGGAGTCCATCCTGCAGCGAATGCCATACCAATCAAGATGCTTCCCGCATACCCTGAAGGCCGGTTCTTAAACTCAAATTTGCGGTCCTTCATTAGAAATTCCGGCTTGAAAACTCCTATGACCATCAACCCAAACAAAATCATGAAAATGGCTCCTATCCTACGGATCATTTCCTGATTTTGAAACAGGAATTGGCCGAGGAATGAGGTCGTAAAGCCAAGCATGATAAAGATCGATGAGAAACCGATCAGGAAAAAGATCGTGTGAATGATGCTCCGCCTTTGCATCATGCCATTTTCGCCCTTTAGTTCGCTGACTGACATCCCGGTAATATACGAAAGGAATGCAGGATATAAAGGCAAGCAGCAAGGCGAAATGAAGCTCAAGAATCCCGCGCCTAAAGCGAGAAATAAATTGACATCTGTAGCCATGTAACCCAACTCCCAAACTAGTATGCTTCTTTTATTCTAACAAACTCCCGACAGTAAAGGATACCATTCCGGATGAACGTTTTGTGTCACCTCCGCCAATTTAATAACTTATTAACAATGCCAATATACTGGATATTTATTGACAAATACTCTTTGAATTTATTACCATAATGAGGTATACTTAGTCGAGAATATCAATTGTTAGATTTTGTCTTATTTTACTTACAAAAACGGAGACACTCCAGAAAGGAATTGCAGCCGTGTTGAAACAGGACTTGCTCTCCCTCATAGAAAAAAAGAGAGCGGAATTAATTCAAGTCGCTTCCGATAACGGCTTGAGTTCCTCTATTGCAATTAAATACAGCCAAGAATTGGATCAGTTACTGAACCAATACAACCAGAACTTTGTGCAAAAAGTACATATCCACTAAACATGACAGCCTGGCTGAAAGCAGCCAGGCTGTCACGTTCCATTTTAACATATAATCTTTCACCCGTGGTTAACGGCGTCTTCCATCCTCTCAACCAGCCCATTTTGCAAAAGGTACATCTTATGGTAGAGCCCTCTCAATGACAACAGCTCCTGATGAGTTCCGCGTTCGACGATTTCACCCTGATGCAGAACTAAAATCTGATCCGCATCCTGAATCGTGGACAAGCGGTGCGCAATCGCTATCGTCGTCCTTCCTTTCCTCATCTTTTCAAGCGCGGTCTGAATCGCTTCCTCAGTTTCCGTATCAATATTTGCCGTCGCTTCATCCAGAACGAGAATTTTAGGATCTGTGGCGATCGTCCTTGCAAAAGCAATCAATTGCCGCTGCCCACTCGAGAATGCAGCCCCCCGCTCGACGACTTTATGGTCGTAATGGCCATTAAGCTTTTCAATGAATGTATGCGCCTGAACGAACCTGGCAGCCTCAGCTACCGTTTCATCAGGCATTTCCTTGTCATGAAGCTTGATATTATCTTTCACAGTCCCGTAGAACAGGAATGGATCCTGAAGGACAAGCCCCATTTTTTTGCGAAGTTCTTCTTTCGAATAATCACGGGAAGATACTCCATCAATGAGAATATCCCCGCGGTTGAATTCATAAAACCTCATGAGCAGGTTGATGATTGAACTTTTACCGCTTCCCGTATGCCCTACTAGCGCGACTGTTTCGCCTGGGTTGGCGGTGAAAGAGATATTTTTCAATACATCCTTCTTCCCATCATACGAAAAGCTAAGATCCCGGATTTCAATTTTTCCCGCCCGAATTTCAAGGTCCGTTTCCCTGTTCTGTGCCGGCGCATATTCCTCCTCGTCCAATAACTTGAAGACCCTTGAACCCGCAACAATTGCCTGCTGATATAAAGAAAGCCTCATCATCATCTGGTTCACCGGCTCAAAGAATCGGTCGAGGTAGTTGATGAACGCATACAAAACTCCGATTTCTACAGCGAGCTTCATGGATGTGATGCCGAAATAACTCAACACGAGAATTAGTGCAAAAATGTAAATCATGTCAATCGCTGGCCTGAGCAACAACCCATCCAGCTTAATATTTTTCATTCCCGCCTGATAATGGCGTTCGTTAATATCGGCAAATTCCTGCCTTAGCCTTTTTTCCTGTCTGAAAACCTGGATAATCGGCATCCCCTGAAGCGATTCACTCAGCTTTGCATTCAGTTGGCTAAGCCTTTCGCGCATATCGAGGTAAAAGCGGGAACTGAATTTTCTGTACATCCGGATCACAGCCAAAATAACCGGTACGAGCAATGTACAAAACAAGGCCAGCTTTACATCAAGGAAGAACATCGCGACAAAGATGCCAAACAGGAAAACACCGCTCTGGATAAACGTCGCGAGCACTGTTACAAACATATCCTTAATTGCCTCAGTATCATTTGTTACCCTTGAAACTATGCTTCCGGCAGGGGTTTTATCAAAATACCTCATCCCTAAAGCCTGAACCTTCGAAAAAACATCAATTCTTAATTGCTGGATGATTTTCAGCGCAATTTCTTGGAACTTCACCAGCTGGAAATATAATAAGAAAACTTTCATGACCTGGATGCCCATATAGACGAGCCCAAGTGTCATCAGCGGTTCAAATTCTATTCTCCCAGGTGTCAAATAGTCATCAATGAATATTTTGACAAGATAAGGTCCGGCAATATCCCCGAGTGTTGTCAGGAGGAGAAGTGTAAATGCCACTGTGATTGCCTTTTTATGCGGTTTCGAATAAGTCAGGAGCCGGAACAGAATTTTCCGCTGCTCCTTGTCTGTCAGGTTTGTTTCCACCATTAATGCCCCCCATGCTCAACAAGCTCTTCCAGCTGCTGGCGCAAATACATTTCCCTGTACCAGCCGCCATTGGCCATGAGCTCTTCATGTGAACCCCGTTCCTTGATCATGCCTTCCTCAATGACGAGGATGAGACCAGCATGTTGGATGGCGCTCAGACGGTGCGATGTAATAACTGTTGTTTTCCCTTCCCGTTCCTTTCTGAGTGCAGAAAGGATTGCTTCCTCTGTTTTCGCATCGACAGCTGACAGAGAGTCATCCAGAATCAGGATTTCTGGGTTCAGTAACAGGGCGCGGGCAATGGAAATCCGCTGCTTCTGTCCACCTGAAAGCGAGACGCCCCGTTCGCCGACCACGGTTTCATAGCCATCAGTAAAGCCAAGGATATCGTCATGAATATTGGCCAGCTTTGCGGCTTCCATTATTTCTTTATCTGTTGCGTCTATTTTTGCAAAAGCGATATTTTCCTTTACAGTGGCTGAGAAAAGGAAATGGTCCTGCGGTACGTATCCAATTGCTTCCCTCAGTCTGTCAAGCCGGTACTCCTCAATACTTTTCCCGCCAATCCGGATATCGCCGTTTTTTACGTCATCTTCACGGATTAACAGCTTAAGCAGGGTCGTTTTCCCGGCACCTGTTTTTCCGACTACTCCAAGCGTTTCCCCTTTTCCGACTGAAAAATAGATATCTTTCAAAAGCGGTTCGCTTTCTTCTGAAAAAGCATATTCATCAATGGCATACACGATATTCCCCGCTGGCACGGAATCAATCGCATCCGGCCTGTCCTGGATATCCACTTTTTGCTTCAACAACAAAGAAACACGGTCGTAGGATGCCCGGCCTCGTTCAACAATGTTGAAGAGCCAGCCAAATGCGAGCATCGGCCAAATGAGCAGACCTAAGTAAGTCGTGAAAGAAATTAACTGTCCAATGGTCAGGTCGCCATTTAGGACGTCCCTTGCACCAAAGCCAATCGACAGGAAAAAGGATATTCCTACGATGATGGAAATCGTTGGGTCATATAAGGCATCGATTTTGGCAACAACAAGGTTTTTCTTTACAACATCTTCGGATTGTTTCCGGAAATCCTCGACATCTTCCTGTTCCTGGCCAAATGTTTTAATGACTTTAATGCCTGATATGCTTTCCTGTGTCTTGTCGTTCAAGGATGAAAAAGCCTCTTGTGCCTTGTGGAACGTCCGGTGCAGCATGGTCCCGAACCAGCTTGTCAGCATCGCCATAAAGGGCATCGGGATAAGTGCAATCAGCGTCAGTTTCCAGCTTATCGTAAAGGCCATCGCCAAGATGACGAAGCCGCCGGTTGCCAATGAATCCACAAGTGTCAAAACGCCTGCGCCGGCCGTCTGCTGAATGGCCTGCAGGTCATTTGTCGCATGCGCCATCAAATCCCCGATTCTTCTCCTCTGGTAAAAGGATGGAGACATATTCGTAAAATGGCTGTATAAGTCATTTCTTAAATTTCTCGTCAATTTGACCGCTGAGCCGAAAATCATGATTCTCCAAAAATACCGGAGAACATACATCGCCAGACCGGCCGCAAACAATAAAAGCACCCATTTCAGCATCTCGGAGGATGTAATGGTGCCTTCCTTAATCTGATCTGCCACGAGACCGATTACTTTTGGCGGGATTAGTTGTAGGAATGCAACAAGCAGCAGCATTAGGACTCCGCTTATGTACGCTTTTCTTTCCTGCAAAAAAAACCATTTCAGTTCCGCAAATATTTTCATTTCTGCCCCCATTTCCAGCCGCACTTTTTCTTTAGTTTAAATTCGGTATGCGGTTTTGTTTCTCTTTCACAATCACTAACGAATTATTATTTTAACAAATTTTTAAAAAATAAGGAAGATTTTTAATTATCTTCCATTGTAGTGAAAACGCCCAAAAAAGAAGTTCCTGAATATAGAAAAAAGCACCTACATGCATAGGTGCTTGTCCTTTTTATTTTGTTTGCTTGTTCATTGCAGCCATCATTTGGTTGATTTTCTTCTGGGACGGTTTCATGCCCATTTGCATCATCATGACTTTAAGCATTTGTTCGTTGATTGGCGGATTTTTTTTCAAATAATCCATCATGTACTTGCGCGTTATAAAAAATCCAACTGCTACTCCGATCACAAGAGCCAGAACAGCAATTAGAATTACCCAGCCAGTACTCACCATAGTATTTCCTCCTTCATGTTGTCCTTTTTACAGTGTAAATGACCAATCGTAATTATACAATAGTTCGTGCTGATTAGACAAATTTTCTTTCTTTAATTGGTCTTAACCACCCGACTTTATTATTGTCTAAATCGATCGCCAGGAAATAGGCTTCGGATTTCCTCAACACCTCAAAAAAAGTCGTTTCGGCTTCATAACCGCCCTCTGATTCAATCAATATATATGTTTCCCGTACAGACAGTGAGGCCCGGCTCGTTTTATTGGCGGCTTCAACTACATAACAGCCATTTTTCGCAACAAAACAGCTCGTTTTCTCTAGCTGTTTATGCAAAAGCTGATGGACGCGCAGCACTGGCATGGGCTTCGTAATATAACTGATCTGCAAGTCGGTAATCTTTTTTAGTTCCCCGGCAGCCTTCCTATTCTCTTTAAACAAATGAAAAAATATGCGCTCTCTTCCGAAGTAATGGGATGCAAATTCATCTTCAATTAAATAGAGCTGGTATTTTCTCATTGGACTCTCTCCCTGCCTCTAATTCTGCTCCTTTGGCTGTATAGAAGAATGAATAACGTTAGGCAAAAGGAACGACGTTCATTTTGCCTGAAATCATATATGTATTAGCAATATGTAATGTCAAGTAATTAATTCTAACTATTCGAAAATTTTCTCTTGACTTGATTATACTATTCCAGCCTTTTCCTGTCACGGGTTAATAGGGTCGAAGGCGGATTTTTTAATAAATCCACCCTTTGCTCAGGGCACGTACACTCCTTTACCCATAAGATGTATTATTCTTTGACGATTAGGAGGGATAAGATTGGAATTCGAGAAATTTGAAAGCAGCAATGTACAATCAGACCTAATTAGGCTGCTAGTCTCAAAAACACTCCAAAAATATGGCGTGAAAAAAAAATCGGTATCAGCCAACGAGAAACAAAGGTTGCGCCAATTGGTTTCCAAGCTGCAGGAAGATACCGAGAGTTTCCTTGAAAATACCTCTAAAGCACATACGGAAAGCGATTTCGTTTCCGGAGACGAGGAAGGAATTGAGAAGCCGATTAAAAAGAATAGCAGTTCACCAATTCAATTCAGGCGCAGATATCACAATAAATAGTCTTTTACCCTCGATAATTTGTCCATTTCGCGATCATCCATTAATGAATAATTTAATAGGGAATAATGAAAGATAGGAGGAATTACGTTGAGTAGAAGAATATATGATAGAAGCACGACATGGTCAGCGCTAAGCGATGAGGACCATCCCCTGGCTCTTGGAACCGGCAAAGGCAAACAGGACCAGGAGGCCCGCCAGCGCAGTGAGACTTCCCAGGTTTCCGATGAAATCATCGTCATCCGCAACTCGGCCGACGTAACTGTACATTCAACTGATACGAAAGCAGCACTTTCTTTGCAGGCAGCCCTCCAGGCCGCTATTCAGGTTGTCATCCGACTTTCCATTGCCGATAGCGATAAAGCCGAAAAAATCACTCAGGAATTGCTGAACTCAGCGCGCATTAATCAAATCACGAGACAACGCACGATTGTCGAAAACTCCCGAGGCGTTAAAGTTACCACAACGGATACACAAATTGCAGTCAATATTCAAGTATTGATTCAGTTGCTTCTAGCGTTGATTGTTGAACTGGATATTTTTTAACCAAAACAATGAGAGGCTGGGCCATGAACGGCCCAGCCTCTCTTATTTGTTTAACTGTTAAGAAGGTTTTTCACCTTGGCTACTACATTACTGACAGTAAAGCCGTATTCTTCGATAACCTTTTCTCCAGGTGCTGACGCGCCGAACGTATCAATCGCAAGGACTTCACCCTCGTCTCCGACATAGCGGTGCCAGCCAAGAGAAGTAGCCATTTCAATTCCAAGCCTCTTTTTAATTGACTTTGGAAGGACAGTCTCTTTGTATTCTTTGGATTGCTGCTCGAAACGATCCCATGAAGGCATGCTCACAACGGATACTTCAATGCCTTCTTTCGCAAGTTCTGCCTGCGCCTGTACGGCCAGACCAACTTCTGATCCAGTCGCCAGCAGCAATGCATCTGGAGTCTCTTTGGCGGAAGCTGAAATGACATACGCTCCCTTTGAAACTCCTTCATAAGCATTTTTGTCTGTTTCTTTAATTGTCGGCAGGTTTTGCCTTGTAAGAACAAGTGCGGTTGGCTTGTCCTTTGATTCAATAGCCAATTTCCACGCCGCTGCTGTTTCGTTGCCATCAGCAGGACGGATGATGGAAAGGTTAGGCATTGCTCTAAGAGCTGCCAACTGCTCAACCGGCTCATGAGTCGGGCCATCTTCACCAACCGCAATGCTGTCGTGTGTGAAGACGTAAGTAACTGGAAGGCCCATCAATGCGGCAAGCCTGATTGCCGGACGGAGGTAATCAGAGAAGACAAAGAATGTTCCTCCATAAACCTTTAATCCGCCATGAAGCGCCATTCCATTCAACGCTGCACCCATCGCAAATTCCCTGACTCCAAACCAAATGTTGCGTCCTGCGTAGGAATTTGGAAGGAAATCTTCTGAATTATTTATCATCGTTTTATTGGAACCCGCCAGGTCAGCAGAACCGCCAATAAATGTTGGCATGTTTTTTGCAATAGCATTCAATGCTTCACCTGATGAAGCACGGCTTGCCAGGCTCTTGCCTTCGCTATAAACAGGAAGATCCTTGTCCCAGCCTTCTGGAAGCTCGCCATTTAGTGCCTGCTCAAGCTGCGCGCCTAGTTCCGGATATTCCTTTTTATATTGGTCGAACAAGTCGTTCCATTCTTTTTCTTTTTTCTCGCCATTTTCTTCAACTGTTTTTCGGAAATGGCCATACACTTCTTCCGGTACATGGAAGTCTGACTCAAATGTCCATTTATAGTATTCTTTTGTGAGTTTCATCTCTTCCTCACCCAGAGGAGCACCATGGACGTCGGATTTTCCTGACAGGTTTGGCGAGCCGTATCCGATAACTGTTTTAACTTCAATCATCGTTGGGCGGTCAAGATCACTTTGTGCTTCTTCTAAGGCACGTGCGATTTCCTGCAGATCGTTGCCGTCTTCGACACGGATATATTGCCACCCGTATGAAAGGAAACGGTCTTTCACACTTTCAGAAAACGATTGGTCCAAATCTCCGTCAAGAGAAATATCGTTTGAATCATAAAGAACAATCAGACGGCCAAGCTTAAGATGCCCCGCAAGTGAAGCAGCCTCAGCTGAAACGCCTTCCATTAAATCGCCGTCACCACAAATACTATATGTAAAATGATTGATCAGCTCAAAATTGTCCTTGTTGTAAACTGCCGCAACATGGCGCTCTGCCATTGCCATCCCAACCGCCATGGCAATTCCCTGGCCAAGTGGACCTGTTGTTGCTTCCACGCCTTCGGTATATCCGTATTCAGGATGGCCCGGGGTATTTGATCCCCACTGACGGAACTGTTTAATGTCATCCATTGTAACATTATAGCCTGATAGGTGAAGAAGGCTATATAAAAGCATCGAACCATGTCCTGCGGATAGGACAAACCTGTCACGGTTGTACCAGTTCGGATTTTTGGGGTTATGGTTCATAAACCGGGTCCAAAGAGTATATGCCATTGGAGCAGCCCCCATTGGCATTCCTGGATGGCCGGAGTTCGCCTTTTGGATTGCATCAATTGATAATGTCCTGATTGATGTTACGGATAGAGCATCAATTTTTTCAAACATATATTACATCCTTTCGTTAATCAGTTTACTACATCCTATATATTATATCTCAAAAATCTTTAATTCAACAAATCCCCACTCAAATGTGGCCTTATCTTTCTTAAAATCCCCAAAAAAGTCATAAAAAAACCTGATTCCCCAAAGAGGAAAACAGGTTTTTTGCTAAATCCTATTTAATGAAGCCTTTTTTTCTTCCTGGCCTTAATTTTTTCAGGTGTGACATCATTGCCTTCAGGATCGATAATGGTTGTATTCGTTAATGTATCGAGCATGGAGGAACGAAAAGCCTTCAAATATTCTTGTCTTAATGAAGATTGTTCCTTTGCCTCGTCTACGGTTAACCCTCCTGATTTCGCCTTACGGGCCAGTTGGTTTATGCGATCAATTTTTTCTTTTGGAAGCATGGCAATCCCTCTCTTGACTAAACTATCATGCATCATACTAAAAAACAGGCTGTTTTACAAGGATACTGGCTTATTCCGCTTCCTCTGCCATTGCCTCTCTGTATCTCCGATGGACCGTCGCCTTCGAAACCTCATACCCAAAACCTCTTAATGTCGCTGCAATTTCAGCGAAGGTAAGCCCGTTGTTTTTGAGCCTGATTATTTCTTTTATCGGAATGTCTATCTTTTCCCTGCCCGGTGCGGATTGGATGTTTTTCAGATTTTGCTGCGGTTTATATCCGTTCTCCACAGCCCGTCTCATTCCTCTTTTAATCTTTATGTTGTGCAGTTTACGCTGATACTCCTCCACCATCCCGACAATTGTTAAAATCATCGAGTCTGATTCAGACAGTTGGAGCTCTCCGTCATGGGCCACACTAAACAGCTTGATCCCATTTTTATGCAAAAGGTGGAGCACGGCAATCTTCGCATTTCCCCTGCCCAACCTAGTTTCATCCTGTATTAACAAGGTGTTTATTTCACCTTCTTTAATAAGTGTGAGGACCTCCAAAAGTCCATCCCGTTCAAGTTCATATCCGCTTGCCTGTTCACGGATAATGGCGGCAGTTTCAATTCCGTGCCTACTTGCCAAGGCAGTCAATTCTTCCTCCTGTCTGGCAAGAGATGTTTCTTGGGCTTCTTTGTCTGTACTCACTCTACAATAAACAGCTGCCCTTAGACGGCCGAAATCCACCTTACTCGCCCCTTTCAACACCGGCGAGCTGTTGCTCACTTCCGTATCCGAATTTTTTAACAGGAACGACCAGTTCGTCACCAGGATAAACGGTATCACCCTTCAGGCTATTTTTTTTTCTCACCCAATAAATAATTTCAGACCTGTCCATGTCGTGGCCATCAGCAAGTTCCCCAGCCACCTTCCAAAGGCTGTCTCCCTCTTTAATTTTTACAGTCATATATGTATCGGAATCGACCGGCTGATCGAAAAAATGAACAGCGCCGGCAGTAAGACAACTTACCAACAATAGAATAATGGCATATGAATGATTTTTCCACAGTATTTTCATGAAAAAAGCCCCCTCGAGAATGTATGTTCGGTTAATTGAGTTTATTATAACCAGAACAAACGTTTGTTGTCAACCAAGAAACTCGAACTTATGTTTGTATAAAAGGTCAGGTTATGCTATAATAAGGCAACATTACCAGAAGAGGTGTATCCATTTATGGCTAAAATATCAAAACGGCAGCAGGAGATTCTGGAATTTATCAAAGATGAGGTCAAGAGGAAGGGATATCCCCCATCCGTTAGAGAAATTGGGGAAGCGGTAGGGCTTGCATCGAGTTCCACTGTACATGGTCATTTGGAGCGCCTCGAATCAAAAGGCATGATCAGGCGTGACCCTACAAAGCCGCGGGCAATTGAAATTTTGGAAATGGAGGAAACATACACTCCGAGAGTAAAGGTCGTCAATGTTCCCATCGTAGGGCGTGTTACTGCCGGACAGCCTATTACGGCCGTGGAAAATGTTGAGGAGTATTTCCCGCTTCCAGAAACAATGGTTCCTTCCGATGAGCAGGTTTTCATGCTAGAAATCATGGGTGAGAGTATGATTGAGGCCGGTATCCTTGACGGAGATTACGTCATTGTCAAACAGCAAAAGACGGCCAATAACGGGGACATTGTTGTCGCCATGACGGAAGAAGACGAAGCAACTTGTAAAAGGTTCTATAAAGAAAAGGACTATTTCAGGCTGCAGCCAGAAAACCCCACTATGCAGCCGATTATTTTAAGGGAAGTTTCCATTCTTGGAAAAGTTATTGGTGTATATAGAAGCATCCATTAAAAAACAGGCTGTCGCTGACAGCCTGTTTTTCTTCTACAACTATCTAGCGGTCTACATCCTTAAGGCTCTGCAGGTGCGTCCTCCCTGGCTTGAGCCCTTTCGTCAAACCATAATTTCATGTGGGTTAATATCGCAAAGGCAAGGAAAAAGTTCATTGCCCAAACCCCCACAAACGGGCTGATTCCGCCAAACTCTATTGTTTTATAACCCTTGAGGATCATTACGAGATAAGATTCAAGGAAAACCAGGACAAAACCCACTGCGCCTGCTACCGCCATTCTAATCAATCCAAATTCCCCCTCTGTTCGTCAAAAGTTTGTCAATATGTTATTACAGTATTGTGAACATAAACAACATAGCAACATTTTTAATATGCAATCTGTTATTTTAGAAGTACAGAAAGACATCACTAGCAATTACACAAAACTACACATCATGAGAATTGCTGAGATTGACACCTTTATCCATCCTTTGCAACCTGGATGGATGACAGCATGACTGAAATAATGCAGCGAGAAACATCATGACGCATTCAACCAGAAACTAAATATTTCGTACAGCAAGAATACTCATTAACTTCACTGCACCAAGGCACAGCTAGATCAGTCAACTAAGTGACAGAACAGCAATGAATTGCACCATCCTCAGCTGGCAGCTAAAGCAATCCACGCCAGCTGAACCCGCAAACCTGCATTGAAAAATGCTGGATATAGATGAACACGGCCGCCTCCCCCCCTTGGCGGCTGTGTGTTTGTGTTTGCGCTTCCATTTATTATATACCATTCTGCCCCATAAAGTTATAACTAAGACTTACTATTTTACCTAGTCATTACATACTATTTTCATCGTAAAAATCACTTTAAAAAAAGAAACCTCCAATAAATTTGTTTTTGGAAGTTTCTTTTTATAGCTTAATACATGCTCATATACTGCTCCCGCTCCCATGGGTGAACCTGGGTGCGGAACATATCCCACTCAATTTCTTTCGCTTCAACGAAGTGTTCAATAATGTGTTCCCCAAGCGCTGAAACAATGACCTCATCAGATTGTAATAACTCAAGAGCTTGTGCAAGAGTTGACGGCAAATCGACAATTCCTTCCTCAAGTCTTTCTTCCTTGCTCATCACATAGATGTTACGATCTATCGCATGCGGTGGAGTCATCTTGTTTTTTATGCCCTCCAGGCCCGCTTTCAGCAAAACAGCCATTGCGAGATAAGGATTTGCCGAAGGGTCTACACTGCGTACCTCAATCCTTGTGCTAAGCCCTCTGGAAGCCGGAATCCGGACGAGTGGCGACCTGTTCTGGGCTGACCAGGCAACATAACAAGGAGCTTCGTATCCAGGAACGAGCCGCTTATAGGAATTGACTGTTGGGTTTGTGACAGCAGTAAAGCTCGTCGCATGCTTTAAAACTCCTGCAATGAAATGGTACGCATTTTCGCTGAGCTGAAGTTCCCCGTTCTTATCATAAAATGCGTTCTCGCTTCCCTTAAATAGCGAAAGGTTGCAGTGCATCCCAGAGCCGCTAACGCCAAACAGCGGCTTTGGCATAAACGTTGCATGAAGACCGTGCTTCCTTGCAATTGTTTTGACAACAAGCTTGAACGTTTGAATGTAGTCGCAGGCTCTGATTGCATCTGCGTATTTGAAATCAATTTCGTGCTGGCCTGGTGCCACTTCATGGTGAGAGGCTTCAATCTCAAAACCCATTTCCTCCAATTCCAGTACGATATCTCTGCGGCAGTTTTCCCCAAGGTCAGTTGGTGCCAAGTCAAAATAGCCGCCTTTGTCATTAAGCTCTAATGTTGGTTCACCGTTCTGGTCCAGTTTGAACAGAAAAAATTCTGGTTCTGGTCCAATGTTGAATGTAGTAAAGCCCATCTCTTCCATTTCTTTCAAAATCCGCTTTAAGTTATTTCGCGGATCTCCGCCAAATGGAGTCCCATCAGCATTATAAATATCACAAATCAGGCGGGCAACTTTCCCTTTTTCCGATGTCCAAGGAAAAACGACCCAAGTATCATAGTCAGGATAAAGGTACATGTCCGACTCTTCTATACGTACAAATCCTTGAATGGAGGAACCGTCAAACATCATCTTATTGTCAAGTGCCTTCTCAAGCTGCGAAATTGGAATTTCAACATTCTTAATCGTTCCAAGAATGTCTGTAAATTGTAAACGAATGAATTTTACATTTTCCTGTTTTGCCATTTTCATGATGTCATCTCTTGTAAACCTTGCCAAGTTGTTTCCTCCTTTTAATTAAAACACGGATTAATTGAAAAAGCGGGACATGTCGCCATGCCTGAACGTCGATTGTTTTAACCGGCCGGCGTGCAGCAATTCACTGCGCAGCAAATTCCGCAATTCACTATCCGTTAAATCCTTTCTAGGCATCCTGGCCTTTTCATTTTCAGGCTGTTCATCTTGCTGCGTAACAAGAAACAGCTGTTTAATGCCAGCCATATTGACACCCTTATCCAATAATTCCTTGATCTCAAGAAGCCTATCGATGTCATTCAAACTAAACATCCGCCTGTTTCCTTCAGATCGTGCTGGGGAAATCAATTGATGCTCTTCATAATATCGAATTTGCCTTGCAGTGAGATCTGTTAGCTGCATGACAATCCCAATTGGAAACAAAGGCATGGAGCGGCGGATTTTACTTCCCTCCATGATTCCTCCCCCTTTTTCGAACTAACATACTGAATTATATTTCAATGTTAGTTAACCTGTCAACACGATGTGAGGTTTTCTTACATCATTCTTCTTTCCCTCTTAATATGCTTCCAAACTCCTTTTACCCATTTTTCATGCTGTGAATCATCTCATAACAAAAAGCAGCGGATGCCCGCTGCTTTCGTTCTAATCCATAAGCTTATTTTCTATCAGTCGATCCAACGCCAGGCAGATGGCGATTTTGACATGAGAATAGGTGAGTCCACCCTGAACATAGGCAACATACGGATCCCTTAATGGGCCGTCCGCCGTCAGCTCAATACTTGCCCCCTGAATAAATGTACCAGCGGCCATGATGACATCATCTTCATACCCCGGCATGTAGGCTGGAGTTGGAGTAACATACGAATCCACGGGGGATGCATACTGGATTGCCTGGCAAAATGAAACCATTTTATCCTTGTCATTAAATTCAACCGATTGAATTAAGTCGGTTCTTTCATCATCCCATTTTGGGGATGGCTTCATTCCGAATCTTTCCAGCATCGCTGAAGTATAGACCGCACCCTTTAAAGCCTGGCCGACAACATGCGGGGCCAAGAAAAACCCCTGATACATTTCAAGAAGACTGTAAAGGGATGATCCCGCTTCCGCCCCAATCCCGGGTGAGGTCATCCTGTACGAGCAGGCATCCACATATTCCTGTTTTCCAACAATATAGCCACCGGTTTTTACAATCCCACCGCCCGGATTCTTTATTAAAGAACCAGCCATCAAATCAACGCCTACATGGCATGGCTCCAGCTCTTCTACAAATTCACCATAGCAATTATCAGTAAAGACAACAGCATCCGGCTTGATTTCCTTTACAAACTTGACCATTTCCCCAATTTCGGCAACAGTAAAAGAAGGCCGGGTCGCATATCCTTTCGAACGCTGAATACCAATCATTTTTGTATTCGGCTTTATCGCTTTCCTGACGCTCTCCCAATCGATTCCGCCGTCATCCCTTAATTCGACAGTGTTGTAGGAAATGCCGAATTCTTTAAGAGAACCGTTTCCCGAACCCCGGATCCCTACGATTTCCTCGAGGGTATCATACGGTTTTCCGGTAATGTACAGTAATTCGTCCCCCGGCCTCAATATCCCGAAAAGTGCGATTGATATCGCATGTGTGCCTGAGATGATTTGCGGTCGCACCAACCCTGCTTCAGCTCCAAATACCTCTGCATAAATGCTGGCAAGGACATCCCTTCCAACATCATCATAGCCATATCCCGTAGAAGGATGAAAGTGTGAATCACTGACTCTGTGCTTCTGAAAGCTCTGCAGCACCCTGAATTGATTGGATTCAACCGTCTGATCAATCGCCCTGTGTATTTTGGCGACTTGTTCTTCCACCTCCATCGATACTTCTTTAATCTTTGTTCCATACTTTAAGTGCTCAAACATCTTGCTGCTCCAATCTATACTGTGAATTTTTGCAATTGCCCCGCCACTTGATGGTCTTTTAAGGCATACCCTTTACAGCCGTAAACTTGATCCTGTTCCTTGAAGGATAGTTCTCTTAGAATCGTTTCATTTTTCAACTGCGACAGCAGCTTTCCTTCAGTTGCCGGGATTAGGACCTTGTAAGGCTCCATCATTCCAATCGCGAGTTCTTCAATTTTTTTCTTTAGTGCATCCCTATCGTCCTTGTCAAAAGCCGAAATGAATACAGTTGGGGTATCCGCTGTCGGCACGAAATCTGGATGCTTAATGTCCCTTTTGTTATAAACAGTGAGCTGCGGAATATTCTTTACATCCAATTCCTCTAGAAGGCGCTGGACCGTTTTTTCATGGTGGAAATAATCCGGATTGGCCATATCGACAACATGCATAATTAAATCCGCTTCTCTTACTTCTTCAAGCGTTGATCGAAATGCTGCGATTAGCGAGGTTGGCAAATCCTGGATGAAGCCGACAGTATCCGTAATCAACGCGACAAACCCGCTTGGCAAAATAACCTTTCTCGTCATCGGGTCAAGGGTCGCAAACAGCTGATCCTCTTCATAGGAATCTGCTTCGGAAAGCCTGTTAAACAACGTTGACTTTCCCGCGTTCGTGTAGCCTGCAATCGCAATTTGGAACGTTTTGTTTCTTTTGCGGCGTTCCCTGTAACGGTCCCTGTGCTGGACAATGACTGCGAGTTGCTGCTTAATTTCATCAATTCTTCTTCTAATATGCCGACGGTCCGACTCCAGTTTCGTTTCTCCTGGCCCTCTCGTCCCGATTCCGCCTCCAAGCCTTGATAACTCTACGCCTTGGCCGGCAAGCCGTGGAAGGATATATTGCAGCTGAGCAAGTTCAACCTGCAGCTTCCCTTCCCTTGACCGGGCCCTTTGCGCAAAAATATCGAGAATCAATTGGGTTCTGTCAATTATCCGCGCGTCAAATTCTGAAGCAAGATTCCTTTTCTGGCTTGGGGTTAATTCGTCATTAAAAATCACTATATCTGCTTCTAGTTCGTCAACTAGCGCTTTAAGCTCTTCCACTTTTCCTTTTCCTATGTATGTTGCCGGGTGAATTTTCTCCCGCTTCTGAACAGCGGAAATTAGTACTTCTCCCTGAGCCGTTTCAGTTAACGAAACAAGCTCCTCCATGGAATATTGAAAGCGAAGGTCATCGTGTTCAGTTGTCTGGCAACCGACTAGGATCGCTTTTTCTTTCAAAGTCTTTGCTTCCATGAGAAACACTTCCTTCAAATCATCTTTTACCAATCATATCAAAACTCGGGCCAATTCTCTAACAACACCGGTGCTTTGTATTTCGAAGCAGTACAAAAAAATATAAAAAAGAGGCCAAAGCCTCTTTTTTAAAAAGTATCATTATTGTTTTACATACTGCATAAGCGTTTCTGGATCAAATCCGAGCACCCAATGTCCATTGACTTTTGTTTGTGGAACGCCCATCTGGCCTGTTTCTTCAACGAGCTGTCGGGCCGCCTCCGGATCATTTTGCACGTTTACTGTCTTATAGTTTAATCCTTGAGCCTCAAGGAAGTTTGTCATCATTGTGCAATATGGTCAGGTGTTTGTCGTAAATACGGTAATGTCATTCATTTGAAATGCCTCCTTAAAGATTTCCTACCTCTGTTATACCCCATTCTTTATCACTTTTCCAAAGAACTGTCTTGAAAAATGGGTCTACTCTTGTCTTTCCCTTTTTGAAAAGATTTAATCAATGGCCTTAGAGACAGATTCCTGTAGAGTAGAAAACAGGAATTAGACTTTGCCCTTCTTGTCCTCGGGTTTCAGGGTGTTCCACCTTACTAAGCCAGACAAGTGGGCAAGTCCTTTTCCTGTTCCCCCTCATCAAACCGTACGTGAGGT
>NZ_QWEG01000008.1 GCF_003515685.1 Neobacillus notoginsengisoli | reverse complement strand
CATACACTTTTATAATCATAATCGATACCAAAAACGATTAAACGGCCTTAGCCCCATGGAATACAGGACTAAAGCCGCTTAGCTTGTTTTTATTATTTCCACTGTCTACTTGACAGGGGGCAGTTCAAAATGGAGTGTTCATCTTCTTTTTTTCTGTAGCTATGTCTGAACTCCTTAGTTTGATCAACCTTGATAATTCACCAAATATAATCCTTATTTTTCTATTATAAGTATAAAATGGATAAAAACGTATTGACTTCTATATTATCAACGTGAGAATATAATCTTAAAGATAATATTAGGAGGTATTATCCAAGTGGACATTAGCATTAAGGAAATAATGGATTGCATAGTTAACCCTGTTAAAAGCCAAATCATTCTTACTATCCAAAAAAAAGGTGAGTGTACTGCAAAAGATATATTATCATCCCAAAATGATATCCCACAGGCCACGCTCTATCGCACATTAAATCGTTTAGTAGATGGTGGGATTTTAAAAATTGTTGCAGAAAATAAAGTCCGCGCCGTAACGGAGAAAGTTTACGCATTGAACGAGAGCTTTTTGAATGTCAACCAATCTATTATTGAGCAAAATGATGGTGAAGCATACTTTAAGTTATTTACGAACTTTATGATTGTATTGATGAAAGAGTTTCAAAATTACGCTGAAAAACCCTCTATAAATATTGTTAAGGACGTATCTGGTTTCAGCGCAACACCTATCTATGCAACCGGTGAAGAAATGATTGAGATCGGAAATAAATTCAAAGAAATAATTGCACCTTATCAAACAAGAAACACATCGGTTAAGGGACAAAATATGCGTATTCTTGCAACGATTATAACACCCCCAAACGATAAATAAATGTGAGGTGATTGGTATGAAAAAAAAGAATAAAAGGAGAAATCTTCGTATGTTAGTCATTAGTATTATTGGAATATTGGTACTTTGCATAGGGATTATAGCCTTACGATTGATCTATTTGTCGAGTGCCACAAAGGGAGATTCTATTGCCAAATATGATAGCCCCAAGAGCGCACTTCTTATATTAGATATCCAAAATGACACCTTAGGAATATCTGAATACGGCAACACGGAACCGTTAATAGCTAACATCAATACAGCTATCGAATACGCCAATGACGCTAACATGGAGATTATTTACACAAAGCAAGAGTTTAAGGGTAACCCTTTGGATTCATTGATTTCTGGTGGTATGTACCAGGCTGATAGTGTTGGCGCTGACTTATATAACGAATTATCCATTCAATCGGATAACATTTTTAGCAAACTCCGCACTGATGCTTTTTCTGAGGAACATTTTGAAAGTTATCTCATAAAAAATAAAATTAATACCCTTTACATTGTTGGCGCAGATGCCAGTGCTTGTGTTTACAAGACAGCTTTGGGGGGCATAAACAGGGGTTATCGAGTTATTGTTTTGGAGGACTCCATATTTTCGGTAAAAAGGGATCTGCTCAATACAATGCTTGAGAAATATCAGACAAAAGGCATCGAGATAACTACTATTAAGAATTTTAATCAAACACAAGCCGTCGATTTGTGATAGTGCCAGGTGATTCATCCCTATCAACTTATGAACAGCTTTACTGCTCATTTATTGGGCGATGAATCACCTACTGCATTTTCACCCCTACTTTCGATCCCAATCATCCAAAGTTTAAAGATGCTTAATCACCTTACACGGAGTTCTCTCTGCCACAACATTGGGTGGAATATCCTTTGTTACTATGGTTCCTGAACCGATACACGTCACCTGTTTGCATTTCCTTAATCCTATCCACTTTTATCATATACCCTTCCGTTGCTTCATTTCACTGTTCTTCTCCATCTCTTCCGCAACTTGCACGGAATTGGCGTTTCCTTCATCCTTCAATTTTTCAATAATGTTCGCATAATCCAGATCATTTCGGTTCTGGCTTAATTTATAAGCTGCTTGGATTTCTTCCACCTTAATCTTAAATCCAACAATGCCTTTTAATTCATTTTGCAAAAGCTCAGTAGAAAGCTTATCCCATAACACTGGATTCTCACGATGCTGTTCATATTTTTGCAAAAGTACTGTTAAATCCTCTATTAGTTCATCTTTTTCTAAAATACTAGCTTTTCCATTCATATGGACAGCCTGATAATTCCATGTCGGAACATTTTCATGAGAATACCAGGAGGACGAAACATATGCGTGCGGCTCCTGAAACATCACAAGCACATTTTCACAGGCTTGCAGCGTTCTCCACTGGGGGTTTCCATAGGCCATATGCCCAGTAATGAAGTAATCGTCCCCTTTTTTGCTAAACCCAAAGGGTAAATGAGTGGCGATTGGTTTCCCTTGTTTTGTTGACACAATCGTCCCAAAAGAGTGCTTTTGCACAAACTCCCAGATTTCCTCGGCATCCGAAACCTTGAAGTATTTAGGAATATACATCTAAAACCCGCCTTTTCAAAAAGTTATGCCAAGGTCTATAAAAAATCAACATTCAATAAGTGTTTATACCTTTCTTTTCTTTCCTTTTCCAGCTTTAATCGTTCGAGTTTCGTTGTTCTTTTGCTTCTCTCTAGAGAAGATAAGCCAGTCGCCTCAAGCACGTTTAGTTCGATATGAAAAAGCCAATCCTTTACTTCTATACCGTTCGGATAATCAATCTGGCCTATATTCTCCTCTGCATCAACTTGAATGAATGTACCATCTTTTAAAAAGAACTTATAGCTTAAACCAATTGTCAGTAGTCCCTGCAAATCTCCCAGTTCACGATGCGTGATCTTGATTATTTCAGCACGCACTTCTTTGTCTTCAGAGGAAATAAGATCATTCACAAATGTTTTTTCATGTTTATCAAGATAAAAGTAATCAATGTCACCTACAATGAGAGGTTGGTCCAGTCCATACCAGTTTGGTTCCCATGTCAAAATCATATGACTCCCCTTTATTTTTCTAGTAAACTAAATTACCACGTTGTCCATAAAGAACTTCCACAAAAAATGGACAAATCCTTCCTGAGTTCACGGCCCATGACTCAAAAAGTTTCACCTCGTTTTGGCAAATTTACCAATAGTAGGAGTATAATTATGCTGAGGTGATTATTATGGTAATAAAACTGTTAGCACTCTCTTCAAAACCTTTGGTTGTTGTTCATTTAGCCATTCTGTACTTTTGGATTTTTGATTGGGAGAAATTAATGACAAAAGTCGGACTAATTAGTTGGGGCGGTTCGATTCTTTTAGGTGTAATCATTTATCTCCTGTATCGAAAATTAGTCATTACAGAAAAAAGGATTGTAGTAAGCAAAATAATAGTATTGGCTACAACTTTAATGACAGTACTATTAGGAGTTTTTACTCTAATCATCGAGTTTATCACCAGATCGATGCCATAGAAGGAGTGATTCACACACCAACTCTAGTCTATTTTAACACGCCCCTAACTGCCCGCTTGGCCCTTATTATTTTTATTGATGAGCTCCTGTACATGCGCTTTTGGGCTCCAGCAGTTAAATTTATAAGCTGGTTTCGTTTCGTACCCGAGCCGGCTGCAGACATACTGCATTCCTTCCGCTTTTTTCACCGCCCGGAAATGCTCGCACGTTGCACAGCAATGAAAATCTTTCATTTTATTATCCACCTATTCTATTCTTCTATTTAAAAGTTAACGTTTTGGTGTCTGTGAGGTCTGCTGTCTGAAGCTCTCGGCAGGTTCAGACAGAGAATGAAGCTGCAGGCCTTCCTTTGTCCGAAGATGCCTCTACTTCGGACAGTTTTTCACCAATAATGCCCGTTACTGTCCGAAGCTGACCTAAGTTCGGACAGAGAATGAAGTTGCAGGCCTTCCTTTGTCCGAAGATGCCTCTACTTCGGACAGTTTTTCACCAATAATGCCCGTTACTGTCCGAAGCTGACCTAGGTTCGGACAGAGATTGAAGACGCAGGCCTTCCTTTGTCCGAATATGCCTCTACTTCGGACAGTTTTTCACCAATAAAGCCCGATACTGTCCGAAGCTGACCTAAGTTCGGACAGAGATTGAAGTTGTAGGTCTTTCTTTGTCCAAAGATGCCTCTACTTCGGACAGTTTTTCACCAATAATGCCCGTTACTGTCCGAAGCTGACCTGGGTTCGGACAGAGAATGAAGATGCAGGCCTTCCTTTGTCCGAAGATGCCTCTACTTCGGACAGTTTTCCACCAATAATGCCCGTTACTGTCCGAAGCTGACCTAGGTTCGGACAGAGAATGAAGTTGCAGGCCTTCCTTTGTCCGAAGATGCCTCTACTTCGGACAGTTTTTCACCAATAATGCCCGATACTGTCCGAAGATGCAGAGCTTTATAGGCACCTGCTTATGTAGTAAATCCTTTCACAAACACATTTTAAAATGATTGTAACACGATACTCGGTCGCTAATGTACGTTACTTAAATAGGACAAGGAAAAATAGCTTACATTATCGGCGACTGCCTTATCTGTCAGAAACTACGATACCATGCTAATTCAATGATTACTTCCTGCCAAGTCGGGTATAACAAACTATTAGAAATCCTATATCATTTTTCTGAGGTAGATAATACATGCAAACGAGAATAAATGAACTGTTGAATGAAAATCGCCGTGAACTTTTGCAAAATTGGTCTAAAGAGTTACAGAATGCTATTCCAAATCCGGATTATTTAGAGGAAGGATTGGCAAATGAGTTATTCAGGATTATTTTTGAAAGCATAAAAAATTTGGATACGGAAACCTCTTCGGAATTGCATTCAGTATATTCGAGGCTGATGAATTTCAATATTTCCTTGAATCATATTGTTTATGGTTTTCAGGCTTTTCGAAGGGTTGCGTTAAAAACGCTGCTTCAGGAGGATTTGACAAAAGAAGACGTCCTTTATGTTTACAACGAGATTGACCGCTGGTTTGATCCAATTTTAGCTGAGATTATCAATGATTGTGCAAACAATTGGGAAGATGCTTTATTGAAGCAGAAGGAAGAAATCCTCGAATTGTCCGCACCCGCTATCCAGCTTTTTGAAAAAATTGTCGTCATGCCGCTCGTCGGGAGCATCAATGAAGAAAGAGCAACGACGATCATGGAAATACTGCTTGAAGGAATCGAAAAGCATAAGGCTGAGATTGTCTTTCTTGATGTTAGCGGGGTTCCGACAGTCGATACCTTTGTCGCTCAAACGCTGATCAACTCCACAAGAGCTGCAAGATTATTGGGAACGGAAAGCATCATTGTCGGGTTGAGGCCTGAAATTGCCCAAACGATTATCGGGTTAGGCATTCATTTAGATGAAATAAAAACATTTGGCTCCTTAAACAGCGGGCTTCAGTATGCGTTAAATAAAATGAATAAGCAGCTATAGGAAACGGGGACATGGAACTTCCCAAGTTAGGTTGCCCTCCAGCAGGCACCCCTGCTTTCTTATGGCTTTTTTCAGCTTTTCATAGATTCTAAAATTCATATCGGCAAAATAAAGACCTGTATTAATGCAAGTAGTTGTTAGAGAACGATAAAGAACAAAAGGATTGTAAGTACCACTAATGAAACAAGTGAAGCTGTCTTCGTATAACGGATGGCGTCTTCGCTTATTTCTGGCTCCTCTTTATACAACCACCTTTTGCCCCATAACATACTTTCTTCCGGATAAAAATAAGTCCATATTAAAGTGGCATACAATGGGATTACAACTAAGATGAAAAACAAAATTGTTTCGGCTACATCCACAGGATCGCCCCCTTTTTTCTTGTTAAATAACATACGTAAATAAGATCAAGTAGGATTCAAGAACTAAAAATATATGCACCTGAAATTAGTTGTTAAACGCAATCATCATGTAATATTCTGACTATTAACATTAGGAAATCCTCCCATAAACATTTATACTATAGCCAAGCATATTATGTGGACAGATCGCTAAAAATTGTTAGAGGAGGTGGTAAACAGTGCAAACATTCCAAAAGGTCACCGTTGAGGCAACAGTTCAAGCACCAGTTGAAAAGGTGTGGAGGTTTTGGACAGAGCCAAATCATATTAAAAAATGGAATAGTGCTTCAGACGAATGGCACACCCCTTTTGCCGAAAATGATCTAAGACCAGGCGGCAAATTCGTGTCAAGAATGGAAGCCAAGGACGGCAGTGCTGGTTTCGATTTTGGCGGAACCTATGATGAAGTAAAATTACATGAGGTTATTGCTTATTCAATGGATGATGGCAGAAAAGTAACCATCGCGTTCAAAGGTCAAGGAAACGAAACCGAAGTAATTGAAACGTTCGATGCGGAAACTACACATCCAATTGAGTTTCAACAACAAGGATGGCAGGCGATTTTGAATAATTTTAAAAAATATGTTGAGGAAACAAGCGATCAATCTTGAATGTGGAGCAAAGGACTTTTTGCAAAAAATGAAGCGTAAATAATGAAGGCTGTCGAGGGTTTCTCGGCAGCCTTCTGATTTGTATTGAATTTAGGTTCTAATCCTCTCCGATGATTCTTACTTCCCGTTCGAGGTCCACACCAAAATTTTCTTTGACCGTTTTTTGAACATGCTCAATCAGCGAAATATAGTCTTTTGCGCTCGCATTTTTCTTATTCACAATGAATCCTGCGTGTTTTTTTGACACTTCGGCATCCCCGATACTTACGCCTTGAAGATGGCTGTCTTGGATCAATTTCCCGGCAAAATACCCCGGCGGCCGCTTAAAAACACTTCCGCATGACGGATATTCCAAAGGCTGTTTCGATTCCCGCTGATGTGTAAGGTCATCCATCTTTTCTTTTATCTCCTCGTACTTCCCAGGTTGAAGAATAAATGTGGCTTCAAGGACGAGCAGGCCCTTTCTTTCGATATTGCTGGTTCTGTACTCCAAATCCAACTCTTCTGTATTCAGCTTGGTGATATTGCCTTCCCTGTCTGCAACAAGCGCGCTTTCAAGGACATTTTTTGTTTCACCGCCATAAGCCCCGGCGTTCATGTAAAGGGCTCCCCCTACAGTCCCCGGTATTCCGCAGGCAAATTCCAGTCCAGTCAGAGAATGCTCCAGAGCCATTCTTGATACATCAATTATTTTTGCGCCGCTTCCAGCCGTGATCTTGTTTCCATCGACTGAAATCTCACAAAGGTTTGTAAGGATTAGTACGATCCCCCTTATCCCTCCGTCTTTTATGATCACATTCGATCCGTTGCCAAGAATGGTAAGTGGGATATTTTCTTTTTTTGCAAAAGAAATCGCCCATGCCGCTTGCTCGTAAGTGTTCGGAAAAAGAGCAATATCGGCGCTGCCGCCCATTTTTGTATACGTATATTCCTTAAGCTCAGTGTTTCGCTTTATTTGTTCAGGTGAAAAAATCGTTTCCAGTATATCCATGATGACACTCCTGTTGTTTGGTTTTCATTTTCATTATACGGATTATTAAACAACAAGCAAAGACCGTAGCTATTACTTTTCCAGAAACCTGTTCCTTTTGCAAAATAAATCGCACATCAAAGTGCGTTCATTCTGAAATTATGCAACAATTAACTAAATGTACCTTGTCATCAGTGTCCTGATGCCGATTTCCAAGTCATTGAGGGTGACTGACATTATTCAGTGTTTAAATCATCCAGAAAAACGGAATTCAGAAAAAGCACAGTGATTGGGAGGAGGAAAACATACTTGAAAATCAGGGAACGGGGAATTAAGATTGGCCGGCTTCCAGTCGGCACGAAAAATTGCATTACCGATGTAGGAGGGGTCAAGGTTGGGCATGTGACGCTTGATTATCCTATTGAAGGCGACGATTATGCCTGCACAGGCGTAACAACGATTTTGCCGCATAACGGAAATCTCTTCAAAGAAAAAGTCACAGGCGCAAGCTATGTGCTCAACGGTTTTGGGAAAACAATCGGGCTTGTACAGGTCCAGGAGCTTGGGGTCATCGAATCACCGATCATGTTGACGAATACGTTTGGCGTGCCTGCCGTCACTCAAGGAACGTTGGAATACATGCTTGCAGAGAACCCCGAAATCGGTGACGAAACGGGTACGATTAATATTGTCGTCGGGGAGTGCAATGACAGCCGTTTGAATTCGATCCGCCGCATGCCCGTTAAACCTGAGCATGCAATGGAAGCAATCAAAAAAGCCTCGGATGACATTGCGGAAGAAGGGGCTATCGGTGCGGGGAAAGGCATGGTCTGCTTTGGCTACAAAGGCGGAATCGGTTCATCTTCACGAATCATCCGCTCCGGTTCGGCTACGTTTACAATCGGGTGCCTCGTCCTTAGCAATTTTGGGAATAAGGAAGAGCTGTTGAACTGGAGGTTTAGTTCGGACCTTGAGCCAAGTGTTCCTTCCCACCCTGAGCCGGCCGATGGCTCGATCATTCTCGTTATGGCAACGGATGCTCCGTTAAGCTCCAGGCAACTGTTAAGAGTGGCCAAAAGGTGCGGGATCGGCCTTGGCCGAACGGGCAGCCATTTCAGCCATGGGAGCGGAGATATTGTCATCGCGTTTTCAACTGCCGATAAGATTTCGCATTCTACTGATGAAATGTTCGAAACCCGAACGCAGCTCCGGGAAGACCATCCGGTCATGAACGAGCTTTTTGCCGGGGCGGCTGAGGCGGCGGAAGAAGCCATCCTCAACTCCCTGTCGCAGGCCGCCACAACAAAAGGCAGGAACGGGAATGTGGTTTATGCTTATCCTTTTGACAGTTAAACACTGAATTTAAGACCCTCCGTGAGAGGGTCTTCTTTTTTTAGGATGTGTTAAGTTTCCACGAAGAGTGGGAGGAGCGGGTCTCCTCGAAAATCAGGATTTATCCTCAATTAATCAAAACAAAGGTTTCAGCAATTATAATATTTCGATATACCCTTCTGTTCCATTCACACGAATTCGTTGCCCATCTTTTATCAGTTTGGTGGCATTCTCCACTCCGACAACTGCGGGCAAGCCATATTCACGCGCGATCACTGCTCCATGTGTCATCAGTCCGCCAACTTCGGTGACTAGGCCTTTGATGGATACAAACAATGCTGTCCAGCTAGGATCCGTAAAGGTGGTGACTAATATGTCACCATTTTCTAAATCAGCATCTTCCATGTTTAAGATGACACGCGCTCTTCCCTCTATCACTCCGGAAGAAACAGGCAGGCCTGCAATCGCTTCGGTTGGGATATTTTCTCGCTTGTACTCACCTGCAATAATTTCACCATCAGACGTGATCACACGCGGGGGAGTCAGTTTTTCATATAATTTGTACTCGTCTTTTCTCTTGCTAATGATCTGGCCATCCAGTTTATTTGTTCGTACGACTTCGTCAAGTTCTTCAAAAGTGAGATAGTATATATCCTCCTTTTCATGAATAACCCCCGCTTGCAAAAGACTTTCGGCTTCTTTCAATAAAGCTTGCTTATAAACGAAGTAGCGATTCACCATGAAGTATTTTGGATATTCCCTATAGCCACTGAAATTTCGAATCAGGTCGATTCTTTCTTTTGTTTCTTTAGCTTTTTGTTCACCATCCGGTAATTGCTTCAATCGAGCTAATAACTCTTTTTCTTTTTGCAACGCTTCCTGGAGTCCTTGTTCAAATTTCTGTTTGCTGGCGTTAGGCTCAAGGTTTTTGATGTTGCGCAGAATTATTGGGACAAGTGTAGTTGGTTTTTCGCTCCAGCGCGTTTTAGTCAGATCGATTTCTCCTGAGCAGCGCATTCCGTATTTCCATAGAAAAGCTAAGATGGCCTCTTTCGCTTCCCGCCCTCCATCAAATTTAACGAGGTCATCTACAAAGTTATCATCTTTTACATGGTGCAAATAATCAATTACTTCCGGATAAGGACGAATTACATCAGCGACATCCAATAGCGACAGACCCATTTCAGAGGTAATATTGTTTGCTACAGATTGAGAAAGCGTGTCTGCGGCGTTTTTTTCACCTAACCACTCCGCCATTTTTTCATTAATCCATGCTGAAGCACCCATAGCCGCCATAATCACAGCCGAACTTTGTGGGTTAAATAAAATCTTCTTTAGTTGCTGAATATCCTCGAGGATAAAGTCAACCAAATCCGGTCCTGATTTCGTTTGGATGTTATGTTTTAACTCTTCTATCGATGTTTGACCAGACTTAATCAAATCAGCAACGATGGCCGGATCGCTTTCAATTTGTGACTGAATACCTAAAGGCGGTGCCGCTTTATTATTTTTACCTTTACTCTGTTCTTCACTTGGTGACGATTTTATAAAGTCTCCTCGCTCGATAATGGTGGTGAGTGCGTCTTTTATGAGCGGATCGGATTTCCCCAGGATATTTAATACCATTTCCCTGCTGACAGGTGAAGAAAGATTAGGGGTAACATCAACAAACAACCGTCCACCAGCTTTACGCATTGGTGCAGGAGTCGTTAATAGATAAAAAGATAATCCCAGTGGTTTCATCGGGTCCGTCATCATTTGTTGATGCCCGACTGATACATAAACGTGGTTTTCTTGGGTCTCACCTGCTTCCGGGATAGGGAAAAGTGTTGTGATTGGCCGACTCTGGACAATATAAAATGTGTCATCACCCAAACACCATTCGATATCTTGCGGGAAACCAAAATAGGCTTCAATCTGTCTTCCGATGCGTGCCAGTTGTAAAATTTGTTGGTCAGTCAGTGTTTGAGTCTTTTGCTGAACGGGGTCGATTTGCCGGGTCTCTGTTCCGCCTTCTTTTCGTCCATAGATAGCCATTTTTTTGGCGGCGATCATTTTATCGGCGATTTCCCCATCCCGAACTTTATAACAATCGGCAGATACTAAGCCAGAGACGAGTGCTTCGCCAAGCCCAAAACTGGCATCGATCGATAGCAGCTTTCGGTTGGAACTAATCGGGTCAGCGGTAAATAAAATCCCTGAGGCCTGTGGAAGAACCATCCTTTGAATAATAACGGCTAAAGAAACTTTGCTGTGTTCAAATCCGTTTTGCATACGGTAGATGACCGCGCGATCCGTAAACAGCGAAGCCCAACATTTACGGATATGCTGCAAGATTGCTTTTTTGCCAATGATATTTAAATAGGTATCGTGCTGGCCCGCAAAAGAGGCATGGGGTAAATCTTCAGCAGTCGCACTTGAACGCACGGCATAAGCATGTTCATCACCAAGCTGGGAGAGATAGTGAGTAACCGCTTTCGCAACATCGGAAGGAATTGCTGCTTCCATAATGACTTGCCGAATCTTTCCGCTGATTTCACCAATTTGATCCCGATCTTCCACTTTTAGCATTGTCAGTTGATCCAACAAAGCCTGAACCGTTTCATTTTGTTCGATTGCTTTTTGAAATCCTACTGTTGTCACACAAAATCCCTCTGGAACTTGTATTCCTTCAATTTTTGATAATTCCCCTAAATTCAACCCTTTTCCGCCAACGAGCATGAGCTGTGTTTTACCCATTTCCTGAAAACCGAGAACCAAAGAGCTCATCCACATCTCTCCTCAATAGTAAGGTTTCTTTGATTTTAACAGCAGTCAATGATAACAAACAGTCTGTAATAACCATTTTTTTCATGCTATAATTAAACTGGGAAGAGCAGTAAGGAATTTTTTAATCCTACAACATTTGTTCCATGGACCCTGATTCACCATCTATCCCCAATAATATATATCAATTCTTAATCTCAAATTATTCAACGATGGATCTAGCAAGTCTAAATCCGATATCATCTATATAAAAATCAGGCATACTCTTTCGACGGCAAGTAGCTCCGCATCCACGTTCTTCTTCTGCCCAACTTCCTCCACGAATTATTCTGTAATTACCAAATGTCTCTTCATCGTATAAGTCCCAACACCACTCCCAAGTATTCCCGATCATATCATATAAGCCCCACTCATTCGGTTTTTTCATACCAACTTCGTGTATTCGTTCGTTAGAATTTTCTTTATACCAAGCAATCTCTTCAATTTCACCATACCGATATCCTTTTGAGTTTGCCTTACATGCATATTGCCATTCAGCTTCTGTAGGTAAACGAAAACCATTTGTATTATTATTACAATTAACTAATTTACCTTTATTATCAAAATCATAAAACTTGTCATAACCCAGTGCATCAGATAGTAAATTACAAAAATTCACTGCATCTATCCATGAAACATTTACAACAGGTTTTCGAGCCTCAGTTGTTGTTAATAGCTTCTCTCCCATAAAAATCGCATAAAGTTCTTCTGTCACCGCATATTTAGCAAGATAAAATGGCTTAATCCCAACATCCCAAATAACTTCCTTTAAATTTTTTCTAATACCCGGCATTCCTAATTTATAGTTTGAACTAATCCATTTTTGCTCGTTCCGAAAATCTCGCAGGCTGATTTCTCCTTCAGGAATATACACCATTAAATCTTTTATATAATCATTTAAGTTAGCTAACATTGTCCTCTCCTAGCCCTTGACTTAATGGTATTATTAAAGCTTTAGTTTTAAACCTTCATGCGTTGTTTTAAAACCTAACCGTTCATAAAACCTTAACGCATCTTGTCTTTTTTTATCAGTTGTTAATTGTACTAAATGGCAGCCACGTTCTTTTGCACGTTGAATTGCCCATTTTATTAGTTCAGTACCTACACCCCTTCCTCTAACAGACGCTGATGTTCTAACTCCTTCGATCGTAGCTCTCCATCCACCTTGATGTGTTATATAAGGGGTAAAAGTTATTTGTTGAACTCCAATCACTTTATTGCCGTCACAAGCGACAACCAACTCGTTATTAGGGTCAGCTGTAATAGCCTCAAATGCTTTTATATAATTATTAGGGAGTGGATGCTCATAACGTTCGCGTTTACTTCCCAAAACATCATCTGCAAGCATTGCAACAATACTTTCTAAATCCTTTTCAGTTGCCATTCTAAAGCTTATTTCTGTCTCCAATTGAATCCTCCCTTTAATTAACATTTTATTTATTTTAAGGTTCATCACCATAACAAGTGGTTTTTATAAGGAGTTGATTTCCGCTCCAAAAAGGAAAGCACCTGGGAATAATCATCGCAGGGACAGGCGGTTTTTGCCTGGCACGAGGCACTTCGCTTTCCGCGGGCGGTTCGGGGAGCCTCCTCGACGCCTTTGGCGCCTGCGGGGTCTCCCCTGACCCTTCCTCCCGCAGGAGTCTTCGCGCCTTCCGCTCCAATCTTTATAAAAAATAATAATGTTTTTATTAACCAGTACTTGTGGTGATGAACCTATTTTAATACTAACTGACTTCACGCTTAAAATTAATGATGTTTATTTTATACTATTCAATAAGTTCCACTTAAAGTTGCCGAATAATCCATCCTCCTAAACGAACTATCAAACTAAAAATAGCTAGATCAAACAGGTATACCAACTGTTATAAATAAAAAACTCCTCCACACTGCATACCTGCAATGGGAGGAGTTTTTAATTGAATTCACCAATGCTTCCCCGTAGCCGATTCATTGGATATGCCATCACGTCTGCTCAAATACAAACACAAACCGTCGAGAACAATGTGAACACTCTGGTCGAACAACGAACTTAACAATTGAATCGATTTTCTGTTATCACCCTCGTCCCCTCTTACAGTCCCTGGCACTACTACCGACATATCCGCGCTGCGAGCCAGATCGGATTCCAAATTGCTCGTAAACGCGAGGACTGTTGCTCCTTTTTCCTTTGCTTTTTTCGCATCGGAGACGACATTTGCACTTTTGCCTGAACCAGAAACGGCGACGACTACATCCTTTTCTTTAATGGCTGGTGTGATTGTTTCACCAACTACATAAACCTCATAGCCCAAATGCATGAGCCTCATCGCAAACCCTTTTGCCATAAGACCTGAGCGGCCTTCACCGACCACAAAGATTCTCTTATCCTTCGCCAAATGCGCCGCGGCCTCTGCGAGCGATTGCTCATCCACTTTTGAAACGACTTCATTTATTTCTTTTAAAATGGAATCTAGCAGGTTCATTTTTCTCCCCCCACTAACGATTTGAACAGTTTTGCAGATTTATGAATACTAGCCGATTTCGTTATACTGCTGCCAACAATCGCTATTTCAAAATTAGCCTTCTTCATTTCAGCGATATTTTCAGGCTTGATTCCCCCGGCTACCGCCAATCTTGGAAAATCATGAATCTGCGCCAACGTATTTTCAATTAAAGCTTGTAAGCCTGTACTTTTATCGGACGGAAGATGCACACAAAGGATCCCGTCTGTAAACTGTTTCAGTTCCAATTGCTTTTCAGCTGACGTTTCAAGCAAGTCAATCATATAATCCTTTTGATATTTTTGGGCAACACGCTGGCAGATTCTGATTGTTTCCAAAGAAGCGGCGCCAAGAACGGTAGCGATATCGGCGCCAGCCTGATAGATCGCTTCAAATTCATATTCAGCTTCGTCAACTGTTTTAATATCAGCCAGTATGGCTTTGTCCGGAAATTCCCGCCTGATTCGCTTGACAGATTCAAGGCCAAAATCCTTGATCAGCGAAGTACCGATTTCGATAATATCAATATATTGTTCGGCCTCATGAATGATTTCGATCGCCTTTTCAATCGTTACCCGATCCACCGCTAATTGAAGCTTCATTATTGATGGCTCCTAATAAATTGGTCTAATTCTTCTCTTGTTGGAAGGCCTTCATTATCACTTACAAATGTGACCTGGATCGCTCCAATCGCATTCGCGCGGGTAATCGTATCCTGAATCGGCAGCCCCTCCAATTTACCTGTAATGACACCTACCGCAAAGCCATCTCCTGCTCCGACTGTATCGATCACTTTTTCGACTTTAAAGCCTTCCTGGTAAAAGCTTTCGGATTCAGTTCTGACATAAGCACCATTGCTTCCAAGCTTGACGATGACTTCTTTGACACCAAGATTCTGATAAAAATCAGCTATTTTCTCAGGATCATCCGTTCCTGTCAAAATCAATCCTTCCGAAACGCCTGGCAAAATCAAATCGGCTTTAGCGGCCAGTTCATTGATCACTTTCACCATGACTTCTTCGCTTTCCCATAAGCTTGGGCGAAGGTTAGGGTCAAAGGTAATCGTGACGCCATGTTCTTTTGCCCGGTCGATTAACCGGAAAGTGGCTTCACGGCAGCTTAATGATAAAGCCGGCGGAATCCCTGTTACATGCACGAGATCAACGCCAGCCAGCTTGATTTGATCAATATCAGCCGCGCTCATATGTGAAAAAGCTGACCCCTTGCGGTAATAAGCGACGTCAGGATCCCCTTCGGAAACCTTGCTCTTTAATTGAGTCGCTGTTTTGTAAATCGGGTCAAAGGTCAGGAACTCAGTGCCAATCCCTTCCCGATTTAAAAAGTTCTTAATATAATGTCCCATTGGATCTTGTCCAAGCTTCGTGACGTAGGACACGTTATGGCCCAACCGGGAAAGTCCTGTACAGACATTCACCTCTGCACCTGCGAGTGATCTCCTGAATAACACGACTTCTTCAAGCGGACCTTCTGTTTCCGCTGTAAACATCGCCATTGGTTCACCAAATAACAATACTTTACTCATTTGATTAACTCCTTGTGATCGTTGTAATTTCACTGAATAACTGATTCGCTGTTCCTTCATGATGAGGAAACAGCATTAACACATCGAAAACGAATGGATTAAAGCCAAGCCCCAGCAGTTCTTTTGCAAATTGCATTGCGGCAATCTCACTAACGGCCGACAGCTGTGATTTATATTGGAATTTCCCGAGTTTCCATAGGGTTATTTTCGCACTTTTTGTGAAAATATCAGCATTATGCTCTTCAATAAAATGAAACAGTTCGTGGGCGATTAAAAGCGCCTCCACATCAACATGATTAAGCAGGTGCTCGAGCTGATGTTCCTGGATCCATTTATTGACATGGTCAATATTATCTTTAAATAACGTAATGCTGTTTGGACTGTTAAACACGGCAAACATTATATAATTTTCTATGCCATATGAATCTTTCACACTTATTTTTGTATTCATCCCCGCTGCTATTTCCTTAACGGAATGAACGGGATAGTTTTGCCTTACTTGAACGGCTTGCTGTTTGCCGCATTCAATTGCTTTTTCGATCAGTTCCTGTTTTTCGTTTTCCGCCACTTTACGGTTGAGAGGGTCTCTGCTAAACGCATACTGACCCCACTCTTGATCCGTTATGTTTGTCAAAAAGTTCACTTTTTCAGCGATCATAGATCATTTTTTGCTCCGACGATAATGATTTCTTCATGTGGCTCCATCGTTGCTAATTCTGTATCAACGACCATGTATAACTGCTCTTTGTCCAGCATGCCCGTATAATCCAAGACTTTCCCGCCAATACATAGATAAATATCGGGGCTTAATTTAATATCACTCTTGAAGATGGCTAATGTTTCCCACATTTGGCCGATCACTTCTTGCGCCTGCGCGACGGTGCATTTTTCAGCGACTGCGTCCCCGCGTTGTACTTTAATGAATCCTTTTTTGTCGATGATTCTGACTTGTTTTGCGCCTTCTTTCTTCCCTTTTGCGGAGAAGACATAAATGACGTCACTTCTCGTAATCAATTCCGCTTCCCCAATCGGAACACCCATTGATTTGGCGGCGATTTCTTTCGCTTCCTCTTCGCTTAATGCCATTAACAAATCTGTTGCTTGAACTTCCGAGGAACCCATTGCAATCGCAGTGACTTTATTCGTCTGAGAATCAATTTCGATTTGTACCTCAACCGAATCTGGGACGGCTCCGTTGGCGATTGCCATGCCTTCCGCTTCTTTTTTGAGATCCGCAATATCTTTTTTCGTCGGTGATGGGATGACCCGTTCGACGACGTCACGAATCATTGCTAGGGCAACGCCAATAGAAGAAATAACCTCGGCATTTTCTGGAATGTTGTATTCCAATTCCATATTTTTGGCGGTGTATGGCATGAGAGATGCACAGCCTCCGCCAACGCCTACGAGGGAAATTTGGTCTTTTTCCAGCTTATATTTCTCCGCGAACTCTTCGATAACCGGCTTAATTTTTTCATACGATTTTTGTAAAATTTCAGCAGCCACTTCTTCGACTGTTTTATTCATATAGTTGGCGAGCGGCTCCATTGCTTTCCTGGCAGCCTCAGCGTTTCCATATGCATAATGTTCAGGATTTACATATCCTAATACGTTCGCTGCACAGCTATTTGTAATCGTAATCTTCTTGCCGTTTTTAAGTTTAATATAGACATAGTCATCTGGGTCGCCCTCTCTAGGCGTGAAAAACTCAACTTGTGGGTCGACGATTTCTTCAATCGGCGTAAAGACAGCGTAAGGCATCCCGCCAATATGGGCACTTCTTGGCCCGACGTCAACAATGCCTTCTCTGGATGCTCGGACCATACTGCCTCCGGCTACCCCCAATACGCGGACGTCCAAGGAGCTAATATACGTTGGATGGCCGCCAACGATGGAATAGTCAACAGCTGGGCGTCCATTTTTGATCACGCCGATGTTCGTACTCGTTCCGCCTACCTCGAAATAAATACCATTTGATGCCCTTAAATACATTAATGCGCCAACAACACTGGCAGCAGGGCCTGACAGCATCGTTAAGACGGGACGCTTTCTCATTTCGTCGATTCCCATTACTCCGCCATCACCACGCATAATCATTAACGGAACCTGAATCCCGGCTTGGCGAACGCTGCCTTCTGTACTGTTTGCCGTTTCAAGCATTTTTGGCAAAATGCTCGCATTAATGGTAGCTGTTCTCGTTCTTCGGGTCAGGCCGTACAGTTTACTGATTTCAGAGGCAACCGATACTGGAATGCCATGCTCATCAGCAAGTTTGTGGATTTCTTTTTCCTCGGTCAAATCATCGACACCAAATGCTTTGGAAGCAACAAAAACCCCTGCGCCTTCATCCCTTAATTCTGTAATTGTTTTTTTGATTGTATCCGGGTTTACTTCTTTTTGCTTCATGTAGCGATGGTGTGTCTTAATGATTCGGCCAGTACCTAAATCAATATCATCAATTTTCGTTTGTTTTTTTGCTAGCCAGCCGCCAAGGCCGCCACTTCCGATTCCAATTACCCCAACCTCGGCAACGTCACCCTCTAACAGCGCGTTTGTTGCTTGAGTTGTACTATGGGCGATAAAAATAACGTCTTCAGGATTAATATTGTTTTTTGTTAAACATAATTTAAACGCTTCGATTACCCCTTGTGCCACCCCGCTTGGATGATCATGGGTAGTCTTGACGGAACCTTTGCCGATGATTTCATGTGTTGCATTATCAATTGCGACGGCTTTTGTATGAGTTCCCCCAACGTCTATACCGACGCGAATAGCTCGTTTAGCCATTGTAACTCCTCCATTTCAAAACGTTATCACTTGCCGAAATCGGCTGTTCCCTCATCGGGGAACAACCGATTTCTTGCTGTGATTTTGCAAAAATTGTCCAGTGGTAATCACCGTGCATCCATTTCTTAGCCGAACATCAAATAGGCAATGGCAATATTCACGATGGCCACACTCCATGCCCATGGTACTCCTGAAAGCAAGAAGCTTTTTGTATCTGTTTTTGTATAGTTAATGGACCATAGGTTCCAAGATTGAGTAGGACAAGCTGAAATATTCATTGTAATTGTAGGAATATACATTAATGGGAATAGGAATGCCAATGGGAAGTCGCCTACTCCTGTTAAAATTCCGATTGTTGCAGCACCGGCACCAAATACGGTCAGTGGACCCCGGAATAAACCAAGCGGTGCAATGACCATGAAGAGAAGTGCAACCGTTAATGTGCTGGTTGGCATAACTCCGCCCAAAATACTTTCAAAGAATGGTGAAACGGCACCTGATACTTTATTGAACATCGGAAGAATGAATAGGAATCCAAGTAGTCCAGCAACGTCGACTACGCCATCATAGAAAGTTTTCGAAATAACTTTTTCAGCATCTTTGTAAGATCTAATTTTGCCAGTAACAAATAGCGCGAATAAAGCCGCTACAATGAACGCCGGAATCGGCTGCCAGTTAAATCCGATCGCAAGGACAACCGGTATTAATGGCGTGATAAGCGCAATTCCTGGTACATTTTGATTGTCACTGCTTGAAGCTGTAGCAGCCCAGGCACGGCTGACTTTTGTTTTGCGAAGTCTGACGGACAACATGAGAATAACAATGAGTAATTGAACTGCCATTGCTGTAAAACCGAATTTCAAATAGTTTCCATCGTACGGGAAATCTGTGAAAATTGCTTGCATTTGCTTAAATAATACGATGTTGACATACATACCGGAACCGACTGACATGATGTAGGAAGAAACAGCCAGGGATTTCGGGACACCGAGTGATAATAGAATTGGTAGAACAATAACCCCAATCGCGACAACTGCGCCCGCACCAAACGTACTTGTGAAAATTAAACCAGTCACGACTGACAATAGTACTGTTGTAATGAGCGGCTTATCCCCGCCGAGCTCAACAGTCATTCGGATAATCTTTGAAGCAACCCCGGTTCTTACTAACACTTGGCCAAACCAGCTACCAAACACAACGACAACGGCCGTCGGTCCCCAGCTTTCCGGTCCGCCCTGGAATATCTCCGTCATTGTTCGTTCCCAGGTAAGTTCTCCGCCAATCATTCCAAGCGTTGACCAAATAACCGCCATAACCAAGAAACCAATCATTAGGTTTCCGCCTCTTACTGCATAAACGATAAATCCGACAAACGTCAGTAATAATAAGATTCCAATTGTTAAGGCCATTCTGTTTTCCCCCCAGTAAATTATTTATCAATCGTTACTCACAGGTTCGTTTCAATCCCGCCACTATTTTTGGGGAATCACCTCCTGCATTTCTACTAGTTTATGAATCTCGGAAACCAGTACTTCTTTTGTGGAAATCGGATACTCTATCGCAACCGGTATTTCTTTTGGCAAAATCTCGATGATTTTCTTCCAATCGACTAGTCCGTCGTTCAACAGTCTGGTATTTTTCTCTTCGTCAATATCTTTGATGTGAATATACGTGACAAACGATTGAAGCAGTTTAGCGTTTTCAACCGGGTCTTCCCCTTGGAACAGCCAATTCCCGATATCGAAGGTAAAAGTAATCGGTCCACCCAACTGTTTCACTTCGGTCAGGAAATCAATGATTTTTTGGGACCTGCCATTGCTTTCCGTTTGATCATTTTCAACGGTGAGCTTAACGTTGTATTGTTCAGCCAACCTCGCAACCGCTTTCAAATCTGCTTCAGAAATTTGGCCATAGTCGCCAATATTCAATTTAATGGCGTGACAATTCATGTCATAGGCTTCCTTGTAATACACTTCAAGCGATTCTACATTTAGTTGCTGATTTTCATAGAGCACGTCAGGTATGGAGTAAAAGACTTTCATTCCATGCTGTTCTGATTTGTTTTTAATATCCTGCAGTTCTTGATGTTCTTTGATAAACTCTCTTCTCACTTCAATGTTTTTTAACCCGAGTTCATGAACCCAGTCGAGCATTTCACTTTGAGGTACGCCAGCTTTTAAATCTTCAAGATAGACAAGTGTATTAATGACAATTTGGTCTTTTTTCAAGTAACCCCACTCCACTCCTACTGTAATGCGTGCAAAATTTTCTCACATCTTTGTTTCAATACGTCCAGATTGCCGGCATGAATGCCTTTCGTTAAATAACCGCCCAGCCCGACCGCGAAGGCGCCGCTTGCAAACCAGTCGTTAATATTCGTATCATCTACTCCCCCGGTCGGCATCATTTCAATAAATGGCATTGGCGCTTTAATTCCTTTGATCATCTTCATCGATACACACTCACCTGGGAATAATTTCACCACATCGCTTCCTGCTTGGTAGGCCCGATATGCCTCGGTCGGTGTAGCAGCCCCTAGTGAGCAAAAAATCTCATGCTCTTTGCAATAGGCACCCACTTCTTCGACAACACAAGGAGAAACAACAAAATCTGCTCCGTTTGTGACCGCTAATTCAGCTTGTTCCATTGTTAATACGGTGCCTGCTCCAATGACCGCCTCCGGAAGTTCCGATTTCAGTGTCCGGATGAGTTCTTCCGCTTTCGGAAGGCTGAAGGTAATTTCCAATGTGGTAATTCCCGACTGTACGATGGTTTTACAGATTTCTCTGGCCTCTTCCAAATCATTTCCGCGAATAACCGCGATGATTTTTCCTTTCAGCTGTTTCTTGACTTCTTGTTTATTCAATTTTATACGCCTCCATTAATAGCTTCGGATTTGTAGAGCCTCGTTTAACAAGCTGTGCCGGCAACTCTATATATTTTGGTTCAAATTCTTCTTGTTCTTTGATGCGCTCGATTAATAGCTTGGCAGATTGAACGCCGCACTCATAGGATTCTTGGGTCAAGGTTGTAATTCCAGGGGGGATCAAGGACGCCCAACCCCAGTCATCAAATCCGCATATTCCCATTTGCGGCGAGATTTCTATATTTAGCCGCTTCATACCATGCAGGACCGTTAACAGGGTCACGCCGTTAACTGTAAAAATCGCAGCAGGTTCCCCCTTTGAAACGTTTACAAATTCCCTTAAACTTTCATCTGAATTTTGCGGATCATCTATATTGATCACATAGGTGGTCAAATTTCCATCCTGATTAAAATACTTTCTCATCGCGTCATTAAACCCTTCATGACGCTTGTAACGGCTGCTTATAACCGACATATCTTGGGTGAAAAATGCTACCCGTTTGTAGCCTTGCTCGGATAAATGTTTCACCAAATCGTAGGTGGCATCATAATTATTAGTCGCTACCGTATCCAGCACATTGGGAGTGCTTAAACTACGGTCAGCCAAAACAATTTTGATACCTTCATTTTTTAGTGATAAAAGATAGTCATCATTTTTGCCTGTAGTGTTAATAATTAAGCCATCTACTTTGTTATCCAATAAGGATTGAATGCTTTCTTTTTCATTTATTGGATCATTATCAATGTTTGCGAATAAGACGCTGTAACCCAATTGCTTGCAGTAATCACTTACTCCTTTTAACACAATAGAAGAAAACGGGCTTCCAATATCGGCAATGATACAACCAATGACACCGGAATTCTTCGCTTTCAAGCTTCTTGCCAGATTACTAGGGCGATAATCCAATTGGTCGATGACGTTTGCTAGTAATTCCTTTGTTTCTTCAGACATGTATTCATATTTTCCATTTAAATATCTGGATACTGTTGTTTTGGATACATTTGCTTTTTGGGCAACCTCATTGATCGTTACCCGGACTTTTTCCCCTTTGGACTTATGACTCATACCATCCACCTACCTCCTTTTATCTTTTGAAATAGGATGTTTACCGATATTTAGTAGTGTATCAATTTAGTTTATCGGTTTAGTGAAACGATTTAGTTAACCGGTTTACAAAAAGACAATGCTTTTTAACTAGCCAGTAGTCATAACTAAGAATGAATTTTATGTAAAGACTTTCATGGCTAAAGCGTTTTTTAGAAACCGGTTTACAAAAAACCAAAAAAATAAATTTAACGCGATTGAATGAGAGTGAAAATTGCCATTTATGACTGTTAACTTAAATCAATGAGGTGTTTAGAAACCGGTTTACAAAGTGCCGTTAATAAAATCCACTTCCATGTTTTGGGTATGATAAGTGAATAATTGTTGGCCTGTATGTAAAGGTACTTTTTAGAAACCGGTTCACAACATTACTAAAAGAAATAATATTCAATCTTGTTATCGCTTTCACATAAAAGTATATACCTTTGAATTTGGAATAGTCAATAAGGGAATCTGAAATTTACTATCTAAAAGTACTTTTTTTATATCCATTAAGTTTCTTTTTTTGTATATACCTTGTAAGTACCTGCCAATTTACTTTAATAGGCTTTCCCTCCTGTTTTCTCCATTAGCTTTTGTACTAGCTCCTTTGGATTCCAGCAATTAAATATGTAAGTTAGTTTCGTTTCGTACCCGAGCCGGCATACTTCATGCCTTTCGTTTCTTTCTCAGCCCGAAAATGCTGGCATGAGCGCAGCAGTGAAAATCTTTCAATTTGATTCACCTATTTCTTTTGCTTAAAATTAATAAGGTTTTTTGAAATTGTATGTAGCCAACTAGGACAATAAAGAATTCAACAAAAAGGGCGGTTAATCCTGTTTGGATCAACGCACCCTTTTTAATATTTTGCGAGCGAACCTAGACTTAGAAGAAGCCTTAGGGGATACTGACTAACTGAGCTTCCCGTGAGTGAATAGTGTATTCATCCTCCCACCCCTTACTTACCAACCTGCCCATGTACTGTATCCATAATCTGCAGTCCTTCCGAAAATATCAGTATTTCGGTTTCCATGACCTTCTTCCGCAGCCATTGCAGCTGCTTTGGTAGGATGAACCGTACCAAATGGATGGTTAGGCGGCGCATAGATCGAGTAAAGCTTCAGCGGAGTTCTGCCTGTATTGATCACATTATGCCATGTTCCAGCAGGTATCATGATCGCTGAATCATCAGAGACTTTTCTTTCAAAGTTTAAATTTTGTTTCGTCTTGCCCATTCTCACAATCCCTTGGCCTTTTTCAATACGTAAGAATTGATCAACGTTTGGGTGGATTTCCAACCCAATATCTTCGCCAACATTGATACTCATCAAAGTTACTTGAAAATGCCTTCCAGTCCATAAAGCCGTACGATACGTCTTGTTTCGCTTCGCTGCTTCATTGATATTAATGACAAACGGGTTCGGTCCATAATCTTTTAGCAAAACACTTCTATTACCGTTGGAAGAAGGCAGCCAGTTCGCATATTGGAACTCATTAGGAAATGGTCTGTAAACAGACTGACTTCCATAGTTATACATCGGCGCATGTGCATAATAAGGATGTTGATATGGATACATTTTTCTCAATCCCTCCACAGTTTATAAAATTATCCTATTCACTTGTGAAGGGAAGGTACTTAGTAGGGGGTTAAAAAGGAGCTGCCGACGCAGCCCCATGATAATTATTTCAATAGCGGAATCAAATTAAAAAAGCCGGAAGCTGTCCGAAGGTGCCCCATGTTCGGACTGAGAAGGAGGTCCCAGCTGGTTTATTGTCCGAAGATGCCTCCGCTTCGGACAGGGAATGAAGTTGCAGACGGTTTGCTGTCCGAAGATGCCTCCGCTTCGGACAGTGATTCACTAAAAATGCCACCAGCTGTCCGAAGGTGACCTTGGTTCGGACAGGGAATGAAGTTGCAGACGGTTTGCTGTCCGAAGATGCCTCCGCTTCGGACAGTGATTCACTAAAAATGCCACCAGCTGTCCGAAGGTGACCTTGGTTCGGACAAGGAATGATGTTACAGACGGTTTGTTGTCCAAAGATGCCTCCGCTTCGGACAAGAATTCACTAAAATTTGCCGCAGGCTGTCCGAAGGTGACCAAAGTTCGGACAGGGAATGAAGTTGCAGACGGTTTGCTGTCCGAAGATGTCTCCGCTTCGGACAGTGATTCACTAAAAATGCCCCCAGCTGTCCGAAGGTGACCCAGGTTCGGACAGAGAATAAGGTTGCAGGCAGTTTGTTGTCCGAAGATGCCTTCGCTTCGGACAGTGATTCACTAAAAATGCCGTCAGCTGTCCGAAGGTGACCCAGGTTCGGACAGAGAATAAGGTTGCAGGCAGTTTGTTGATCCGAAGATGCCTTCGCTTCGGACAGTGATTCACTAAAAATGCCGTCAGCTGTCCGAAGGTGACCCAGGTTCGGACAGAGAACTAGGGTTCAGGCGTTTCCTTGTCCGAAGATGCCTCCGATTCGGACAGTGATTCACTACAAATGCCGTCAGCTGTCCGAAGGTGACCTTGGTTCGGACAAGGAATGATGTTACAGACGGTTTGCTATCCGAAGATGCCTCCGCTTCGGACAGTGATTCACTAATAAAGCCGTCATCTGTCCCTGGCCGGCCTTCTTTCGCTAGAATAGTGACCAACTCCACCGTTTCATGAGCTTCCCTTGATTTTTTTTGCGGAGAAAAAATAAAAAACCCCACCGACCATCCAAAATGGTTCCCAAAAGACCAACCGCCAAAAGGTAGCATATGGGTCTAAATCAAAATCCAGTAGTTGAAGTGCGTGTAGGGAAATGGTGATGAAATTAAAAGCCCCATATAAAAATAAAAAAACTCCGCTAATTTTTGCCGTGTAGTAAAGTGTTCTGGTTATTTTCGGGTTGTTCCAATGAACGAGCAGCATTGCGAGTACGGCTGCTCCGAGAAGTTTAATGAAACCAGTCAGCCAAACGACCGCCAGGAACGAGGGAGACGGGTTTAAGGCAATCTCATAAATAGATCCGCCCAAAGACTTAACTCCCAACATTCCTCCCATGGCCCAATAAAAACTCATTACAGCAAAAATGACTGTCCAAATAATCCCAAGATTGATAAACCAAACATTTAACCTAATCATAAACCCCCCACTCATTTTTCCTCTCCCTTTAATGAATCCGTGTTCAAATTCAGGCTACTTAGTTTTTTTTATAGTAGATTCACTGTTAAACGTTTTTGGTGAAAGTAAAGTTCTTTTGAAGCTCACTTTCTTTCAGCACAATCCTTTCCGATAAATTAACCGTTCTCAAAACAAACTCTTTGACTCCGATAAATTCCGACTCCGCGATCAAGTAAAACCGCGATCCTCTTTTATGACCTTTAAACTTCCTTTTGAGTGTATATACCTTCATTGAAGAACCTACCTAATCTCATAACTTTTGATTTATCATTATATCATTTTGATGATTCCGTTATTGTGCTTTGGATCAACATAATAATATCTCAGAACATCACCATTATTTTCTAAAACAATTTAAAGTTTTAATAGAATTAGTTATTATTGAGAAAGAGGAATGATTTTCCAATCCCTAGAGAAATAATAAATGCATTTGAACGGTGGGAATGGTGTGGGAGAACAATTATTAAAAGCCGGCATATATGCCATCATTAACAAAACATTGAACCTAGTATATATTGGCGAAACTGAAGAAAATTTTATAGTACGTTGGATTGAGCATATTAGAAGAATACCTAAATTTTTTGACAATCATGACAGAACCATGTTGTACCTACATAAAGATACAAAATTTATCATCCTCAAAGAGCTTGACCCTCAATTTCATAACAGAAAATCCTTTTATCACTTTGAATCTGAAGCTGGCAGATTCTATAAACAAAAAGGTTGGATTATAATCTCTAACCATACTCCAGCAGATTACCTGGATGATACCACAAGAGAAAAAATTCCCAATTTGGAGAGGTATCGTAAAAACATTAAACAAATGATTAAAATACTAGGCCTTATCAATACAAAAAATAATAATATAGCAAGACTGTACAGTGGTTTATATAAAAAAGTTAATAAACAATTTAATACCGACTTATCTCAAAGAGATGGTAAAAATATTTTGGCTACACTAAAAAAAGGTGAACTGTTGTTTGTTATGATGGACCTATATCCTCGTTATGCAGTAAAGCACCTTGAAGTACACAGAACTGCCTTTAAAGAAATGGACAATAAACAGTTAAGTCTATTTAATTAAAGTTTTTTATAACAGTATTGCTAATTATACAGCCATATACTAATCTTCTTTTGATAAGAAAATGAAAACCCAAAATGGGGACTGTACTCGGTCATAATACCCGCTTGCTGTCCCGAATAACAAAGAATCGGGACTGCACTCGGTCATAATACCGCTCGCCTGTCCCGAATAACAAAGAATCGGGACTGCATTCGGTCATAATACCGCTCGCCTGTCCCGAATAACAAAGAATCGGGACTGCACTCGGTCATAATACCGCTCGCCTGTCCCGAATAACAAAGAATCGGGACTGCACTCGGTCATAATACCCGCCTGCTGTCCCGAATAACAAAGAATCGGGACTGCACTCGGTCATAATACCCGCCTGCTGTCCCGAATAACAAAGAATCGGGACTGCACTCGGTCATAATACCGCTCGCCTGTCCCGAAAGATTACCTAATTTTCATCCACCCGACTCATCTCAGGACTCAAACTATAGACTTCCTTCAGCACAAACTTCCCCTCGCCGCTGCGACTGGCTATTTCGTTCATGGCCTCGAGGTCGTTGAAGTGCCACCATTCCGAAGCCAGTGGGGTCAGTCCGGCGGTTGTGCAATAGGTTTGCAGTTTCCTGGCAGCCTCATTCTCTTTCATCGAATCTGTAAATTTAGCATTCTTCCAGGCTGTTGGAGACCTTGATGTGACGGGTGCAGTAAAAATAGCAGCTGCCACGCTCAGCTCATGCATGGGTGTGGGCATGTCGTACTCTGTATAATCGGTCACCGTTGTAACTGTGTAATCGCCAGTTGGCATCTCTTTTTTTGCATTTACCTTCACTAAACTAACATCGATGGCGTAGCCCATTTGATGATTGGAGACACCTTTTGTAATGAACCAGGCGATTCCCCATGGACCGGAATTGATTCCCGCCAAAACATCGCGGTCTCTCTTTGCCAAAGCACTCAGGTTGTTGACAACTGCCTGTTGCACTTCAAAAGGCCTGAAAGCTTCATAAATTTTAAGAGAGTTGCCTTCAGATAAGGCGTGCTGTTGCGCCTTGTGAATTTTTTTGGACATCTTATACAGAACCGGCATGATATATTCTTCTTTGCCAAGCCGCTCGTTAACTGCCTTTCCCTGATACAAAGCCCGGTTCGAAATATTAGGAATGCCCTTGCCTGATGATACAAATTTTGAAGAATACGTATTGGTATTGTCATAGATAATAGACGGAATCACATCAGGCAGGTTAATAAAGCAATATTGATGCGGCAGCCAGCCGGTCCGCGATCCCTGCCTGATCAACCACCATTCCCCAACTTCCTTCAAAATTTCAAAACCTGTGCCGGCCTTCATAGTTTCAACGGTTTCTGAATCGGATTTTGCCAAAGCCTTCAATTCCAATGGTACGGATGTATAGCCTGTCGCACCGACCACAGGCAGTTCCAGCTCACCCGCATACCGATTTCTTTCCTTCGCCTTTTTTTCGACGGGTTCCTTTTTTGATTTTGAATGCTGGGCCTCATGATTTGCAGCAGACGGTGTATTAACGCGTTCAGAACGCTTTCCACTTGGTTCCGCTGTACATGCAACAAGAAAAATGACAAGGATAATCCAGCATTTTTGCAAAAGAATCTTGCCTTTAAACATCGATTTTCCCCTCAACTTCGACTAGTTAAAAAATTATATATCTCAAAATATACAACAGGACCAGGTGAACCGGGTAGAAAAGGTAGAATCCCCATTTGATTAAATTGGATTTCCTGCCACGTTCCCCATTGTATAATAGCAGTAATGGAATGACCAAAAAGATGCCAAAGCGGAAGAAAGAGTCCAATCCCATCGAAAGGATGCCGGGGATAATATAGAAAACCGTGCCAATGGTTACATAGCTAAGCATTTGCATTTTGAAATTGCCCCGGAAGATGCCGAAAAACAAAATCCATAGCACCGCGATATAATTCCAGTCGGCTGTCCAGGCGAGCGCACAGCATAACCCGATCAACATGGCTTTTGCCGCTAGGGGAATTTTCGACTTCTGGCTAATATTCAGCGCAAAAAGCCCCATCAACAAGGACCAGAGGACACTTGTCGCCTGCCACCATTCTAGCCCTAAATACATGACAAAAGGAAAGTGTGAAATGACGGCAAAATAAAAAAGGCGGCTCGAATACTTCTTGAAATTGGACGTATAAAAATATCCTTCGGCAATGAAGTAACACATAATAGGTGCGGCGAGTCTCCCAGCAGTACGTACGATGCTGTCCAAAGTTGAGCCATCGGCAAGCAGCCAAATCGCTGTGTGGTCAAGTATCATTGCAATGATTGCAATCACTTTAATGGTGTTTGAGTTCAAAACTCGCATACTAATCGCATTCGATCTTAATGTACCAACGTTATGTATTTCCAACCCCTACACTCCTATTCTGTCGTTTTGCTTAATCGGTCCCCAACAGTTACTATTCCTTTCTAGGATGCTCGCTAAACATATTTTTCGACATGAAAAACTTCACTATGTTGGAAATACATAGAATAAGTCGTTTTATATCCTTTCTTGTGGAATTTGAAACCCGGCAGTTCACTAGAATGCTGCCGGGTTTTCGTTCAGTATTTTCGTAAAGACGCGGGTTCGTTCCCAAACCATTCGTTCCTGATTAGACGATGGCATTTGTTAAAAGCCTGTTCGATGATTTGCGTATTATTTGATAGAATCCGGATGGTGAAGCCAGGAACGGCCAGTCTCGAAATCCCCATTCTGTATTCATCGGATGACGGACAGAGCGACTCATATATTTTGTCAATCAATTCATCGGTCGTTTGTTCCCCAACGACGATCATGGAACCGAGATGCGTAGTTCCTTCCATGAATCCGAGCGAGTTCATATCCTGCTTGCCGGGCTGCAATTTCACATGATCATAGAGAAGCAGCTTTTCGTCCACATACACTTCATTGATTAGCTGCAGCGTGTCATAGCTGAAATCCTCGCCCTCCGGACTCCACCCAGGAGTAAGAATGTCGGAATACAACAGGGCGGAACTGCCATCAAGGTGGAAAACATTTTTTTGTTTGTATTTTGCATCTTTGTAAGCGATGAGTGGATCTGGCAAAAACTCCAGATAGCTCTTGTCTTTCAAAAACACCTCGGTCACTTGGTATGCATGGTCCTTCGGAGTTTTATAGACTTTTGTCGAAGATTGTGTTGTCAACGTCGCCTGGGCTTGGTCTTTCAATGAGACCCGGATGTGGTAGCGGTCGCCATCCAGGTATCCGCCACCAGGATTTAAAATGTAATAACAGACATGGCCGTTATCTTCTAGATAGAAGGGGCGCATAACTTTCAAGGCTCCTTTAAAAAAAGCCCGATTGGCAATCGTCCGCCCTTTCTTCTCTATCAGTTCCATGTCGAGAACGCCTGTCATTTGATCCATTCTAGGCCAATCCTTTAAGCAATGCGTTTTGCTGAATCCACTCAATGACTTGATCTAGTCCTTCGTCATTTTTCAAGTTCGTAAAGACAAACGGCTTGTCGCCACGGAACTGTTTCGTATCCTTTTCCATGACCTCAAGGCTTGCACCGACATGTGGAGCCAAATCCGTTTTATTAATTATGAATAAATCCGATTTGATCATTCCTTGGCCGCCCTTGCGAGGAATCTTTTCGCCTTGTGCGACGTCAATGATATAGATAGAGAAATCGACCAATTCAGGACTGAACGTAGCCGCGAGGTTGTCTCCGCCGCTTTCTACAAAAATCAGTTCCAGATCCGGATAGTTTCTCTTCAATTCCTCAATCGCTGCGGAGTTCATTGAAGTATCCTCACGAATCGCTGTATGCGGGCATCCGCCTGTTTCCACACCGATAATGCGGCCGTCCGGCAATACACCGTTCTCGGTTAAAAATTTTGCATCTTCTTTTGTATAAATGTCGTTCGTCACGGCAGCCATGCTCACTTCTCCATCCAAATGACGGGTGAGTTTTTCGACAAGCATTGTTTTTCCTGCCCCGACGGGTCCCCCTACTCCAATAATCACTGGTTCCATAAAAATACACTTCCTTTTCTATACCTATGACATAAAAATTCGTACATTTACGCGCTCATGTTGCATTTGCGATAACTCAAGCGCCGGGCAGACGACTCCAAAGTCAGATTCGTCCAGTGAATTGATTTTCTCCGTCGCTTCGATCAAAATATCTTGAAATTCCTTGATCGCTTTCTGGCCGTCCGTTTGTCCAAGCGGGATGGCCCGTACTGCATTTTGCACAAGGCTTGAAACGACGGAATATAAATAGAACAAAATGGTTGAGTCGGACCTGACCTTTAAGTGATGCCCGACAATGGTGAACACGATGGCCGGGTGTCCGTACGACACTCGGTCCCGAATCCGGCTTTTGTACGTGGCCAGCAGAGGAATCTCATATAAGGTTTCCACTAAAGACAGCATCCGTTCTCCGACTCTTTGGGTTCCGTCCCGTGTTTCTCTTGCTGCGTTTTGGGCAAACAGCATCTGATCAAGCTCCCAGATTTTCTCAAGGTCGTTTTCTTCAAGCGCTTCATAGACGAGCTTTGCGGCGAAGCCGTCCGAATAGACAAGCTGTTCGTTGAGATACACGCGAAGCCATTCCATGAACGTTTGTTTGTCATGGACTTTGTCTTCCTGAATATACGTTTCCAAGCCATATGAATGACTGAATGCTCCGGTTGGCAGGGTCGAATCACAAAGCTGGAAAAGTGAAAGTGTACTTTTATGCATGGCTATGCCCTATATGGCGGAATGCCTCTTTCACTTTCCGTTCTTCGCGTGTATATGGAATGTCTAACTGCTGAAGCAATTCCTCAACTAGATAGTCATATTGAACGAGCATGTCATTTTCTTCGAACTGCGCGGGGAGGTGGCGATTCCCCAGCTGATGGGCGATTACACCCATTTCCCGGATGCCGCGCGGGGAAATCACCAATAAATCATCGGAGAGCACATCAATGATGATGAGATTGTTGTCATCCATGTACAACACATCGCCAGCCAACAAGTCACGTGGTTCTTTCAGCCTAATCCCGATATCTGTTCCATGATCGCTTTTAACCCTTTGAATTCTTTTCACCAAGTCCGCGCTCTCGAGGTACACCTTTTCGATATGGCGCGCCTCAAGCTCGTCTTTATTTAAATCCTTAATATTCGTTACAATCTCTTCAACCAACAAGCCTCTCACCTCAAAATAGGAAATAGCGTTGCCCCATCGGCACTGTATCGATCGGTTTGGAAGTGATTAGTTCACCGTTCACCCGAACCTCGTATGTCTGTGGATCCACCTTCAACTCCGGTGTTTCGCCATTTAACTTCATATCCTTTTTAGTCAAATTCCGGATTCCTTTGACTGGCGCAATTTTCTTTTGCAATTGGAGTTTTTCATGCACTTTGTCGTCATAAGCAGCCTGAGAGATGAATGTGAATGCCGTACTTGTCAGAGCCCTGCCGAATGCTCCGTACATTGGGCGATAAATGTATGGCTGAGGTGTCGGTATCGATCCATTTGGATCTCCGATGACGCCTTGGACAGCGAAGCCGCTTTTGATCGTCATCTCCGGTTTTACGCCAAAGAATGCCGGGTCCCAGAGGATGATGTCAGCGACTTTTCCTACTTCGATGGAGCCTACATAGTCCGAAATTCCGTGCGTAATCGCTGGATTGATTGTATATTTTGCGACATACCGTTTCACCCGGTTGTTGTCAGAACGCTCGGAGTCTCCTTCTAAAGGTCCCCGTTCCTTCTTCATCTTGTCGGCGACTTGCCAAGTACGGAGGACGACTTCACCAACCCGGCCCATCGCTTGGGAATCTGAACTTGTCATACTGAAAATTCCCATGTCTTGCAGCACATCTTCAGCAGCAATGGTTTCCCGTCTGATCCGGGAATCGGCAAACGCGATATCCTCCGGTACGGATGGATTCAGGTGATGGGCAACCATCAACATATCCAAATGCTCATCAAGTGTACTGTCCGTGTATGGCAAGGTAGGTGTTGTCGAAGATGGCAATACATTCATGTAGCTCGCCGACTCGATCAAATCCGGTGCGTGCCCGCCGCCAGCTCCTTCCGTATGATACATATGGATGACCCGATCCTTTAAGACGGACATCGTATTCTCAACAAATCCGCTCTCATTCAAAGTGTCTGCATGAAGCGCGACTTGGACGTCGTATTTGTCGGCCACTCGCAATGCATGGTCAAGGGCGGACGGAGTTGCACCCCAATCCTCATGTATTTTCAAGCCAATGACGCCTGCACGTACTTGTTCAATCAGTGGTTCCTCTGACGCTGCCTGTCCTTTCCCTGTCAGTCCAATATTGATTGGCAGCCCGTCAATCGCTTCGAGCATGCGATGGATATTCCATGCTCCCGGGGTTGAGGTTGTCGCTTTCGATCCAGTTGCAGGGCCTGTTCCTCCTCCGATCAGCGTTGTCAATCCGGACGCAAGCGCTACCGGTACTTGATCAGGGTTGACGAAGTGGACATGTGTATCAATTCCGCCCGCCGTGACGATTTTCCCTTCCCCCGCAATGATCTCTGTTCCGGATCCGATGACAATATCAACTTTATCCATCGTCAACGGATTGCCCGCTTTGCCGATTCCGGAAATTTTCCCATCGCGAATCCCGATATCCGCTTTGTAAATACCTGTATAATCCAAGACGATCGCATTGGTGATGACCGTATCCGCTATTCCGTCCTCGCGTGTGGCCAGCGGATTTTGTCCCATCCCGTCCCGGATGACTTTCCCGCCGCCAAAAACGGCTTCGTCCCCATATGATGTGAAGTCTTTCTCAATTTTGATATATAAATCTGTATCAGCTAGACGGACGGAGTCTCCTGTTGTCGGCCCGTACAGATCGGCATATTGTTTTCTTGACATTCTGTAACTCACTTATTCTTACACCCCTTTTCGACTGATCCTTCGACTGCATTATGGAACCCGTACACCCGGCGTTCCCCCGCATAGCAAACCAACTCAATCGTTTTCTGATCTCCCGGCTCAAAGCGAACCGCAGCTCCTGCCGGAACGTTCAATCGCTTCCCGAAAGCTTCCTCCCGCTCAAATTCAAGGGCCTCATTCGCTTCGTAAAAATGATAGTGAGAACCGACTTGAATCGGGCGGTCTCCCGTATTCTTTACGGTAATATGGGTTACTTCCCTTCCTTCATTTGCGATGATGTCTTCATCGGCCAAAAAGTATTCGCCTGGTATCATGATGGTTCCCTCCTGCCGTTTATTTAATTGGGTTATGAACCGTGACTAACTTTGTGCCATCAGGGAATGTCGCTTCCACCTGGACATCCTTTATCATTTCAGGAACTCCCTCCATCACATCTTCACTTGTCAGGATGGTGGCTCCGTATTGCATCAATTCCGCAACCGTCTTGCCGTCGCGGGCTCCTTCAATCAACTCATAAGTAATCAAGGCGACAGCCTCTGGATAATTTAATTTCAGCCCGCGGCCCTGCCTTCTTCTGGCTAAATCAGCGGCAACGACGATCTGGAGCTTATCTATTTCTCTCGGTGATAAATACATCCTAAAACCCCTCCCTTACTCGTTCTATCACCCACTACCTTGAGATACCCTGTCTGAAATTAGCGAAACTTGTCGAACTTTAGATTAGACAGAAGTGCCTATTTTCCTATGGAAAGAAGTTCTTTTTTCTTGGGAGGTTAGAATGAAAAAGGGGAATCCGATGTATTTTTAGGTTAAAACGGTTTATTTTGCGGGTAGAATAGTAGGTCATTTGACCATCGTTTTACATAAGACGAAAGCTGCAGCAGAGAGTGAAAAAAGAGGAAGGGTGATTTTGCAAAAGGCACCTGGAGGATTGCGGAGACCGGGAAATCTTTGGTGGAATTTTTAGACCTCATAAACGGAAGATTATCCAACTCTGTTAACGGGTAACGAGGGAATGTTGGCACGATATCTCATCAGGAGGGATGACAGATGATTGAAGACTTTAAAGTAAACAAATTGTTTGAGGGACAAATCCACAACCACCATCAATTTAAATTGAACGTACACGGAAAAGATTATTTAGGGCTGGTCAAAGAGGAGAGTAACGAGATTCTCTGGTTTCACCCTTATCCCACCCGCCACTTGGAAGACGAACTCGTCGAACAGATCGAGTCGCACGTGCACAAAAAACTCAAACAACACATGGAAGAATAAAATGACGATCTGTATTTGTGGATGACAACTAAGATCAGGAAAAAGCATTTTTTGTCCGAACCTTGGGCAAAAAAATCCGATAGAAAAAGAGCTTGAAAATTTTCAAGCTCTTTCCTGTTGTGTGTATAAAAGCGTGGGTAAATTTGGATAAAGATGTCAAATAATGATTCCTGCAAAATTCCCTTTTAGTACTTCTTTCCCGTTTTGTTTTTACAAAAAAGATGCCTCAATCGCTGTTCCATTCTTTTCTGTCCTTTCATATTTTTCAATTTTCACTTCACACATGATGAGGACTTTTTTCGTTAGTGCAGTTCAAACTGCCTTTTTGCCAATAATTAGCGTTTGGAATGGCATGATTTAGGCTATTATTCAGTAATGTCTCCTGGTATTTGAGTGGGGCCTTTTTCGTTGCAACGCAGCTGGACATGAGATGAATGAATAAAGAAGGAGATGGATCATCATGGAACAAACCCTTTATGAGAAAATAGGCGGGGAAGAAGGGATTTCAAAGGTAGTAGATTACTTTTACTCTAAGTTAGTCTTAAAGGATCCAACCGTTCAGCAATTTTTCGAAAACACTGATATGGAGGAACAAAAACGTCATCAAACCAAATTTATTAGTTTTGCGCTCGGTGGACCTAACCAATATTCGGGCAATTCCATGGCAAAAGCACATGAAGGGATGAACCTAAAACCCGCTCATTTTAATGCCATTATGAAACATCTTCACACCGCCCTCGCACACTTTGGAGTCAATGAAGCCGATATCGATTCCGCGTTAAGCAAGGTAGCTTCACTAAAGGATGATATTGTTTACAAATAGAAATGAAGATCTCCTTTATACTTTTTTTGCTGAAGAGCAGCTGCCTTAGGGCAGTTTTTTCATGACCCTGCTCCCATTCGTTTATGAATTAATTTCTTTTATATTCAATTGTTATTAAACCTGTGCTGTCTTCACTTCTTTGAATGAGAATATCAACCTTATTTCCCGGTGAAATTTCCACCTCAAACCCTATCTCATCCTTATTTTCAACGTAAGAATAACTCAGAACTTCTCCTCTATTTTTCATTGAATCAAGCTCCGTTTTATAAAAATCCAAAAAATATGTATCACTTACATAAGTCGAATAGATAGGAGAACAAGCTTCCTCTTTTCCAAGAAACACAGTTCTTTTAGGGAGTGGAATGGCTATTTCCTTTACCTCAACTCCATAGTCTTCACACACAAAGTCTCTACTTGGAAACACATAGCTTTTGACAAAATTATTAAACTCCAGGTTCCAAAAATAAAGCTGAATGATTATAAAAATCGGAAGTGAGATAGATAAGAATATTTTAGTCATTCTCTTATTTGATTTAAATCTAACTATAAGCCACGTAATGATGATTACAGCTAACATTATGATTGAATAAGGTATGTACAATAGATTTCCCGCCATGATCCCTGTTCCACCCCAATGACAAACACTTTTGCCTTATCCTTTTCGATTATTTTTGCAAAAGTCCTCCTTCTGACCTTTAGCAAAATAAAAAAGAGCTACCGCAGTAGCCCTTATTGACTCATTGTTATTTGACGATTACTGTTCCAACCATTCCCTCTTGAAAATGGTACCGGCAAATCAGCTCGTATGTACCTGGCTGATTCGCTTTCACGGTAATGGTTTTTTCTTGTCCCGCCGGAACGACAGCATCAATTCCGAGCTTTTGCACTGTAAAGGTGTGCTCTTTCGTCCCATTGTTTTTCAATACAACCTTTGTCGTTCTTCCTTGGCGAAGATTAATCACTTTCGGGTTGAAGAAATCATCCCTCAACTCGACCCCAACCGTTTCCCTTGATTCAATTGGCTGAGTCGTGATAACGATTTCGGCAAAAGCACTCAGTGGGCCTGCAGTTGTGATAGCCAGGATCAGCGCGAACAAAACGGCAAATCCAGCGACTCTTTTTTGCAAAAACATTGGCAATCCCTCCTTTTATACGACTATTTTTTCCAAACTGCGAGATATTATCAAAAAAAATTGGGTTTCTAAAATAGCGAAATTACTTGTTATTTGCCGTTTTTGTTCATCGTCCTAGCAGTTTTTTATTTCTGTGCACGAAAATTGTTAAAAAAGCAATTGAAAACGCCGGCCAACCTTGTTTTATCGGGTTGGTCGGCGTTTTTTTGCTAATTTAAGGAAAAATATATCTGGTGGGAGGGGTAAAAACAAGGTGAAGCTCTCTTTCTATGGGGGGCCATTATTTTTATCGGTCACTTTTTTAGTTTTATCAAAAAATTTTCGGCGGATATCAATAAAATTTTCATTATATCAATAAATTTCACAGGGATATCCGAGTCTGTCAAAATTTCGTCACAATTAGCGCTCCTACTCTGAGGGTTTTCATGTCTGCCAATTAGGTCAGTGTCTGGAACGGGGTACAGCTTCTCCTGTACCTAGCTTTATAAATATGTTAATCACTGTCCGAACACCAGACTTCCTCCAAATGAGAAACGATTGAAACTTGCTTCCCTGTCCAAATTCAGTATGTCTCCGGACAGCCCGGGTGTTACAAAAACAAAACCTACCAAAAGTAGTGGCTTCTAAACGAAAAAAATGCGTTAATCCATTCGGACAACGCATTTCGTAGTTTATTCCAGTTCCTCAAAAATACTTTTCCACCAGATTAACTTTAACACCTCACATACTTACGTTTAAAACCAACTCTTCCCTTGTCGACTTCTTTTTGAATGCTCTCGTAAGCATTAAGGAGACTGCTCTTTTTGTTCGGCCGTTTGACTTCTACAGTCCCTATTTCCTTCGCGGTCTCAACTGCCTTTTCATGTAGCGGCAAATACGAAATCCCCACGGTGAATACAAAATTATTCATAGCGGATTTCGTTCGTTCCGGCGCATCATGGATTGTATTTTTGACAAGATCAAGCATGTTGGAAATTTTCTCATCTGAAAATTCAACGTCTGGCCGATTCCCTAAAAGCCAGCAGTAGCAGCTCCAGCCCGCTGACATTCTCAGCTCTTCACCGCTTGCGATCCATTTATCAGCCACTTCCTGAGCAATATCTGACTCTGATAGAGTAACGGCCACGACATAATCGGAAAGCATATAAAAATACGCCCCACCCATCCAACGATCATAATCAGACTCCGTCATGGCCTTAGGGTCAGCAATAATGCCCGCAAAATACATCGCATCGTAATTCCCCGTTGCGTAAAGCTCATCAGCTAACTGCTGGTTTATTTTTATTTTCCTGGCAATTGGTTTCATAGCGCCAGTAGCCACGCCAAAAAGCGGCTCATGCGCACCATTCGATATGTACATTTTCTTCGTCCGTTCCTTGCCAAGAGCCTCAAGCTCCTGCATAACCATCTCTACATTCATTTATTTGGCACATCCTTTAAGTTTGGGATTCCCCACTAATTTGCTCATAAATCCATCATCTACATCTTATAACAAACAGCTATTCGTCAGCAATGAAGCAGGGGACGGTTCCAGTGCCTCACTCATCCAGGAAGGCTTGGGTTGTTTTAGCAACTAATAATAATGCATCAAAAATTTTTTTTTGAAGAAGTATAAAAATAGTTTATACCGCAATATAATTTAGTAATTTAAATTTTATTTTAACTTTTGTTTAACTTCATTTTAATATTGTTTTAATTTCATTTGAACTTGGGTATTGAACCTTATATAATGGAGGGACAAGAGGTGATATATATGCTATTGCAAACAGAAATTGAGCGAGTAAATCAAATTACGAAGGAAATGGAAGTGACATTGCCCAGTGCATTTCATACGTTTCAAGCTGAAGATTTATTATCTATTTATAAGTCACTTGCAAATGTCCAAACTGTTGTTGGTGCTTCCAATGATAAGATTTCCCCATTTATTTATCGAGAAAAAACAGAGGATTTATCAAGAGAACAATTAGAAAATGCAGTTGCATCATTACTTACACAAGTAATTTTAGCAGGTGCCAAAACAGACTTCGCGATCGACGAGGCCAGATGGTATCGTACGAGTGACTTTGCAGATGCAATGGGAGTAACGCTTGCGACTGTAAGTAATTGGATTAAAGATGGCCGCTTAATTGGGGTAGAAAAAAAGGGGAAGGGAAAGCATGCCCAAATTCCTGAAACAGCAACTTATTTTAGTGTTACCCGTGAGAAATTTAAAGTACAAGAAATCATGGAGAATTTTTATAAGACAATAAATAATTATAACGAATTACCAGCAGCAGATGAGAATGAGGAGTATGAACGTATAAACGCTCATTTTATTAAAAAATACAAAGGCACATTTGAAGAGACATTAGGAATAAAAGAGCAATTAGACCGTCAAGAGGCAAGGGATCGAGCAGAGTGGGAATTTGTGCTAAAGGAAATGGGCAAATTGGATGGCTAATAATCAACGAGGGAAAAGAAAGAAACAGAATTTAAAGTTGCCTCTGACGAATTACGAGCAAATTCGTAGCGAGTTTCCATTTGTACTGGATATACGGGATGGTGACCAAAGCGGAATGGCATCATCCCAGTCAGTTATTAGAAAAACAATTTTACTTGATGACGGAACAAAGATTTTAGCTACAGAACACATTAAGGATGAAAAAATTGCCTGGTTTTATTACGATTACATTGATTCTAATGGACTGACATTAGTAAAATTCCATTCCGAAAGCCATGACGATGGCAAAAAGGAGTCAAAGAAATATCAAACGAGAACAGAACCTTATCACATCCATCCCTCCGAATTAAAAAGCTTGTCTAACTTATCCAGGTTCCCAAATTTTGACCACCGGAGCCTGCGAAGTGTAGTTGAGAGCCTTTTAATCTATCGCCTCATTAATGAGTCTAAAAAATCATAAACTAAATTCTCCTCCTGTCCTGCAAAATGCTATTAGGCGGTATTTTTTTTGGCATTAATTTTGCAGAAATAAAATACATCAATAAAATGATTGTTGCGACGATACAGGGATAGCCAATGATTAGAACCGGGTTCATATGCGCCGCTAGGCTGACCTCTCCCCATTCGAGCCACAAGCGCCAGCCCATTCCTACGGCACTCAATATGAAGCTGGTCGTGAATACCAATAAAAACCGTCGTTTAAACAATCCTGCAAAAATAGTTCCCATGAAAAAATAATAAAATAGGGTAATTGCAAAGAATGTCCAGTCGAAACCTTTTAACCCCGGGATGACAAAAGTAAATGAGGTGCCAGTATGAATCACAATTGCTATGATGTTGATCATCAAAAAGGTGAATCGATTTTTTTGGAACAGTTCGTTCATTTTTTTCTCATCTATCATAGCTTCGGCCTCCTTTTTCCCATTTAAAGGATACTATACGGTTAGTTTAGTTCTTCTTCAGATCACGGCCTTTTCCTGCCAACAGCTGCACTTCTTAATTGATTATTGCTATATACATTTCGAGATAAAGGGATGTGTTTGCACATTTTCACGCAGCCGGGATTACCTCAATCTCTGTCCGAACCCGGAACAGATTCGGACAGCTGACGGCTATCTTGGTGAATCACTGTCCGAAGGGAAGCCATCTTCGGACAGCTAGCCCGCATTTACATCAATCTCTGTCCGAACCTGGGGGAACTTCGGACAGCTTACGGCTATCTTTGCGAATCACTGTCCGAAGGGAAGCCATCTTCGGACAGATAGCCCGCATTTACATCAATCTTTGTCCGAACCTGGGGGAACTTCGGACAGCTTACGGCTTTTTTAGTGAATCACTGTCCGAAGGGAAGCCATCTTCGGACAGATAGCCCGCATTTACCTCAATCTCTGTCCGAACCCGGAGCAGATTCGGACAGCTTACGGCTATCTTTGCGAATCACTGTCCGAAGGGAAGCCATCTTCGGACAGATAGCCCGCATTTACCTCAATCTCTGTCCGAACCCGGAGCAAATTCGGACAGCTGACGGCTATCTTGGTGAATCACTGTCCGAAGGGAAGCCATCTTCGGACAGAAAGCCGGCATTTACATCAATCTCTGTCCGAACTTAGGCAACGTTTCGCTAAAACGCCCCCTCTTTATCTACATTAATAAAAACAAGATGACATTAATCATTACAATCGTTAGGATGAATCCCAAAATTAGTTTTTTGGCAGAAAATTTCATGCTGCCGTTTTGCCTGCCTTTATAAATTAAAATTGATATGATCATTAGCATAAGAAATATAGGGATTTCCACTTTTTCACCTCTTTAGATCAACTTGTGATTTAATTATAAGGGTCTTTAACTTCCTTTTCATAGCAAATTTTGTATTAAGTTAGGGAAAAACAGAATATGAGTGGTACCATACTCATAAAAAATGCGTTCCCACTTCACAGCGGAAACGCATCCCAACGTACAAATTATGTTCTTTTGCCAAAAAGCCCTTAAGCGGACTTAATCAAGTCAATGAATACTTCAATTTTACTATCAAGGAAACCGAGGGTTGTTTCATCAACCAGCTTGCCTGTTTGCAGGTCGAATTTCTGGTTGGCGAGGCCGATGAGCACTTCGTTTCCTGCTGGCGGGACCTGTTTTGCCTGGAGGGCCGTCAGAATTTCACGCAGGTGCAGTTGTGCGCGGATCGTGCCGAGCGTTCCCATTGTGACGCCCATCGGGAAAACGGGTTTGCCGATGAATACTTTTTCCACGCGGGAAGCCCAGTCGAGTGCGTTTTTCAGAACGCCCGGTATGGACCAGTTGTATTCCGGGGTCAGGATGATCACCCCGTCCGCATTCGCGATTTGTTGTTTGAACTCTTTCACTGCCTGCGGCGGATTGTTTTCTTCGTCCTGGTCGTAGTGAGGCAAAGAACGGATGTCGGCGATTTCGATGTCCAGCTTGTCCTGGTAGCGCTCCTGCATTGTTTTTGCCAAGTACATATTCAGTGATTCTTCTCGGATGCTTCCCACGATTGCTACGATTTTCATGTTGACATGCCTCCTGATAGGTTATGGATGATTTTTTTCAAAATTTCTTGCAGCTCCGTTACTTGTTCCGGGCTGATTCCGTTCGTGACGGTTCGGGTTGCCTCTTGAAGAATCGGTTCAACGACTCCTTCAAGCCGCTTGCCTTCTTCGGTTAAGTGAATTTTGAACGTGCGTTTGTCGCTCGGGTCGTCAATTCGCTGGATGTAGCCCTTTTTCTCCAGGCTCGCGATCATGCGGGCGATATTGCCTTTGTCCTTTTTCAGGCACGAGACGAGCTCATTCGGCGAGATCCCGTCCTTTTCCCAAAGCATCATCATGATGAGATTCTGCTCAGGCGCAAGGTTGAACGGCGCCAATTGCTTCTTCACATAATTGGCAATCGTCAAATCGGCGTCGCGGATTAAGAGTCCAATATGCTGATTCACATCCAATGGCTCCGCCTCCTCTTTAACGTTGCCTAAATAACGTTGATATATCAACAATAGTATCGAAGGTTTTTTGCACGGTCAATCTTGATGCTTGAGTGGACGGAATCGTTTAAAGTTCAACAACTCCAACAAACGGTCTGTATTCCCTTTAAACGTGAAGACGAGGAGCCTGTTTTTATCATCTAGAAACATTAAATACGGTTCTTCCTGGCCGGAAAATATGATAATAACTTCATTGACGGGCCCACGGAACAATTGCGTGTTCACGATAACAGCGGGTTCGAGAGGAACTCGAATCATAAATCCTTCGCTTGGAATCGGGTTTATTTTTGGAAAAACGCCTGTTATCCCTTCGATGTACTTCTTTACTTCCCTCTGCACATTCGGGGTAGATTTTGTTGTCAAAATTACTTTGCCTTTCATCACATCGAAGATTTCGATTGGCCGTTCGGTTTGGGCAGCAGCGTTTGTGGTGGGAATTAACCCAGCTAGCAAAACGGTTATTATGAACTTCTTCATCACGGGATTCACCTCAAAAGTAGGTTTCCCTAAAAGTTTTGAAAAAGACAAAAAAAGGGCGTTTAGCCCTCTTGAATTAACGTGCTACTCTTAATTTCCGGAGCGCTTCTGCTTCCTTTATGCTGTCAATTAGCCAAATCGGAGCTTCGGGGTGGGCAGCGATTTCCCCTGCCGTCATCCAATAGACAGCATCAACTTCATCAACGCTTTTGGCAAAAGGCTCTCCCTCATCGAATTCACACATGAACACAATATCGACCACCGGACTGCCATCCGCGATCGTGAAGGAAGTGCTTCTCACATAATCCATTCCTTCCTTCACCTTCACGCCCACCTCTTCGAACAGCTCTCTATGTAGGGTTCTTTCGAGAATTTTCGTGGACTGGCCCTCATCTTCCACCTTCCCGCCAACTAGTGACAGAAGTCCGCCGGCGTGTTCTTCTTTCGCACTCCGTCCAACGACGAGCCACTTATCTTCCTTATAAACCGCACCTTCCACATTCACATAAAACATGTCTTCGAAGCTCCCCCCTTTTATTTTGTAAAAAGGCTATTCCGCCTTATTTTCAAAAGGAAGATCGATCTGCCACGAAACGCCGAACCGGTCATTCACCCAGCCAAACTTCTTACTGAAACCATAATTGCCAAGCGGCATAAGGGCTTGTCCGCCATCAATCAGGTTCTCGTAAAGCCTGTCCAGTTCCTCCTCATTTTCACAAGCGACATAGATCGAGAATGATGGCGTAAATGTAAACTTATGCCTCACATTGCTGTCGATGCACATAAATTCCTGTCCGTTCACGGAAAAAACCGCCTGCATCACGGTGCCTTCATCTCCAGGTTCATTCGCTCCATACCGAACAATCCGTTTGATTTCGGAATTCTTCATCAAAGATGTGTAAAAATTCATCGCCTCTTCTGCTTTTCCATCTTGGAACATTAAAAACGGTAGTACCTTACCCATAAAAAACAACTCCTTAAATCATTATTTAGTCCTCATTAGCATGTCCAATTGAAGCAGGGGACGGTTCCAGTGCTTCACTTTTTGATACAGGGAACACATTTTATGTATCTACAATGGGATTATCGTATCCCATACGAAAGAATTATATATTAAATTATCGCAAACATCGCAAAAAATGATGCTAAAACATTAACAATACCATGAAGCAGCCAACTTGAGATAATGGAACCATCTGACTCTTTTTCATTGATCCACCCCATTAACCATCCAGCCATACCTGTGATTAAAATAATGATAATTGCTCCCAACATCCCTGCACTCGACACAAACAGCACCCCATGCATCAGCCCGAACAGCAGACCTTGCAACCCATTTCCAACCATAAAACCAAATTTACGAATGAGTCTTTTCGTTAAAAAGCCTCTAAATAATATTTCTTCTGATAGGCCAGTTTGCAAAAAAGCATAAATCAAAGCAGGCGCTAACATTAATGCGCCTTGTCCGTAAAATTGAGTGGTAGCCAATACCGATTGATCGACAAACAATGGGATAATGAACAATGACGGAATCGATAATAAAATAATTGTTGCCGCAAAGATAATCAAATATCTCGCTTTATTTTGAATAACCGGCCTTTTAAAACCCAGCCTTTTAAAAAATGTCGCTTCTTTTCTCCAAAAAATCACCCACCAGAGAAAAGGAATAATAGAGAAAAAAATCACTTGCAAAATGGCGCTAATCAATAAATTAATCGTTTGCATGATTCCCCCCCCCTTTTTTTAACTTCTTTCAGTATTTATTCAGCAACCGAGACAAATATCTTCCAACTCCCCTTATCATCATAACGCTCTAAAAAATGTATGAATAGTCTTAATTTTATTAAAAAACAAAAAACATGGGAATTCTTTTGGGAATCACCCATGCTTTTCATATGGTACTTTATATGCGTTTACTTTCAAAACTACTCTCGGAACAGTGACGTAGAAAACAATCATTTTTTCTTTTTGTACCGGCCAGGGATATATTTTTCGCTCGCTTTAAAGTTATAGACTGGTTTTATAATTGTGGAAATTCCAACGGTTTCCTCGGCTTTTTCTAAAATCTCGTTCATTGACTTGTACGCCATTGGTGCTTCGTCGAGGGTCTCTTCGGAAACGGAGGTCGACCAAATCCCTTTCATGGTATCGTAAAATTCAGTGATGTTAAGTGTATTTCTGGCTTTCGTCCGGCTAAGGAGTCGGCCGGCTCCATGTGGCGCGGAGTAATTCCACTCTTCGTTTCCTTTTCCAACCGCAAGGATTGATCCGTCCCGCATGTTGATTGGAATAATGAGACGTTCTCCTTTTTGAGCGGAAACGGCCCCTTTTCGCAAAATTAAATTCTCGGTATCAATATAATTGTGCACCGTATCGAAACGGTCCATTTCTTCAAAACCTATATTGTCAATCAAAACACGCGCAATTTCTTCGCGGTTTGCTTTTGCATAGGCTTGGGCCAATTTCATATCATGGATATAATTTTGAAAATCGTTTCCTTCCAAGAAAGCCAAAGCATCCGGGATGACCGGGTTCGTTTCCTTATAGCTTTGAATGACCCTTTGGATTTCCTTTTGGCGTCCTTCAGCTTTCAATTTTTCAATAGTTTCTATTAAATCTTGTTTGCGTAATTTTGAAATGGCCACTTTTTGATAATACGTGGCGATTCTTGACCCGACGTAACGGCTGCCCGTATGGATGGTCAGGTAATGGTTTCCATCAGCGTCAACCGACACTTCAATGAAATGATTGCCCCCGCCAAGCGTGCCCAACGACTCGAGGCTTTTCTTTTCACTAAGGATATGCTCGGCTTTAAACTCAGTTATCGCCGGAAAATCTGTTTTAATGAGCTCCGCGCTCTCAACCGTGTGCACATCCATCCCACTTGGGACTCTCGTTCGGACAACCTGGTCCAGTTTCTCGAAATCAACCTTTTTGTCCTGAAGCTTCACTGTAAGGACGCCGCAGCCAACATCCACCCCGACGAGGTTCGGCACGACTTTGTCCTTCAACTGAATGGTCGTGCCAATGACACAGCCCTTCCCGGCATGATAGTCAGGCATAATCCGAATCTTTGTATCCTTCAAAAAAGATTGATTGCACAATTCCTGAATCTGTTCCAGAGCCGTTCCCTGAGGATAATTGGAAAAAACCGTTGCTTCTGAATGTGAGCCTTTTATCTTGATCACCTGCACTCCCCCCTTTAAAGCAGCTTTTTATTAACTATTTTATTAACTTTTCACGCAAAAAAGCACTAACCTCCAAGCAGCAGCCTGCTCAATCAAACAAAACACGTTCCCCAGGGTTATGTAAATGTTTAAAAGCCATTTGAATTTGGGATTCCGTATTCCTGTCGACCGACAACGGCGGTAGTTCATTTTCGGAAAAAAAACCGACGCCGCTTGTTTCGATTCCTTCTTCAGGCTGCCCTCCTACGATCTCGCATTGGATAAATAGTTTGTAAGAGTAAAAGGGAGAAGGTGGATGGGGGTGGCACTTTTTATCAAGAACAGCAATCAATTTGACCGTTTTGACATCAAAGCCGGATTCTTCTTTCACTTCTTTGACCGCCACTTCGCTCGGAGTTGATCCGATGTCGGCCCAGCCGCCTGGTAAAGCCCACTTGCCGTCTGCTTTTTCTTTGACCATCAAGATTTTGTTATCCCTAAACACAACCGCCCGGATATCAACTTTCGGAGTCGCATAGCCTGTTTCATTCGCAAACAAGTCCGTTATCGTTTTTTTATCCACACCGGTTTGCTCCGCCATCATCTCAATGCTTATTTTTCGTATTTCTTCAAATCGTTCCAAGTCATACACATCCTTGGAATACGTCAGTCCAGTCTGTGCAATCGCTTGAAGTTGTCTTGCCCAATCGAGCCATTTCAGTTCCATTTGCAAAATACCCCCTTCAAAACTAAATGTAAATTTAAGAAAGACATGGGTTCTGATCGCTTCAAAGCGTCACCGAGTGAGGCAGGGGACGGTTCCAGCGCTTCATTCGAGACACGAAAGAAGCAGTGGAACCGTCCCGGTGCATCACCGGTGCATCAATCGTAATCCACCTTAAGTAAACTCATAAGCACCCTAAACAAGGAATACACATTAAGAGGACAAACGATTTTTTAGGGAGGGACCATAATGGCGGTTGATTTTGAAAAAACAACTAGGGATGAGCATTTGTTTTGGCTCCAAATATTAGGTGATCACTCGCGGTTTATTCATGAAGCGCTTGCCCCCGTGCAAAAAAGGGAAATTGAAATGGCCGAAAAATTTATCCGGGAATTTGATACGCTGCTCGCTCAGGCAAGAACAGCCGATCCAAGACAACTGGCGACCAGAGCTGAAGCCGAGGTACTTAGGCTGCGGGAATTCAAACTGTCACTGTTGCGCGAACACCTTGTTGGAAAAATAAAAATTCACCTTTCCCCTACCTTTATCAACCATATGCTGAACGAACTGGATGAGTACGTCCGAGTTTTGGAGCATGTTAAGGCCGGCCAAGTCCCTCCCCTATATCATGAGGTGCATCACCATCTTCTCTGGCTGCTGGATGCGGCCGGCCACTCCGGTGCGATTTCCACTAATTTAGACCAAGTCGAGAAGAGGTTAAAAGAGAAAAGTGATACCTTCACGAAGCATTTTGAACAGTTTTACTTGAAGGCCGTTGAAATGGCTGGCTATTTAAGAACGAGTCTAGCAGAATTTCCAGCCCTGTCCAAGTTTAACTCCGATGCGCAGCTGGAAATCGTCCTATTCCAACAGTTTTTGGAGGAAATCGAGGAACTCCGGTTAAGCAAGGAAGCGCTTGGGACATTCGCCCCGCTCATGGCGGACCACATGTTCCGTGAAGAATGCTACTATCTCAAAAAACTCAGCGAATCCGCAAACCTCCCAAAGCCCAACTGCGACCCGGCAAAACCGCGGCTGAAAGAGTGAGGCAGGGGACGGTTCTACTGCTTCATTCGGGTCCCGAATGAAGCGCTGGAACCGTCCCCTTGCTTCATCTTTATGCGTCTGGCTTTGTTAATGTGAAATATATTAAGTTGTCCTTGAGCTCTGCATCCTTTTTAAATCCTACCTTCCTCATTAAATGAATGGATTGTTCATTTTCCGGTTCCACTGTGGCATCAATGATGTCCAGCCCCATTTTGGCAAAACCAAATTGAATGACTTCCTCCATGGCCTCGGTCATATAGCCTTTGCCCCAGTAAGCTTTAGCCAAATCAAACCCCATTTCCGCTATCAATTTCTCATTATTTCTTAAATAATGAAATCCAACCGTTCCAATGAACCTTCAGCTAATTTTATCGTACAACCCCCACCTGCAGCCCGCGTCCTCTAAATGGTATGTAATGATTTCTTCAGCTTCCTCCGTATTTTGCGAGGCTCAATATCCATAAACCTCGTAATCTCGGAATCCGCGAAATGATTAAACACATCCTCAGCATCATCAAGAGTCAGGATTCGTAGATTCATTCTTTCAGTTTCCAGAGCAGGAAATTCAGGTTTTTTGCTAATTGGCACGTTCGTTCACCCCGATAATGTTAGTGGATTGGCTTTTAAAAAATGAATGATTTTTTCATCTGTCTGGTTCGCTGTTTTGCCAAGCCAAATTAAATGCCCCCAGGAGCCCACTACACATAGCTAGGAAAAAACGATATTTTCATGTGCAAAATTGGCATGATCTAAAGGGACTGAAGCTCACTAACAAGTATATTGCATGCAGGTTCTTCTTTTGGCAAAATTAGCCTGCTTTAATTTAACGGAAAGTTTACGATATTGGTTACTGCACTAGAAGAGGAGAATTTCTTTTATTCTTCCATCACAAGTCCACAAAAAAAGATGCCTTAATCCTCTTGGACCAAAGCACCTCATAAAACAACATGGACCAATTTTCATTCATTCGTATTGATCCATATAATTATCGGTGATTGTTACATTATTTTCGTTTAGCTTATCCATCAGTCTATACTCATTGTGCCTGATATCGCCTTCGTATGGAATCGCGATTTCCAAATCATCTTTCAAAATAAATATGTATTCCTTCAGATATGTCGTGTTTTGCCGTTTCGCATAGTTCTTTTTCACTTCTTTAAAACTTTCCCATTCATACGTTTCGAGTTGATTGAACGATTCGAGGCGATTATAGTGCAAGCCGTTATCATCGAAATAATAGTACGTTGTAGCCGAAAAGATCATTACGGGAATGCTTAAGGAAGCGATAAGCAGGGAGAACATTTTCAGGAACTTGAGCTCATATTTGTAGTTCATGATTAAATACACGATCATAACGATCGGAATCCACGCCATGCCAATCATAAAGGCAACATAAGCAGATTGGGGCGCGACAAAAAACCAATGAGATTTTGAGTAGAATAATAGATCTTGAATCCAGGAAATGAACACAATCGGCATAAAGAGGCTGCTTATGAAAAGGATGATGGCCCATACAAAGACAAGCGGCCCTTTCTCTGTTTTCACTGCTAGATTGCTCATGTAATCCCCCCATTCTTATTGAAGCAATCAACCCTTACACCTTATTTTACCATATTAAATATTTTTTTACTTAATTGCATTCGTGTAACAAGTGCGTGACTTGCTAAAGAAACAGCGCACTTCGGAATGATTTCTCTTTGCTCAAAATAGAGTAAGGCTGTCCTATGGGGGCGTCTTCTTCGGACAGCGAAACGCCTAGTACCTCATTCTCTGTCCGAACATGGAGCACACAAATAAAAAAAGCCAACCAAACTCAAGGTTTGGTTAGCTCAAATAATTTATTGATTAGCTTTTTTGACCCATTCCGCAACGGTTACGGTGCGTTTCGCTTGATGCTTGACGGCTGCTTCGACGTCATCGATCATTTTGCCGTCTTCGCCGACTGTCACGCTTGTCCCATACGGGTTGCCGCCTGCCCCGAATAAAACAGGATCTGTGTAACCTGGTGGGACGATGATGGCACCCCAGTGCATCATCGATGTATAAAGGGAAAGAATCGTTGCTTCTTGTCCGCCATGCGGATTTTGCGCGGATGTCATGGCGCTGACCACTTTGTTGACTGTTTTGCCAGTTGCCCACAAGCCGCCTTGCATATCAAGGAATTGCTTCATTTGGGAAGGCATGTTCCCGAACCTTGTTGGAACGCTGAAGATGATCGCGTCTGCCCACTCGAGATCTTCTGAAGTAGCGACCGGAACATCTTTGGTAGCTTCAGTCGTGCGCTTCCAAACTTCGTTCCCTTCCACAACGGATTGAGGAGCCAATTCCTCTACTTTCAATACTCTTACCTCGGCGCCCGCTTCCTTCGCGCCTTCTTCAGCCCATTTTGACAGTTGGAAGTTCGTTCCGCCCATGCTGTAAAAAATAACTGCTAATTTAACGTTCGTCATTTCTTCTGCCTCCCGTTGTTGTGATTTTCCAAATAACCTAGCCCAAAAACCCATTCCATGCACCACCCAGTTTTATATATTACCCTTTCTATCTGTTTACATACCTATAAGGTTTCGATACCAACTCGCCGCGGCTTGCACCTCTTCAATCGTTAATTGATGGCCTTTATTCTCCCAATGCAGTTCAACGCTCGCATTCGCCTTCTCAAGCAAGGATTTCAGGTCCTCTGATTCTGCCGCAGGACAAATCGGATCGTTTGTCCCAGCTGCGATGAATACAGACTTTCCTGCAAGATCAGGGAGTTCAATCCCTCTTCTTGGAACCATCGGATGATGTAGAATCGCTCCCTTTAAAGCATCCTTGTAATGAAACAGCAGACTCGCTGCGATATTCGCTCCATTTGAGTACCCAAGTGCCATGATGTTGCCCCGGTCAAATCCATACTTTTCGGAAGCTTCATCAAGGAACTCATTCAGTTCTTTTGTCCGGAAGATAAGATCTTCTTCGTCAAAAACTCCTTCCGCTAGACGGCGGAAGAAACGCGGCATTCCGTTTTCCAGCACATTCCCGCGTACACTTAACACGGACGCCGTCTCATCAATCATTCCTGCGAGCGGAAGCAGGTCCAATTCATTGCCCCCTGTTCCGTGCAGCAATAATAACGTCGGCCTAGTGCTATCCTGGCCTTTATTGAATATATGCTTCATTCTATATCCTCCTCCAGAATACGAACCTCTATACGAGGTCCAGCTATTCTTTTGCAAAAATCTTCTGTTTTTAATCTAGTTCTCTTACCTCAAACGAAAGCAGATGTTGTTCAATCCTGCCTCTGAATTGTTCATACTGTGCAGGCAGCATCAATTTTTCACCCATTGTTGCTTGTGACTCGTCATGGGCAAATCCTGGAGGGTCGGTTGCAATCTCAAATAAGATTTCGCCATGCTCCCTGAAATAAATGGAGTTAAAGTAATTTCTGTCCTGAACCGGGGTGACGCCGTACCCATTTGCCGAAACATGCTTTTGCCAATCCAATTGTTCCTCATCATCAACTGCCCGCCACGCGATGTGGTGCACCGTGCCGACGCCCATTTGGCCACGGCCCGACCGCGATGCCTTCAGATCGATGACATTTCCGATAGCAGCTGATGAGCGGAACCGGATAAGGTCTCCTTCTTCTCCAACAAGCTCAAGACCCATGACCTTTTGCAAAAGTTCTGCCGTTTTCTCTGGCTGGGCTGAAAACAGGGTCGCCCCACCAAACCCTTTGATGGCGACTTCAGGAGTTACTTCGCCAAACTTCCAGCCATTCATCTCTCCTGCTTCCCTTTCAACAATCTCTAGGCGAAGCCCGTGCGGATCGGTAAATTGGAGGTATTGTTCGCCAAATCGCTCACTTTTCGTGAACGGAATCGTGAATTTCTCGAGCCTTTTTTCCCAAAACTCCATGGCGCCTGCGGGAACGACATAAGAGGTAACCCCTACTTGCCCATCGCCGATTTTCCCTTGATAGGCACCCGCCCACGGGAAGAATGTAATGATCGTTCCCGGGTTTCCGCCTTCATCACCGAAATAAAGATGGTACGTGCCTGGATCGTCAAAATTGACCGTTTGCTTCACAAGCCGCAACCCCAAAACCCCTGCGTAAAAATCCACGTTTTCCTGCGGATGCCCTACAATCGCAGTGATATGATGGATTCCCGTTGTTTTCTTTGTCATCTTGCCACACTTCCTTTTTATTAGCGTCCCTTATTATTAATTTCCTTAATAAAAATTAAAAAACTTATTTTAAGTCAAGAATCCTTATTTCAAGATATTCACTTAAAAAATGGTCCGAACTTATCCTTAATTAAATTATCTCGAACTAAATATAATTATAACAGTTATTGCGTTGTTTTTCAAATAAGACACTTTTGCAAAAAAAAAACGCCGACTTCTGATGAACAGAAATCGGCGCTTCGTTTAGCGTGACGCTTTTGGCGGTTGGCACGCCTCGCATTTTCGCTGATGGTTATTTTTAAATTTCGTGAAGGTTTTTTCAAAATTGTTGCCGCATGCGCATTTAAAAAGCAACTTTTGCGAAAAGCCGTGGTATTCCGTCGATAACAGCGCGCTTTCCGAATTTTTTTCAACAAACTCTTTTATTTTGCCAATCGTCCATCGTTTATTCATTATCTAACTCCATTTCCCGTCGGTCCGTTATTATTCCTGGTCAAACCAAAGCAGCTCTTTGTCATCCTCGTCGCCATTGTAATTAATGAGAATTTCTTCGCCTGCTTTAATATCTTTGTAAGCATAGAAGTCAAACGTGTGATTGTCAAAGTTAATCTCATACGTCGCATTCGGTTCATACGAATGGTTAAACAGCATGCCATAGCCTAGCACAAACGCGGTGTGGTTTTTCCCATACTCAAATGCGTAATCCGCAAGCAACGTTTTCTCAATGTGGGGATGCTGGTCGTTCGGATAAGAAATGACTGGCGCCTCATGCAAAAGCTGCCCTTTTTTGATATCGCATGTTGCAAAAACGCCTCTATTGAATTCTCCATCACTCAGTGGAGATGTTTTGATCTCGATCATATTGTTCGCCTACTATCTTTTGAAATATTCTTCAACTGTACCATAAATTTGGGCATTCGGCTTCCTTTTTTTGAAAAAGAGGCTCGTCGTTCGGCAAAAAAAGGCGCAATCCTCCTTAGAATCAACGCCTTTGTTATTGATTATTCGTGACTACCTTCATCCGGCCTGTATTCTAAAATATCCCCCGGCTGACAGTCCAAAGCCTTGCAAATCGCCTCCAAAGTCGATAGCCGAATTGCTTTGGCCTTGCCATTTTTCAAAATGGACAGATTCGCCATCGTGATTCCAACCCGCTCCGAAAGCTCGGTTACGCTCATTTTCCTTTTTGCCAACATCACATCAATATTTATAATAATCGCCATTGCTTTCACCTCAGACCGTTAAATCATTTTCAGATTTGATATTGATCGCCTCTTGCAAAAGCCTTTGGAGAACAGCGGCAAAGACTGCGATGACGAGTGAAGCAAAAACAGGAACCATTCCAATGATGATGAGTCCTGGTGCATCGTCCAGTTCTGCCACGACATATACAAATGGCAGAATTGCCACGAACAAACCACTGAATATCAGCGCACACATTTTAATGTTTTTCAGAGCTTTCACAGACAATTCCGAGAAAGCCTCGTTCCTGTCAATATAGCTCAACAGTTTAAATGCTTGAACCAATGCTCCGAAAAATGGAATCACAGCTAGATACATGCCAATGACAATCGGATAAAGGATGTGGGCATAATCCGGGTTCGCCGGATTTCTTATCAACCAATACAACCCAAATATGCCTATAGCAAGAACGGGAATCCCCATAATTATCACAGCCATCTTTAAAAAAAGTGTCGAACCTCGTTTCATAAAAAGCACCTCTCACAGTAAGTATGAATTGAGTATAAACAAAAATTTATTGAATTACAATAAAATATTATTGATTTATGTAAAAACCTTTTTTCTTTTGCAAAATAAAAATCAACGCTTATGAAAAAGAAATGCTTTATATCATGAATCGAGTTACACTTTATGAGCGTCATTCATTATTATTTTTTGCCAAGGTGATACTATATAAAATGAACTTAACTTTTGAACGTTGTCGTTGATTTGCGCTCCAGGCACTTCGCTTTCCGCGGGGCGTCCCTGGAGCCTCCTCGGCGCTTGGGCGCCTGTGGGGTCTCCACCTTGCCGCTACATCCCGCAGGAGTCTACGTGCCTTCCACTCCAATCAACTATGTACAATTCTTTAGTTCAGCCTTCATATAGTAAAAAACAGCGAGGAGTGTGCGGCTTGAAATATTTAGTGCAAATTGATTTTAAATCGGATGGCCCATTCGGTGAGGAAAAGTTTAAGGAGAAAGAGGATTTAGCAAAAAGCATCAACAATGAGCCTGGCGTCATCTGGAAGATTTGGACAGAAAATGCGGAAACGAAAGAATCCGGCGGGGTCTATTTATTCGAGTCCAAAGAAACTGCCCAAAAATTCCTGGAGATGCACTCAGCCCGTCTAAAAAGCTACGGCTTCGATAACATACGCGCGAAAATCTTTGAAGTACACGAAAAGCTATCGCTTATTAACAAAGCGCCAATTACTGTTTGCCAAAAGAAGCACAGTCAAAAAAACGATTGAGAAATAATCTAATTGGGAGGGAACGACATGGTTTAGAGGTGATGAAACAAATGAGCTTTAGGGATAAATGGGCGCTCCATACATGGATGAAGCAGCATTATAAATTGAAAGGGTTTCTTCCTGTGACAGAAATTTTGAAAAAAGAGTCATTGGAACGGATGGTCGGCCGCTATGAACGTGTGATGGTGAAACCAACCAATGGCGCTTTCGGAAGAGGGATTGTCCAAATTTCACGGCTAGGTAAGGACTCGTTTGAACTTCATCACGAAAATTTCAAAACGGTGATAAAGGATAGGAAGAAAGTTTTCGAACTCCTCACGAAGTGGTTCCTGGAAAAAAACACGCCTTACATGATTCAAAACCGGATCCCCCTGGCTACCATCGGGACGAATCCATTTGATATCCGTGTCATGGTTCAGAAAAAGAATGATTCGGACAAGTGGGCCGTTACCGCTGCATGCGCGAAACTAGCGGAGGATGGTTTCGTCATCACAAATGCTTCAAAAGCCATTCTCCCCGTTAAAACAGCTCTGAATAAATCCTCTTTACAACATCCAAATACGAAAGAAATCATCGAGAAGCTTCGGATCCTATCCCTCATGATTGTTGAGCATCTATCAAATTGGGTCGAAACAACGAGGGCGTTCGGAATCGATTTAGGCGTCGACCAACAAGGCCTGATTTGGATTATTGAAGCGAATCTCCGGCCGACGATTGACATGTTTCAACAGCTGAATGATCACTCGTATGAAAGGATTCAATCGTACTTATAAGGTTCACTTTTTGCAAAAAGGTTATAGTTATTTGGTCTTGATAACATGCGTTTTTGCAAGAAGGTCGTATAAGGATTGCTTCTTTTTTGTGAAGATGGCTGTCAGGATATAGCAAAAGAGCGAAGGAAGCAACCATGATTTTCACCTCGTTTTCTTTTTCTTGAGGAGGACAGCCCAGTATATTAGCAGATAAAATAATCCCATCGCAACATAAATGGCCCAGAGTGACCCTAGCTGCAGCTGGGCAACGAGATGCTCGAATTCATTCATCCCATCCTCCCTGCCAATACTATTGATGAGACCAATGATTGGAATGGTGATCGTGAGGGCTATGGCGAAAACGGACAGCACCGCCAGTCTATTCCTGAAAACATTTACGATTCCTGCTGCTAATGTGACCAATAAAAATAAATAATACATAATCCAAAACCAGCTTGGAAGGGTCTCCCAAGGCATCGTCTTCACCCCTTTTTATTTGTGATTCTATTTAACTATCTCAACATCGGTCTAACTTTACAATAAATAATCGTCTATTAAGACATTTTTGCAAAAAAAAGGGGAAGGGCTCCATTATCGACATTTTTATCACTCCACTCCTTTTTGTTTTTGGGACTTCTGTAAAAAAGCAATTTACAAAGTTAATAATAAGATAACAAATATTCAAACATTTTCACGGACATAAATCCCGCTTTAGGCATTTCCTCCTGCATTTTATCCTTTATAGCCTTACCTTAGGCCCCTCTAAAACTAAAAGGAAGCAATAGAACCGTCCCCAATCCGCCAACATCGAGACCTTTTTCCTGTTTTATACGGGTTAACGTTTTTTTACATGCCGTCAACATCCACTTCATATCCCATTGCTACGATTGATTCGTATTACATAATTCAAAGTTGGGAGATGAGTTGAATGGATGTTAAGAAGGTATTGAAGAGCACGAAGGGAAGGACCTTATTATTGTCGGCCTTGCTGGTTGGCGCAGTTCCTACAATGAATGTGGTTCTTGCCGACCTCGCCGCAACAAAGTATCCGGCTGCCGAGACGTACAAGCCTACCCCTGTTCCTGATCGGGTAGTCCTGACCTGGAAAGGTGACACTGCCACCACGCAAGCAGTTACCTGGCGCACCGATACAAGCGTTGTCACTCCTCAAGCTCAAATCGCAATTGCCGAAGATGGCCCGGCCTTCAAAGCCAAAGCGACAACCGTTAATGCTGAAAGTACGAGCGAAGTAAAAGGAAACCAGGAATACACGGCAAAGTTCCATACGGTTAACTTCAAAAGTCTCCAGCCGGAAACGAAGTACCTGTACAGGGTTGGTGACGGCATAAACTGGAGTGGTGGTTTGAATTTGAAACAGCTTCTGACAAGGAGGAGCCATTCTCCTTTGTTTACGTTGGCGACGCGCAGAATGACATTAAAGAACACTGGTCCCGGGTTATCCGCAATGCCTATTCCGACCTTCCTGAAGCCGACTTCATCATCCATGCCGGCGACCTGATCAACCACGGTGATGCAGATGAGCAATGGGGCGAATGGTTCCATGCTGGCGGCTGGATTAACGGCATGGTCCCTAGCATTGTTGCCGCCGGGAACCATGAATATTCCAAAATTGTACAAGGTGCGCCACGAGGCCTATCCCAATACTGGCAGCCGCAATTTGCTTTCCCGGAAAACGGTCCTGCCGAGTTTAAGGAAAACGTCTATTACACTGATTATCAGGGGATGCGCATTGTCACGCTTGATACCAACCTCCGCGGTACAGAATTGGACAAGCAAATTACATGGCTTGATGGGGTTTTGGCGAACAACCCGAACAAGTGGACAGTTTTGACATTCCATCACCCAATTTTCGCGACATCTCCTGGCCGCGACAACAAGGAAGTCCGTGACAAGCTGATGCCTTTAGTTGAAAAATACAGCGTAGACCTCGTCCTGCAAGGGCATGATCACAACTACGCCCGCGGTATGGTCACTAATGTTTCAGAAGGAACCAATGCAATGAGTGAAAAGAGCGACACCGTCTTCGTCGTCTCAGTATCCGGTCCTAAAATGTACGATTTTACTACGAAAAACTGGGATGACAATGGGGCTGAAGTAAAGAAGTCAACCAAGAATACACAGTTGTACCAGCTAGTAAGGGTAAATGGAAACAAGCTTTCCTATGAAGCTCGTACCGCTACTGGAGAACTGTTCGACGGCTTTGAAATCAACAAAACCCCAAGTGGCGAAAAGCAAATCAAAGAAACGAAACCAGCCAATCAATAAACTGAATTGACCCGGCTAGTTTCTAGCTGTGTTTAAACCTGTATACGCGGGTGTGAATGGAGATGAGTCTCATTGACTCCATCTCCATTTCATTGTTTACTCAAAAAAGGAAGGAGCCCACTTGGCCTTATGAAACGTATCCTAAAATTGAATTCTTTTATTCTCTTATTATCACTGATCCTGACGAGCTTCCTTCCAGCAAACGCAAGTGCCCATGCCAACAGCTATGGCTACATGGACGTTCAGGACGGAGCTGAAAAGGTCATTGTCGACCTTAGTCTCGATTTTTCCGAGCTTGCCGAAGCATTCGAGTTCATTCCTGAATTTGAAGCTGCGGACGACATGATGAAGCTTGAACATGTTTTATCGGAAAATGAAAAAACCATTACAAACTACATAACCTCGGGAATGAACGTATATCGTGACGAGCTGATTTGTGAGCCGGAACTCACAAGAACAAGCGTCAGCATGACTACCGACAATTATCCGCTTGCCCATTTTCAATTCAAGTATCCATGCGCCGGTGAATCCACCCGGGTTGCCTATAATCTTTTTGTCGATGATATCAACCGCTCCCACATCAACTTCGCTACGGTCGATGGTGAAAAAGGGACACAAGAATTCACTTTTACGATTGCTGAGCGCGAAATGGTAATCGGCGAGCGCAACTGGCTCCGCCAGGCCACCAACTTTTTCATCCTTGGCATCGAGCATATTGTAACTGGCTATGATCACATCCTGTTCGTCTTATGCTTGATCCTTCCGGCTGCTATTTCACTCGGTCGGGTTGTCGAGATCGTTACTGCCTTTACGCTCGGGCACAGCATAACCCTTGGGCTTGCTACACTTGGCATCGTCACACTACCAAGCCAACTCGTCGAAGCTGGAATCGCCCTTAGCATCGTCTATGTCGCCATCGAAAACATATTGAAATGGGAAACGAAAAAGCGCTGGCTCATCACCCTTTTCTTCGGCCTAATCCACGGATTCGGATTCGCCGGCATCTTGCAGGAAATGCAGCTGTCCACAAGCACAGTCGCCTCATCCCTGCTCTTTTTCAACCTTGGAGTGGAAATCGGCCAAATCACCATTGTCGCACTCGTCTTCCCTGTGCTTGCCTACTTACGAAGATACAAACGCTTCCCCGCCTTCGTCACAACCAGCTCCTCCCTCATCATGGGCATGGGCCTCATCTGGTTCGTTCAGCGACTTGGCTAAATGGGGACGGTTCTGAGTTTGCCAGCCGCACCAGCTTTAATTTCATTTCAACGGCCGGATCTATTTCCCCCGAGGGTATTTTGGGGCAAAATATCACTCGAATTACATAAAAAATTTCCGGATATTGCCGGATAGATTTACGCAACACAGAACGAGAAATGTAAAAACCACTAATAACAAGAAATCCGCTGGCTTTGTTGCCATGCGGATTTCGAGTTTCTTTTTTGGATATGAGGTTTTTATTTTGCGCGAAGTAGCCTTAAATAGATTACTGCACTTGCCTGTTCCAAAAACGGTGGGCAGCGATGGCCTGGACAAATTGCCCTGCAAAATCAGCCGGTTCGCCACCTGTGACAACGCCTGGCGCACCGATGATCCCGGCTTGTTGCGCGATTTCGGCCCCGGCGTGGGTTGCTCCAATCGGCTTGTGATGCTCGAATGCTTCTTGGAGGAAGGTCATTGCGGCCTTCTTGAATTTCGGGGTGTTCTCTGTCCCGCCGACCACATAGATGGCATCAAAAAGGACTGAATCGGCTGTCAGGAACGTGTGCTGGACAGGGAGCTCGAAATTGTCCGTTCCTCTTACGGCGCCCAGTTTTTCGCTTATGATTTCAGGAATCACGCCTTCTGCCTTTAGCGTATCCAGAATTGTTTTCACTTCGTTGCCGCTGAAACCGTCAGCAATGAGCACCCCAATTTTGCGTGTCCTAGGGGTTTTCACTGTGTTTGCCATGCTAAGTGCTGGCGATGATTTCGTGGACGCAGGCTCTCTCGGCTCCGGAACTCGCGCCCCAATCCCTTCAGCAACCGGGGTAACCAGCTCCATGCTCACATTGGCGAACATATCGACAACCTGCTGGCGCACATCCGGTGATTTCACCTTGCCGAGTTCGAAGGTCAACGCATCAATGATGTGCTGCTTTTCAGGCGGGGTCATGCTATTCCAGAACATTGTCGCCTGGGAGAAATGATCCTTGAAGCTGTCACTGCGCGCCTGAATTTTACGGCCATCGACCTTCTCCTGGTAATGGACATACCCGCCTTCCTCGGGCGCTGCTGGTTCAGGTGTATTTTGCGCAAGGGAATTCTTATGGTAGTTCACCTGGCCGATATTAATTGTCTGGCGCCCAAACCCGTCGCGCTGGTTGTTGTGGAACGGGCAGACAGGGCGGTTGATTGGCAGCTCGTGGAAGTTCGGCCCGCCAAGGCGCAGCAACTGTGTATCGGTGTAAGAAAACAGCCGGCCCTGCAAAAGCGGATCATTCGTGAAATCGATACCTGGCACAACATGGCCAGGATGGAAGGCGACTTGTTCCGTCTCGGCGAACACGTTGTCGACATTGCGGTTCAAGGTCATCTTCCCGATAATCTTGACGGGCACCTCTTCCTCAGGCCACAGCTTCGTTGGATCGAGGATGTCAAAATCAAACCTGAACTCCTCTTCCTCAGGAATCAATTGGACGCCCAGCTCAAACTCCGGATATTGGCCACTTTCGATTGACTCATACAAATCGCGGCGATGAAAGTCCGGATCCTTGCCGGAAATCTTTTGGGCCTCGTCCCACACAAGCGAGTGGACGCCAAGCACCGGTTTCCAGTGAAATTTGACAAAATGGGCCTTTCCTTGCTCGTTCACGAACCTGAACGTATGTACGCCAAAGCCTTCCATCATCCGGAAACTGCGGGGAATCGCCCGGTCAGACATTTGCCACATCACCATATGCGCCGACTCCTGGTTGTTGGCAACGAAGTCATAGAACGTATCATGGGCGGACGCACCCTGCGGCATTTCGTTATGCGGCTCCGGCTTTACCGCGTGGATTAGGTCAGGAAACTTGATCGCATCCTGGATGAAGAAAACCGGCATATTATTGCCAACGAGGTCATAGTTCCCTTCCTCTGTATAAAACTTCGTCGCAAATCCGCGCACATCGCGGACCGTTTCCGCCGAACCCCTCGAACCTTGTACCGTCGAAAAGCGGACAAATACCGGCGTCTTCTTTGATGGGTCGTTTAGGAACTTCGCCATCGTGAACTCCTTCATCGACTCATACACCTGAAACTCGCCATGAGCCGCAAACCCGCGGGCATGCACAACCCTTTCCGGAATCCGCTCATGGTCGAAGTGCGTCATCTTCTCCCGGAAATGAAAATCTTCCATCAACGTCGGCCCGCGCACGCCGGCTTTCAAGGAAAACTCATCCTCCGACACCTTCAACCCTTGATTAGTTGTCATCTTCTTCCCATGATCATCCACCTTGAACTGATCCAACTGCTCCTGTTTTTTATTCACGTTCGAATCATTGCGATTTTCTTTAACCATCCATCGTCCTCCTCACATGAAATTAATACCCCACTCCCCTTCTACCCCATCCTTTTGCAAAAAAACGTCGGAATTTGGTGAGGCATGGGGACGGTTTCAGTGCCTCACTATTAAAAAAACCGCTAAGCCTTGTCCTTTTGGAAAAAGCCTAGCGGTTTCTTTTGATGAAAAGCATATTTTAAGGAAGGGAAGCACGGGGACGGTTCTACTGCTTCATTCGGAACCCGAAAGAAGCGCTGGAACCGGGCCGCATCTTCCACCGCGCACGTTTCGACCCGCACACCCACCTGACACTTCAAAACATACTTAACGAATACTTTTTTGCCAGAAGCTCCAGCAGCTTGATGCCTCCGATGCTATTTCCCTTCTCATCCAGTGCCGGCCCGAAAATCCCAATACCGACTTTGCCTGGCACCGACCCCATAATACCGCCGGAAACGCCGCTTTTTGCCGGAATGCCGATTTTAATGGCGAACTCACCGGATGCATTGTACATGCCGCACGTCACCATGAACGTTTTGCAAATACGCGCTACATCGAACGGGATGATTTGCTTGCCCGTCCGCGGGTGCACACCGTCCATCGCAAACACTAGCCCAATATCGGCCAAATCCCGACAATCCATCTCAATCGCGCACTGCTTCGAATACAGATCAATCAACTGATCGACATCCTCGTTGATGACTCCATGCTGCTTCAAAAAGTAGCACAAAGCTCGGTTTAAATGGGCGGTTTCGAACTCGGAATGAGCCACTTCCTCATTAAACGCCACCTTCTCACTGTCCGCCAGCTCCTGAATGAAGGCTACCAACCGCTGGACCCTCTCCTCGATCGAGTTTCCGGGAATCATATGTGTCACAACGAGTGCACCAGCATTGATCATCGGATTCAATGGCTTTGTCACGCCCCTTGATTCCAATTTTGCTATCGAATTGAACGGGTCGCCCGTCGGCTCCATCCCGACCCGCTCAAACACATAGTCGCACCCTCGGTCCATCAACACCAGCGCTAGACTAATCACCTTCGAAATGCTTTGCAGCGTAATCTTCCTATCGACATCCCCCGCCGCAACACAATCCCCATTCGGATAATGAATCGCAATCGACAAATCATTCGCGTTCGCTTTCCCAAGCGCCGGAATATAATCCGCAACCTTCCCCAGCTTCGTAAAAGGCCGCGCCTCCTCCACCAGCGCAATCAACTCCTCATTTGACTCACACAACATCTACATCACCCGTATTAGTATGAACCGAACATCAATAAAACACTCTTACTTGGTGAGGCACGGGTGAGGCACGGGGACGGTTCTACTGCTTCATTCGGGACACGAAAGAAGCACTGGAACCGTCCCGCTGCTTCCCGCTGCTTCCCCCTGGAGATATCCGATCAGACGCCAGTTTGCTTTTTCATTGAATACAGGATGAGGGTTATAACAAACAAATATCCCAAAATAGCGACAATGGATACTTCCACCCCAAATTTTCCGCCTGTTAGCAAGGTTGATTCTGAGGATAATATATACGAAAAAATGGAGTTTTCATTATTCGAGGGACCAATAGTAAGAACGTTGCCAATCATCATACAGTTCCATACTCCATGCACGATCGCACTATTCCAGACGGACCCACTTTGATACACAATTAAAGAGAACATAATCCCAACGCTGGTGCCTCCGACAAACAACATCAATAAGTCCAATGCGTGTAGATTTGAACCTATCGCATGCAGCAGGCCGAAAATAACAGATGGCACGACTATCGCAACCCCTTTGCCCCAGCGCATTTCAAGCGTTTTCATTATTACCCCTCTAAAAGCCATCTCTTCAACGACTCCTGCAGCAAATCCAGCTACAAAGATTGCTGCAATAACGTTTTTAATGGCTTCTCCGGCTTTTATATCGTTATAAACAAATTCACCTGGGGTAGATACTAAAAGTGCAATGACAGCAATCGGCAAAACAAATGCGCAGACCAGCCATTTTACTTCAATCTTTGGTTTGTCAATCCGGCACTCACGAAGAGTTAGTTTTAATACCTTTTTACATAATTGATTTACAGCCCAATATGCCAAAACAACACACAAAGCAGCATAAAAAATGGGCAAAATCACTCCTGGAAATGGAATTAAATAGATGAGCCCTGCTAACCCTTGAGCGAATACTAAAACCACTATCGATAAAAACAAAATGAGCAACGCTTTGCCAGTACCAATCCGATCCTCCATACGCTCCCCCTTACGATGAAGCAGGGGGACGGTTCTGCTGCTTCATTCGGGACCCGAAAGAAGCGTTGGAACCGTCCCTATGCTTCATTCTTCAATTCTTTCCACCCAGCTTCTTCTTTCGCTTTTAGTATGTCGAGGTCCAGGATTAGATTTTCGTAGTCGTTTGTCGTTGTCATTTAATCTTATGAGGATTTCAATCATTAAACCACCTAATATTCCAAACCCAACCGCAAATCCAAATATGTCCAAAGCAAACAAGCCAAACCCTACAATGACCATTCCCAATATCAATGCAAATGTGCGCATTTTCACCACTCCCGTTCCATCTCTTACGAAGAGACGCAAAATAGACTTTTTACTTCGCAGAAATTAACACAAAGCTGTTGAGGAACTGGCTGCTCCGGGGGAACCCAAGAACTCCTCGCCCGGCTAACCTCCTACCTTCTTATACTTATTGCGTGAAGTACGGGTGAAGCACGGGGACGGTTCTGCTGCTTCTTTCGGGAGCCGAATGATGCACTGGAACCGTCCCCTGCCTCACTATAATCGTTTGACGATGAGTGCGCCTATTCCGATGATTAGGTATAGGGCCATCATGTAGACTATGATTAAGCCTGTTTCTATGTGGGTGATGCCCATAGCGTAGAGGGCGATTAGGATGGCGCCGCTTCCGAAGAGGACGAAGTAGAGGACGATGTTGAAGTAGCGCTTCATGAGGACCAGGCTTCTTTCGTCGACTTCGGGGACTTTGCCATTCCTTTTTTTCTTCCATTTTGCCAGAACGATATTGAGGATGACTGCTCCGGCCAATCCGGCTAACATAGGAGTCGCTAATCCGAAGTCGTATTCACCTGTTTCCTTGCCGATTAAATAGATGCCCAGGAATCCCCCTATCATCATTGTGACAATGATGACGACCCAGGTAATGATTGAGAGTTTCTTTTTGTCCATCGTGCTACTTCCCCTCTTTCTTCAAGTAAAATAATTCTTCAAAAGGCATATTAAAGTATTCCGCCAACTTCAGCGCCAGCTCAAGGCTCGGATTGTATTTGTTTTTTTCAATCGCATTGATTGTTTGGCGCGTCACCTGCAAGTCCTCCGCCATTTGGATCTGCGTAATGCCCTTTTGTAGGCGAATCTCCCTGATATGGTTAATAACAGTCACTAAATCACCTCTTTACGAGTGTAAAGATTTCTTTACACTTATCATAATAAAAAACGATAAAACTGTAAAGAGAACTTTACATTCAGATTGAAGCAAAGGGACGGTTCTACTGCTTCATTCGGGAGCCGAATGATGCACTGGAACCGTCCCCTGCCTCACTTGAACCAGTAGTCTTCCTCGAGTTCTTCGGTGCTGTGGAGGAAGTTAATTTTTCCATTTGAAGGGTCTTCGTGGATTTTTATTAATCCTTTTTCTAGGAGGGTGTTTATTTTTGACTTGAGTTCCTTCCTTGGCAGGATGATGCAGTGGCGTGTCAAGAAATCTTCAACGTGAGCGATTGTGCGTTCTTTGTGGGTGAATACTTTTAAAATGAGTTGTTCTATCTTCATAGCGATCCGTTCCTTTAATTGATGAACAGCAGCATAGCTTCGTTGTTAGTGGCTGCGATTTCGTAGTAGCGAAGCAGGAAGTCGTAGTTTTCGATAAGGTACTCTTTGTCGTTTTCGCTCCAGCGTTTGTTCATAGGGTAGATTTCATGGCGGTTCAGCTCGTTCACATCAAAGCGGTTTGCGAGTTCTTCTGGAGCGACCCGCTTTAGTTCATTGTAAATTTCGTGGACTTCATTTGGTTTGAAGTAGCGAAGCGGCCCGTATCCTTGATCCCCACCGAGCTCATGGCCGCCGAGAATGGCACGGCCGATATGCGCGTCAGCTGGCGCATCGAGGTCCGCCTCCCCGCTTAACAGAAAATAGATGCCGTGCCACGATTTATCGATATCGAGCTCAATTTCTCCAATTTCTTCTGATTCATATACCAGGTCAGTTGCTTCATTCGGGTTTAATATCAGTTGCTGCAGTTTATCGCTAGAAATTCTGAAAAAGCTTGCAATCATGCCCATTTGGAACACTCCTTTTATTGTTGTGTATCTTTACTATCTGCACATATGTTTGGCCTTTTAAGCCACTTTATGGATTGCTCATTGCAGGGTGGAAGTCTTCCTAGTGAATCTCATTTAAGATACACAGTTCATTGTAAAGCATCTCACTTAAACCTTGCAGATGTCTTTAAAAATTTTTCCAAATCAACCTGCTTTCTTTTCATTTAAATAACCATGGTATTAAAGGTGGGGTTCCCGCCTCCGGGAGTAAAAAAACAAAAACCAAAAAACCGATCACCGGAATGCTGATACAGAAGAGAAAAAAAACCAACATCCCCGCTCTAATTACTTTGTCCGTTGATTTCGTCACCTTAAACGCCCCCCTACTCTCGAACAAACAACTTCGACAAAATTTACAAAATAACCCTAACCTAATCTAACCATATCAAAGCTTTGGAGTGAAGCACGGGGACGGTTCTGCTGCTTCATTCGGAACTCGAAGGAAACGCTAGGAAGGTGCGGAAATCCCTCTCTGTCCGAAGTTACCCATGTTCGGACAGTGATTTGAGGTTTTTCTTTTGCCTAAAAGAAATAAATCCATTGTCTAGAACTTTTTGGATTGACTTTCGTCTATTTTAATATGAGATGAGTTAAGCAGTGGAACTATCCGCTGCTTATTTAGTGGGAAGAGGAGGATGTTTGACATGCGGAGGGTGTTTCGTTTTCCACTGCTTTTTTGTGTGAGTTTCATAGTGTTTATGATGTTGGGGCCTTCTGTTGGCTATGCTTGTAAATGCATCGAAAAGCCTTCTGTGGAGAAGGAATTGAAGTCGTCACGGGCGGTTTTTTCCGGGAAGGTTATAGAAATTAAGGAAGGCAAGCAGGCGGGGATTGTAGTTGAAAAAGTATTGTTCGAGGTGGATCAAACCTGGAAAGGTTCGGTCAATTCGCAGGTAAATCTCGCAACTGAACACAACTCATGTAGCTTTCAGTTTAGAGAAGGTGAGAATTATATCGTTTATGCCAAGCCTAGTCCGAAGTTTAAGGATGAATCTTTGCTAACAACGGGGGTTTGTGACAGAACAGCTCTAGTAGGTCAAGCGAATGAAGATTTATCGATTCTCGGTACTGGAACAGCACCGGCAAAAGCAGTCAACCTTGAAGATGAAATAAACAATTCGGGGCTTTCACTATATATATGGATTCCTGTTTTAGGAGTCGTTGCGGGTTTTGGATATTGGACGTGGAAGCGGAAGGTGTAGCTTTCGTTGGGAGGGTGGTGTTCGGGTGAAGAAAGCATCGGTAAAGCACGGGGACGGTTCTACTGCTTCTTTCGGGACTCGAATGAAGCGCTGGAACCGTCCCCGTGCCTCAAAGGGGTTGGTGATTTATGAAGAGGAAGAATGTTATGATTTGGAGTATTGTTGCTGTTTTGTTGATTGTTAGTTATTATCCGTTGAAGCTTCGGGGGGCGTTAGGTCAAGAAAAAGAGCCGATGAAGCATTTTCTTGCGATTGTTAAGGTTGATTTTACGACTAGTGAGTATGAGAAAATTTCCGAGACGGAGTATGGCTATGTTTATGTTTCTGATTCCTCCTTTGCGACTGTGAAGAAATTTATGAGTGAGAAGGGGTGGAAATTTACGGAGCAGTACGGTTCCGGGCTTGAATTCAAGAAGGATGGAAAAACAACTATTGTCGGGGTGAAGAATTATTCTAGTTTCTATAGTTTGTGGTATGTTCCTTTTGAAGTATTCGACTAGGGGGCGCTTTTGCAAAAATTAGCCGACCGGAGTATGTATGGATGGCATGAATTCGACCATAACAGAGGTGGTTAACGTTGCGAAGGTTGTTTGTTTTAGCACTGTTTGTATGTGTTAGTTTAATAGCTTTTATGGCTGCTCCTTCGGTAAGCTATGCGTGCAAGTGTGATCGGCAGTTGACTGTGGCGGAGAACTTGGAGAAGTCGAGTACTGTTTTTGCCGGGAAGGTTATTGAAATCAAGGAAAAGAAACAAGCTGGGGTTGTAGTTGAAATGGCGTTGTTCGAGGTAGAGCGGATTTGGAAGGGCCCGACCGACTCACAGATAATCCTGGAATCCATTCAGAGTTCATGCAGCTTTGATTTTAGAAAAGGCGAGGACTATATTGTGTATGCCAAGCCCAATGCGGAGTTGAAGAATGAAGCTGCACTAACAACCGGGGTTTGCGACAGGACTGCTGCGCTGGAAAAAGCGGATGAGGATTTGGAGTTGCTCGGGAAAGGCTCGACCCCCGAGAAGATCGTTGATTTATCGGGAGAATTGAATGGACCAGGGCTGATAATGAAATTTGTGTGGATTCCTATTGTTGGTGTAGCAGCAGCTTTCGGATATTGGATTTGGAGACCACGTACATAGGCTTGCCTGGCGCGGGCTAGGTTTAGGGTGATGCACGAGGACGGTTCCTACTGCTTCATTCGCGACTCGAATGAAGCGCTGGAACCATCCCCTGCGTCACTCATTTTGCTTTGCTTTCTTTCGTTTTTCATAACAAACGAGGGCGTAGTATACGGCCCAGAATGCAAAGGCTGCATAGATGGCGTTGTGCTTTTGGCCGTCGGGGAGTATTCGTAGAAGGATGAAGGTTAAGAGTAGGAATGGCGGGAGTAGCAGAAAGTATTTTTTCCATTGCATGGGGCTCGCTCCTTTCGGTTTGGCGGGAAGACGCGGATTAGTTGAAGATAGTTTATCTCTGCTTACTAAACCATTCGGCAAAAGTTGGAAAAAACCTTTTTTATGAAGGCCCATTCTTCTCCCACGAGAGGTTTTTTTGGAAAATGAGCATAGATTTCGGATTTTGCATCGGTTACTACTTTTTATTTGTGTCATTATGAACCACAATTGTGACAATATGCACCCTTTTTCCAGGTTATGAACCTCTTCCGTGACAATATGAACTCTTCTTGAAAAATATGAACCTTAAGTGAGGCACAGGGACGGTTCTACCGCTTCTTTCGGGACTCGAATGAAGCGCTGGAACCGTCCCCTGCCTCACTTCCGCTTCATTTCAGTTTTATTTTTATTTTTTTGTTGATGTATTGGGTTTGGGTGTAGCCTTCGATTTGGAGGGCTTCAGGGATAAAGGATTGGTTTTTTTCGGATTCGGTTAGCTCGATTCGGTGCTGGGTGGAGAAGAATTTGGGTTCTTTGAGCTCGTCTGTCCGAAGCATATAGTCGCTGACTTTGTATTTTGTTCCGTGTTTGTCGATGAAATAGCCGTCGATTTGGGCGCCGGCCGATACATTTCCATTGTTGCCTAAAAAGTCATAACGCAGCATTTCGTACGTTCTATCTGCAGGCAGTTCTTCGGTCATGACAATCTTGGTCTGCGCGCCGATTTCCATCTTTTCAATTGTGATATTGTTGTTTTGGTACGTAAAGGTCAACGGGAGCTGCATATTTTCACCAAGCGAAATCTTTTTCTCGTCTTCAATCGCATAGTGAAGGGAGCCGATGTTTATTTTGACAGCGGTCGGATTTTCAAGGTACAGTGAACCAAATGATGCCTGTTCAGTTACCCAGCCCGCCCCTTCGCTTCCAGAATACGTAATGCCTCCGAACAAATCGCTTTTTGCCAGTTTGCCGTTCGCTTCAATGCTGTCAATGAGGATATTTTCAAGCGTTTTCGCTGACTGATTATCCCGATAACGGTATTTTAGTAACGTCGCCGTCGGGGCAATTGTCAGTTTTTCAAAAACGATCGGATTGCCGTCGACTTCTGCCTTCACGTTGAGCTTATGCTCAATGGCAGGGTACTTTTTGACAGGGATTTTAAAGCTCCAGCTGCCTTCTATCTGTTCCGGCTCATGCGCTTCTTCCCCGACTTCCGAGAAAGTAGACGGGTCAGTGACCACTTCTTCAAGCTGGCCTACTGTTATATCAAGCGTGCCCTGGTCATTTTTTAGTGGCGCCAATGCTAGTTTCCCTTTATAAACACCTTCCTGATTCGAATAAAGATTCAGCTGGCTTCTCACCGGGGATTCCATTGTCCCATCTTCGTCCCGCCAATGTCTCTCCATATCCCCAAAGGTAATTCCATCGCTGTATTTAATCTGAAATTTTTTGCTGCTGGCCGCATTTTCGACCTCGTAATAAATGAGTGTCTGAATGTCGTCCGCCGCGACGCTTTTGATTTTTATTTTGACACCGTTCTGTTCTTCCGTTAAATTCAGTTCCTCGCCAAGCCCTTCTTCGATGATCCCCTTCATTTGCTCGTCTTCGTTTTGGCTAAGGTTTTTCCACCAATCGGTTAACGTGGCAAAACCGCCATTCGCCACGGCCGTGCCGACAAAAAACGTCAGGAATAACGCCGCAGCCCCCGCCAACAGGGAATTGAGCTTGAGAATTTTTTTCTTTTTCCTATGGGTCATGTTCACCTTGTTGCGCACATTACTCATGAAATTTTTAGGCATTACGATAGTTTCAGCTTCTTTTTTAAGTGCCACGTCGATTTTTTCCAGTTCGGCCATTTCCGCCTGGCAGTCCGGGCATTTTGCAAAATGGGCCTCAAGAAGGGTTTGCGTGATTGAGTCCAGTGTCCCGTCTAGATAATCGAAGAATAAATCCTTTGCGTCGTTACAAATCATGGTTTTCGTCACCTCCGATTTCTTTCCTAAGGATGAGAAGGCCCCGGTAAAGCCTTGATTTCACAGTTCCGACCGGCAAGTTGAGCGCGGCAGCAATCTCGTCCTGAGCATAGCCTTTTAAGTATTTCAGGATGATGACTTCCTTATATTTTTCCTCTAAGCGGTTTAACGCGCCGAACATGTCCATGTTGGACTCCTGGTCGATTGCGCTCGCTTGTTCAGCAGCCATTTGCTGTTCGGCCGCCTCTTGTTGCTTGTGGCTATTTTTGCGATAAAAATCCCGGCATTCATTGATGAAAATCGAGGTCACCCATGTTTCAAAATAGCGATCCTCACGCAGCTGGTGGATTTTATCGTGCACCTTGATAATCGTATTGTGAAAAACGTCCTCAATATCGTGATGGTTCTTTAAATAAGCCCACCCGATTCGATAATACTTCTCCCTCCGCGCCTCAAACCAATCGAGCACAGCATCCATATCTCTCTTTTTAATCTTTTTCAAAATAAACGTATCCTTAATAACTGTAATCACAACCGTCCACTGCCCCCTTCCCCAACCGCTTTCATAAATTAGAGCGTAAATAGCGGAAAAAAGTTCCCTCGAATAAAAAAAAATTGAAGCACAGGGACGGTTCCAGTGCATCATTCGGGTCCCGAATGATGCAGTAGAACCGTCCCCTGCCTCATGATATCAACTTCAGGCCGATGGCGGCGCCGAGGATGAGGGCGATGAAGAAGATTCTTTTCCAGTCTTTTGACTCGCCGTAGAGGAGCATGCCGAGGATGGCTCCGCCGGATGCGCCGATACCGGTCCAGATGGCGTAGGCTGTCCCCATGGGGAGGGTTTTCATGGCCTGCGCGAGAAGGAGGAAGCTGGCTGTGAAACCGAGAACGAGCAGGGCGGCTGATTGCCAATTCTTTTTTTGATGGAGTCGATTAATCATCAATACACCGAACATTTCAAACAGGCCTGCCGCTACTAGCGAAATCCATGCCATTAGGCTTCAGCTCCTTCTTCGGCGTTTTCGTTTGTGACTAGTTTTAATCCAATGACCCCTGCGAGCAACATCAAAATCAGCAGGATTTTTGCAACTTTGAACGGTTCCCCGAAGAAAACGATATCGGTAAAAACAGTCCCTGCCGTTCCGAGCCCTACAAATACCGCATAAACCGTTCCGACCGGCAGCTTGCGGCTCGCATCGATCATATAATAGAAGCTGACAATGATTGCAATAGCGGTCCCCACCCACTCCAATACGCTATCAGCGTGTTTTAATCCAATGACCCAGAATACTTCGAAAAATGCAGCAACGAACACTTTTACCCAGTTCAAATTCATCTAGTTGTACCTCCAAAATATTTTTTTGCATCAAGGGGAACTTCAATTAGTTGGAGTTCCCTCATCTCCATTGATTCCGCACAAGACGTACGAGGACGAAAAACAAAAAAGCCCGAAAGATCACTGTAAACAGTATCTCCCAGGCTTTTATCCTTCCGTGGCACAGCAAACAAACGCTGCGAGTTTTCTCTCGGACCAGACCAACAAAAACCGCTGCGGAACCCTAGAAAACATTCATATAAAATTCAACACTACCCATTATACAAAAAAAAACAGTTTTTTTCAAGAGTGAGGCACGGGGACGGTTCCAGTGCCTCACTCAAATTGGATCAAGAATGGCCGGTCCATGGTCGTAACGGCACAGGAACCTCCTAATGAATGTAAATATTACGACGCTGTTTAAAATTGATCATAAAGTTTAATCTCACAGTAATATTTTCCTCATATTAGGGAAGTATAATAAATGTGTGGAAAGTAACCAACTTTTTCATACCCCCCTTTAATATTCCCTTTTTTGTCCGGCCTCGTGCCGGACCTTTTTTTGTTCTCTCGGAAATGAAAATAGTGGAACACACTTCTCTACTTTGGTCATAACCGAACCGCGTCACTCAATCCCCATTTTGCCCTGTCACTCTGAACAAGAAATACTTCGACTCCCGAATGAAGCAGCAGAACCGTCCCCCTGCTTCTTTCGACTCCCGAATGAAGCATTAGAACCGTCCCCCTGCCCCAAAAAAAGTGTTGGGGTAAAGTGTCCGGTCTGTTAAAATTAGGAAAACTATCTTTTTTTGATGCCGGGTTGCTTCGGGTGATGGAGCTAGTCAGGAGAAGAGGAAATTTTAGTGGGGGAAATGATTAGATGGTTAAGAGGATTTCTTTTTGGACGGCGGTAGTGATTGTTGTTTTTGGAATGCATTTTTTTCTTAATGCCAGTGTAGGCAAGGTTTTAAAAGAGGTTAAACAAGTGCGTTATTCAAAGCCGCTTGTGGAAGAGGAGAAAGGTGAAAAGAAAGTTATTGGTAACCTCACTTTCAAGTACACCAAGAACGATAAACATCCCCGGACCATTGGGATTGAAGGGGCGATAGATGCGGCCATAAGCTCCATACACGCAAACAAGAAACTACTCAGCGAACTTTTCGGGAATGAACTCATGGATGAACCAGTTTCCATTGTCTTAGTAGAGGATCCTTCCAAATTAAAAGATGTATTTGGCCCCACTCTTGATGATGGCCATATTGAAGGGGCATATGTTTTTGAAAAGAAATCAATCTATATCCGATTTCCCGAGGACGATAGTAAACTCAGCCAATATACACAAACAATTGTACACGAATACACTCATCACTTGATTAACCGCGCCTTAATCAATGCCGGACTCCATTTTTCCGATTTGCCAGTATGGTTTCATGAAGGGGTGGCCGCCTATGTGCAAAAGAAAAATTCCGGGACTTTTTCCGAAGAAATCAAGGAGATGGAAAAGGTCAGTTTTAAGGAATTGAAAACAAATAAGCAGTGGGAAAATTATTTGCGCGCACCATATGACCCCTATCTCCAAAGCAATGTCATGGCAGGGCTTTTGGTCAAAAATGAAGGTCCGGATGCGGTTAATAAGATTATTGAAGGCACCAAGAAAAACAGTTTTAATGAATCCTTTGCAAAAACAACCGGCAAATCAGTAGCTTCATATGAATCGGAAACTTTTAAAATACTGAAAGATTTTCCTTCGATGATTGTTAAGGCGAGAGGCAAGCTTAATTTCGATCATAATCCGGCAAACGCCCTGCAATCGGCGCTTGAGCTAAACGATTTGATTCCTAATGTCGATGAAGTCATCATTTTAATCTCAGAAATATATGCCGAAAAGGGCGATTATGAAAATTCAATTGCTTATGCTGAGCAGGTAGCACATTTTTTCCCCAACAGCTCTTATTATCTGCAATTAGCCAATCTTTATTTGGTTATAGACCTGGATAAAGCGGTTGAAGCCTCAAAACTGGCTGTAAATCTGGCAAATAGCGAAGACAAGCCCTTTTACCAGAAACACATGAATAATTTGAACACTTTACACGAAAGCGTCCATAGCGGCAATCCTTTTAAAGGGTTCATGACTTACTTGAATACGGAGAACTTATTAACCGACAAAAATAAAGCCGATTTAATCAACAGGATACTAGAGAACTACCCACTCGAATCAAATGGAAGGGAAGCACTCCTTTCTTTTAAGCAAAACCTGCCTTAAGCAGGGATGCCGGCAAAAAAGCTCGTCCCAGCTGGGTAACGGGTTCGGCTTTCAAGTACAAAAACCAGATTAGCACACCAACTAGCAGTCCAATTCGCACGTAAATTGGACTATCTTTTTTTATTGATTTATAAGGGTTTTTAACCAAATTAGAACGGATTAGCACCTTATTTAATAGATCTATTGGATTTTTTACTAATGCAGGGGGACGGTTCTACTGCTTCTTTCGACTCCCGAATGAAGCACTGGAACCGTCCCCCTGCTTCTTTTTGGAAAAATATTCAACCAAAACGCTATGAGTTTCGTCTAATTAGTAAAGCAGGAAATGTTCGAGGGGGGTGCAAGTTGGAAAAGGATGAGTTTTTGAATGATTTGATGGACCGGTATGGGACTGCGATTCTTCATTTGGCTTATTCTTTTGCGAGGAATCGTCAGACTGCCGAGGACCTCTCCCAGGAGATTTTCATTAAATGCTATGAGAACTTGGACCGGTTTCGGAGGGATTCAGGCGTTCAAACCTGGCTGTATCGGATAGCGGTTAACCATTGCAAGGATTATGTAAAAAGCTGGCATTATCGGAAAGTCCACGCCAGCGAGTTTATTGCCTCGCTGCTAAAGGGGCAGCAGGATTGTGCGGAAACGCAATATTTTTTGAAAGAGGAACAGGATGAGCTGATTGAAGCGGTTTTCCAACTTCCAGTGAAATACAAGGAGGTAATTATCCTCGCTTATTTCCATGACCTGACGATGAAGGAAATCAGTGAAGTGTGCGGTGTGAATATAAATACGGTCAAGTCGAGGGCCGCGAAATCAAAGGTTTTGTTAAAACAAATCCTTTTGGAGAGGAGTGCGATGAATGGAGGAACGGTTACGGGAAGCAAAGACAAGGATGCTCAAGGGCGAATTGTCTGACCTCACTTTTACAAATGAGATGAAGGAAAATGTCCTGAATACCACCCAGGGTAAAAGGAGGAAGTTTTCTTTTGGCAAAAAAACCATGCCTTCCCTCATCAGTGCGGCGCTGGTTATGCTTTTCTTTGCCGGGATATACGAATTCGTTCTTGTCCCGAATTTAGGAGAAAACCAGCATGGGCCGGGCGCTAATTCCGGCAACCAGGAAGGCGTGCCAGTTGGGCAGGATCAAACGGATGAAGAACCTGACGGGCAGAACAGTTCGGATGAACAACCGGATGGAGAAGCAATTTTGCCATGGGAAACAGAACATGAAGCCAAACAACCTAACTCAACTATCGAGCAGCCAGTGAATGACGATGCTGGCGGCGATAAAACGGACGGAATTGACACGGTTATCGAGGAACCTGTGGCAGACGTTGTTCATTCCACGCCTGAAGCGCCTGATGTGATGGGGTTGATTGTAACTTTCAGGAATGAAATCAGCGCGCTTTTCCAATTGGAAAACTTTACCCCTCATCCGGAATATAAGGCAAAAAATGCTTCAACCAAGAAAGAGTTTTTCCGCCCGCTTGAAAAAATGGCCGATCCTGGGTTCTTTTACTATCTGCTTTACCGATTCTTAGAGGAGACCGACGATGGAGTCTACTTCCTTGCCCAAGATGGACCGTTTCATTTTGAAACAGATAAACCATACGAAACGAAAAAACTGGCCGACACGAAGTACCAGCTTGTCCAAAAGCTTTATACGGATATGTATGGGCCGAATTATACTCTGACCGTCACAGTCGAATATATTGATGGAAAATGGATCATTAAAGATATTAAGAAGGATTACTAACCTGTTTACTTCGAAGCCGCAAAGGACCTCTTTTGAAAAAGGTCCTTTGTGGTTTTTCTTTTACAAAAGTACTGTCATTTGAGAAATATTAAAATGGCTACCCTAGTTGTGGTCCCTTTATATCTCACTTTCGAACTCCGTTTGTTAGATTTTATTGCGCAGTTTCGTCCTTTAGCGACCGAAGGACAGGCCACCAACCACTCTTCGGGCTCTAAACCTTCCTTTAGCGACCGAAGGACCAGCCACCTATCACTCTTCGGGCACTAAATCGTCCTACTGTCCAAGTTTTAACATAGTACTAGAGCGGAATTTTCAGGTGCACTTTTTCCCCCAATTGCGTACTTAGAATTGACATCAATGCTATCTAACATTACTCCGCGATAGTCATCCATGAATCGCAAAACCGGCGATTCACCACAGAGAATGAAAATTAAGAATTTGAAGAACCATCTAATGTATGATTTTTTACAAAACATCAATTGTTTCCTTCCTGAAACATTTTTGGAATTTTGCGGATTTTAGTTTTCAACCTGAAGCTGTTCCTGTATACTTTTCCCAAACAAGGTTTGCTTAGGGGGCTGGTAGAAGAGTGAATAAACTTCTGAACGCATTTTTTGAAAAAAGAGAACCGGGAAATAAATTTCAAACTTTTATCATGATTTGGGTTTATGTGACTATGGCCATCGTACTCCTTCGTTGGCTTGGTTTCCTACCGGATATTGCGGCCCATATCGCTATGGCGATCATGGCTGTTGTGGTGCTCGGAACATCAGCCGCACAATCATTCGCGCGAAGGAGAAGGAAATAGGCTGTTCATGAAATCTTTCCAGAAATATTAAAGGTTTGTTCATACATTGTTAACATTTACACCTTATTATAATTGTGTAGAAAGGAATCCCACCTTTCACACTCACTCCCCCTTTTACAATATAGATCCCTTAAAAATCCGGCCACGTGCCGGATTTTTTTGTAAACCAACCGCCCAACCTTAGTTCCGGATCTTCACAATGAAGCAGGGGGACGGTTCTACTGCTTCTTTCGGGAGTCGAATGAAGCGCTGGAACCGTCCCCCTGCCTCACTATCCGAAACTTTAGACATTTTTTACATTAAGTTCATATTGCGTTCATATTCGATGGGTAGGATGAAGGTATGAAAAGAACCCCACTTTTCATACCCCCCTTTCAATATTGTTAACCACCTCTTATTGATCCGGCCTGCGTGCCGGGATTTTTTTTGCCAAAAATAAATTTTCCGCTTTAAAATATTATGGATTTATATGGTAAAATCATATTAGAGGAGGTTGGGAGTATGGAATTGAATTGGGCTAAATGCTCTCATTGGTCCTTTTGGCGTGTTTTTCCTCTCATGTTTGTTTTGATTAGCATCAATAATATACTTTACAATTGGGAACTGCCGCTATTCGGTTTTTATGAATTTGAAGATTTGGGAAGGCTGTTATTTGTCGTCAGCCTAAGTGCCTGTGAAAGTGCATTTTTAACCCATGTTCTTATCTGGGTTTTTAAAAAGATAAAAGGAACGGCAGCGAAACATAATGGTTGAACCCTTTCAATGGATCCCACGCGGGTCGTTTTTTGCTATGCTTTATAAGCGGAGATATCCCCCTTGGACTACGTTTCCCATAAGAAGAGTTGGGCCCATGTCGGAGTGTAGCATCCTCAGCGAAGAACTGTTTGAGCTTTCCCCGCATCACCTTCTTTTCTTGTACTTCTTTCGAGTGCCAAATGAAGCGTCGGAACCGTCCCCCTGCCTCATCAGAAAAGTTGATAAGCGACAATGAAGAAGCCAATGGCTATCGCAAGGCTTAGGACTTTTGTTACCCAGTATGGAAAAATGTCGAGCACGAAAAGAAAGGCTGTGAAAATCAGCTCAAAGATGAGTGAATCGCTGGATCCACCCGTCCCGGAAGCCAGATGTCCATGATGTTTTTTCGTCTGATACTCCCACGGCTTAAAGCTGTGGGGTTCTGAATCCATTGCCTTCTTCCAAGCCGACAGCCACAGTACGCATTTTCATACGCTCGGCATCTAGGGCCAGGATACTGGGACAATTTCCTTCAGGACTTTCACGGCCAAAGCAGCCCCTGCTGCCATTAACGGCCGTATCTTTTGGCTTTCGCAAGCCCGGTGGCATCACACCGCTTATGAGTGGATTTTCATCACAGGGTGATTCCTGAATTAAGGATTTTCCTTTTCTCTTTTTTTATTGTATTGATTTCCTGATCGTGGAGGCTCTTGAATAGCGGAAAGATCTTCACGCATGTATCCCTCTTCGCTTTTGTTCCTAAAGAATTTGCGTTCATCAACAAAAAAGCAGAATACAGGTCCCTTTGGACCATTGTATCAGCATCTATTACATGCCATCGTTCTGACAGTGGTTTTTTCGTGAAGTCGTCCCGGACATGGCAGTACTGGCTTGCCTTGAAGGTTTGGGTATTCACTCTTTTGAAACTCCCGCCAAGGCTCTTCGCCTTCTTTTCGAGTATGCTTACAAACATGGAGGGCGCCCTATGGCCGATTGTCTTGCCGAACCGTTTCTTCCTGGCAACTTTACCGGTTTTTTCGGAGATCTTTGTTTCCTTTGCCTTTTTTTGCAGCGCTTTGAAGTACATGGTTTCAATAAAGTACGCATCCCCGAGCGGAAGCAGGGTGTTCGCAAGCCTCCGGTGTGAGAGTTTCCGGATGGCGGCCTGCTTGCGGTTCAGTTCCCTTAGCTTTGCCCGTTGTTTTCGGTAGCGGTTTGAAAACTGCCACTCTTTTCTTCCTTTTTTCACCGTGCCGTTCTCGTGATAGTTACCGGGGGTCATTGCACGTTTGGAACGGTCCATCCTTCTCTGAGCCAGTCTAATGACTTTCGCCAGGTCCTTCACCTCTTCTGCCAGGTTGAAGAGGGCCACTTTTTTCAGAGAGGAAACAGCGAGGGTCGCCGTGCCGATATCAAGCCCTACTCCTCCTTTCCCAAGCTTCCTGTCTTTTGGCGGGGGAAAGCCTGCGATGATAAGGTCGGCAAAAAAACGCACGTTCCCACGGATGACTTTCCTCACAATTCGGACATATTTGACATGAAAAAAATCGGTGATGGTTTGGGTTTCCCCTTTTTCTTGATGGTATGGGTGAATGGGGTTTTCTTCTCAAGATGGGAGAGGATTTCGGATACATAGTGATCATTCCCCTTCCGTTTCAACGGGGTGGACATATCCTTATAGACGAGATGCTGATTGTGATACCGCCAGCCTGTGGTGTTGGTTTTTCCTTCGAAACTCGCCATTTCCCCTTTTCGGAGGAACATGACCTTCTTTGCCTGCCCGAACAGTTTCTTCCTGAAGGCAAGCCAGGCGCGGGAAGCGGTTTTTTGGGCGACAGCCGCGTTTACCTTGTCCCCGAAATGCTTGCGGATGCTTTTTACCCAAGTGTGGGAGGCATATTCGGTCAGCTGATATTGATCCCTTAAGCCCTTGAGCTTTTCCCTGAGGCATTTCAACTCGTTTTGCAGGAAGGGATTTTCCTCGTCACGTGCCAGTTTCCTTTTGATTCCCTTCAGTTGCCGGATCCATTTTTTATATTCCTTCAGCCGCTTCATCTGGTTTTCCAGCTTCAGATAGTTGCCAAGGACGGTGTTGTAGAGGACACGGAGGATTTCCAATTCTTTGTCGGCAACGGAAAACATCCTCGGATGGCTGTTAAGCTCCAGGGTGAGAACAAAGCTAGGTGAGCGTGGAATGGCCATTTCAAACACCCCTAAACAAACGTATGTTCTTACTTTAATTATACTATAGCTGAAGCAAAGAGACAATAAATAGTCTGTTTGATGATAAGAGATTATGATGCCACATCCTGGCTTCCGGATGCTTGTGGTCCCGAAAAGCTATGGATAACAAATTCCCATACCCGGCCTCACTCCCATCCCACCCCTGAAGGAGTGGGCTTTCCCGTTCGGAGAGTCGGTAAAAAATTCCTATCAGGAGAAAAATCAAGCCAAAAATGCCTGGTATAGCCCACATGTCTATGCACTCTTTTCTGTGATTATTGGTTGTAAACTGATAAATGTTTCCTTCATGGCAGTCTTCTCTAAATAGTAACCTAAGAAAAAGTTCACCGTAGAACCTAATTATGAATTCTTTCCAAAAACCACTATGAAGCACCGGGACGGTTCTACTGCTTCTTTCGGGACCCGAATGATGCAGTAGAACCGTCCCCTGCCTCACTTTTTTTCTACAAAATGGGCATGTTATGAGGAGGGGTGATGTTATGGCGAGGTTGAAGAAGGATCCTTCGGAGGCTGGGGTTAGTGCGGCTAGTGTGAAGGGGAATGCTGGGCCGCATAATATTCGGCACCAGAAGAATAAGGTGAACAGCCAGAATAACCAGTTTAAGAAGCAGTAAGGTGAAGGCGCCCTGGATGGGTGCCTTTCTTATTTGTTGGGACATTTTTTCCTTCTGGGCAACTCTATTCCAAGAAGGTTACAATGAAGAAAAGGTTACTAGGAGGTCTTGTCATGTCCGCTAAAATTTGTCCGCTTTGCGGGGAGAAAAATGGCTGTATGTCCGAAAAAACCGGGACTTGCTGGTGCACAGCCGAGGAGTTTCCGAAGGGAATTTTTGAGACTGTTCCAGCAGAAAGCTTGTACAAGGATTGTATTTGCAAAAAATGCTTGGATCAGTATATAAAGGAAGCCGGGACGGGCAGTGTTTAACCACTACAAATGCATCCGTCCGTAATCGTGGTAAATTCAATTTCTTTTTGCAAAAATTCACTTTCGACTTCGAAGCTGTTCAAATCCAGCCTCCTTTTTTACAAATAATCTCACTTTCACCTCATAAATCTTGAATTGAAGCTAACTTTTGCAAAAAAAGCGGTGAGAAATATCTCGCTATTCCCCCTTAACCAAGCTTTCAATCGTTTTTAGATGGTCTGACTCACTTATAATTTTATAATGATCCAGGTAATCATTACCCAACTCCAACAAAACCCGCTCTGTGCTCGTATGGTTCTTTTTGATTTGCGTCGTCACGATCATTTCGACGTGATACCCCTTTTCATGAAAGGTGATATCATTCTCTTTTTTCAGTTTGATTCCTGAAAGGTCCCCTAAAATCCTTTCGATGTCTTCCTTATTCTCAATCGTAATTGTCTGTGAGTTTTCCGGCATTTTCGCCCTAATGGTGACACTTTTGACAACAGAATTTTCATTCAGCTCGTCTGAATAAAGCTTCGAAAACGTTGTGTATTGCGTCATACTGACGAGAATAACCGCCGCCATCACCAAGACACCAATCGAATTAATTAAAACAATCCTATTTTTGATAAACATACTGGCAACAAACGCGACGAGGCCAATCAACGTACAAAAAAGAATCACATTGAAGTACATCATCGCAAAATCCAATAACACATCCATCCCCCCTTACCCTCTCACCTTTACAATACAACTTCTTCCAATCGTATGTAAATAAAAATTTCCAATGATGCAGGGGACGGTTCCACTGCTTCTTTCGGGACCCGAATGAAGCAGTGGAACCGTCCCCATGCTTCGTTGCATAATCCGTCCGCGTTGGTGGGAAGTTAATTGTGCAGGAATATTTTGCACAGGAGGTTTGGATATGCAAGAGCAGCAGAATCAGGGTATGCAGAACCAGCAGGGGGTTATGCAGCAGCCGCCGAATGTTTTGTCGGGCAAGGATGAGTTGTATTTGACGGATATGTTGACGTGGAATCTGATGGCGGCAAAAAAGGCGCATTTCTATGCGCAGCATTGCCAAATCGAGGCGATGCGGGCCGAGGCCGAGAAGGTCGGACAGATGCACCAGCTCCATTACGAGAAAATCCTTGGCCACTTGAGCGCCCACGAGAACCAAAACGCACAGCAGTATATGCAGCAGTAGGAGGAACGGACGATGAACAATAATTCGATTTCAAACCCGGCAACACAGGTTGAGAAAAATCCATCAATGAACGACCGGGATTTCATCAATGATTTGCTGGCGACGGAGAAGTATATGACACATGGCTATGATGTGTTTTTAAACGAAGCGAGCCACATGGGCCTATACAATGATGTGCTCAATATGTACAAGGAAACGCAGGATTTGCAGCGCCACTTGTACAACGTCATGTTCCAGGAAGGCTGGTACAAAGTCGAACCGGCCCAAGCGCAATCTTTGCAAAAGAAAGCCCAGCAGTTCTCCGGCTACCGCGAGCAGCTTCCGTATGGCGGGAATGTGCAGTAACTTGCATTGGCTTAACTTGGGTATTCATTTGCGGATGCCAGGTTGATTGAGTATGTGCGGTAAATTTTTCGCGCAGTGTCACAAGAAGCGCTCCGGAGTTCAGGCGAACCTCGGTCTCAGGAGTCAAGCGCTGAGGTCAAAGCTGAATTTTTGCAGAAGTTGAGCCTCCCGGCTGTGGGAGGCTTATTTTACTCCTATTCAATCCCGTACGTTTTTAGCTGAATTAAGATATTGTTGTTGCTAAGTTTATTTGCCAGCAGCTGTTTAAATCTCACCGTGCGCGATTTATCTTGGGCTCGGAGTTTCTCTAATTCCTTCTCGATCTCAAGCTGCTGTGACTGGATGGCTTCATAAAAATTTTCGAACCCTGCAAGCTTGTCGATCGCTTCCCCGGTGTAGCCGCCAAGTGCTGGCTGGATGGCTGACTCCTCCACTGTGTAACTCTTATTTTTAGAAGGCGTTGTTAGTCTTTTCATAAATTAAGCTCCCTTCCTCTAACTTTGGTCCCGCTGCGGGCGGAGATGTTGGGTGGCGTTGTCTTGGTGACCTTTTAATAGAAAAACACTTTGAAAGGTCACCAATAGCCCTTCTTGGTGACTTTTCAGCAAAAAAATTCTCCGAAAGGTAACTAAGAGCCTGTCTTGGTTACTTTTAAATAAAATATATCTTCGAAAGGTATCCAATAATCTTTCTTGGCCAACTTATAGCGAAAAAACACTTCGCAAACCTGCTGATAGCACTTCTTTAACTTATAATACTCCAGGTTACCTTTACTTTTTCAAAGACGCTTCTTTCCCTAGCTTAAACTTTTTCCAACTCACGTATGAAAACCCACACGTGATCAGTAAAAATACGCCTCCGCCTACCCACATTCGAGTATCAGGGGGAATTTTTGCAAAAGGAGACTTGAAGGTGAGTTTTTCAACCAGATAGCTTTTCAACAGTAAATAGATGACGATAAAAACACTCATCGTCAACAACTCTTTCAAAAATTCCTTTGGCCGGAAAGGCCCTTTGTTCAAATGTATGAACAGCATACAGATCGCCATCACGAACAGCAGCATCCAATCCATCTTCGCCAACCTCCTGAAACTTACTTATGTCAAAAATCCTATTGCGCCCTGTAAACAATCGCATCCTGAACGGCCTTGTACACCTGCTCAAGGTCTTCGAATATGTACGTCTTTTCACCGGTATTCAACGTGATAATGATCGCATCCCGCTTGTGGGATTCATTATAAAAATACGCAAACCCGCCAAACATCGCGAACAGAACGCCAAGCCCGATGCCATGGTAACCAGTTAACTCGGAAGGCGGCAGCGCAAGCATACTTAACGCGGCCAGCCCGAGCAGCACCCATGGCCGGTCAATTTTCTCTGTCCCTTTTGCAACCATGGCAACAGAGTTTACTAGAATCAATTTCTTTTTCGTCTCAATCCTTACATTTGTCACAAGCACATGATCTGTTTTCAAAAAAGTCGTTTCCGCCATTCCCACTCCCCCTGCACCCTTTTTCAAAATATTACCACAGTTTACAAGGCACTCCATAACAAATTCCGCTAGAATCCCTTGCCAACCCAGTTCCCCTCTCCTTTTCTTTCATAGAATAAAGAAATTGGGTAAAGGAGACGAAATTATGGATTTTTTTGATTATATCGTTGTTGGGACGGGGCCGGCGGGGGCCGTTATTGCGAAGACGCTGACAGATGATTACAAAACGTCAGTCCTCGTTTTGGAGGCTGGCGATAACAATGACCGGGACGAACCAATCCGGGATTCGCGTTTTGCGCCCGAATTGGAGGAACATTTTTTTCCGGAGTATTTTTGGCAAGGGGAAGGCGTGCCACAGGAAGGAGTTGAGGACCGTTCGTTCGAATGGACAACTGGCAGGCTGTCAGGTGGCGGGTCTTCGATTAATGGCGAGCAGTACGTTCGCCCGACACCGGCTGTGTTAAAGAAATGGGAGCGGCTCTTGGCCCGATGTGGTCACCGGATCGGGCAATCGAGAGCTTTAAACAGCTGGAGCGTTTTTTCGGTGAAGTGTACAATCCGAAATTCCACGGATTCAGAGGCAGGCTGTCCATCCGGCAAGCGCCGGCAAATCCGCCTGCTGTGGCAAAAAAACTTACCACTGCCTTCGCCGAAGCGACAGGCATCAAAATCCTTGATGATTACAACAATCCGCTGACGCCAATTGGCGCCTTCACGAGATGGCAATTGTACCAAAAACCGACCGGCGAGCGGGAAAGCGCATCGACCGCCTTTTTATCCCCAGATATCGTCGGTCCGAATGGACACGGGGTTCACGGCCGGAAATTAACGGTTTCTTACAGGACCACCGCGCTTCGGATTCTGTTCAAAGGCAGAAACGCGGTCGGTGTGGAAATGCTGAAGGAAGGAAAGAAAGTCCGCGTTTTTGCAAGAAAACGAGTCATTGTTTCAGCTGGTATCAATAGCGCGCAACTCCTGATGCTGTCCGGAATCGGCCCGGCAGATAACCTTCAGGAGGCTGGGATTCCAGTCGTATTCCACAATCCCAATGTAGGTAAGTTTCTAACCAATCATACGTTAAACAATGCGGTATTCTCGCTGAATCAGCGGGATGCGGCCGAGATACGAAGGGATCCGTTCGCTCTCTACACTGGCGGCGCCTTCTTGCCGAATCCGCTCGAAGGCGATGCCAGCCGGCGCGGTGTTCAGCTGATCGGCTCCGTTTCGGAAGGAAATCTCGTGATCACGATCCTTTTCCTTCAGCCGAGAAGCCACGGAACAATCCGGATCCAGAACAACGATCCTTTGAAAATTGTTCTTGCAGATGAAGCATTCTTGCGTCACCCTTATGATTTGGAGGCAGTAAAGAGCATTTTCAGAAACTATATCAAACCGACCGCGTTGAAACTATCGGAAATCGACCCTTCCTACCAGCTAATGGCGCCGAGAATGGAAACCATTGACGATGACGACGCACTTGAAGAGTACATTAAGGAAAACTTCGGCCACAACCATCACCAGCAAAGCTCCCTCCGCATGGCCCCTCTTCGTGAAGGCGGCGTTGTCGACACGACTGGCAAGGTGCACGGGGTAAACAATTTAATCGTGGCAGATGCGCAGATTATCCCGTTCACCGTGGATGGAAACACGTCAGCAGCCGCCTTCTTAATAGGAACCACCATTGCGAAAAACCTGACTGAGGAGGATGATTCTTAGGGATTGAAATTCCCGCGAAGATGCCAAGGAGTGCCTGGCACCATGGTGGGACACTTTTTGTCCAAGATGGGTGCCAGGCACTCTGGTGAAAAAATAAGCCGTTCCCTTATGGGCGCGGCTTGGTGTTTCGATGGGCTTCATTGAGCTGTTTGATTTCGGTCATGAGGCCCATGATTTCGCCCTTGGCCTCGGGGTAGAGGGCGTTCCAGTGCTTGGCGAGGGCGGGCATGGTTTTGGCGATGTGGGTATAGAGGGCGTACATTTTCACTTTGTCGGTGATGTTTTTTTCGCTCGTGCCGGTGAGGAGCTCGGCGTATTTCTCAAGTAAGGCTTCGAACTGCATCGCAAGGGTTTTCTCGTTCATTTGAGCATTTGCCCTCCATTTCCAGCTTTCGGCACGGGCACGTCTTGCAGCGCGCGGCCTTTTCGCCGGTCAGATACGAAAAGCAGCATGTCTGGCGGATCCGGATCATTTCGTCCAGGTCGTCGACATACGTTTTTTCGGTGTAAAACTTTTTCATCGGGTTGCGGTGGTAGTTACCGAACAGGGCGCCGGCAGCATTGTTGAAGAAGTCGAAGTCGCCCGCCGCATTCCGTTCGTCCGCGAGCACCGTTTCGTACAGCCACATAATGTAAGTGGCGACGTTTTCCCAGAGGATCAGCTTGGAAACGCCGGTAATCTTGGCGAGCTGGCTCACCAGCGGGAAAATGTGATCCGCGAACAATTCGGATAGGGCTTGCTCACGGAATGCGTCGCGGCTGTCGTCTCCTCTTTCTTTTGGCAAAAATGCCTTCCGGCGGCCCTCGAGTCCAATCGAATTGGCGGATTGCCGCGCGGGATTCTGCTCCGTACGGGTCCACTCTTCTGCTCCGGTTTGCGTATCTGCGTTTGGTCCAGTCCGGCTTTCCGTTTCGATCCACTCTTCCACTTCAGCGTTGGCAAAATAAAACTTCGGCAGCCACTTCGAATCGCCGTTCGGCGGTTCCATGAAAACATTTTCCGGATTGAGGTCGAGCTTTTTGTTCCAGGCCGTCATGCTGTACAGGGCGGGTACGGCGATGAAGGCGTATTTCTTCATGAATACCGAGGCGACCACTTTATTCAAGTCCGTTTGCAACATCGGCTTCAGCTCATCGAGGAATTTTTCGAGCTGCTGTCGGTCAAGCAGCGAAGCGACGGACATCATCCCGTCCATTGGCTGATTGGATAAACGGTAACGACTCAAAATGTCCCTTTCCTGTTCAGATAACGTGCTTATTTTCAGGTGTTCCATCGAATCTCACCGTCCTTTCCTTGGAAATGCTGCTCTCTACATTACTTTTGAAAATTTAAATATGCCGATTGTTTTACCGAAATAGGCAGCGTAGCTTTTCATAGATATTTATTTTTCACAGCCAATGTTTATTGACGGGCCAGCCGATTTAGGAGTGAAGCTTCGTTCCCATTGCCGCTTTCCATTTTTCGTAGCCGAAAAGAGTACAAGTTTGATAAGCGGCCGGGGGAGCGGAACGGTCGTTCATTTTGCAAAGAGTCCTGTTATTCTAGTTGTTCACAGCGACTGGTTCCTTCAGAATGCAGCGCCCTTTTCCGTAAGGGATGCAAAGCGGTGTGCCGAAAAGCGGGTCGATCGTGACTTCGCAGTCCATGCCGAAGACGTTTTTGACAAGAGAGCAGTTGACGACGACCTCGGGACGGCCCTGCGCATGGATTTTCTGATCCTTGATGGCGACGATGTTGTGCGCGTAGCGGCAGGCCAGGTTCAGGTCGTGCAGGACCATGACGATTGTGCGGTTTTCGCGCTCGTTCAAATCGTAGAGCAGGTCGAGAATTTCGATTTGGTGCGTCATGTCAAGATACGTTGTCGGCTCGTCGAGGAGCAGGATGTCTGTGTCCTGGGCGAGTGTCATCGCAATCCAGGCGCGCTGGCGCTGGCCGCCGGACAGGGAATCGACGGGCCGGTCCTTCAGTTCCTCGAGGCTGGTCGCTTTTAGGGCTTCGTTCACTTTGCGCTCGTCTTCCTCCGACCATTGCTTGAGCCACGACTGGTATGGGTAGCGGCCTTGCTTGACGAGTTGGAGAACGGTCAGGCCTTCCGGCGCGACGGGGGTCTGCGGAAGAATCGCCATGTTGCGGGCAACCTCCCTTGTCGACAGCTTCGAGATCGCTTTTCCTTCGAGCATCACTGTACCGGATTTCGGCTTCAACAGGCGCGCGATTGAGCGGAGAAGCGTCGACTTCCCGCAGCCGTTCCCTCCGATGAACACAGTGATTTCACCTTTAGGAATTTTCAGGTCGAGTTCGTTGATGATTAATGTATCTCCGTAGGAAAGGGACAGCTTTTTCGTTTCAATCGCTTGCGCATGCGTCAATTCAGACAGCTCCTTTACACGTTTTGCTTTGGATTCCAGTGGCTGGTTTGCGGTATTTGTAAACTATGCGATTTGTATGATGGACTCGCTGTTTCAGTGTGTACTAGTGATTTTATGAAGGCCGGAGATGTATTAGTATTTTTGCTAGTGACCTCATGAAGACGGGAGATGTACTAGTGATTCTTTCCTAGTAATTTCACTAGAAATGGGCTATTTTTTTATAAATTCCTAGTAAAATCACTAGTTCATTTTTGCGAAAAGTACTATTTGAACTAGTAGGGGTCTGACGCCTACTATATGCTTATAGCCACCGCACCACACTTATTCACTACAAGGGTGAGTATTGAATAGTAAATATTCACTATCCTCTTCCTCAAAAAAACCACCCTAGTTCACTAATCCTCCTCCGCCACCAAACCCTATTTTACGAAAAGCCAGCCTAACCGGTCACCGATCGCACCACTTGAGTACCTGGCACCCATCCGGGACCCAAAACGTCCCACCACGGTGCCAGGCACTCACCTTAAACTCGGCCCCTTACTGATTCCGCGTTTTGAACAGAAGGTAGATAAAATATGGTGCGCCGATGCCGGCGGTGAAGACGCCGGCTGGGATTTCGAGTGGTGAGAACATCGTTCGGCCAATCAAATCGGCGGCCATGACGAGGATTCCTCCTAAAACAGCGGCTGTTGGGAGCAGTGCCCCGAATGATGATCCGACGAGCCGGCGGGCCATATGCGGCGCCATGAGGCCGACGAAGCCGATGCCGCCTGCGAATGCGACGGATGTACCGATCAGGCCGGTTGAGATGGCGAGCAGGGCAAAGCGCTGCTTTTGCACGTGCGTTCCTAAGCCGGTTGCGACGTCATCGCCGAGTTCCTGGATGTTCAGGTTCCGTGCGGCAATTAGGGCCAGCACGATTAATACGACTGTTACCGGGAGGGCGATCGAGACGTTCGCCCAGGTGGAGCCGTAAACAGTTCCGGTGAGCCAGATGTTGGCCTGGCTTGCCTGGAAGATCGGGCCGAGAATCATCATCAAGGTTGTCATTGCTTTCATCAATGCCATCAACCCGATTCCGATCAGGACGAGCCGGATTGGCGAGACGCCGTTTTTCCAGGCGAGCATGTACACAAGAAAGGCTGCGACGGCTGCTCCGATGAAGGCGGCGACTGGCAGCCAGGCGATGCTGACGGTCAGGGCGTTGCTTCTGTCAGAGAAGATGGCCAGGAAACCAACGACCGCGACCGAGGCGCCTCCGGTGATGCCAAGAATATCCGGCGAAGCGAGCGGGTTGCGGATCATTCCTTGCAAAATGCCACCTGCAACAGCGAGTCCCATGCCGACTGTGAGCGCGATGATGATGCGCGGCAGCCGGAACGATTTTATAATCAGCTGGTCCATTTCCGTTCCGCCGCCGAAAAAGACTTTGACGACTGTGAGCGGACTGATCTTCATTTCGCCCATCCCGGTGCTGACGACGAATACTGCCGCGGCGGCCAGGAACAGGCCAGCCAAGATAAAGATTGCTTTTTTATCGAGAAGGAAGGAAATCTTCCCTTTGAATAAACGTAAATTCCTGAATTGGCTCATCGGCTATTGAACCCCCTTCTCGCGATATAGATGAAAAACGGGGTGCCGATGATGGCCGTTGTGACGCCAACCGGGACTTCCTGCGGCATGAGCAGATACCGTGAACCGATGTCGGCCGCGAGTAAGAGCATCGCGCCCAAGAGCGCAGCGTACGGGATGACCCAGCGGTGGTCGATGCCAACGATCGAGCGGGTCACATGCGGGATGACGATGCCGATAAACCCGATCGGTCCGGCAACCGCGACCGCCCCGCCGGCGAGCAGGATGACAAGGATACCGACGCCAATTTTGACAAGAGCCGTGTTCAGACCCAGTCCTTTCGCCACGTCCTCGCCCATGGACAGGACATTCATTTTCCCAGCGATCAAAAGTGACCCAACCAAGCCGACAGCAAGGTAAGGCAGGACAGCAATCAAGTTGTCCAGATCCCGGCCGGCAACGGAACCGGCGAGCCAGAACAGCACCTGCTCGAGCGCGGCTTCGTTCAGGACGAGCAGGCCTTGGGTGAAGCTCGCGAACATCGCGGCCAGAGCGGCGCCGGCGAGGGTCAGCTTCATCGGCGTGAGCCCTTCGCGGCCGAACGAGCCGATTGCGTAGACGCCAATCGCGGCAGCCGCGGCGCCGAGGAATGCCATCCACGTGAACGCCTGAATGCTGTCGACTTTCAAGATGGTGACAGCGATGACGACCATCATGCCAGCACCGGCATTGACGCCGAAAATGTCAGGTGACGCAAGCGGATTTTTCGTCAGCGTCTGGAGAAGCGCCCCCGATACGCCAAGGCTCGCTCCGACGGCTGCGGCTATCAGCGCGCGCGGCAGACGGACTGATTCGATAATTATATGTTCATTGGATCCGTTAAAGTTCGTAAATGTGTCGATGGCCATCCTGATCGTTGTGTCAGTATAGCCAAAGACGATGCTCGCCCCCATCAGGACAAGCAGCAATATAAAGGCGGCGATCAAGCCGAGCCATTTTAAACTTGTATGCTTGAGGACCATTCCGGAAAACCTTTCTCATAGCGTATGTTTTTTTGCAAAAGAAACCCCCTTCTCGTTGAGGTTTCTACTATATCTTATATGTGTTTCATTCTATCTTTAGTCTAAAGCGGACCTAGTGGGGTGTCAATGACTATGAGAATCATTTTCAGTTAGAAATAGCTCTTTGTCCCTATTCTGACAAGACCTCACCTCATATGGCATTACAGCTTTGCTTATTGGTAAATCTAAAAATGTTCCCGTCACAAATTTGACTTTCAGTGAGAATTATTTTCAATTAAATGATTGACATGTAGATTTTATCATTTTATGATGAGGATGTCATTGAAAATGATTATCAATACCATTTACCAGGAGGCACGACAATCATGAAAAACACGAAGTACATACTTTCGCTGATGGCGATTTTCGCTGTGATGATGCTGGCGGCTTGCGGGGGCGGAAATGACAAAAACAATTCCGGCAGCAAGGAAAAGCCAAAGGCTGACGAAGCAAAGAGCTATACAGTTGAACATGCAATGGGCAAAACGACACTCGACAAAACACCTGAACGGGTCGTCATTTTAACGAACGAAGGAACAGAAGCATTGCTTGCCCTGGGCGTGAAGCCGGTTGGCGCGGTTAAATCGTGGACAGGCGACCCTTGGTACGACCATATTAAGGACGACATGAAAGATGCCAAGGTTGTCGGCGTTGAAAGCCAGGTCAATGTTGAAGCGGTTGCAGCGTTGAAGCCGGATTTGATCATCGGTAACAAGATGCGCCAGGAAGAAATTTACGAACAGCTGAAGGCGATTGCGCCGACCGTTTTTGCTGAAACGCTCCGCGGTGACTGGAAGGAAAACTTCGAGCTTTATTCCAAAGCGGTGAACAAGGAAGAAAAAGGCAAGGAAGTCCTCTCCGATTACGATAAGCGAATTGAAGATTTGAAAGGCAAATTAGGCGATAAGCTTGATATGAAGGTTTCGATGGTTCGTTTCATGGCTGGCGATGTGCGGATTTACCATAAGGACACATTTTCCGGCGTGATTCTTGATGAGCTTGGCTTCGCACGTCCGGAAAGCCAGGACGTCGATGATTTTGCCGAAAAGAACGTCACGAAAGAGCGCATTCCAGCAATGGACGGCGACATCCTCTTCTACTTCACATATGAAGAAGGTGACGGTAAAGCGTCCCAGGTTGAAAAGCAGTGGATTGAAGACCCTCTTTTCAAAAATCTTGAGGTAGCAAAGAAAGGCAACGTCCATAAAGTCAGCGACACGATCTGGAACACAGCCGGCGGCGTCATTGCGGCGAACTTGATGCTCGATGATATCGAAAAGTTTTTTGCAAAATAAATCCCACGGAACGACTTTGAAAAACCCTGTCCCTTCCCTTATATAAATCTTTTAGCACCTGCTGATGCGGGTGCTTTTTTTGTGTGCTTAATAACTAAAACAATAGAATGCTGCTAGCAGTTGCTATTCTTTATCCGTATTAGTTGTGACGTTATCCGGAGATTTTGTGACGTTATCAGGACTTTTTTCGATTTATCCGGAATTCGAAAATCTTCGGACAGGATTATACATTTAATTGGAACAAGCCCTCCAACCACGGGAGGGCTTTTCATTCATGGAGAACTCTCACTATTTTTCTTTTCATATTTCTCCCTAATCCGGTAATAATAAGTCCGTCGAGTATGAGGAGGTGTGGTGATGGGGAGAAAGTCCGGGGTCGAGGTGCCGTTGCCGGAGATTATTTTAAAGTCAAATGATTTTGTACAGCAGGAGTACTCGAATCGGAAGACAGGCGTGGTGTTCCACCTCTCCTTCTATTCCACCCTTGTGGATGATAAAGTTGTGCAGCGAGATATTCTTCCGTACCTGCTCGAGCGGCACTTTGAATTCATTGACGATGTGACGGCCATAGTGCCGATGACTGGAATCGAGATTTTGGATAAACCCGATAAGCTTGAGGAAAAGGTGCTGAGAGGCTATCTTCTTTTAACTGTCGGGACAGACCCGGGAAAGTTCGCCCTTTTCGAAACAAAAGAGGCAAACACCCGTGCGATTGCCCCACCTGAAGTTGAATTCAGCGTACTCGGACCAAAAGAAGCGTTCGTGGAGTCACTTGTCCTTAATACAAACCTGATTCGTAAACGGCTGCCAATAAAGGAGCTTGTCACGGAAGAGGTTACCATTGGTTCACTGACAAAAACGAAGGTGTCGATCTTCCATATCGAAGGCCTTACTAATCCTGAAAATGTAAAAATAATCTCAGACCGGATAAAGGCAATCGACTTTGATGCGATTATCGACAGTTCCTACATCGTGCAGCTCATTTCCGATAATCGCTACTCCCCTTTCCCACAGCTTCTTGATACAGAACGGCCGGATCGGGTGGCCGCCATATTAGCGGAAGGAAAAGTCGCGGTCCTTGTCGATGGCTCGCCGCATGCGCTCATCGGGCCGACAACGCTTGGCGAGTTTTTCAGCTCCTTTGATGATTATTTCCTGAACTGGATTCTGGCTTCCTTTTTCAGGCTGATCCGTTTTTTTTCTATCGCGTTTTCCGTATTGGTAACGCCTCTCTATGTCGCGGTCCTCACGTTTCATTATGAATTGATCCCAAAGGATCTGCTTACGACGCTAGTCAGTTCAAGAAGAGTGATTCCGTTTCCGCCAATTCTTGAGGCGGTCATCCTCGAACTGACGATTGAGCTGCTTCGTGAGGCCGGTGCCCGCCTTCCGACAAAGGTCGGCCAAACGATCGGTATTGTAGGAGGTATCGTCATCGGGACAGCCTCGGTTGATGCGGGTCTCACAAGCAACGTCTTGCTCATCTTTGTGGCCCTTGCGGCGCTTGCTTCTTTTACGACACCTGTTTACAAAATGGGCAATACGATTCGGCTGCTCCGATTCCCATTTTTGCTGTTTGCTTCGCTTTGGGGATTGCTCGGCATCGCCTTTTGTTTATGTATCCTGCTGACCCATTTGATTCGGCTTACTTCAATGAACAAACCGTTTCTCCAGCCTTTTTACCCGCCGCGGATGGTCGATCATAAGGATGTGCTCATACGGTTCCCGTTCTCGGCAGAGAGGACAAGGCCGTTGTTTTTGCATACGTTAAATCCATTTCGGTTTAGTTCTAAAAAAATGAAAAAGCTGAAGGAAATGAGAGACATAGACGAATAAAGGGGTGGATGGAATGTCGGTATTGGTTCCGGATAAGGCAAAAGTTTCCCCATTCCTCGTTTTCTTTATCTTACACGGAATGCAATTCGGGGTAGGGGTCCTCGGCTTCCAGCGGATCATCGCCAAACACGCGGGCTATGATGCCTGGATTGCCGCTTTGATAGGTGGTCTAGCGATTCATCCTTTAATTTGGATGGTTTATAAAATGGCTGGCATTGCCGGCGGTGATATTGTCTCGATTCATGAATATACTTTTGGCAAATTTCTCGGAAAACTGATTAGCCTGCCATTGATCGTTTATTATGCTTCGTTTAGCATTATAACGCTTCGAACCTTCATCCAAATTGTCCAGGTGTGGATGTTCCCTGGATTAAACACTTTCTGGTATGGACTCGCCTTTCTCGCACTGGTCATTTACGTCATTCAAGGCGGGTTCAGGACGATTGTTGGAGTCGTTTTCTTCGGGGTTCTTTTAACCTTTTACTTGTTGTTCGTTTTTTTGTATACGATTCCTTATTCAGATTACACCGACTTGCTGCCAGTTATGGACCATTCATTCAAAGAGATCGGCAGGGCGGCATTTCATATGTCACTCAGTTATGCGGGCTGGGATCTTCTGCTCGTTTACTACCCTTTTATTCAACAGCCACAATCCTCGCAAAAGTGGGCGCAAGGCGGGGCTTTGTTTACAATGGTTCAATATGTGTTCATTACCGTGATTTCCTTTGGTTATTTTTCCGAAGGCCAGCTGGAGCGGACGATTTGGGCAACGCTGTCGATGTTTAAGATTGTTGAAATGCCCTTCGTCGAACGGTTTGAATATATCGGGATTGTGACCTGGACATTAAATGTCCTGCCGATTGTTTGCCTTGGCCTGTGGGCTGCTTCACGGATTTTAAAGCGTACTTACAATGTAAAACAGAAATATAGCGTTTATGTACTTGCTGTATTAATCCTGGCCTCCTTAACACTTCTCCAAACGAGGGAACAGGAGAATTTACTGAGCGATATTATGGGGATAGTTGGATTTTCCTTCAATTTCGGGTATTTACCGCTCCTTTTTATCTCAGTTCTGATCGCAAGGAAGGTGAAAGGCAATGAGAAAACATAAGAGGATTATCTTCGAGATTGGGCTTTGCTCCCTGCTTCTTTTGGCCGGGTGCGTGCAATCGGAAATCATTGACGATGTCCGGCTCGTCACCGGAATCGGCTATGACAAGGGGAAGGACGATAAAGTCATCGGAACCATTCTGATTCCGTTCTATATGCCGGACCAAAAGGTATTAAATGACACTCTGACTACCTCAGCTTCGCCTACACGGGATCTTTTTGCTGATTTTGAACATATGTCCCAGGATCCGATTGTAGCGGGGTCTGTGGAGGTAGCGTTGTTTGGGATGGATATTGCCAAGACAGGAATCTATCAAGTGCTTGATGCTCTCCAGCGTGATCCAGGAGTCGGGACGAAAGTTTATTTGGCAGTCGTTGACGGAAAGGCGAAGGACATCCTTGAAGGGGATTATGGAAAACGGGGGAACTCCTCGTTTATTGCTGATTTACTCGATCAAAATATCAAAGAAAGGGATTTGCCCAAAACGAATTTGCATCTTTTCATGTCCGATTTCTACCAAGTTGGAAAATCCGCCTACCTTCCCATTATAAAAAGAAAGAATGCAACATCTGTCGAGATTTCCGGTATTGCACTACTGAAGGACGGGAAGGTAGTTGATAAAATTCCTCGGAATGAAATGTTCTTTTTCAAACTAATGAACGAAAAATACAGTGGGGGAACGGTACGCGTTGTTCTTGGGAAACATAAGGCTGTTGTAGAAAGCTTACATACGAAATCGAAAAAAAAGCTCGTCCGCCGCGATCCTTATGAAATTGATGTTCATATTAAATTGAAAGGGTACCTTCACCAGTATACCGGCCATAGTCTTGAACAAAAGACCATCCACGAAGTTGAGCGCGCCATAGAAAAGAAAATACGAAAGAATTCCGGGAAGCTCGTCAAACAATTCCAGGAACAAGGAGTCGACCCTTTCGGCTTCGGACAATTCGTCAGAACCAAAACGCGGAATTTCGATTACAACAAGTGGAAAAACCAAGACTACAAAGGCCTAACAGTGAACATCATACCGACCGTTACCATCGTAGAAAGCGGCGTCATTGAATAAATTGGGTGCCTTTAAATGAGTGCCTAAAGAAGAATAAGGTGCCGGGCATTTGCCCGGCACCTTATTCTTTCGTCGAGAACATGTATTTTTTATGGTGGTAGCGGATGGAGAAGATGAGTGCGATGGCGAGCATGTTGCCCATGAGGGAGCTGCCGCCATATGAGACGAAGGGCAGCGGAATCCCGGTGATAGGCAGGAGTCCGATCGTCATGCCGATGTTTTGAAAAACATGGAAAGTAATCATCGAGATGACGCCAACGCAAAGATACGTATAGTAGTTATTTTTTGTTTCCATTCCTACCTTTGTCAGGTGATAGATGAGCAAAAAGAAAATCGAAATCAGGATGCTTGCGCCGATGAAGCCGAATTGCTCGCCGACGACAGCAAAGATAAAGTCAGTATGGCTTTCAGGCAAGTAGACCTGCAGCTGGCCGAATCCTTTCCCCTTTGTCTGGCCAGAGCCGATCGCTAGCAGCGAACGTGTCAGCTGGAACCCAATTGAGCTTTGGTATGTATACGGGTCGATCCACGAGTACACCCGGCTAAATTGATATTGATGAAAACCCAAATACTTTTCAAGCCATTCGGGCTTCCAAATGACCAAGTATAGAATACTCGCGGCTATGGAAGCACCGCCTGCGAAAATCGGGACAAGCAGCTTCCACGTGATGCCGGCGATAAATACCGTCCCGGTTAGAATAGCCAGCAGGACGAGTGACGTCCCCAAATCGGGCTGCTGCATGATGATGATAAAAGGCACAAAAGTTGTGGCGCCCAATTTTGCCAAAAGGATAAAGTCGGTTCCGGTTGACTTGACCGGGTATTTTTCATGGTGAGACCAAGTTACTCTCGAGAGTGCTAGGATGACAAAGACCTTAACGAATTCAGATGGCTGAAGCGAGCCCATTCCAGGGACTTTGAACCATGACTTCGCGCCGTTGATGCGCGGGGCGATCGATTCCGGCAAGACAACGACGAGCACGAGCAAAACCAGCCCCAACCCATACGCATACCAAGTAATCTTTTTCAACTGGTCTGAATCAAGCGTAATAACCCCCGCAATAATCCCGCAGCCCACCCCATACCAAAGAACCTGCTTCAACAAAAAATTCCCTACATACTGCCCAGAACTCTGCGCACTATAAATCGAAATACAACTCGCAAAAAACAACAACAACAAAATAAAAACAAGATTATAATCAATATTCGATTGATTCTTCATCCTCAATAAACTACTCCTTTACCCAGTGAAGCACAGGGACGGTTCCAGTGCTTCTTTCGGTTACCGAATGAAGCAGCGGGACGGTTCCAGTGCCTCATCTCAGCTGGTCCGACTGCTTCAATAATTTTTAAAAGTGTACCACAGCTTTTGAATACGAATAATTGCCAATGTTTAAAATGAACGTTTTTCAGAAACCCTTTTTACAGAAAGGGGGTGTTTTGCCAATTTCATCTTTCATTACAATAGTCCATTATATTTTTTTTTACATGAAATCTCAACTTGAAGCCTTCAGATGGGGAAAATTGGCTGGGCAGACGGGCCACCCCTCCCGTCCTAGGCCGTTCACCTACACCGCTTGCATCAAGCTTCTCTTTCATCCGTCATATTCATTCTTGACGCGTAGGAAACCTGGAAACTACAATGAAATTGCGGCTGTTGGAAATTCATGTATATGGTACCCCCAAGGGAGTTTTTCACTCATTTCTATTGTTTAGGGAATCTGCATACATATTAGGAACTGGCTTCGGGTGGCGGGTTGCTTGCTACATGGTGAAATTGCCCACTGGGCTAGGACCTGACCGGGTTGCCTATGAGGAGGAGTACCGCTTGCCGAATACATTTGGCAAAGCCGATTGGGTTGCCGCTAACCGGCTCGCCAGCCGCTTTGACTCGACGCACGAGCCAACTATTTACACTTTTGAACTCATTTTGGAGGTACGCGATGTTAACGAAAATTGAAGCGTTCATACTCGGACTGATTCAAGGATTGACTGAATTTTTGCCAATCAGCTCAACGGGCCACTTGTATCTCGGACGGAATTTATTCGGCCTGCAGGAAGCCGGGCTGCTGCTTGATACGATGCTTCATGTCGGGACTTTGGTAGCGGTGTTCGTTTTTTACAGGCATGAGTTTCTTAAAATTCTCAGGAATCCGTTTGGCAGGCTCACTTGGCTTCTCGTCGTCGGGACAATTCCCGCGGTTGTGGTCGGCCTTTTGCTGAAGGATTATATTGATGAAATTTCGAGGACCGGCTCCACGATTGGCTGGGAATTCCTCATCACCGGCTTGTTTTTATGGATGGCAGATACGATAAAAAACGGCCACAAGAAAATGGACGACATTTCATATAAGGATTCATTCATCATCGGGCTTTTCCAGGCGGCTGCCATCATGCCGGCTATTTCCCGCTCCGGCTTCACAATCGTTGCTGCACTTTGGAGGAAGCTTGACCGCGAGACAGCTGCTTACTTTTCGTTTCTTTTATCAACACCGGCAATCGTCGGAGCCGTTGTCCTCCAATCGTTTGACTTGATGGACGCTGGCGGTGAGAGAATTTCACTTTCAGCGCTCGCCGTCGGCATCATCTCCGCCGCCATTTTCGGCTATATTGCGGTGAAATGGATGATCGGCTATTTGCGCAACCATTCCTTAAAACCTTTCGCCATTTATATATGGATTTTGGGTGTGCTTGTTCTGTTCTTTCAGTATACGGGGCAGTTTTAAGAGAACGCTGCGACATTATAAAGCACCTGTCCGGGCTCGGGCGGGTGTTTTTTTTGCAAAAGAATGGTCTGTGTGGCGGGGTTTGCTTCGTTAGCTGTGATTGCCTTTGAGGGCGGGATTAATTCTTAATAAAGAACAAAAAGGACTGGCAAGACCCAGTCCTTTTCGCTTTCCGCACTATTTACTGCTTCAATACTCTTTTCGCCCCAACGTAACTGTCTTTCCAATACTTTGTATCCATTGACTGGACAGAGACACCTTTTGAAGTTGTAACGGCGATGAATTTGTTTTTGCCAAGATAAATGCCCACGAATGATACGTCTTTTCCGTTCGTCTTAAAGAATACAAGGTCGCCTTCTTTAAGGTCTTTCTTCGCGACTGATTCCCCTACTTTGTACTGATCCTTGGATATGCGCGGCAGGCTAATTTTTGCAGCGGACTTTTTGTAAACGAACTGAGTGTAACCTGAAGCATCGAAGCCTTTCGCTGTTGTGCCGCCCCATTTATATGGCGTGCCCATATAACGCTTTGCCACTTCCGTTACCTCTTGCCCCCATGAAACGGATGCTTCGGCCTTTTTCGTGAACGGCGCAAAGAACATTGAAATTGCCAGAGCCAGAACCGCTCCCCACACAATCAAACCTTTTGAAATCCGAAACCCTACTGTCATTTTGATAACCCCCATTAAAATTTTGTTTGTTACATCACAATAGTCGATGAGAGGGCCGAATCCGTTTCAGTTTTTTTAAAAGGAGGTGCACGACATTTAATTTGCCGTAATGCGACAAATTTCCCAGGAAATACGCCTATCCCTTTTGCCCTTGCAAAAAAGTCTTTTCCAACTCAAATGGAAAAAAGCAGGAAATGAATTCTCCTGCTTCTTCGCCATACGTTATTATTCTACTGCCACTTTTCCTCTCGCCATTTCGTGGGCTGCGGCCGCTGCCTTTTCCTTCGCTGCCGCCATGATGGCCGGAACTTCTTTCGGGAAATGATCGACGCCTTCCGCATAAACCGTATCCAGCACTTCCATGCCGAGGAAGCCAAGCGCTGTTGTCAAGTATTGATCACCAAAGTTGAAATCCTTCAGCGGACCTTCAGAATAAATCCCGCCGCGTGTCTGCAGGTGGATCGCTTTTCTTCCTGTCAAAAGCCCCCTGCGGTTCCCTGGGTCCGGATCAAACGTTTTGCCGGCGATAAAAAGATTGTCCATGAACGATTTCAAAATTGCCGGTGAGCCGAGATTCCAGATTGGTGACACGAATACATAGTAGTCATTGTCGATAAAGCGGTCAGCCAATGCGTGCATCGCCTTAATCTGAGTCCGCTCTTCTTCGCTTAATTCGTCCATCGTTTTGCCCATAAAACTCAGTTTGGCTCGCGCATAAAGCATATCCATATCAATTGTTGGAATATCCATATCATAAAGGTGCATATGTGTAATTTCCACATCGGGCTGCTCCTGCTTGAACGCCTCGATAAACGCCTCGCCTAGCTGCATCCCTTTTGAAAATTTACTATCCGGCTTCGGTGTAGCCGTCACATAAAGAAGCTTCGCCATCAATATCCCGTCCTTTTACATAAATTTCAACCTATCTTAATAGTACAGTAAAACTCATCTGTGATTCGTTGAACAATCAGTGACGTTCTTGAAGATTGTGTGAACACTCGACCCACCCCTTTGACCCTCCGTTCCTTCTCTAGCAAAATTACTCATTGTTACCTATAAAAAAACACTCATATAAGTAAATTCCAGAGCTGTGAACTGTTTCTTTCGAGAGGCGAATGAAGCACCGGAACCGTCCCCTGCCTCACTCAACCAAACGAAACTTAATGAAACTTAACGAAACTTGACAAAGTTTAACGATTTGTCACATTTCCCACTTCCACTTGTTGCTAATTTGGATTATTATGAAACTATCATATATGACTTTATTTTTTATCGGAGGAGGCTTCATTTGTGGAATTGAAAGCGTATACGCCGGATGAAGTTGCCAAGATCTTTCAGATTTCGAAGCACACTGTGTATGAGCTCATTAAGCGCGGCGAACTTCAGGCGTTCAAGGTTGGCAATAAAATGCGCATTGAGCATGAGGAAATTGAGCGCTATAAGGAAAGCATGATCGCTCCGGCGCGAAAGCCGGCAGCACAAGGCACTCAGGCGGCGGAACCAAAGCAAATTCATGCGCGCCTTGCCGGAAGCCACGATTTTCTTGTCGAGCATCTCGTCAAAGAAACGTCTGCGACTCTCGGCATGCAAATTCAGCCTACATATATCGGCAGCCTTGAAGGACTAATGATGCTGTATCGGAACCAGGCAGATATCGCCGCGATGCACCTTCTGGATCCGGCCTCCCAAGAGTATAACCTGCCGTTCATCAACCAGCTTTTCGTTTATGAAACGATCAGCGTCATGCGGCTCGCTTCCCGGGAACAAGGCTTTATTGTGGCAAAAGGAAATCCGAAAGGCATCCGCGGCTTTGAAGACCTTGCCCGCAAGGATATCCGTTTCATCAACCGGCAAAAAGGCTCCGGCACCCGCTTCCTGCTTGATTCAAAGCTGCTTGCCGGCGGAATCAGCCCGGCGGATATCAACGGCTACGAAAACGAGGAATGGACCCATCTTTCAACAGCCTCGCATATTAGCAGAGGCAGCGCCGATGTCGCGTTCGGCATCCGGTCGGCAGCAAGCCATCTCGGACTTGACTTTATCCCGGTGGCAAAAGAGCAATTCGACCTTGTTTTCAGATGGACGGATGACAACCGGGAAATGCTCGGGAAACTGGCTTCCTTTTTGCAATCAGAAGAATTTAAACAAAGCCTCTCAGACCTTGAAGGATATGACATCAGTGAACTCGGCACAATGATTTACGAAATCACCCAACCGGAGGAATCTACTAATGTTTAAAAAACGCTTTTTATCCGTATTTATAATTGCGATGCTTCTCCTTTTGGCCGCCTGTTCGTCAGGATCGACGACTGTCAGCAAAACTCCACAAAAGGAAAAACCGGCCGCCCCGCCAAAGGAACTTATCCTTGCAACGACAACAAGCACCCAGGACAGCGGGCTGCTTGACGAGCTGCTTCCAATATTTGAAGAAAAATATAATGCCAAGGTGAAAACAATCGCTGTTGGTACTGGCCAGGCACTTGAAATGGGCAAAAAAGGCGAAGCCGATGTTCTTCTGACACACGCTCCTGCTTCTGAACAAGAGCTAGTTGATTCTGGTGATGTAACAAACTACAAGCGCGTAATGTACAATGACTTCATCGTGGTTGGCCCGTCCAGCGACCCTGCCGGCGTAAAAGGCCTGCCAACTGGTGAAGCATTCAAGAAGCTATTCGATTCGAAAGCAATCTTTGTTACCCGCGGCGATGACTCCGGAACACACAAGAAAGAGCTTGGCATTTGGGAGAAGCAAAGCATCACGCCTGCTGGCGACAACTATGTCTCCACCGGACAGGGCATGGGCCCAACTTTGCAGATCGCATCTGAAAAACAAGGCTATACCCTGACCGACCGCGCGACTTACCTTGCGCAGGAAAAGAACCTGAAGGATGTTGTGATCATCGTTGAAGGCGACAAAGACTTGCAAAACGTATATCACGTCATGCAGGTGAACCCTGACAAGAATGACAAAATCAACTCTGAAGGCGCGAAACAATTCGTTGAATTCATGATTGCAGACGACACCCAAAACACGATCGAAGAATTCGGCAAAAAAGAATACGGGCAATCGCTGTTCTTTAAATATACCGAGTAATTTTGTGCGTATAGTCCCTTGACTCACACGTTATGAAATTAGTAAACAGGACTCCCTTATCCTGCTACTATAGAGTTCCCTTACATGTGCCCCCGTTTTCGCCAAGGACGGGGGCATCCCTATTTATTCCTTTCACGTGGTATAGTTTAATTATAATAGACAATCAGAATAGTTGGCGGGATGCCTGGTGGCTCGGCTGTTTGAATTGCTGGAGCGGCCGAATGAGTCCCTGATTGGGACGAATGAGTAGCTTATCTGGACGAAACACCGCCCGTTCTAGACGAATCATGCCGGCCCGGACGAATGTCCGCCTGATTCGGACGAATCACCGTCCGTTCTGGACGAATCAACGCTTGATCCGGACGAATCACGCCGGTCCGGTCGACTGGCCGGACAATCCAACCCGTTTCACCGATTTTCCTTTTGCAAAAACTCACTTAGTACATACAGAAAGGCCTGGCTGCGATGGATTTGATCATAGATGGATTTCAAAAAGCGATAGAGATGATTTTGTCTGGCGACAGGGAAATCCTTGAGATTACCTTGCTGACGCTCCAGGTGTGTTTCCTGTCGATTCTCATCAGCACGCTGATCGGGATTCCGTTCGGGATGCTCGTCGGCCTGACCCGTTTCCCGGGCAGAAGCCTCTTAATGGTATTCGTCAACATCGGCATGGGTCTTCCACCTGTTGTTGCCGGCCTCACCATTACCATCATGCTCTGGCGCTCCGGACCGCTCGGCGACTTGTCACTCCTCTATTCGCCGACCGCGATCGTCCTTGCGCAAATCCTTGTCTCACTGCCAATCGTTACCGGCCTGACAGCATCGGCGTTCCAAGGGCTTGACCCGAAACTTTTTTTGCAAATCAAAGCACTCGGCGCGACAAAGATGCAATCGCTTTGGCTCCTGCTGAAAGAAGCGAAAATCGCCATCCTCGCCGCGGTAATGGCAGGCTTTGGCCGCGTCATCGCTGAAGTTGGCGCCGCGATGATGGTCGGCGGCAATATCAAAGGTGACACGCGCATCTTGACCACAACAATCGTCATGGAAGTCTCGAAAGGCAACTTCGACGTCGCCATCGCCCTATCATTCATTCTGATGACCCTGGCATTCATGATCACATTTTTCCTTACCACCCTTCAGCAAAGGAAGCGACCGCTATGAACCCGTACTTGCACTTTCACACTATCAAGCATTATTTTGGCAAAAGAAAAGTGTTGGATATCCCCGAGTTTTCAATCTTCGAGGGCGAGTTTCTCGGTTTGATGGGACCCAACGGCGCCGGAAAAAGTACGTTTCTCAAAATCGCGTCCTTTCTGGAATCGCCTGCGGATGGGACGATTTCCTACCGGGGCGCTGCCGTTCCGAACGGCGGCGCACCGCTCGAACTGAGAAGGAAGTTTTCGATCGCCCTCCAGCAGCCGCTTCTGCTCGATACACTTGTCATGCAAAACATCGCGGTCGGACTGAAACTACGCAAAGTGCCACGCGCTGAAATTTGGCGACGGGTCGAAATGTGGATGGACCGGTTCCAAATTAGCCACCTTGCCCGAAAAAACGCTCGCTTCCTTTCCGGCGGCGAAGCCCAGCGCGTCTCGCTTGCAAGAGCGATGATCATTGAACCTGAAATCCTCTTTTTGGACGAGCCGTTCTCAGCTCTCGACTTCCCGACGAAAATCAAACTGATGGAGGATTTCAGGGGTATTTTTGCAGACGCTGGCACGACCGCCATGTTCATCAGCCACGATCTCGCCGAAATCAAATTCCTTACCTCCCGCCTCGCCATCATGGCCGGCGGCGAAATCAAACAAGCCGGTCCGACACGAGATGTGCTGGATGAGCCCAACGAGGCAGCCGGAGAGTTTTTGGAAGTTTGGAAGAGATATAGTATATAAGTTGATTTCTTGCCTGTTCCCCGCCCCGCTTACCGAGTGGGGTTTTTTTGCTATGTTTAATAAATCACGCAGACTTTCCCACTGCATCCACGATTGAAAAGCCCTCCAATTTCCTATCTTTTTTGCAAAACAGGTTTAGCTCCTTTTCCCATTGGGTACTTGTAACGTTTAGTAACCCCTACAAACTTGAAGGAGCGAATCATGAGGAAAGCAACAGAAGTTTTTTGGTATGCTTTAGGTATTTCGTTAATTGTCGTCATCTGGGGAGTTCTCGCGCCCCGAAATTTAAGTTCGATTACTTCGCAGTTAACTGCACATATTTATAAGGATTTTGGGTGGTTTTATTTGCTTCTCGTCCTGGCCATCCTCGTTTTTTGCATTTACTTGATGTTCTCCCGTTTCGGCGATGTCAAGCTTGGAAAGCCGGATGATGTCCCGGAGTTCAGCCGGTCTTCCTGGTTCGCGATGCTGTTCAGCGCCGGGATGGGAATGGGCTTGGTCTTTTGGACGACGGCCGAGCCCATTTCGCATGCCTTCATGAGCAGCCCTCTGGCAAAAGAAGGGTCTGCTGAAGCTGTCAAGGATGCGTTGAAATACTCGTTTTTCCACTGGGGCGTCCATGCGTGGGCCGTCTATGGCATCGTCGGACTCGTTCTCGCCTATTTCAAATTCAATCGCGGCGCACCAGGGCTCATCAGCGCGACACTCGTTCCACTGTTCGGCGAGGAGCGGATGCGGGGTCCGCTCGGTAAATGGATTGATGTCCTAGCGGTTTTTGCAACCGTCATTGGTGTTGCGGCGACGCTCGGTTTCGGGTCAGCGCAAATCACGGGCGGCCTGCATTTTCTAATCGGAACGCCAAACGCCTTCAGTATCCAGCTGATTGTACTTGCCGTTTCCACCTTCCTGTTCATCTGGTCCGCGTGGTCCGGAATCGGCAAGGGCATTAAGTTATTGAGCAACATCAATATGGGTTTGGCCGCGGTTCTCGTCGGTCTGCTCTTTTTTGCCGGCCCGACCATGTACATCTTAAACATGTTTACAAATACTTTAGGCAGCTATATCTCGGACTTTTTTGAAATGAGCCTGCGCCTTGCCCCGCTCGATAAAGAAGGGCGAAACTGGATTAACGGCTGGACGATTTTCTATTGGGCCTGGTGGATTTCCTGGGCGCCTTTCGTTGGCATTTTTATCGCACGGATTTCAAAAGGCCGGACGGTGAAGGAGTTTTTATTCGGCGTGTTGTTTTTGCCATCGCTCGTCTGCTTCATCTTTTTCGCTGTCTTTGGGGTCTCCGCGTTGCGTCTCGAGCAGTTAGGGATCGCGGCAATTTCCGAGTTTTCCCTTGAAACGTCAACGTTTGGCGTGCTGGCCGAGTACCCGCTTGGAACATTTATGTCATTCTTGACCGTGTTCGTGATCGCGATTTTCTTTATCACATCCGCGGACTCCGCGACCTTTGTCCTTGGTATGCTGAGCACAGATGGACTTCTCAACCCGAGCAACTCCGTCAAAATCGCCTGGGGGCTCATCCAGTCGGCCATGGCGGCTGCTGTTGTTTACTTTGGAGGAACGCAAGGCTTGCAAAATATGCTCATCATCGCCGCCCTCCCCTTTGCCATCGTGATTATTCTGATGGGCACATCCTTCCTGAAGGCAGTCCGCTCGGAAGTGCTGGTGCCGGTGAAAAAGGAGCGGGTAACGAAAACCACTGTCGTCAGTGACAGAAAATCTTCCTTGCAAAAAAAATCTCTTGTGGATAATTAAGCATTAAGTATAGCTCTTTTGTGGATACCACTCTGGATCGCCAGAGTGGTTTTCTGTTTTGTGGAAATATTCTGTGGATAAGTGCATATAGCTGTGGGTTTGTGGATAAAAACAGGCTTAGGATGGGGATAAACCGGGTTTGATCAAAAATGCTAAGCGGAAATCAAAATGTTCATCCTACTTGGTTATTTTTGAAAAAAATCTTTATTTCTTCAAATAACCGATGGACGGCAGGAGATAGATAACGGCCTTTCAAGTAAGCCAAATAGACGGTTCGCTCTAGGTGCTCTGACTCAATTGAATGGGCTTTAAGAGAAGGGTTCGCTGAGTATTTCACATAGCTTTCAGGAATAATAGTGATACCCAGTCCTTGTTCCACCAGACTGCATGCTGTTTCAAACCGCTCGATTTCATAAAAAATATTCGGAGTGGCATTTTCCTTTTTAAAAGCGGTTAAGACATCTTTTCTTGTCTGGAAGCCGGCTGCACTGATAATCAGTTCTTTTTCTTGAAGGTCATGGAGAGTGATCGAGTTTCTCAGGGCTAATTTATCGTCTGCACGGGTCACGAGAACGAGCTTTTCGTTGTAAATGGGGGTCAGTATAATCTGTTCATTTTTAATTGGCTGATTGGTTATCGTGAAATGAACGTCAAATTGCTTAAGTGACTCGATTACTTTTTCTTGGCCAAGGATTTCATTAAAACGGAAATGGACATTGGCGTAGTCCGCTTTAAAGCGATTTATTACCTTAGGGAACCAGAATTTAGCTGACTCGATCATTCCGACCGAGATGGTGCCGCTGCCAATTTGTTTCATTTCTTCAAGTTCTTTAAGCATATTGTTGAATTTGGTCAGCAGCTCCACTGACCGCATATAAAATATGCTTCCTGTTTCTGTGAGCTCAAGCCCGCGGGTATTCCGCTCCAGCAGTTGGCACCCTGTTTCCTCCTCAAGTTTGATAATTGCATTGCTGAGAGAAGGCTGAGAGATGTGCAATATTTTCGCAGCTCTTGAATAGTTTTTTTCTTGAGCAACGGTGATAAAATAGTGAAGCTTACGTAAATCCATAGTCAATTTCTCCTTATTTATAGCTTTAAGCTATTGATTTATCAAATATAGGTATTGGCTATTATATATTAACGAAATTATAATTTTTTAAAAGCAAATTATAAGGAGGAGCCATGTTAATTAATCCATCATTCAATCATTGGCAAGGAAGAACTGACTCCCAAACTGATCTGTTAAGCTTTCGTTACCATCAACAAATCAAGTTGACTAAGCCTTCCGATCTGGTAACGAATGTAAACGCAACAAAGGTTATGAGTATCATCGGCTTTAAATGTGATGAAGGGGTGAAAAGAAATAAAGGCAGAATCGGTGCTGCAGAGGCCCCCGATCATATTAGGCTGGCGTTAGCTAAATTGCCCTGGCATCTGCCGGCTGAAACTGAGGTATTAGATGCAGGGGATGTAAAATGTGAAAGCACACAAATGGAGGATGCCCAGCAGGAATTGGGAAACGCCGTCACTCTGTTATTGGAAAAAGGAGCATTTCCAATCATTCTTGGCGGTGGACATGAGACCTTATATGGGCATTACATTGGTGCCCGGCAGCATATCGGCCCAGAAGCCAGCCTAGGAATTATCAATATCGACGCTCATTTTGACATGAGGCCTTATGAAGAAGAAACTTCCTCGGGCACGATGTTTAAACAAATTTTAGATCATGACCGGAATTGCGGCTATTTTGTTGCCGGGATTCAACAGCAGGGCAACACAAGGGCACTGTTTGTGGAAGCAAAAAAACATCAAGTTGACTACATTTTGGAAGAAGATTTATCGATGCCTCGGCTTGAAACAGTGAAGCAGCAGCTTGACGAGTTTATGAGCCGGCATGATTATGCAATTCTCACGCTATGTACAGATGCAATCAATTCGGCCTATGCACCAGGTGTCAGCGCGCCATCTCCATTTGGGCTTGAACCGAAAGTGGTCCGTGCCTTGATCAGGCATATTGTGTCTAGCGGGAAAATCCTTTCTTTCGATATTTCCGAAGTGAACCCCTCCTTAGATGAAAATAATAAAACAGTTACAGTGGCGGCCCATTTACTAAACGAGGCACTTATCCACTTTCATTCAAAAAAATAGAATTTGGGGGTAGAAGATGAATTGGGAACTTGATCAAATCACAACTTTGTTTTTAGCTGTAGCATTGCTTTTAGCCGGCGGCTGGCTCATTAAAAATCTTACTATTTTAAAACGATTCTGCATTCCGGCACCTGTTGTCGGCGGATTGTTATTCGCCATCCTTGTTACCATTTCTAGACAGACGGGAATGTTGGACATTACCTTGGATACCTCACTTCAAAGCCTGTTCATGCTGGCATTTTTTACAACAGTAGGTTTGGGAGCAAGCTTTCAGCTCGTCAGGCTGGGCGGGAAGTTACTAATTATTTACTGGCTTGCTTGCGGGTTTTTAGCGCTTGCCCAGAGTGTGATCGGGATATCACTCGCCACAGTCCTTGGTTTGGAGCCTTTACTTGGTGTGATGATGGGAGCTGTCTCGATGGAAGGCGGCCATGGAGCAGCGACTGCCTTTGGGGGAACACTCGAGGAATTAGGCGTCGACTCAGCATTATCGGTTGGACTTGCTGCCTCAACGTTCGGCCTGATTGCCGGCGGGCTGGTTGGAGGCCCGACAGTAAAATACTTAATCACCAAATATAAATTGAAGCCTAATGAAATAGAGGTTAAAGAGGAAATTGCGGATGAAAATGAAAATGGTATTCCTTCTTCCAGTGAAGTCAACTCGCAAAACTTTATGGTCCAAGTCCTCATCATTACTTTTTGCATGGCCTTTGGTTCTTATTTGGGTGAGCTTTTTTCAAAGACAACCGGCTTTGTGCTTCCAAGCTATGTGGGGGCCATGTTTGTTGCCGTGATTGTCAGAAACATCCTTGACCGGGTAAACGAGGAAATCGTGAATATGAACGGCATTAATCTCATAGGTGACATCACACTCGGAATTTTCCTGTCAATGGCATTAATGAGTATTAAATTATGGGAACTGGCCGATCTGGCCTTGCCGATGTTTGTCATTGTCTTTGCACAAGTTGTTTTTATTGTCCTTTTGGGTGTATTTGTTTTATTCCGGTTGCTTGGGAAAGATTATGATGCAGCCGTCATGGTAGCCGGATTTACCGGACACGGGTTGGGAGCGACTCCGAATGCGATGGCGAATATGTCAGCCATTACCGGCCAATTTGGCCCTTCGAGGAAAGCCTTCCTCATTGTCCCAATCGTGGGAGCTTTCCTTATCGATGTATTTGCCATGCCGATTATTATTACGAGTATCAATTTGCTCAAATAAGTGACGGGATAAAACAAGCTTTCCAAACAAGACGGCACTGTAAAATAAAGTTTAAAAATAGGCTGGAATCAGGAACCACTGACTGATTTCGGCCAAATCCATTCAGCTGCAACTCCCTTACTTCATGCCGCTACTTTTAATCAGAAGATTGATTCATTGTCCAAGTCGTTTCATTTCCTATGAATCGGTGAATAAATTTTTTATTGACTTTTAAAACTGAAAAAGTTAAACTCTGTGTAACCGGTTACAGATTGATACCTGGGAGTGATCAGATTGGCGTCAATTAAAGATGTTGCGGGACGAGCGGGCGTTTCGGTGGCTACCGTTTCCCGAGTATTGAATGATAAAGGGTATGTAAGTGAAGAATCGAGGAAAAAGGTACAGCAGGCGATCAAGGATTTAAACTACAAGCCGAATGCGGTAGCGAGGAGCCTGTTTAATAAACAGTCGAAAACGATTGGCTTAATGGTCCCGGATATCATGAACCCATTCTTTCCGGAATTGGCCAGGGCTGTGGAAGACACATTAGCCGAGCTGGGATATACCGTAATCCTTTGCAACTCCGATGAAGATACAGATAAAGAACAAAGCTATCTGGAAATGATGATGCAGAAGTATGTTGATGGTTTGATCGTTTCATCGAACACCCTAAGTGCAGAGCGTGTCAAAGAATTTAAAATGCCTATTGTCAGCATGGACCGTGAAATTGCCAAGGGGCTGCCAAGCATCATTGTGGAAAATAAAAAAGGTGCGAAAATGGCTGTGAGCTTTTTAAAAGAAAAAGGCAGAAAGAGAATCGCCCATATAAGAGGCCCACATTCAGTTGGCAATGCCATCGACCGATGTGAAGGATACCGGGAAGTCGTAGGCGGCGAGCCATGGTTTAAAGAAAGCTATATCGCTTATGGGAATTACGATATGAAGACTTCCATCAACGCAACGATCAAGCTCTTGAAATTGCACCCTGAAATTGACGGGATTTTCGCAGCTAACGATATTAGCGCGATCGGCGCCATAAAAGCAGTGCACAAGCTGGGCAAGAAGGTGCCGGAGGATGTTGCCATTGTCGGCTTTGACGGGATTACCCTTTCGGAAGCAACGACACCGGAATTGACCACCATCGCGCAGCCGATTTATGAAATGGGAGAAAAAGCAGCAAAAATGCTCGTTGAGATGATCAAGCAGCAGCAAGTAGAGCAGACTATTTATCGGTTGGATGTTCAGCTGATTGAAAGGCAATCAACTTAAGGAGGCTTAATTTAAATGGGCGACAAGCCAGTGATAACCATTGTCGGCAGCATCAATATGGATTTAGTGACAATTGCCGACAATGTACCCAGGCAAGGTGAAACGCTCCAGGGAAAGCAGTTCCAAATAAACCCTGGAGGGAAGGGCGCCAACCAGGCTGTTGCAGCAGCAAGGCTTGGGGCGCATGTCCAAATGATTGGATGTGTCGGTCAGGATAGCTTTGGAAGGGACCTTCTTCAGCACTTGAGTGAACAAGGTGTTGATGTAAGTAATGTGGAACCGGTTACAGATATGACAGGAACTGCTACAATCGTTGTTTCCAATCAAGATAACAGAATCATTGTCGTACCTGCAGCCAATAATCATGTGACAGCAGAATTCGTGGAAACAAAGCGGGATGTTATCGCGGGAAGCGATATTTTAATTCTCCAGCTGGAAATCCCATTAGAGGGTGTCCGAAAAGCGGTTGAAATTGCAAAAGAAAACGGTGTTACTGTCATTCTTAATCCAGCGCCAATTCAGGACCTTCCGGCAGATCTTATCGAGCAGGTTGATTATCTGACTCCGAATGAGCATGAATTTCAGCTTTTGCAAAAGGGGCTGGATAAAAAAGAACTTCAAGAGAAAGTCATCCTGACAAAAGGCAGTAAAGGGGTCGCTTTATATCAAGGAGGCAAAGAGTCAACGATTCCGGCATATAAGGTGAACGTTGTCGATACGACTGGAGCAGGTGATTCATTTAACGGCGGATTGGCGGTGGCCTTAAGCAACAGCCTGCCGATCATGGAGGCTTGCCGATTCGGAAATGCAGTTGCAGCCCTGTCAACAACGAAGCTGGGAGCACAAACAGGCATGCCGACTGGAAAAGAAGTTGAAGCATTTATTAAATAAGGGGGTGATCATAAAGCGGATGACTGTTTTTCAGACAGTTATTTGCGCAAGCAATGTAAGCGTTAGCAATATCTGGTTTTCGTAAAATACTACAAAAATACACTACATCAGTGAGGTGAACGAAATTGAATATTCTCTGGGGATTAATCGGGTGTTCAATCATATTTTCAATTGCTTATCTAGTATCGGCAAACAGGAAGGCTATTAACTTTCGTACTGTTGGTTTAGGATTTATACTACAGCTTCTTTTCGGCTTTATCGTCCTGAAGTCCAAAGCAGGCCAGGAGGCATTGCAGACAGCTTCAGCTGGTGTGAACAAAGTCATCCACTATGGCGATGTTGGTCTCGCTTTCGTCTTTGGCAGTCTTGCTGACAAGACGGGGCCGGCCGGTTCGGTTTTCGCTGTCCGGGTTTTAGCAATTATCATCTTTTTATCAGCGTTAATTTCGCTTTTATATCATTTGGGAGTTATGCAATTTTTCGTCCGGATTATCGGTGGATTCATTTCGAGAGTTTTAAAGGTCAGCAAGACTGAGTCCATGTCGGCAACCGCCAATATTTTCGTCGGGATGTCTGAAGCGCCGCTTGTCATTAAGCCTTATCTTGCCCATATGACAAAATCGCAAATTTTTGCGGTCATGGTTGGAGGACTGGCATCCGTGTCCGGGGCCGTCATGATTGGACTTGCTGCGATGGGCGTATCGATCGATTATTTAATCGCTGCAAGTTTCATGTCCGCGCCGGCTGGTCTTGTCATGGCAAAAATATTAATGCCTGAAACAGAACAGAAGACAGAAATCGATCTTAAAAAACTGGCAACTGAAAGTGAAGAAGGGAACAAGAAAAGAAACATCCTTGAAGTCATTACGGATGGTGCCTTTGACGGAGCGAAAATTGCCATGGGTGTTGCGATTATGCTGATAGCGATTCTCGGCTTGGTTGCGTTTACGAATGGTATCCTAGGCGGGATTGGCGGCCTGATCGGGCTTGAAAATCTATCCCTGGAAGTGATCTTTGGTTATGTATTTGCCCCGCTTGCCTTTATTATCGGGATTCCCTGGAGCGAAGCGGTCATGGCCGGGAACTTGATTGGCCAAAAATTGATTTTCAATGAATTCGTCGCCTTCAGTTCCTATGCGGGACAAATGGCTGATTTCTCCCAGAAGGCTCAAGCGGTCATCACGTTTACACTATGCGGCTTTGCCAACCTCGGCTCAATTGGCATTTTGGTGGGAGCGCTGTCATCGATGGCTCCTAATCAAAAGCGCGTGATTCAGTCGCTTGCCTTTAGAGCATTAATTGCAGGTTCATTAGCCAACTTAATGAGCGGTGCCATTGCGGGGATTTATTTCTAGGCTGTGTTAAAGACAATGTTGGTTTTTAACTACGGTGATTGGAACGGAGGGCACCGACTCCTGCGGGATGAAGAGGCAAGGTGGAGACCCCACAGGCGCCGAGGAGGCTCCACTGACTCCCCGCGGAAAGCGGTGCCCGAAGTGGAAATCAACAGCCACGTATAACAAACACAGCCTATTTCTAAAATAAGAACGTGTAAAGGAGAGATTGATATGAAAAAGGTCATTATCGACGTGGATACTGGTGTGGATGACGCCCTTGCCATTTTGTATGCTGTACAGAGCGAGCAGCTTGATATCCTCGGTATCACCGCAGTGTCCGGGAATGTCCCATTAGAACAAGTAACCATCAATACGAATCGGATGTTAAATTTAATCGGGATAAATGATAAAATTACTGTATATAAAGGTGCTTCCCGTCCGCTCCTAAGAGAGCCGTTCCACGAGTTCCGTGTTCACGGGGAAGATGGAATTGGCGGCGCGCTTGATCATATTGATATGGAGATCCCTGAAAATGAGGTCTTTGCTGCTGACTTTATCATTGAGCAAGCGAAAAAGCATAAAGGCGAACTGACACTCATTATGGTAGGCCCGCTCACCAATCTCGCTTTAGCGATCCGAAAAGAGCCGCGATTGGCTGAATGGGTAAAGGATGTCGTGATCATGGGGGGTATCGTTGAATCAGCGGGCAGGGGAAATACGCTGCCGACATCCGAATTCAATATTTTTGCTGACCCGGAATCCGCCAAAATCGTCTTTCATTCAGGATTGGAGATGACCTTGGTCAGCCTCGATGTGACGCGGAAAGTCATGCTGATGGAAGAACATATCAATGAACTCGAAGGCACGAAGTATTTTGACTTTGTCAAAAATAGTACAGGCATTTACAGGAATTTTTCCGCCGGCCTGTATGGAATAAATGGCTGCGCGCTGCATGACCCGCTGGCTGTTGGGGTCGCTTTAGATAAGAGTTTTGTTAAAACAGAAAAGTATTATGTCGATGTGGAGACAAAAAGCGATTTAAGCTATGGGCAGACAATCGTTGATTTCAGGGGTCTCCTAAAGAAAGAACCAAATGTAAACATCTGTACAGATGTAGACCATGAAAGGTTTCTGAAGATGTTTCTCGACTGCTTGAAAAAATAATTTTTCCATTCACCCACTCTTTTTGATTTCTGATAAAAAGGGTGGGTCTTGCTTATTGTACGAACTGGGGAGTTGCTCATATGCTTAAAACGTACCACTATTCTCTACTTGTTTTTTTAGGTGCATGCAGTTACGGTTTGATTGCTGCCATCATCAAGCTTGCTTATATTGACGGCTTTACCGTGGGTGAAGTGATCAGCAGTCAATATTTTTTTGGCTGGGCAATGCTTCTCGTCTTAAACCTGCTGTTTTCCAGAAAGCGAATCCCGTTAAAGAAGGTTGTCATCTTGATCCTTGCCGGGACAAGTTCCAGTTTTACAGGGATTTTTTACGGAATATCCCTGAAGATGATCCCGGCGTCCATTGCAATTGTCCTTTTATTTCAATTTACCTGGATTGGAATTTTATTCGAAAGCATCGCCGATAAACGTTTTCCGAGCAGAGAAAAAATTGTGTCAGTGGCCATTCTGTTAATCGGTACATTTTTGGCGAGCGGCATGGTCGGCAGCAGTTATGCGGCACTTAATCTGAAGGGAACGATTTTCGGGCTATTGTCCGCGGTAACATTTTCTTTCTTTATTTTTAGCAGTGGCAGAGTCGAAGCGGATGCCCCATTTCTCATAAGAGGACTAAGCATGACGACAGGCGCGATGTTATTGTTGATGATCTGCTTTTCTCCTTCATTCTTATATAATGGGTCCATGTCTGAAGGATTATGGAAATATGGTATTTTACTAGGCTTGCTTGGAGTGGCGATCCCCGTCATCTTTTTTGCGATCGGGTCACCTAAAACCGGTTCAGGACTGGCAACGATTCTCGGAGGTGCCGAGCTTCCCACGGCCATCATTGCTTCCATTATTATATTGAAGGAATATGTCTCAATGATTCAATGGCTTGGTGTCCTGCTCATTCTCTTCGGGATTTCTGTGTCGCCCATCAAGCAATTATGGAACACGAAAATGAAAGTTCAGCGAGAGTAGGATGATATCGGCCTACCCCGTAAAAGAGCTCCTTTCTGCGAAAGGGGCTCTTCTGATTGGGGAGTGCTGGAAACATAGCCTCTGTGATTTGGGGATTTGAACGTTTTGTGGCGGATGGATTCGGGGAAGTTGCCAGGATGTGGGGTGAGGTATACTGGTGAGGCAGGGATGTTTTTTCGCAAAAAAGACGGAGGTGTTGCCAGTCATCGTTTCGAGCCTTGGTTTTTATTTTGCAAAAAGGTATGGAGTTCCTTATTTATTTCGACTTTGATTTTTATTTTGCCAAAAGAGAAAGGTTGTGGCTTATGCTATTTAAACCGCGGACTGAAGATCATGAGCTGCTCACGCTTGGCTCGTTGAATGCGCGTATGGCGCTGGACAGCGGAAAGCGGCAGTACTATTTAAACAAGAAGAAGGGCTATGACGGAGAGGTGATGTTCGATGCGTACACGGAAAAGTTAGAATGCGAGTGCCTTGTGCTGAATGATTTACTGCTGAAGTTTAATAATAAAACATTCCAGATTGATTCGTTACTCATTGCGGAAAGGGTTCACCAGTTTGAAGTGAAGAATTTTACAGGCGATTATTTTTACGAGGACAAGAAATTTTATTTCCTTTCCAAAACTGAGGTTGAAAATCCAATCAATCAGCTAACTCGCTCCGAGTCTCTGCTCCGCCAGCTGTTTGCCAGCTTAGGATTCAATCTCCCCATCGAAGGTCGCGTCGTTTTCATCAACCCCGATTTCTACTTATACCAAGCTCCTCTTGATCTTCCAATTCTTTTTCCAACCCAGATTAACAGGCATATGCAAAAACTAAATACGGCGCCTTATCGAATGAACGGCAAACTTAAAGCCCTCGCTGATAAATTGGTAGCGCAAAGTGCCCAAAACTATTTAGAATCACCTTATACTCAATTACCGCGTTATTGTTATGAAGACATAAAACCTGGCATGAATTGTATGAAGTGCCAAGCATTTTCTGTGGTGCTGTCGGGGAAGAAGCTCGGTTGTACGGTTTGCGGCTTTGAAGAAAAAGTGGAGTCAGCCGTTCTTCGCACCGTTTTTGAATTCAAGCGGCTTTTTCCTAGTGAGAAACTCACCACGAGCAGGATCTATGAGTGGTGTGGGGGGATAGTGTCCGGAAAGTGGGTGCATGGGATACTTGAGAGGAATTTTAAGAAGTTTAATAGCAACCGATGGACTTATTTTGAATAAATTGGTTGGAGTTCTGTTCCAATTGACTAGGGATGATTCATTTATTCGTCGTTATAAATCCTACTTTGCGAGTGCAGGAGTAAAGAACGTTCCTCTTCGACCGCAGCACTGTTTTTTTACTGTTGCAGTCGTTGAGAACGCTCCTCTTCGACCGCAGAACTATTTTTTTTACTGGTGCGGTCGTTGACAACGCTCCTCTTCGACCGCAGAGTTTATTTTTTACTGTTGCGGTCGTTGGGAATCCTTCTCTTCAATCAAAATCATATTAGAGGCAGATTGGATTTCTGAGGAGATACTGAAAACAGCATAAAAGCCACTCCAATTCCGGAGTGACTTCATCCTTAATCCGCACGCGCCCGTCACTCTTCCTCCCTCGGAAACCAAAGCGTGAACGCGGTGCCTTTGTTCAATTTGCTTGTGACTTGGATGCTGCCTTTGTGGGCGTCCATGAGCGCTTTGACGATGGATAGGCCGATGCCGGCGCCGCCGGTTTTGCGGTCACGGGATTTGTCGCCGCGGTAGAAGCGTTCGAAGATGTGCGGGATGTCGTCTTCGGCCATGCCGGCGCCTTGGTCGCGGATGATGAAACCGACTGAGTATTCGTTCACGCCGGTGACAGAAATGGTGACCTCTTTCCCTTCCGGCGTATATTTTAGCGCGTTGTTGATGACGTTGGAAAGGATTTGCATGACCTTGTCCTTGTCGCCGATAAACCATTCCTCTTTATCCGGCAGGCTGTGGTTCAACTTAACGCCTTTACGCGTAAAGGCCGGGACGAACATTTCCCATAACGATGACAAAATTGCACCTGCCTCGAGCCGGGTCATCTCCAAATGAATTTGCGGGTTTTCCGCGGCGAGCAGTTTCTCAAGCTCGTTGACAAGGCGGACAAGACGCATCAATTCAGCATGGCTTGCTTCGAGTCGTTGCGGTGTCGGTTCCCACACGCCGTCCTGGAATGCTTCAATTTGGCTGCGCAGTGTGGCGAGCGGCGTCCTTAATTCGTGCGCGAGGTCGCCGGTGAATTGCTTGCGGAGCATTTCTTCTTTTGAAAGCGATTCGGCTAGGCTGTTAAACGAAATCGCCAGCTGCTTCACTTCGTCGGGCAGGCCTCTCAGCGGGATGCGGATCCCAAGATTGTGGTTTTGCAGCTCGTTGGCGGCGAACTGGAGCTTCTTCAGCCCGGACGTCAGCGTTTTTGAAAAAATCATAGAAAACAATATTGCTATGATGACTGTCAGGGCAACCGCCCCGTAAATATACACCTGGATTGTTTGCAAAAAAGTAGACTCTTCCTTAATGAATCCCTGCGGGTAAATGGCGGTGATTTTGCCAAAATAGTGACCGTCATCTATTAAATCATACGACTTGGATTGCCATTCGTCCCTACTCTCCGGAACGATCACCCCAACGCGGTTCATCACATCACGGAGCTGAACGGTGTTGAAGCGCGTCCGGCCTGCTTCATCTTCAATATGAAAATATAGCTGCTCAGACAGCGCATATTCATGCATCAAACTTAAAATGGTATAATCGCTATAAATGCCTTCCTGCTTGTATTTCGCCTTTACTTGGCTGACGACCCGCTCGATTTTATGCTCGCGGTTCAGCTCAAGGTATTTGTTGAAGCTCTTGTCAAACCCCCACTGGATAAATAGGCTGACGAGCACGATTCCGATCATGGAAACGAGGAGGATGTAAAAAAGAAGCTTAGCCCTTAGCGTTTGAAGCATGCGGCATACCCCCGAATTTATAGCCCATACCGAAAACAGTTACAACGAATTGAGGCTGCCTCGAATCGGCCTCGATTTTTTTGCGCAGATTTTTAATATGCGTGTCGACGCTGCGCTCGTAGCCTTCGTAAAACATGCCTTCGTCCTGGATTTTCTCGAGCAGGTCCATCCTGCTGTAGACGCGGCCGGGGTTTTCGGCCATATTCGTCAGGAGCTTGTACTCAATCGGGGTCAGGCTGATCAGCTCCCCATTCATCGTCACTTCTTTTTTCTCGGTATCTATCGCAAGACCGCCCTCGAATTCGAGCCTGTCTGGATTATCGATGGTCTTCTTTACCCGGCGCAAAATGGCTTGGACCCGGACGACAACTTCACGCGGCGAGAACGGCTTGGTCACATAATCATCCGCCCCCATCACAATTCCGTTGATTTTGTCGTCCTCACCAGATTTTGCCGTCAGCATGAGGATCGGCACTTCCGATTCCTTCCTCACAAGCCTGCACACTTCTTCACCGGAAATGTCCGGCAGCATTAAATCCAATATGATTAAATCGGGATTTTCGGTGCGCGCCTTCTTCAGCGCGTCAATCCCGTTATCAGCTGTTTCAATCGCATACCCTTCACGTACGAGGTACGCCTCAAGCACTTCTATAATCATTTTTTCATCATCGACTAACAAAATTTTCACCATAAACTGTACACTCCTTCCACACTTCCATCATATCATTTTAACCGCCAACCAAATTTGAACAATTTTCATCTTCACAAAAACCACATAACTTCTTCATACCTTCTACATTCCGATTTTCTATTATAAAGATGTAGCAAGGGAGCACAAAAACTCACCAAGCTTCAGAATTCAGGAATACAATCCTGAATTGCCAAAAGGAACATACGCCGAATGCACATGGTGGGGCCGTGGCGCACAAAGCAAATGAACCTAAAAGGCAAATCAGAATTCTCTAATACGCAACTTAAATTGCAAATGTTTCACCCAGTTTCACATGTTTGAACAATCTAGCTTTACCCTTAATTAACCTCCCTTTAATAATATGGGCGCCTGCGACGCAGGGCCCACTTTTTTTTGCCTTTTTTGAGTTTTGGTTTTTGGTTTTGGGTTTTTGTTTTTTTAGTTTTTTGCCTAAAAGTGAGGCAGGGGACGGTTCTACTGCTTCATTTGGGAGGCGAAATAAGCAGCGGGACGGTTCTAGCGCTTCATTCGGGAGGCGAAATAGTTCAAATGGGGTCATTTCCGGATAAACCGGAAATAAGTCCGGCTATCGCCACAAATATTACGGATAAATCTAGCAAACTGCTAGCACCTCCCTCTCTCTTGCAGGACCAGTCCCCTTCCGTCTACTCACCGATTCCTCGTGTTTGGCAGTTCATTCACTAAGAAACATATTATCGTTGTCTTCTCAGCGGCGGAGTTATCGCTTCCACTTCCTGTTCACTGATTCGCCTTGGCTGACAGTTCATTCACTTAAAAAACCCGTTATCGTCGTCTCCCCTTCGGCGGAGTTACCCCTCCACTTCACCATGCACCAATTCGCCTTGACTGGCAGTTCGTTAACAAAAGCCGGCTATATAAAACCTAAGGCATTCCGCTGCTACGGAATGCCTTTTTCACTTTCCACAAAAGTGCCTGGCACCATGGCGGGACATTCTTCGTCCCACCATGGTGCCAGGCACTAAAATCCTTCTCACACCAGCAGCAGCCCATCCAAATCCACGATTTCTATTTGCCGGCGCGGTTTCTGCCGTATCAAACCGGCGTCTTCGAGGTCGCCGAGTTTGCGGGAAATTGTTTCGGGGGTCGTCCCGAGATACGAAGCGAGGTCTTTTTTGCTCATCGGCAGGACGATTTCCTGAGAGGTTCCGTCCGATTCCAAACACTCCGCGAGGAACAGCGCAATCCGCGTCTCCACTTTTTCGGTTGCGAACCGGGCGCTCTGCTTCTCCGACTGTGCGAGCCGGCTCGAGAATTCCCCAAGAATCCGCAATGAAATCGTTGGGTATTTCAGCAAAAACGCCTGCAAATCCTGGCGCCTGATCAGGCAAACCTGCGTTTCCTCCATCGCTTCGGCAAACGATTCGTGGACCGATTCGCTGAACAACGCAAGCTCGCCTGTGAATTCACCCGTATAAAGGATTCGCAAAAGCTGCTCTCGGCCCGACTCCGACAGCCGATAAATCCTGATTTTCCCCTTGCTGACGATGTAAAGCGAATCAGACGTGTCACCCGCCTGATAAATCAGCTCCCCTTTTTTGAACGAAAGCGAACGCGCCACCTCCATGATTTCGTTCATTTGCGCCTCCTCCAAATGGTTGAAGATCGGCACGAGCGAAACGCACGCTTTATGTGTAAGATGGCTGCAGCTAGCAGCTTGTCTCGATTCCATGTCAGTTCCTCCTTTCAAAATTTCTTACTCTCCATATTTCTTTCCCTCATTTTCACCTATCGCTTCGCCCGCGTCCACCCTTTACCCCTGTTGGATATATATGGCAGCGAGAATATGCTGTTGCAGCCTAAGCGAAGCCGGCACCTAAACCTAAACGGCTTTCGCTGAATAGGGAGCGGATGCGGACGAATGAGGTGGAAATCCGGACGAATAGCCTGCGTTTCTGGACGAATCCCCTCGTTTGCCGACGAATCCTCCTCGTTTCCTGGACGAATCCCCCGCGTATCCGGACGAATGACTCCCGATACGCGACGAATCTCCCTTCAATTCGAACGAATGAAGTCCCGCTCCGTTGCAAAACGCACTTCCAGCGGCAAAATCCAAATCCTATCCACGAAACCTACCGCGAAACCGCCTCAACTCCACCCGCTCGTCCACCGGCTATCTTCCCGCCAAAACGAAACCAAAACCGCGAACCAGCTCCAAACCGAATCAGCCGCATCGCGTTCAAAATCACGAGCACGACACTCGCTTCGTGAATGAACATCCCGGAAGCAAGGTGCACCGAGCCGTACAACACGCCAATCAGCAGCACCACCGCCGTCCCAATCGCAAACGCCGTGTTTTGCTTCATGTTGCGGATCGTTGCTTTTGCCAAAGAGTAGGCATGTGACAGCTGCCCGAGCTTGTCGGCCATCAGTACGACCCCGGCCGTTTCCATCGAAATGTCAGTTCCGCCTTCGCCCATCGCAAGCCCGATATCGGCAGTCGCAATCGCCGGCGCGTCGTTAATCCCATCGCCCGCCATCGCCACGACCCTCCCCTCGTCCTTCAACCGCTTCACGAAGGCGGCCTTCTGTTCCGGAAGCATCTCCGCGACAAACTCATCCATGCCGAGCTGGGCCGCAACCAATTCAGCGGTATGGCGGTTATCGCCTGTCAGCATAATCATTTTCCGGACGCCATTCTTCCTCAGCTCAGCCAATGCCTCACGAGCATCGTCGCGAATCTGGTCGGCAATCGAAATGATCCCCGCCAACTCCCCGTCCACCGCTGCAAAAACCGCCATGTTGCCAGCTTTTTCACGCTCAACCGCATACTCCGCGGCCTCACCAGCAAGCGGAACCCCCGCCAACTCCAGCAAAGCGCGATTCCCGATCACGAGCGCAACCCCATCAACAACAGCGCGGACGCCGTGGCCCTTGACCACCTCACCGTTTTCAACCTCGGCGCCCAATGCCAAATCTCGTGCCTTCGCCTCCTTGACAATCACACGGCCTAGGTGGTGTTCGGAAATCGTTTCAGCCGTACCAATCAAACGCAGCAGCTCTTCCACATTCATTTTGCCAAAAACCTTCACATCCGTTACTTCAGGTTTCCCCTTCGTCAACGTCCCCGTTTTATCAAAAACAACCGTATCAACCTTTGATAACGTATCCATGATTTCCCCACCCTTAATCAGGACGCCATGCTTCGCGCCATTGCCAATCCCGGCGACGCTTGAAACCGGCGCCCCAATCACGAGCGCGCCCGGACAAGCAATGACAAGGAACGTAATCGCCAGCTTCAAGTCCCGCGTCACAATAAACACGAGGACGGCCAGCACCATGATCGCCGGCGTATAATAAGCCGCAAACGAATCAAGAAACTTCTCGGCCTTCGACTTCGACTCCTGCGCCTCCTCGACCAACTCGATAATTTTTGCAAAAGTCGTGTCATCTCCAACCTTCTCCGCGACAATCTCAATGTAGCCATTGTCGACAATCGTCCCGCTATAAACCGCGTCACCAAGCGCCTTTCCAACCGGCACCGCTTCCCCGGTCACAGCAGCTTCACTCAAATCCGCCTGCCCCGACACGATGCTCCCGTCAACCGGCACCTTCCCGCCCGGCCGGATAATCACCCGGTCGCCGATCACAACCTCCTCCACCGGCACCGTCACCTCATCGCCATCCCGGACCACCGTTGCTTCCTGCGGCGCCATATCAACCAGCTTCCTGAGCGAGGACCGCGTCTTCTCCAGCGTCCGCGCCTCAAGGAAATCGCCGAACAAGAACAGAAACGTCACCACCGACGACTCCGTAAACTCCTGCAAATAAACCGCCCCAACCACCGCAATCGTCACCAGCACATCAATGCTGAACACCCGCATCCGCACCGACTGGACCGCCTTCAAGAAAATCGGCGTCCCCGCCAGCACCGTCGCAACCACCAGCGCCGCCGTCTTCACCCCCGCGAACCCAAACCAGCCCGCCGCAAACCCCGCCACAATCAACAAAAACGCTGCCGCCGTCAACTTATTTTTATATTTCGCCATTCTTCAAACCCCTTCCCTTTCTCTTTCCTTCATCATAAAGGAGAACCCCGCCCCCGTAATTGACCCCAATCAAGTTTGCTCTCAATTTCAAGCCCCCCTTGGCAAAATAAAAACCTTTCGTTTTGTTTCCGTGACCTAGATCGGTAAAGAGGCTCTCCCTCAACCAGGATGGCATGAAAAATGGCCCGCTTCCGTGCTGTTCGCGGAGTGAGCCATTTATGGTTTTCTCTCTCTGTCATAAGTGATTCATATCTTTCATTACAGCCTGTTACGAAACCTTTTGCGACAATACCGGATAGCCCAACTTCTTAAGCGTTTCTTCAATCCCGCTCGCGCTGATTTGCCCTTCATTAAATTCTGTCTTTACCTTGCTTAAGTTAAATAGCACCTTTACCGAAGTGACGCCCTCCGTTTTGCTTAGCGCTGTTTCAATCCTCTTAATGCATGACGGACAAGTAAGTGTATCAAGTTGAAAAACTGCTTTTTTCATTATAAATTCCTCCATTCATTATCTTTCTAACATCAATACTAAACCACATCCCACAATAAAAAATTGACCACCGTCAAGTTTCAGTAAGGCAGCATCAAGTTTCAGAGTTTCAAGTGAGGCAGGGGACGGTTCCACTGCTTCATTCGAGAGGCGAAATAATTAAGACAGAACCAACTCGGAACAATCCGGTAAGAGGAGTGGCGGCTTGCTCTCCCAAGCTAAAACATTATACTGATGTAACATTATTGCTATTTTGTTACACCATGAAAAAGTTTTATTAAAATACCTTTACAAATGAGGAATTACTAATGACTTTCCTTTACCATGTAGTAGTTAGGAATTTAGACAGCTTTCGCTACTACAGACAGGGATGTGAGATCATGAGTACTGATAGGAGACATCTTTCCGAAATTCATATTTTAAGAGCCATTGGCTGCTTATTTGTTCTTCTTGTCCATGTTTCAGCTGCCTTCTATTACGAGCATGGCGAAAAATATAATGAAATTACTCTTTTTATTAATCAAATCAGCCGTTTCGGAACTCCGATGTTCGCTCTGATAAGTGGATTTCTTCTTTTTTATCAAGTAAGGTTCAAGGGCTTCGATTTGAAAAGGTTTATATCCAGCCGTTTTACCAAAATTGGTTTGCCTTTTTTATTTTGGAGTATCTTTTATTTATTGTTTTCTTATTTGATCCTTGGGGTAAACCCGCTGGCATCCGGTAAAAAAATATTTCTTGTGAATTTTGCATTCGGCAATTTTTTCTATCATCTTTATTTTATGTCGATTGTTTTTCAATTTTATTTACTGTTTCCGCTTTTGCAACGGGTCAGGAGTAAAAAAATCTGGCCGGTTCTATTGGCCTTGTCGGTGCTTGTAAACCTATATTTTTTAAAGCTTTACACCCCCGGACAGTATGAGGGGATTTGGCGTGTCATTCTCAGCCAGCGCGCATTTTTGCCAAGCTGGATCTTCTTCTTCATTTTCGGCGGGTTCTTAGCTAATTATTGGGAGATAATTTTTTCGTTTTCCAAAAAGCACAGAAACATTTTAGGTATCGCTGTATTACTAATCACTGCTGCTGCCGTATGGGAATACAAAACAGTTGGCTCCATCCCGTCAAACAGGGCGACGAACATGATTAACATTCCAATCATTACATTGTTTGTGATCGGGATTGGAGACCTAATAGGAAAATTAAAATGGCTAAGCCGATTCTTTACCCAAATCGGATCATTATCAATGGCCATTTACCTGGTGCACCCTTTTGTTTTATATTGTTTCCAAACAACAGCACCCAGTTATATTTGGAAGGCATCCCTTTTCCCAGTCATATTTACATTTGTCCTTTTAGGGACAATACTCGTGGTAAAAATAATCCAATTACTGCCGTTTAACCAATATATCTTGACGGTGCCAAAAGTGAAGCCAGCTAAAAATAATGTCAGCTTGAAGCCTGCCAGCGTACAGGCAAATTCTTATTTGTCCCAGTAACGAAAAACACCAAAAAGAAAAGCCACTCCCGAAAGTAAAGCGGGAATGGCTCTTCGATTCTATAATGTATGCAGTTTGTCCTCCGTTGGTTCCTTCTTAATTTATTTCGCCTCTCGAATGAAGCATTGGAACCGTCCCCTGCATCACGTTAAGACTTCACGGTTTCCTTCTGGCTTTCCTCTTTCATGACGGTTTCGATGACGTTCTGGCGTACGTTTGACTTGCCTGCATAAGATTCGATTAGTTCCTTCAAATCGATGCCGCTGGATGCCTTCAATGTTTCCTGAAGGCCCGCCATCAAGTTTGTGGCATAGCCGGTAACGCGGTTCGCGCCCCCGCCAGCACCGCCGCCGCCAGTGTCGACGATGGAAATTTTGTCAATATTGGCAAGTGGAGCGGCAACCTGCTTCGCGTATTCAGGAAGCATTTTCATGATCATGTCCATTACTGCTGCCTCGCCGAACTGCTCGAACGCTTCGGCGATCTTCTGCTTCGCTTCCGCTTCGGCAAGACCTTTCAGGCGGATGATTTCCGCATCGGATTCACCTTGTGCCCTGACGGCGTCCGCTTTTGCAAGACCGTCGAGGCGGATGCGCTCGGCTTCTGCCTTTGCCATTGCTTCAATCCGGTATTTGTTTGCTTCAGCCTCAGCCATTTGCTTTGCCTTTTCAGCGGCGGCAGCTTGCTCAACGGAGTAACGGTCTGCGTCTGCCTTCTTCTTGACTTCTGAATCATATTGGCGCTCACGGCGCTGGATTTCTTTTTCTTCAAGCTCGATTTGCTTCTGGCGCTCAATGATTTTGATTTGCATTTCCTGCTCGGTTACCTGCTGCTTTGAGCGGGCTGTTTCAAGGTCGTATGCCTGGTCGGCACGGGCTTTCGCGCTGTCCTGCTCGGCGCGGAATTCGGCGACCTTCAGCTGATTAACCTTTTCAGCTTCAGCGATTTCAGTCGCGCGCTCAAGCTCGGCGCGCTTCGCTTCCTTCGCGGCTTCCGCCCTTTTGACGCGTGTTTCCATTTCCGCCTCGGCCGTTGCGATATCGGCATCGCGCTTAACCTGGGCGATTCGCGGTTTACCAAGCGAGTCGAGGTATCCGTTTTTGTCACGGACATCTTTAATTGTGAATGAAACAATCACGAGGCCCATTTTTGCAAGGTCCTGGGAAGCGACGCGCTGGACTTCCTGTGAGAACTTGTCACGGTTTTTATAAATTTCTTCAACGGTCATCGAACCGAGGATCGAACGGAGGTGCCCTTCAAGGACTTCCTTCGCTTCGTTCTCGCGGTCTGACTTCGCTTTGCCGAGGAACTGCTCGGCCGCGGTCGCGATTTCGGAAATGGAACCGCCGATTTTAATAATCGCGACACCGTCCGCCATGACCGGAACACCCTGCTCCGTGTACACTTCCGGAGTCGTTACCTCAAGCTTGCTCGACAATAAGCTGAGCGGCTGGGACTGCTGGAACACTGGCAAAATAAACGTACCGCCGCCGCGGATAATCTTGATTTTATTACCTGACTCATCTACATGGACATTTTTATTGCCAAGCATGCTGCCCGTGACAATCAACGCCTCATCGGGGCCAGCCGTCTTATACTTCGTGACAAATACAGCCAGAAGCGCTACAACGATAAAGACCGCGATCCCCACTACAATCCACATCATATCAATCATTTAATCTCCTCCTAGATCCACTCGTTTTCGATTTTCTCTTTTACTGCGACTTGAAGCACTCCATTGGCTGTATCAACAATCAGCACATCCTTGCCGGAACTGATTTCAGCGCCGTCGAAGCTTGCGGCAGGTTTTGCAATCCGCCCGCTGATGCTGTCAATCATCACCTCGCCGTATCCGTCTGCAGGAATGGACGTAATCACCTTCCCAATCCGCCCGCGCAAATCAGACTCATTGTAGGAAAGCGACGCTTCCGCCTGCGACAACGGCACAAGCACGAACACATTCAGCAGTGTCACAAGGACCGCCGAGATTCCTGCGGAAATCACAAGAATCAGCAGCGAAGAAATGCTCGTCATCTTCTCAAAAATAAACCCGCCAGCCGACAAAAATGTAATGAATGAAAATAAAAGGACGGGGTTCATAAAATCCAAACTGTCCAACAAAGCCGAAAACACATCATTAAACAGCACGTAAATCAGTGTCAGTCCTCCGGCTATAATCAGGCTGTACAAATAAATCGTTTCAATAGGTACACCATTAATCGTTTCCATTTGCCATCACCCCCGATTGTCGTCTTCCCTTTTATTTTACAGTAAGGTATACGGGTAAGAATACAAAAAGTTTCGATAAAAGAAATATTTGTAACATTTTTTGCAAAAATTTCAAAAACGGACTGTTTGTTCTTTTGCAAAATCATTAAAAGTCCCGCCCACGTTTACTTTTGAAAAAATGAGGGTATAAGACTAATAGAGAGGGAAATAACATCATAAGGGGGAGGTCATCACCATGGAACCAATCGATCATTTGGCATGGGTTGTCCCGACCATACTGGGAATCTCATTCATTACCTCACTCATCGCAATTTCAAAAAAACCGCACTATCTCACCGCCAAAATCAAGAGGCGAAACTATAACAGGTAAGACAGACGAACGCGCCGGCCGAAAAGCCAGCGCGCTTTTTTTGCAAAAAATCTTATCCGACTTGTGCTGTCGTTGAGAACGCCCCTATTCGACCGTAGAATCATTTTTTGCCGCTACGGGCGTTGAGAACGCTCCTATTCGACCGCAGAGTCATTTTTTTGCCGCTGCGGTCGTTGAGAACGCCCCTATTCGATCGCAGAATCATTTTTTTGCCGCTACGGTCGTTGAGAACACTCCTATTCGACCGCAGAATCAACTTTTTGCCGCTACGGGCGTTGAGAACGCTCCTATTCGACCGCAGAGTCACTTTTTTGCTGCTGCGGTCGTTGAGAACACTCCTATTCGACCGCAGAGTCACTTTTTTGCTGCTGCGGTCGTTGAGAACGCCCCTATTCGACCGCAGAGTCATTTTTTTGCCGCTGCGGGCGTTGAGAACGCTCCTATTCGACCGCAGAGTCATTTTTTTGCCGCTGCGGTCGTTGAGAACACTCCTATTCGACCGCAGAGTCACTTTTTTGCCGCTGCGGTCGTTGAGATCCAGTCTCTCCAACCCAGGAAGCGAAAATCCTACTGTCAGAGGGTCACTTCATTTCTTCCGTAAACATTTCCGGCACCTTTTTTGCACAAGAAAAAACGCCAGCCACCAAGCCAGCGCTTCCTGTCTATTCCGCCTGTATCAAATTCAAGAATTGCCGTGTCCGGTCATGCTTCGGGTTGGTGAAGATATTTTCTGGATGGTCGCGTTCGACGACAACGCCCTTGTCCATGAAAATAACCTCATTGGCCGCTTCACGGGCGAATCGCATTTCGTGGGTGACAACGACCATCGTCATCCCTTCGGCCGCGAGATCCTTCATCACCTTTAGCACCTCGCCGACAAGCTCGGGGTCCAGTGCGGACGTCGGTTCGTCAAACAGCATTACTTCCGGCTCCATCGCCAGCGCCCGGGCAATCCCGACCCGCTGCTGCTGTCCGCCGGAAAGCTGGTGCGGATAAGAATCCAACTTGTCGGCAAGGCCAACCTTTTGCAAAATCATCGCCGCTTTCTGCCGCGCCTGCTCCTTGTTCTCGCCTTTGACAATAACCGGCCCTTCCATTACATTCTCAAGCGCCGTCTTATGCGGGAACAAATTATAACTCTGGAACACCATCCCGGTCAGCCTCCGGAACGAAGCAATGTTCTTCTTCGGAACCTCGTGCGAGAAATCGAGCGTCTTTCCAGAAATCGTAACGCTTCCCGCAGTCGGCGTCTCAAGAATATTGAGGCAGCGGAGGAGGGTTGTTTTGCCGGAACCGGACGGGCCAATCACAACGACCACATTCCCTTTCCCAACATCCAAATCGATTCCCTTCAGCACCTCAAGGTCACCGAACCGCTTCACTAAACCTTTTATTGAAATCATCGGGACATTCGCACCCGGTCCATTCACAGTACTCATCCTTCCATCCCCCTCAACATGACGCCGCCAAGCCTCAGGCAACTTTCGAAATCCATCCACGGCATGCTGTTACTTAACATACCGGTCCAGCTTCGCTTCCAGTTTGCCTTGGCCGAGTGACAGCCCAAAGCAGATAATCCAGTAAAGCAGCGCCGCTTCCGTGTAAAGCAGCAGGAATTCATAGTTCGTCGCCGCGATTTCCTGGGCGCGCCTGAACATTTCCGTCACAAGAATCATCGCCGCTAGCGACGTGTCTTTCACAAGGCTGATGAACGTATTCGACAGCGGCGGCACGGAAACCCTTGCTGCCTGTGGCAAAATGATCCTTTTCAGCAGCTGCGGATACGTCATGCCAATGGAATAGCCCGCTTCCCACTGCCCTTTTGGGATGGACAAAATCGCAGCGCGGATGACTTCCGATGCATAGGCGCCGACATTGAGCGAGAAGCCGATCACCGCTGCCGGAAACGGGTCAATCACGATGCCGACAGTCGGCAGACCGTAAAAGAGAATGAATAACTGAACCAACAGCGGCGTGCCGCGGATCGCCGACACATAAAAGCGCGCGATTCCCTGGAGCACTTTCACACTCGAAATCCGCGCAAGCGCCGTCAAAATCGCCAGAACAAGCCCGACAACGAAGGAAATGAGCGTCAGCGGGATTGTATAATAAATAGCCCCCTCCAGCAAAGGCAGGAGGGAACTTTTTGCAATCGCAACAAGCCGGTCAATCCGGGCGGGGTCGGCGAAAATACTATTCAAGTACATTCTCGCCAAACCATTTCTCGGAAATTTTATCGTATGTGCCGTCCTTGATTATCTCTTCAAGCGCCTTGTCTACTTCCTTCACAAGCGACTCGCTGTCTTTGCGGAACATGAGACCGCTCTTTGAAGCATTGCCAGACGTCGCGACAATTTTCACCTTCGCATCCGGGCGCTTCTTTTTGAAATCAAGGAAAGACAGATTGTCGTTCACCGTCACATCGGCCCGCTTCGAATTGATCAGCTCAATCGCCTGGTTGAAGCCCTCGACACTGACAATCTCAGCACCGTGTTCCCTTGCGATATCCGCATAGTTACTTGTCATCGACTGCGCAGACTTAAGGCCCTTCATATCATCAAACGACTTCACTTTATCATTATCATTGTGCGCAATCAGCACAGCAGTCGACGTGATATAAGGAATCGAGAACAAGTACTTTTCCTCGCGTTCCGGTTTAATTCCAACCTGGTTCGCAATCATATCAAAACGCTTCGCATCAAGTCCGCCGAAAATCGCATCCCACTGCGTCTCCAAGAACTGCGCCTTCACACCGAGACGCTTCGCAACCTCCTCGGCAACCTCAACATCAAAGCCAGTCAGCTTGCCCTTGTCATCATGAAACGTAAACGGCGGATAAGTCCCCTCCGTCCCAACAACAAGCTTTCCTTCCTTCTTCACTTTCGCGAGCACATCATTCCCGCTCTTCGTTTCTTCATTATTTTTATTGTTTTTCGCATTGTCACCGTCATTCGAACCACACGCAGCAACAACGAAAACAAGACTCAGCATTAGTGCAAACAGCAAAGATAACCTCTTCACATTTAATCTCCCCTAATTCTTATTGGTTTGGTCAACATTAAATATCATATTACAGGAACAGCCACGTGTCAAAGGATAATTATCATTATTTTACCCTGCCTGTTGGAGATTAATCGTTTTATAGAAAAGACAGGTTCGTAAGTGCTTCTTTTTGGCAAAAGTGGTCCACGCCCTCGAGCCGGCAACAGTAAAAAAGTCCCTGCACGCAAAACTTGTTGCAACGTTTGCAGCTCCAACCAAAATTGCCGCTGGGCCACAAAGTATAAAGAATCCTTTCATCAGTAGAATACTTGCTCGGCATAAAAACAGCCTGCCAGGAATTCCTTGGCAGGCTGTTTTTCGTTCATCTAAATTTAGGGAGTTTTCGATCCGAATTCGCCGGTCATTCGATAAGATTTCGTCCGAATGGAATCATTAATCTTATACCGACTGCCACTTGGCAAAATCGAGCGGTATTTCGTTCGGATTTAGTGCTCAAATGGGGGTGTTCATCCCAAACGGATCTGCCATTCATCTTAATCCAGTGGTTATTCATCCGGATTGGGTACGCATTCGTCCGGATTCGTGGGTCATTCGTCCGGATGGGGCGTTCATTCTTAAAGGGGACTTCGCATTCGTCCTAATTCGGCCGACATTCGTCCAGATTCGGCAGGTATTCGTCCAGATTCCGGGTTCATTCGTCCGGAAGACATTTGTTCAAATCGTCCCACTTCACGGGGACTATTTATGCTACTTTCAAGCAGCACGTTTCTTTTTGCCAGCAAGATTTGCCGCAGTTGTCTTCCGAAGCGGGCCGTAGAAGAAGATTCCGCTCACAATCAGCAGCATCCCAAAGGTGAACGTCTTCAGATCAGCTGTTCCGCCGATAATGACCAAGGTGGAATAAATCGTCGAAATCGCCGCAATAATCCCATCGGACAAGCGCGATTTGTCGCCAAGATACGTCTCTCCTGTGATCACAAGCTTCAGCTGATACAGCGACGCGATGAGATACGGAACCAAGTACGACAGTGTCGCAATAATGATGACAAATTCAAACGCTTGTGAAATCGAATTCGAAATCGTCGAAAATATGAACAGTTGGCCAAGCCCGTTTGTGACGATCATCGAACGGACCGGGATGCCCTTTTTGTTTTCCTTCAGGAACGAAGGCAGGAACAGGCCTTGTTTCGCCGCCTGGAACGGAATTTCCGCGCTCAGCATGACCCAGCCGAGTGTCGAACCGATCAGGCTGATTAGTCCAAGCACAGCGAGCGCCTGGCCGCCGACCGGACCGAGTACCTTGATAATGGCATCAATCAGCGGCTTATCGGACGCAATCAGTTCATCTTGGCCGAGCATGCCCATGACAAGGAGCGAAATACTGATGTAAATCGCGAGTGCGATCAGCAATCCAAGGATGGATGCCCGTTTGACGTCGACTGCCCGTTTCGCCCTGGAGGCGAAGACAACGGCCGATTCGACGCCGATGAACGCCCATAGTGTTGTCAGGGCGGCGGAGTTCACCTGTCCGAGCAGCCCGATTGTCTGGCCGCTTCCATCCACTCTTGGCGCTGTCAGCGGCAGGATATTTGTTTTGCTAAAAGCGAACAGGCCAACGATGATGAACAGCACGAATCCAATCACCTTCGCAGCCGTGGCGGCAAAGTTGAGCCTGCCCGCGTTTTCGATTCCACGCAAAATGATCGTGTGGGTCACCCATAGCAGCATCGTGCAGACGATGAACGTCAAGCCGTTGCCGACCTTAATTGTGAGTCCGCCGATGTCAAACCATTTCGCCTGGCTTGTCAGAATCGGGAAGAATGTAGAAAGATAGCCTGCGAACGTCGTAATGATGGCGATGTTACCAGCCAGATTCCCGATCCAATAGCCCCATGTGGCCATGAAGCCTGACAAGGTCGAAGCCTGTGTGCCCGGCTTGAAGAGTGCTTTTGCATAAATTTGCGGTCCGCCCTGAAGCTCCGGCTTGCGGATGGCGAGGTTGCCGAACACGAGGACCGTCATCAGGACGCCGAATCCGGTCAAACACCATGCGAGCAGCACGCCTGCCGGGCTTGCGGCCGCCGACAATGTGCTCGGCAGCATAAAAATGCCCGAGCCAACCATATTTCCAACGACAAGCGCCGTTAAAATCCATAAACCAAGTTTGCCTTGCTTTTCCATCTAAGTGGTCCCCTTCCTGTATCCTCTCGGTGCTCAAGTGTGGAGAATCTATCGTTTTATCAAAAAAATTATTATGTTTATTGGAGCGGAGGGCACCGACTCCGAATGTTTTGCAAAAAATGCGCACAAAAAAACACACCCTGATACGGAGTATGTGGCTGCCGCATCAGACAAAACGGATAGTTCATCATGGCTCTCCCATGACAGTCCTGCACCTATTCGGATACAGTCCCAGCTGCCGCAGACAGAGACCTGCAGCGCTTCGGCGATTGATCCTTTCATCCGGCCTCACAGGGATCCCTGCCCCTCTTCCGGATTACTCATAAAAACCGCGACCTCTACCTCATCTTGAGCTGATGAGGATTATAGAATTAAATTTTAATGTAATCAAAAAGTACTAATCAAGGATAAAGGAGCCTGCCCCGTTTGTCAACGGAACAATCTGGATACAGAATGCAAAGTGCCTGGCACCATGGTTGGGCGTTTTTTGTCCCACCAGGGTGCCAGGCACTTTTTTCAAAGCATTTTTTTTTACAAGGTTTGCAGCATTCTTTCCTCTTGTGCTTCACCCGCCATTGGCCTCGTTTTTGCTGGTGTTGCCGCGCTTTGGATAAAGGTTGATATGTCTGTGGCGGTGCCGGCTATTTCAATGACAATGCCCTCTTTAATAATGGGGGCGAGGGAGATGATCAGGTGCCGGCCTTTCAGGAATGCTGTAAAGGTGTGTTTGTCACCGGACTCCCAACTGTCATTGCAATGGTCGATGACCGCGCCTGCCGCCGGCGGAAGGAGGTCTTCGACTTGCGTGCCGGCCATTTGGCAAGGCTTCAAACCCATCTCGCCGAGCAAGCCCCCATCAATATAGGAAAAGATAAAGCGGCCGTCCATTTTTGCAAAAGAAAAAACAGCTCCTGGGCTTTGCTTCATAATCGATTCCGCGCTGCTCTTTTTCTCTGGTTTGAGCAATAAATAAAGTCCCTTTAAGATAAAATAATAGCCGAGCACCTTGAAAATGTGGCCGGAAAAGTTATCGAGATCGACTACGCTTTGGTAGACGGTGAAGATCATTTCCGATAAAAACAAATAAGTGAAGGCGAGCGCCAGATTTAAGTAGGTTGTGCTTTTTTCAAGATAGTAACGGTACAGGCAGACGATGAGTGACAGGAAATGCAGGAAGCTGATGAAATATTCAAGCCCGTTTTTCAGGGATGTCGTCCCCTGCCCTTCGACGACCAGGACAGGCAGGCTGTTTTCAAACGTAAAGACAACTGCCGCAATCACTATTACAAGCAGAAAAGACGCCGCAAGAACATGCTTCCGCCAGTCTTTTCTCACCCTTATTTCCGGCATGACCAGGACTGTCAGAATCAAGGCGGCTTCAACCATTCGAGCAAACACCCAGAAACAGGTTGCTTTTGCCACAGAGCTTTCGGTCAGGAAGTGCGGCATCCCTTTGAAGCTTAGCGTGTGAAGCAGGTCCACCATTCCCACAGTGAAAAAGGCAAATAGAAGAATGAGCAGCTTAGCCGACTTGTTTTGTTCAAGCTTCCGCCAGCAATACAGCACAATTAAAAAGGAGATGGATATGCTTGAAAGCTCAAGGAGCGCATGAAACGACACATAGTTTACCGGGTCATAGATTTTTACTAGCTGGGGATGAAAAACATGAATTCCCAACAGCGCCATAACCGCCCCCATCACATACACAAGAAACCGCCACTCCGTCATCCGATCCTCCAACACACCCAACCTCCCCCACAATCCGATTTCCTCCATTATAAAAGCCCCAGCCCCAAAAAACAGAACCGAATATAGCAGAATTATGAAGATTCCCAAAACAATTTGTGAAGTAGGGTGAAGCACGGGGACGGTTCTACTGCTTCATTCGCCTCTCGAAAGAAGCAAGGGGACGGTTCTGCTGCTTCATTCGGAACCCGAATGAAGCGCTGGAACCGTCCCCTGCCTCATTATTTCTGCCACCATTCGCTGTGGATGCTGGCTGGCATGTGGCGTTTGTGTTCGGAGATGGTGAAGCGCTTTGCGATTTTGGCAGCGTCTTCTTCCGCAATTTGTTTGCCTTCAAGGTAGTCATCGATGACGTCGTAAGAGATACCGAGTTCTGTTTCGTCAGATTGCAGAGGTACGTGGTCGAGCAGGTCAGCTGTCGGCTCTTTCAAGTAAAGCCGTTCGACCGCGCCAAGCTCTTTCATTAGTTCCCGTCCCTGGCGCTTGTTCAGTCCGGTGAGCGGGAATACATCGGCGGCTCCGTCACCATGCTTCGTGAAGAAACCTGTTACCGCTTCGGCCGCATGGTCCGTGCCGACGACAAGCAGCCCGTTCATGCCGGCATATGCATACTGGGCAATCATCCGCATGCGCGCCTTGACGTTTCCCTTTTGGAAGTCGGCGAGCACTTGTCCTGTCCCGGCCCGCTCATACTCCGCTTTCACCGCATCAACAGCATCCTTGATATTAAACGTATACTCCTCATCCGCTTTAATAAAATCAAGCGCGAGCTGCGCATCGTCTTCATCCTTCTGCAAACCGTACGGCAGACGGATTGCGATGAACTTGGCTTCATAACCTTCTTCCCGAAGCTCCTCGGCCGCAAGCTGCGCAAGCCGGCCAGCGAGCGTCGAATCCTGCCCGCCGCTAATCCCGAGCACAAACCCCCTCGCTCCAGCCTTCTTGCAATAATCCTTCAAAAATCCAATCCGGTTGCTGATTTCCTCTTTCGGATCAATCACCGGCTTCACATGCAACTCCGAAATAATACGCTCCTGCATTGCATCCATTACAATCCCTCCTGCAACAAATTCCTACTATATTTTACCGCTAACCCAATGTTTAAGAAAGCACGGGGATGCACGGGGACGGTTCTGCTGCTTCTTTCGCCTCCCGAATGAAGCACTGGAACCGTCCCCTGCCTCACAGCACTCCCGAGAATAGTCGGGCGAATGATTCTTTTGTGCGGTTCCAGAGTCCTCTTTTGTAGAAGTCGACGGCGCCGATTTTTTCGCTGTGTTCGATGTCTTGTTCGTAGTGTTCGACGAGGTCGCGGATCGAGCTTGTGCCGTATAGAAAGACGTTGACCTCGAAATTCAGGTGGAAGCTGCGCATGTCCATGTTGGCTGTGCCGATTGAAGCTAAATTCCCGTCTACGATGATGACTTTTTGGTGCAGGAAGCCTTTTTGATAGGAGTAAATTTCGGCACCATAACGAAGCAACTCCGGAAAATACGACCTCGTCGCATATTGAGTAAGGAAGCTGTCGTTTATTTCCGGCACCATAATCCGGACTTCAAGCCCCTTTGTCGCGGCAATCCTTAGTGCCGTCCGAATTGACTCGTCCGGAACGAAATACGGCGTGGCAATCCAGATCGAATGCTTGGCCGCCGCCATCATTGCATAGAAAAAGTCACCCATAATCCCTTGCTGTGTATCTGGCCCGCTCGCCACGACCTGAATCGCCCCATCCAGCACACTATCCTCAATCGGATGCTTCTTAAGCAAGTCGGTATCGAGCATTTTCTCGCCGCTCACATACTCCCAATCGAGCAGAAAGATTGTATGCAGCGTGTATACCGCTTCCCCTTCCAGCATCATATGCGTGTCTCGCCAATAGCCGATTTCCTCGTCTTCGCCAAGATATTCAACGCCGACATTCAGACCGCCGACAAAGCCAATTTTGCCATCAATAATAATAATTTTCCGGTGATTGCGGAAATTGAATTTCTGGTTAAAGAATCCGAACTTAAGCGGCGAGAATGGAATCGCCTTAATGCCTGCTTCCTTCATCGCCCTCAAATCAGCCGCAACGAGCGAGCGGCTGCCCGCCGCGTCAAAGATGAACCGTACCTCAACGCCCGCTTCCGCCTTGTCGATCAGGATATCGATAATTTCCCGGCCAAGCCGGTCGGACCGGAATATATAATATTCAATGTGAATGAACGATTTTGCCCCGCGAAGCTGGTCTTTGATCTGGCCGAACGTTTCCTTGCCATTTTTCAAAATCACCGACCTGGAAGCGGTACTGATTGGCGTCATCGCGACCTTCCCGGCAAAATTCGCAAAATTCTCCTGGTTATCGACCAGGAAAGTCAAATCCGGCGTCGTTTCCGACCGCATCATCCGCTCCCACTGGTTTCGGTTCAGCTGGCGCTTTGTTTTGAACAAATAGCCCTTCAGCAGCAGCTGCCCCGAATACAAATAAAAAATGTAGCCAAGAAGCGGGATGAACAGCAGCACATAAATCCAGAGGAGCGTATGCTGCGCCGACCGGTTCTCAAGCATAAGCGAAAAAACGCTGACTAAAATAATCCCCGCATACAAGAGGGCGAACCCCAGCTTCCAAAGCGGCTGCACGTTTGTATACACAATCATATACAAACAAACCGTCAGCGCAATCACAAATAAAAACTCAATTCTCCGTTTCAGCATAGTGTCTCCCCATGTCAGCCGCAGCGAAATTCATTCTTCTTATACCTATACCCTAACCCTTTTGCAAAAAAAACATCCCGCCGAAGCATGAATAAGGCAGAGCTTTCAAATGACGATATCGATTTCCCGGCTTCTTGTTGGCGGCATAACGAAGAATTGATGCGCTGAAGACTCCAACAAACTCGATTGGCGCCCTTTCGCCGGCTTTGTCAGTTGAAAAGGCAGCATAAAACACTCTTGGCGACGTTTCGCAAAATTCTTAGGCTGAAAGGGCACCAAGAACTAAGCTTGGTGACTTTTCAATTAATTTTTCGGTGCAAAAGGCGTCAACAATCCTTTCAACGACTATAAGCTAAACAAACTCCGAAATTCGGGATTAGAGAACGCTTTTCTACGACCGAAACAGAAAAATTTCAGGAATATGGGCTTAGAGAACCCTTCTCTACGACCGAAACAAGAAAATTTTCGGCATTCGGGCTTAGAGAACCTTTCACTACGACCGTAACAAGTAAATTTTCGGCATTTGGGATTAGAGAACCCTCCTCTAAGACCGAAACGTGAAAGCTTCCGAAATTCGGCCTTAGAGAACACCTCTAACCGACTGAAATCTAAGAGTTCAAAAAACACGCCCGTCTCAACGACCGAATTTCATGATTGCACCAGTAGCTTAACAAATTTTGCAAACAAATCCCTACTTCGCCTCATGCCCCGGCATACCTCGCAAAGTACGACTTCGCCTCAGCTAAATCGTTTGTGCCGTGGATGAGGACGCGGCCGTCTTTGAAAAACACCATGCTGATTCGCTCGTCTGGCTCGAATTTAAGCAGGAACGGGTTGGCGGCGGTGACTTTGCCCGCCTCTCTCAATATATTCGCCAGCTTTTCAAGCTCAACGGGGTTCTTTTTGCGAGGATTGATCTGGACCGTGTCACGGCCGCACAAAGCGGTGAAGGCGACCTGCTTATCCGATGAACGATCGAGGAAATCGAACTTTCTTTTGCCACAGGCCGGGCAGTCCGGGTTGCGCCCATTCGAGATGTCCATTTGCATGTTCGAGTTGTACCAGATGTCAATTTGCTCAAGATTCGGGTTGTGCTCAGCACCAACGAGGATTTTTATGGCCTCCATTGCTTCGAAGGAACCGATAATTTCGGTAATCGGCGATAGGACGCCAATCGTGTCGCATGTTTCGCCGAGGCCTGCCTGGGCATCAGGAAACAGACAGCGGTAGCACGGCGTTTTGCCGGGAATGATGACCGCGAACATGCCTCGCGAGCTGACCGCCCCGCCGTAAACCCACGGAATGTTGAATTTTATTGAAATATCGTTCATTAAATAACGGATTGAAAAGTTGTCCGTGCCGTCGACGATGACATCAAAGCCGGCAAGAAGATCCTCGGCATTGTCGAGATTGACGTCGGCAATGACCGGGGCAATCGTGATTTCTGAATTCACCGCTCTCAGCCTGTCAGCTGCGGCAACTGCCTTCGGAAGATTTTTGCGCGCATCCTCCTCGGTGTATAGGGTCTGGCGTTGAAGATTAGACAATTCAACCAAGTCGCGGTCGATGAGCCGGACATAGCCGACGCCAGAGCGGACGAGATGATTGGCAATGACCGTGCCGAGCGCCCCCATTCCGACAATAGCCGCCCGGCTTGCCAGCAGCTTTCTTTGCCCTTCTTCCCCTATAGGCTTAAATAATATTTGCCGCGAATATCGTTCCATTTCGACCGCTCCTCCCAAAATTCGTCCAGTATCTACACTCCCATTATAAAAGCTTCCTGAATGAATTTACAAAAGATTTAAAATTGTTTAAAATAAAAGGAGGAATTTATACCCATTAACTAGAATAGTTTTAAGGTACAGTTTTTTTGCCAAGGGAGGGGTCTGTCCTTTTCCCTATGCAAAAGAAAAACGGGCAGTCCGCTTTAAGGGAAGCGGGACAACCGGTTTTTCTCTATAGCAGCCTGGCTGTCCGCTCTTAAGGGAGAGTGGGTACCCGGTTTTCTTTATCTTACCAATTTTATGTAAGGGGGCATCAATCCGATGAATCTTGGCGGCTTCAAAAACAATGAAGTAGTAGTTGATCTGACTAACGGCACAGTGGAGTACAGGGGCATTGAGGAAGAAAACGTGCGGAAGTATATCGGCGGGCGCGGCCTGGGCGTGAAATACGTCCTGGACAATGGGCCTGAAGTGGAACCGCTTTCCGAGGAAAACATTCTTTGCATTATGACCGGTCCGGTCACCGGATCCCGTTCCTCAATGAGCGGACGGCTGGCTGTTGTCACGAAATCCCCGCTGACCGGAACTGTGACAGACTCCCATATGGGCGGCTGGACTGCTGCGCGCCTAAAGTGGGCCGGTGTGGACAACGTGATTATCAAAGGGAAAAGCGACAGACCTGTTTATCTTTACATCGAGGATGGCAAGGCGGAAATCCGCGATGCATCTGCCGAATGGGGCACGAGCACACGGGCTACCGTTAGAGCAATGAAGGACCGGTATGGCGCGGAGGATCTGAGTGTCATGGCAATCGGCCAGGCTGGGGAAAACCTTGTCCGCTATTCATCCTTCATCAATGAGCATGACCGTTCCGCAGGGCGCGGAGGAACGGCGGCTGTCGCTGGTTTCAAAAAACTGAAGGCCATCGTCATTAAAGCGGAGCAAAAAGGCAATATGCCGCAGCCAGCTTTGGCGGACGATTATAAAGAAGCAAACAAAAAAGCGGTCAAAGCCATCCTTGAAGGCGGGCTGACTGCACCGAACAAAGGCGGACTCTCTGTTTACGGCACAAACGTCCTGACGAACCTGATCAACGAGGTCGGCGCCTTGCCAACGAAGAACGCCCAATTCACGAACTGGGACGAGGCTGAGCTGCATAGCGGCGAGTACGTCAATGAGCATTTGCTTGTGGCGAACAATACGTGCCACGCCTGTCCTGTCGCCTGCAAAATTGAGGTTGAAGTCAAAGACGGCAAATATAAGACACGGGTTGAAAGCTTCGAATTCGAGTCCGCCTGGGCGCTTGGCGCAAACAGCGGGCTGAGCAACTCCGAAGCGATCGCCTACTTGATCGATTCGTGCAACGAGTACGGCATCGATACGATCGAACTCGGCAACGCGTTCTCAGTGACAATGGAAGCATACGAAAAAGGCATTGTCGACGAGAAGCTTGACTGGGGCGACGCAGACAAGATGATTGAAATGACAAGGAAAATCGCCCACCGCGAAGGGTTCGGGGGTGTCCTTGCGGAAGGGCCGGCCCGCGCATCCGCCATGTGGGGAGCGCCTGAGCTGTCGATGTCCGTCAAAGGCCAATCTATCCCAGCATACGACCCGCGCGGCATCCAGGGAATCGGCCTCGGCTATGCGACGAGTAACCGCGGTGCCTGCCACCTGCGCGGCTACACCGTTGCATCCGAAATCGCCGGCATTCCAGAACCGACCGACCGTCTGCAGCCTGAAGGAAAGGGCGAGCTCCTGAAAATATTCCAGGACCTTCTCTCCTTCTCTGATTCAATGAATATTTGTAAATTCTCATCCTTCTCCGAAAACGCCGAGAACTATGCGGAACAGTACAGCGCCATGACCGGCATCCCAATGACAGCCGATGACGTCATGCTCGCTGGAGAACGGATTTATAACCTGGAGCGCTACTACAACAACCTCGCCGGCTTCAACAAACGCGAGGACGACTACCTGCCGAAGCGCTTCACTGAAGAACCAGCAACAGGCAACAGCGCGGGCTCCGTCAGCCGCATGGACATCATGCTCGACGAATACTACAACGTCCGCGGCTGGAAAAACGGCGTCGTCCCAGAAGAAAAACTAAGAGAACTCGGCATCCTCCCAGCCGCCGCAGAACCAGGCAGCCAACTCGTCTAAGAGTGAAGCATGGGGACGGTTCCAGCGCTTCATTCGGGAGCCGAAATACTCGTAATCCGAGCCTATTCCAGTGTTCGTGAGCAGAGGATGCAAGAAAAATAGATTTAATAACGGGGGCTTCTGCACAGTTGTGCGGAGGCCTTTTCATCTTCGAATGCAATTCTGAAAAATGCGCTCGAATTGGTGTAAGCTGTGTGGCTCTTGGGAAATATACAATTTTGTGAAAATCGAGATATGATCGAATCCCGCAATAATTAATCGAATCTTTAAGGTAATTAATCAACCTATTTGTCTCTGTGACCCGAGCGACTGCCAATTATGGAATTCGGGCTTAGAGTGGCTCTCTCTACGACCGTAGCATCGAAAAAAAGCGAATTCGGGTTTAGAGAACACACCTCTACGACCGTAGCATCGAAAAAGTTCAAGGACGGGCTTAGAGAACCCATCTCTACGACTGAAACAGCTAAAAATTTAAAAAACGGGCTTAGAGAACTCGAGATCAATTTTGCACAAAAAAAGAACTGCCCCATCTCAAATCGGTGGGGCAGTTCCGCTGCAAAGCTCTTATACATATTAACGCTATACCGCTGTACAACATTAACAACCGCAACAGCTTCCGTCGGAAACCCTTCGCATAAGCCGCCGGTCAAGCGTGCTAACCTAAAAACCAGTTCCCGTCAATCACACAACCACGCTCAAAAAGTGCTCCAAAAACCCTTCCTCATCGACTTCCAAAGCAACATCAACATTCGGGGGATTTGCCGGGATGCTCCGCAAATCCGGAATGGTCCTGCCGACGGAGTGGATGCCTTCGCAGTCGACCTGGATGTGCATCGGCACAGTTTTGATAAAGCGGGGATTAATGACCGCGCCAATCGCGAGCGGATCGTGGAGCGCACAACCACCGATGCCCGGATAAAATCTCAAATAGGAATCCATATAAAAGCCGACAATATGAGCCATGAAATCGCCAAGCGGCGTCTGTTTCGCCTTCCAGACTGCAAGCTGTTCACGCGGAAGCAACGTTTGCATCGTGACATCAAGACCGACCATGGTGATTGGCAGCCCGGAACGGAATACATATTCAGCCGCTTCAGGGTCCGTGTAAATATTCGCCTCCGCTGCCGGTGTAACGTTGCCTGAAACAGTAGCAGCGCCGCCCATGATGACAACGCGTTCGACTTTCTCAACAATCGAAGGCTCCCTCATCACAGCGAGCGCCAAGTTTGTCATGCTGCCAACACAGACAAGCGTGATTTCCTCCGGATGCTTCAGGATCATCTCCACCATGTACTCAGCCGCATGTTTCCCGGAAGGCTCCATTTTTGGCAAAGGGAGCGAATGGTTGCCCATCGCGTCCTCCCCATGGACAAACGTCGCCTTCTGCTTCAATGGCGGTCTGAAAAGCGGCGTCGCGGCACCAGGGGAAACCGGGATATCCTCGCGGCCGAGCAATTCGAGGAGTTGAAGCGTATTGCGTGTTGCTTCATCCAAAGAGGTATTTCCGAAGCAAGTCGTAATTCCAACGAGATCAATGTCTTTCGAGCGCGCGGCATACGCAATCGCCATCGCATCATCAATCCCCGTATCAACATCAAGAATGACTTTCTTCATTTAAATAACCTCCCTTTTCTTGCCAGTTATGATTTGCAAAAATCCCCCCATAAAGCGGTCTGCGTCGACATCAACACAGACGTTTGCGTTCGGTATAACCGTATCCCGCCCACGCAGGTCTGCAATCGTCGCACCTGAAGAAAGCTCGCCTTTCGTTTCAATCACGACATTCATCGGTTCAGTTTTAACAATGTCCGGATGCAGCGCAACCGCAACAGCAAGTGGGTCGTGAAGCGGGCTGCCATTAATTCCATGCATCTTTTTATAAGCGGCGATCCTGAAACGGAGCATTTCAGCGATTGCGTCGATGAGAGCCTCGTTCGTATCATCCTTTTGGCTGACCATCCATTCCACGTCTTCAGCGGTCATTTGCGTTTGCATCGTGACATCGAGCCCGACCATTGTTAGCGGAAAGCCTGCCTCGAAGACAAAACTGGCCGCTTCTGGATCGCCGGCGATATTCGCTTCGGACACCGGGGTGACATTCCCCGGTACCGTGACCGCGCCGCCCATGATGACGACTTCTTTTACCTTTTGAGGAAGCGCCGGGTCTTTTGCTAGTGCTTCAGCGAGATTGGTCAGGCGCCCAACGAAGATGAGTGAGATTTCACCAGGTTCTTCATTCGCTGCCCGGACAATAAAATCGGATGCCCGTTCTTCCCTGGCTTTTTCTTTTGGCAAAGGAAGGGAAACATTGCCGATTCCATTTTCACCGTGAACATGGACGACAGGGCCCGTCCATTCCCTAAGAAGTGGTTTGGCCGCGCCGGCGTAGACCGGCACCTGCGATGCGCCCGCGAGTTCGGCGATTTGGAGTGTGTTCAGTGTTGCCTGGTCGACGTCGACATTTCCGAAACCTGTCGTTAGCCCTTTTACTTCAACATTCGGATGCTTCAACAGATAAAGGATAGCGAGTGCGTCATCAATGCCTGTATCGATATCCAAGATTACTTTTTTTGTCACTTTTCACACCTGCTTTTTCACTAGTTGTAATGTTTAAAATTCTTTTCTAGCATACCGTAAAACGCTTTATTCGCAAAATGTAAATCCAGGGATCTCCCGAAAAGAAGCGTTCTCGGAATTGGCCACTTTTGAAATTTTGGGACAAAAAAATCCAGGCTTTGAATTCCAGCCCGGATTTAATGCTCGGCACCCAGTTTCAGCCGCCGATCCTTGTCGTTTTGTATCGGTAGTTTTTGAGAAGACTGGCGAGCTCTTCTTCTGTTTTCGCCACAAAACGGATATGTACCGCATTGACCTTGAAGGTTTTTGTAAAGGATATTTCTTTTTCAGACAGGATTTCCGCGCTCCACTGTTCGCCTTCGTATCGAATGGGCAGCTCGTTCGTCTTCCGGATGCCGCCCAGCTCTTCGAAGTACGTTTCAAGGTGGCTGAGCCGGATTCCGCGGAATTCAAGGATCGTTTCTGTCATCGGTCAGCCACCCGCAACCGGCGGGAAAAGCGCGAACTGATCGGTTTCATCGACCTCTGTCTCAAGGTCATTCAAGTGGACGATATTCTTGCCGTTAATATACACATGGACAAAGTCTTTCAGCGTCCGTTCCGCCGTAAAAATTTCCTCTTCTATCGCCGGAAACATATCGACCATCTTTTCCAGCACGTCGATCACCCGGTTCCCATCCGGCTTCACTTCAACCGTAACGCCCCCGCAAATCACGCGAAGATTGGCAAACACCTTTACCTGCATGGAAAACTCCCCCTTTTTACCCCCAACTTAAGGATTCGATTGGTTCAGCTAACCATAAGCAGGGAATGGCATCTACTTATGGAAGATTCACTTTACCTTCCATCTTAAGGGAAACTTTCAGAATTGTCACTTAGGGTAATTTGTTCATAGGAATAATAGAGTGAGGATGTCCCGGCTAGTAGGATTTTACTAGTGAATCAGCACAGTATTATCGGGAGATACCTAGTAAGCCCCCAGCAACTACCTAGTCTATTTTTGCAAAAAACACCAACGTAACTAGCCAGCCTCTGAGGTTGACTACATGCTTCTAGTCATCTCATCACACTTATTCACTACGAAAAACCCTTTTATAGTCCCTAATTACTACACAGTAACTATGGAAAAACCACCAATATTCACTAGCTATCTGGACCTAACCAACGAAAAAAAGGAGCCCCCCTCAGGGGAGGCCCTCTAAGAACTTTACTCTCTCTTTCCATCCCTGATTGCAAGCGCAAGCTCCGGATAATCGGTCATAATGGTATCAACGCCAGCCCTAAAGAGATTCCGCATATCCTTTTCCTTGTTCACAGTAAAAACCCTGATAGGAAATCCATGTGCCGGCGCCTCCCTGGCCATTTCCGAATAGGCAACCGAAAGATGGACGTGAAGCGCGGATGCGCCGACGGATTTTGCATAATTCCACGGTTGATATAAAAGTTCCATAAAGAGGATGGCCGTCCGCATATTTGGATTCAGCTCACGGATTTTTTTCACACTGTAATGATTAAAGGATGAAATGACCGTGTTTTCCAAGTACCCATGCCGGCCGATCGTTTCCAGGACCTTTTTCTCGATTCCTTCATACGGGATGACATCGCTCTTGATTTCCACATTAAGCTTGATGCCGGTTCCCTTCAGCAACTCAAGAACTTCGTCTAGCGTCGGTATGGTGGCGCCAGCGAATTCCCATGAAAGCCATGAACCCGCGTCAAGGCTTTTCAGCTCTGCAAGTGTCATCTGTCCCACCTTGCCAGAGCCATTTGTCGTCCGGTCGACTTTTTCATCATGGATGATGACCAATTCGCCATCCTTTGATAAATGGACATCCAGCTCAATCCCGTCCGCCCCGACCCTGATCGCCTCCCGGAACGCTTCAAGCGTATTTTCGGGATGTGTCCCTTTGCTGCCGCGGTGGGCGAATATAAGTGTTTTCCCCTTTTGCACTTCGGTCACCTACTTTTCAAAAAGTGACAAAAATTCCCCATACCCTTCTTCTTCAAGCTTTTCCTTCGGTACAAAACGGAGCGCCGCCGAGTTGATGCAATAGCGCGCGCGGTCGGGTCCGGGACCGTCGTCGAACACGTGGCCCAGATGGGAGTCAGCCGTTTTTGACCGGACCTCAATCCGCCTCATTCCGAACGAAGTATCAAGTTTTTCCTCGATTTCATTCCTTCTTATCGGCTGTGTAAAGCTCGGCCAGCCGCAGCCTGCATCGTATTTATCAGTCGAGCTGAACAGCGGCTCACCCGAAACAATGTCAACATAAATACCATCTTCCTCATGGTCCCAAAACTCATTCTGAAACGGCGGCTCGGTTGCATCGTTCTGTGTGACCTCATATTGCATCGGCGTCAGCTCGCTGCGCAGCTCCTCAGCGCTCTTTTTCTTCTTCCAATTCTCACGGATAAAACGCGCGCGTCCTGAGCCTTCCTTGTACATATTGTAGTGCCATGCATTCTTTTTGTAATAATGCTGGTGGTTCTCCTCAGCGCGGTAAAACGGTTTTGCCGGAAGGATTTCCGTCACGATCGGCTTGCTGAAACGGCCGCTTTCCGCGAGTGCTTGCTTCGACTCTTCCGCAAGCCTGCGCTGCTCCTCGTTATGGTAAAAAATCGCCGTCCGGTACGATGAACCCCTGTCACCGAACTGGCCGCCCGGGTCGGTCGGGTCGATTTGCTGCCAGAATAGCTCTAGCAGTTTTTTGTATGGAAAAACAGCCGGATCGAACGTAATCTGGACCGCCTCATAATGCCCGGTCGTATCCGAACAAACTTCCTCATACGTCGGATTCTCCGTATGGCCGCCCGTATAGCCGGAAACGACCTCTTTGATGCCAGGCTGCTCATCGAACGGCTGCACCATGCACCAGAAACAGCCCCCCGCAAACGTCGCACGTTCAAATTGTTCAGACATGAATGCTCCTCCTTCTATCTTATGGCAGCGCACTCCTTTTCAAGGCGCCTTTTTTGCAAAAGTTTTCTTAGAACTTTGGAAATGTATTTTTACAAGACACTGCTTTGGTCGGATTTTTGCAAATAAACTCTTAAAAATTCACTAGTTTTTCTTATCTCAGACTAGAGTTTTGCAAAAGTTACGTCCTTCTATTCTTGATGCCAAGATACATAATGATAATTGAAAAAATAATTAAGATTAGTTTGCCCTGAACCGTCCACTGTGTAACCTGGTAAACGGAATAAGCCTCAATGAGGAGGGCAGGAATTTTGCCAATCGTACTTGCGGCAATAAAGGTGGAAGCTCCGACAGAGCCGATCGCTGCAGCAAATGTAACCAAGCCGGACGGGACAAAAGGCAAAATGCGCAGGCCAATAATCATTAGGAAGGCATCCTTCCCGCGCGCAGTGAGCAACGTTTGGATCCAGCGTTTAGCAGGCAGCTGCTTTTCCGCCCAGCGTTTAAACCCTTTTCGGTAAAGGAAAAACGAAACAGCGGCACCAGCCGCTTCGCCGATCGCAGAAATCGCCGTCCCGCCTACCGGACCGAATACTACAATATTCGCCGCCGTCAAAAACACACTCGGCACCACGCCAAGGATGCTAATCCCGATATTCAGCAGGATGCTGATGAGCACCGCTGCTTCCCGGTAATTTTGAAAAAGCCCAACAACCCACTCCTGCATCACTTTACCCCATTAAATGAACTTGAATGCATCCTGCGGTAGTAAACCAGAATGAATTCGGATGCTTCCGGTGGCGGAAAATCGCCCGCCGGTAAGCCAAGTATACCTAAAAATGGGGGTGGAATGAAAAGAAATGGATTGAACAGGGTGGGGTTCTTGGCGCCTTTTCAAACGAAAATATATGCGAAAGGTAACCAAGATTGGTTCTTGATGCCTTTTCAAACGAAAAACTTAGCGAAAAGTAACCAAGACGGGGTCTTGGTGCCTTTTCAAACGAAAAACTTAGCGAAAAGTAACCAAGAGTAGTTCTTGGTGCCCTTTCAACCGAATTTTTTTGCAAAAAGTCACCAACAAATCCATTCGCTAACGAAAAACTTATTCCAGCCACACCAAAAAAGACACCGCTCCCTACGAGCGGTGCCTCCCTCCAAAATCATTTCCCATCAAACTTAATTTTCATCGCTTTTGCCATCAATACCGGCAGGTCTGTGTTCTCGTGCAGGCCATGGAACAAGTCAGAGCCTGGTCCGAATGCATAGAGCGGAACGTCCACCCCGGTATGGACGGTGCTTGTCCAGCCGACGCGGGCGCGTTCGGAAACGATTTCGTTAATCGCCATGTCCGGTTTGGAAGCAGTCTGAACCGTTTTGATTTCGGCGTCAGTCAAGTCAAGCCCCGTGTACTCCTTCACGACCGCTTTCACGTTGCTGCGGCTAGCATCAAGCTTGGTAACCATGTAATCTCCTGTCGCGGTTACGTTGCGTAGAATTTCAACATTGGCATCATACACGCCGTAGCCGCCGACGGACATGCCGCCAGTATCATGATCGCCAGCAACGACGACAAGTGTATGCCCGTCTTTTTTGGCAAAAGCAAGTGCCTTAGCGAGCGCTTCTTCAAACGCTGCGATATCGTTCATTGCCCAGGCTGCGTCATGGTCGTGTCCTGCCCAGTCAATTTGGCTGCCTTCGACCATGAGGAAAAATCCATCCTTATCCTTTTTCAACACATTGATGGCCGTATCCGTCATTTCTGCCAGTGTTGGCTCTTTCGTCTCGTCCCTGTCCAGAGAAGGGGCAAGAGCATCATCGGCGAACAGGCCGATTAGCTTATTCGATTTAGCGGCACCCTTAAGTTCGTCACGGCTTGAAATATAGCGGTAACCATCCTTTTTTGCATTGGCAATCAGCGAATCCGGGAAGTATTTTTTCCCGCCGCCAAGAATGACATCAACACCGTTTTCCAGCAGCTGGGGAGCAATTGAAGCTTCATCCGCGCGGGAAGCGACATGGGAAGCAAAAACAGCAGGTGTGGCATGAGTAATGGTTGAGGTCGCGACCAACCCGGTCGACTTCCCTTTTTCCTCCACCGTTTCAAGAATGGTTTTCAGTTCCTTCCCATCCGGGGAGGTGCTAATCATTCCGTTATTCGTTTTTACACCTGTAGCCATTGCAGTGCCGGCTGCGGCCGAATCTGTTACTTCAGAATCCGCCGAATATGTACGATGCATGCCGACGAGGATTTCGTCCATTTGGCTTTCCTTACCTTTAAACCAGCGATAGTTGGTTGCATAGGACGCGGAAAACCCGTCCGGTATAAGGAAGATGACGTTCTTTACTTTTCCGTGATTGTGATTGTAAGTCGAGCCGGCTTCTGCATGGGTGCCTGAAAAATAGGTGCCCGCAAAAGTCCCAATTGCCATTGCCGCGACTGCGGCCACCGCCAAAATTCTTTTCTTTAACATCTTCATTTTGTGAAAATCCCCTCCTGTTTTGTCATACGAACTCATTATAAGTAATACGTATTAAGTTCTTGTTAAAGTAGGGTTAACATTCCGTTAATGGTGGAAACAGGAAGAAACTCCTGCTCTATTTCGACAAATTGCTTCTTAAGGCTCAGATGATTTTGGCGAAATTTCAGCCGGTATCGAGCGTCGGTTTACTTTTGGCTTTGGCTTTCGTTATCACCTTCCGTTGGTACGATTCAGTCAAACTTTTTTTCCGTTAAATAATCAAATCCATCCCGTCATTCTAACAAAGACACCGCCCCCACCAGGGCGGTGCCTCCCATCCAGATTTATTTCCCATCAAACTTGATTTTCGTCGCTTTTGCCATCAGTACCGGCAGGTCGGTGTTCTCGTGCAAGCCGCGGAACAGGTCGGAGCCTGGGCCGTATGCATAGAGCGGAATGTCTACGCCAGTATGCACCTTGCTCGTCCAGCCGATGCGGGCGCGTTCGGAGACGATTTTGTTTATCGCCATGTCTGGTTTCGAAGCGGCTCGCACTTTTCCCACTTCATCATCGGTCAGGTCAAGGCCGGTATACTTCTTCACAACGGCTTTCACATTGCTCCGCCTAGCGTTAAGCTTTGTGACCATGTAATCGCCTGTTGCGGTTACGTTTCGAAGAATTTCGACATTAGCTTCATACAGATCGTAACCGCCGACGGACATGCCGCCAGTATCATGGTCGCCAGCAACGACGACAAGTGTATGCCTGTCTTTTTTGGCAAAAGAAAGTGCCTTTACGAGTGCTTCTTCAAACGCGGCAACATCGTTCATTGCCCAGGCTGCGTCATTGTCGTGGCCAGCCCAGTCAATTTGGCTGCCTTCGACCATGAGGAAAAATCCTTCCTTATTCTTTTGCAAAATATTGATGGCTGTTTCCGTCATTTCTGCTAGTGTTGGCTGATTCGTTTCGGCCCTGTCAAGTGAAGGGGCAAGGGCATCATCCGCAAAGAGGCCGAGCAACTTATTCGATTTGGCGGCACCCTTCAGCAGTTCATCACGGCTTGAAATATAATGGTAGCCACCTTTTTTTGCCTTGGTAATGAGCTGGGCCGGGAAGTATTTTTTCCCTCCGCCAAGCAGGACATCGACGCCGTTTTCAAGCAGTTGAGGCGCGATCAACGCCTCATTCGTACGGGAAGCGACGTGGGAAGCGAATACAGCGGGCGTGGCATAGGTAATCGTTGTTGTGGCGATTAACCCGGTGGCCTTCCCTTTTTCCTCCACCGTTTCAAGGATTGATTTCAATTTCTTGCCATCCGGCGACATGCTAATCATCCCGTTATTCGTTTTTACACCAGTGGCCATCGCAGTGCCTGCGGCTGCTGAATCTGTCACTTTAGTATCCGCCGAGTATGTACGGTGCATGCCCACAAGGATTTCGTCCATCTTGCTTTTCTTTCCTTTGAACCAGCGATAGTTGGTTCCGTAGGAAGCGGAAAATCCGTCCGGTATGAGAAAAATGACGTTTTTCACTTTTCCGTGATTGTCATTGTAGGTTGAATCCGCTTCGGCATTTGGGCCAGTAAAATATGAAACAGCAAGAGTCCCTAAAACTATTGCCGCTACCGCAGCCATCATCAAAGCTTTTTTCTTCAACGTTTTCATTTGTTGAAAATCACCTCCTGTTTTTTAGTATGAGCTAAATGAAGATACGTATTAATTTCGGGTAATAGGCCGCTCTCTTTCATTTTGCCGCCAAAATACATATCCCATTAATTTTGCGGGTATAGTTGGAAAGGAATCTTTTTTGGAGGTGGGTGTGTATGAGGGCTGTTACGTTTCAGGGGGCGAAGGATATTCAGGTGAAAAAGGTGGATGCTCCGCGGATTGAAAAGGATGATGATATTATTGTCCGGATTACGTCGACGGCAATTTGCGGATCTGATCTTCATATTTATCTTGGGGCGATGCCGACGCGTCCGGGTTATGTGATTGGGCATGAGCCGATGGGGATTGTTGAAGAGGTTGGCCCCGCAGTGACGAAGGTGAAGAAGGGTGACCGGGTTGTCATTCCGTTTAACGTCTCGTGCGGGGAGTGTTTCTTTTGCCAGCATGAGATGGAGAGCCAGTGCGACAATTCGAATCCGAATCCGCTTCTCGATACGGGCGGTTTCCTAGGATTTACGGAAAGGTATGGCGATTACCCGGGTGGACAGGCGGAGTACTTGCGGGTGCCTTACGGAAACTTCATGCCGTTTGTCATTCCCGAGTCATGTGAGCTGGAGGATGAGGCGGTGCTTTTCCTGTCGGATGTACTTCCGACAGCTTATTGGAGTGTCGAGAATGCCGGGGTAAAAGCTGGCGATACGGTGATTGTGCTCGGCTGCGGGCCGGTTGGGCTAATGGCGCAAAAGTTCGCCTGGATGAAAGGTGCTGAGCGCGTTATCGCCGTTGACCACGTCCCGTACCGTTTAATGAAGGCAAAACAGATGAACAAAGCGGAGATCTGCAATTTCGAAGACCATGATGATACCGGAAAATTCCTGCGCGAGCTAACAAATGGCGGAGCAGAGGTTGTGATTGACTGCGTCGGGATTGACGGGAAAAAGTCCGCATTAGAGAAGATTGGGCAGAAGCTGCATCTGCAGGGCGGAACGATTAGCGCAATCGAGATTGCCATGAATGCAGCCAGGAAATTCGGCACCATTCAGCTGACAGGCATTTATGCCGCCCTTTTCAACGCATTCCCGCTCGGCCATATTTGGGAACGGAACCTGACTCTCAAAATGGGCCAAGCGCCCGTCATCCACTACATGCCGCTTCTGTTTGACAAAATTGTCAGCGGCCAGTTTGACCCGACCGAAATCGTGACACATAAAATGCCGTTGGATGATGCGGCAAAGGCATACCAGATGTTCAACGATTTCGAAGACGATGTTGTAAAGGTTGTTCTGAAACCATAACCTTTCTTCCTACATCCCCTCATTGTTTTGGATGAGGGGATTTTTTGATTAAAAAATCCCATTTAACATATCGCGGCAATGTTACTTGAAAGTTAGGCATCGGAACCGTCCCGCTGCTTCTTTCGACACCCGAATGAAGCATTAGAACCGTCCCCTGCTTCACTGAAATTTTTAGTTGTTTTGCTGTTTGTTTGTGCTGGTTTTTTTGTTATCTGTGGTAGAATGGGAGGAGGATTATGGGTTAAGGGAACGATGTGGATGGGACCGTTTGCTGTTTCTTTTTTTGGTTCTGATATAAAGGATGGGAATGTGAGACTGGATTTCCGCCGCTATGCGGACGGGCTTGTTTTTGGGCGGCTTAAACTGGTTTCCCTGTTTCTGGTGTTAGCTTATCCACTATTTTTCTTCGTGGACCTTTTTCTTTTAAGGGATTTGGTCAGAATCGAGTATAGAATCAACTTGTTTATAATCCACACGTCTTGTTTCATCGTTTCGGCGATTTTTTTATACTTGCAAAAACGAGTCGACAAACTGCCGAAGAGGGCCATCAATTATACATATATTTCTGTTTATTTGCTTATCGGTGCGATTGCAACCCTGAACAGCCAATTGGTAACAGGGACAATTGCGGCATATTTAATCGTCCTGATCGCATCAGCAGCTACCTTCCCTATCAGGCCGCTTCACTATTTTATAATGGTTGCCGCAGTCCACGGCTTCTTTGTGATTGGCCTGTCGATTATTTTGGAAAATTCCTTTTTAGTTTTGACAAAGCAACTCAATGCTACCGGCGCTGCTGTGATTTCCTTATTGATCTGCTATAGTTTTTACAGTTTCCAAAAACAAAACTTCATCCATGAACACCGACTTAGGAGCAAGGAAGAAAGCTTCCGAAGGCTGTTCAGCATGAATCCGTCACCGCTCATCTTAGCGAATTTTGAAGACAATAAAATTATTTTAATGAACAGGCAGGCTACCGACTATTTTCAGACGGGTGATAAACCGATTTCCATGCTTAACACATCATTCATTTTTCCGAGCCCCGCGGAGCGTCTGACTGTCCTGAAGCAGCTTCAAGACAATGAAAGCGTTCAAAATTTCATCATGGCGTACGAGGATTCACGCTGGGCGGTGCTCAACTTCGAGCGGGTGGAGTATATGGAAGAGCCATGCATGTTAATCGGCGTCTCCGATATCACGGCATTTAAAAAGAAAGAAGAAGAACTTCACAGACACGCCTCCTTGGACGCACTGACTGGCATCATGAACCGGAGATGCGGAATCGAGATTCTTGAGCAGCTTGTCGCATCATCGGAAGGCCGGGCATTCACCCTTTGTTTTGTAGATATTAATGACCTGAAAATGGTCAATGATTTGTATGGCCATGCTGTTGGCGACGAAATGATTAAGCTGATTTGTACTGCCATCTCTGGCAAAATTAGCGCCGACGATGTTTTCTTTAGGCTTGGCGGGGATGAATTTGTGATTCTCTTTATGCAAAAGAACCTTGAGGAAGCCCGCAACGTTCTCGATTCGATTACTGTCGAACTGGAATTGATGAACGTCGATATGCAAAATGACTACCAGCTTTCGGCAAGCTATGGACTTTACCATTATCAGCCGGGCAGTCAGGCAACAGCCGACGAATTAATCGAGTTGGCCGACAAGGAAATGTACAAAGAAAAATCAGTCAAACCTATCTCCAGATAAAAAACTATACATGTTCAAGCCCTGTGTCCAAAGCGGAGCACAGGGCTTTTTGAAGGTTTTTAAGATGCTGCGAGGCTGGAAAACAGCCGCCCTCTTTTATTTTTCTACCCTTTCATGCCCCCGGCAGCTTGCAATGCAGCGGCGTAGCGAAACGGCGACTCACAAATCTTCAAGTAATTTTTTCGGCTAAGTGTTTTAAAGCCGTTAAAGGACGGCCTCGTATTCGCCTCAATAAACCAAAGCTTCCCGTTGACATCGAGGCATAAATCAAGGCCAAATTCGGCAAAGCCGTTTTCAGCTTTATCCATGGCCCGGCAGAACTTTTGGCAAAAATCGAGCAGTTCCTTCTTGAATTTCCGGATGCTATATTTATTCCCGTACATAAGCTTGAGCGCTGTATTAATGCGCAGCGCCCTGCCCCCGGTTGAAATGTTCGTCACGATATGGTCAGGAGCGGCGAGGCGGATTTCAATCCCATGGCACCGCCATTTTTTATCAGCGCCCTTCTGCATGACAACGCGTATGTCCCATGAGCTTCCGTTTATTTTCTTCATCTCGAGATGTTGCTGGACGATGTACTTTTTTGCAAAAAAATAATCCTTTTCCAAAAACTCTTCCAACAAATAAGTCGGGATTTCCATCATTAGCGGGAGGTGGCCCTTCCGATCTTGGTTCAAGGCGATCCGCACGATTCCCGGGTTGATTTCTTCAATGACCATGATGCCGCGTCCGCGCGATAGATCTGCCGGTTTCAGGATGACTTTGCGATGTTTCCGGAGGAACAATAGGAGGGTTTCTATCGTCAACAACGCGGTATCCGGTAAGCATTCCGCAAGCCTCGCATCATTTTGCAAAAGCATATGCATATCATATTTATCAATCTTTTTTGGATTAAATACCTTGATCCCATGGCCTACGGCAAATTGAGTCACCTCTTCATCCCCGTTCAGGAAACTCCTCCGATAAATCACATCCGGAAACGGAAACATCCCGTATTCCCATTTATTTTGCAAAAAATCAAACGCCAGCCCATAAATCTGTTCCCGCTCCCAGTCAATTGATGAGCATTTAAAGCCGTAAATGAGCCCGCCTATTTCCGGGTAAACGCCCATAGCGTCCGAACATTCCGCCATCAGCTGGTCGTTATAAAAATAATGCTGCTCGCCAAGCAGCATCGCGATGACCGGGCCGAACCTGAACTGATTTTCTGCTAGTTTGCTAAGCTTGAAGGTCATTCCTTCCGGCAAAAGCAGCCCCCCCATCAACGAGGGGGAGCAGTACAAAGGGACAGGATTTCTGAAGTCGCTCCCGTCCCCGTCCTCCTCCTCCGGGATGCCGGCCAATTTTACTTCCATGCTCCTCCTGCCAAAATGCAGCCTGCCCCGGCTGACACTTCCACCGGACAGAAGTGCGCCCGGAATAAGGGCAGCCGCCCCGCTTTCTGCTAAATTCCTAATCTTAATCCACATGGCTGACAGCTTCCCGCTCAATCAATCCGCTCATATATAAGAGGAGATTCGCCAGATAGCTTTGGCCCCGTTCGCTTTTTGAAAGTGGAAGGATGAGTGTGCCATTCTGTTCGGCTCCGCCTACGAAATACAGGTAAGGCGAACCATCTTGGTTGATATAAAAATCAAGAAACGCGGTGCCAAGGTTCGGCACAAAGTGGCCTAAATAGGTGATGCATGTTAAAGCGCAATCTGTGACTTTAAGGCTGACTTCCTTATTTTCATTTCCTGTCGCTCTGTCAAAGTGGCTGGCCGTATTATAAAAAGCAAAGCTGCCAGAAGTTTTTGCTATCATATTGACAATGTCCCAATGCTGCCGGTCGTTTTTCTGAACATAAACTCTCACAGTAGCGGGCTCGTTTTCAAAATGAAGACAGTCTTGGCCATCGATAAGATAGCCGGTTCTCGTGCCGATTTTCTTTTGCAAATCATCAAAGAGGTTCTCCCCATCAGACAGCATCTTCCGGTTTTCTTCACTAATGACCCATTCGTTTTCGCGCAATTTTTCGGCTGTAATCAGCTGGGTGTCCCCCGCAGGTCGATCCGGCAGCAAATATAAAAGCCTTGATTTGGCAGCGAATTCTTGGAGGTTTTGCTTATTGAACAAATGAAAAGCAGGCAAAAACTTATCAGCGCCTGGGAGTGAAGAAACCATTTCGAGTAAATGCAGCTGTCTGAACCGGTTGACAGGATTCACAATCTGGATCGTCGCTGACTTTTGCAGCGCCCGGATTTTCCGGACACTCGCCGGTTTTGTATGGACAGCCAGGTTGTAAATCGTTCCGGGGATGTGCGTTAGCGCCTCCGTCTGGACTTCGCCGTTTTCGATGAGGATGCCCTTAATGATGTTGTTTTCCAGATCCATTTCACTAATCGGAAAGATGACGACCGCGACCCGCTCGACGAGTGTAAGCGCCACAACCTCCTCGATCAACGCTGGCAAAATTCCGGCATGCCTTTTTGAATGGTAAATCATCCCGTATGTCACCTTTTGCAGCTGTTTATAATGGCCATAAAACGCTTCCAGCCTCTTTAGCAGGAGTTTGTTTTCCTCGAGATTCGGCAGGAAGTGGTTCAGCTGGCCTTTAAACTGCTCAGGCAAATTCTCCATCTCAAGTAATTTTGCAAAAAGCATCTCCTCTTCAAGGGTAAGCTTAAGCTTTTTTTCGTTATTCACATAAAGTAAATGGACAAGATGAAAAAGATTATGATCAATCACAAAACCCCTCCTCCTCAGACCGCTCATCCGCAAAATGGTTCCATATAGTATATGCACGGAATACAAGGGTTCATGACAGATGTGGCCGCGGGAGGGCGGAATGATTCGCGTTTCCCTGTGGAAGGAAGAAAGGATGAAATTAAACAAGCACCTGCCGGCTGGAATGCTGGCGGGTGCTTGTTTTTGATATTATTTCTTGTCCAATTCGGCGGGGGTACCGGCGAATATTCTTTATTTACCGGCCAATTTGGTGGGTTTATCGGCCAAATCTGGAAGTTTACCGGCCAATTTTCTCTGCCTATCGGCCAAATCCCGACGCTAATCGGCCAATCGCTAAACTAGCAACCCCTGCCTAATTAAACCGTTGCAGATCCCGCTTTTTTGTCGCCCCGGTTGAAGAAAATTTTCATCATTGGAGGCGTGACAATCGTTGTAATCAGGATGACGACAACGAGAGCGGCAAATAAATCCTGGGCCAAAAGCTTTGTATTCAGCCCAATCGCGGCAATGATCAATGCTACTTCGCCACGGGAAACCATCGCAGAGCCAATCCCGAGGGAGCTGTTCCAGCCAAAGCCGGACAGTTTCGCGCCAAGCCCGGCACCAACCAATTTTGTCAAAACAGCCAGAATGGTCAGGACGGTAATCATCCAGAGATGGCCCTTAAGGCCGCCGAAGTCGGCAGAAACCCCGATGGATGTAAAAAAGATCGGGACGAAAATTGAATAACTGATTGTTTCAACCTTGTCATGAACTTCATCCTTGAAGTTTGTTACACTGATTGCAATTCCGGCAATGTATGCACCGATAATCGCCGCCACTCCTGTATATTCAGCAAGATACGCAAACACAAAACAAATGATAAGGGCAGCGGTAATGACCGTTTGCGATACTTTAAGCGACTCGAACCTCCGCATGAAGACCGGGACGATCTTCCAGCCGACAAGAATGGCACCTGCAAAGAACAATACTTTTTTCAAAATCATCGTGGTGAGATTGACATCTCCTCCAGCAAAGCTCATTAAAAAGGCGAGGGCAATAATGACAACGACATCGTCAATGACTGCCGCCCCCATGATTGTCATCCCTTCACGTGTCTGAAGCTGGTTCAGCTCCTTTAACGCCTGTACGGAAATACTTACACTCGTTGCCGACAGAAGCAGGCCGAGGAACCATGATTCAAACGAATTCAGGCCGAACATGCCACCGATAAAATATCCTCCGACGAGCGGCAGGATAATTCCGCCAAAGCCGACGAGAGTAGCGGCAATGCCGGACTTTTTGAAATCTTGAAGATCCGTCTCAAGCCCGGCGATGAACATGAGCAAGATTACACCAATTGTACTTAACTCGGTCAAAGTGGCTGATTCAGTCACAAGCCCAAGAACGGATGGACCGAGGATGATTCCGACCAGCAGCTTTCCAAGGACGGAAGGCTGTCCAAATCGTACACTCAGGCTCCCAGCCACTTTTGACGCAATTAAAATAATTGCCAGTTGCAAAATTAACATACTATTCCATCCCTTTCCCTTACAATCGTAGTTAGCGTGTCCTTTTTTGCCATATTCTTATGGCAATCGTTCATTTTTTGTCTGCAGCAGGGAATCCCCCTTATGCCTCCATCCCCCCTGAATGCAAAAAGAGCCTCCACCAAATGGGCATACTTCTCCCAGGGTGACAGGCTCCTCCAAAAACGAATTATTTTTTTATCCTCTTCCTTTATACCATAACTTTAAAACTATTTCACTATTTTTTTATTTCCTTTTTTCATTTATCTGAATTGGCAATCAAATCTAAACCGGTTTCGATGTAATGATGATGCCTTTTAATGGTTTTTCGACTGTTGCTTTTTCGCCAGCAGGGCTTTCGTCAGCCTGTGTTTTCGGCTTCGGATGAAACAGGCTGTACAGCACTGGCACGATAAAGAGCGTCAGCAGTGTAGATGTTGCCAGCCCGCCAATGACAACGACGGCCATGGATGAAGAGACAATTCCGGCATGGCTGGAAATCGCCATCGGCAGGAGGGCGCCGACTGTGGCAATCGCGGTCATCAGGATCGGCCTGATCCGGATGACGCCCGCTTCAAGCAACGCCTCTCTAGCCACGAGCCCCTGCTTCTCAAATTGCTTGACCTTGTCGACGAGAACGATCGCGTTTGTGACAACTATGCCGTTCAGCATCAGCAGCCCGATCATCGCCGGCATCCCGATTGGCTCCTTCACAATATACAAGCCAACCAGTGCGCCAATCAACGAAAATGGAATCGAAAACAGGATAACAAACGGCGCTTTCCCTTCACCGAAGGCAATGACCATGACAAGGTAAACGAGGAGGATGCTAACTCCAATCGCAAGCGCCATGTTCTTAAACCCTTCCTCCATCATCGCCGAAGCGCCTTCCTTGTAATAATGGACACTACCCGGCAAATCCAAGCCCGCAATCGCTTCATCGGCTTTTTTCGCAATATCGCCCGTTTTGCTGTCGGTAATCTGGGCAAAAACCATCACATACTCATTCTGGTTCAAATGGGTAATCACCATCCGGTTGCTCGCACGCTTCAATGTGCCAATTTCCTTCAGCTTCACCGGCATTCCCATCATATTGGTGATTTGCTGTTCGCCCAAATCATCGAGCGAAGAAATCTCATTCATCTTCAAGCCAAGTCTGACATCCGTTTTCGTATCCTCCATCGACATGGTTGTCACAACATCACCGTTAATCAGTTCGCGCAGGCTCTTTCCAACCATTGCCGGCATCAGCCCATTTTCAGCGAGCTTCTTTTCATCCAGATCGATTTGAATTTCCGGCTCATCCCCTTCAAGCGAGGATTGGACGTCAGCCATGCCGTCTATTCCTTTTAGCTCTTTCACAATCTCTTTGCTTGCCGACTTGATGTCTTCAAAATTTGACCCATTCACAACTAAGGTGTATTGAGACTGTCCGCCGCCCGCTAAACCGCCGATTCCGGTAACGGATATTTCTTTTGCCACAGACAGCCTCGAGAATTGCGCACGCAGGTCTTTCAAAAACTGGTCGGCATCTTCAACTGAATTTTTTATTTCAAACATAATCGACGCATTTCTGAATTGTCCGTTCACACTCGTGCTAACCAGCTTCACTTCTTCTTTTGCCAGCAAAATGTCTTCGACCACACTCGCTGCCTCACTTGTTTTTTCAGCTGACGCGCCTTTTTCCATCGTAATATTCACATCAAAATTGGTCACCCGCTCCTGCGGCAGGAAAGTCGTCCCGAGTTTTGGCGCAATCAACGCAACTGTGCCTGCAAGGACCGCAATGGAAACGATGAGCGTCAGTGCCCGGCGGCTCAGGACCCATGACAAGGTGGAACGGTACACTCTTTGGATTAGCCCTTCTTTATACTCCCTCGGCGTCAGCTTCAGGAGGAACATTTTTGACATAAGCGGCACGACCGTAATCGCGACAATGAGTGAAAACAGTAATGAAATGACAATCGTCCAAGCAAGCGGCGCGAAGAATTTCCCGATGACCCCAGGGACGAAAGCCATTGGCAAAAATACAGCGACCGTCGTAATCGTCGACGACGTAATCGCCTTGGCGACCTCCCTCGTTGCTTCTTCAACTAGCCCATCGTTCCGCTCTTTTGAGGCGCGGACTCTTCTAAACACATTTTCAATGACAACAATCGAGTCATCGACGACCCGGCCGACCGCAACAGCAATTCCGGCAAGCGTCATGATATTCAGCGTATAGCCAAGCATGTTCAAAACCGTAAAGGATGCGAAAATCGACAGCGGGATTGAGATGATCGCAATAAGCGTCGAGCGTATATTCCTCAGGAAAAGGAATGTAACAATGACCGCCATCAACGACCCGAGCAGCGCTTCGCGAAGCATCGCGTAAACCGAATCCTTAATTTCGATTGACTGGTCCCTGAGCACTTCCATTTTCACGCTTGCCGGGAGCTCTGCCTTTTTCATTTCTTCCCTGGCTTTTTCAACGATCGAAACTACGTTGGCACCGCCTTCCGCGACAATGCCGACGCGAACGCCTTCCTTCCCATTAATCCTCGTAAAATCGCTCTTGCTTTCACTGTCATAGCTAATGTCAGCAACCTCGCCGAGTTTTACCTGTTCCAATGCCTGCGCACCCGGCACAAAAAGTGTCACTTCTTTCACGTCTTCCAGCGATGTTAATTCCTTGCTGACCCGTACTGGCAGCGTGTTTCCGGAAAGATCAATGTCCCCTGTCGGAATCGCCATATGATTGGCTGAAATCGCCGTCTTCACCTGATCGAGCGTGATGCCGCGTTTCTTCATCTCTTCCGGCAACAGACGGATGTTGACGCTCTTCTCATCAATGCCGCCGGTTAACACTTTACTGACACCGTCTATCATCTCAAGCCTTGGAATCAGCCTCTCTTTCACAACTTTCTGGACATCAGCATGCCCGTCGCCCGCATAAGCACCGATTGCAAAGATGGTCGGGTCAGGCTCAGGCCCTTGCAAAATGAACTCCGGCTTCTTCGCCGTATCGGGCAGCGCTATTTTATCAACCGCCGCCTTTGCCAGCTGTTCGGCATCCTTCATATCAACAGCCATATCAATCTCCATTGTCGAGTAAAAAACATTGGCCGCCGCATCGGTATAGATATTTTTAACCCCTTCAAGATTCATCAATTCCCGTTCAACCGGCTCGCCAATCTCCTTCATCACCTGCTCCGGCGAAGCGCCCGGATACGGGATGACAACCGTCAAATACGGAATATCCACATTCGGATACTTCTCGACATTGATTTCTTTCAGAGAAAAGATCCCCCCTGCCAATATCAGCCCCATCATCAAAAACAGCGCAACACCATTCCTCATACTGAATTGAATCACTTTTTTCATCTTTTCATTCTCCCATTCCTTTTATTCTCCAGAGGAACCCCCTGGAATTAGCTCCTCTTTATGGTAATTTGTTTACCAATTTAAGGATTGGTGCTATGGAATGAAATTCCTCTAAGACTTGAGGCGGAGGAGGAATGGGCAAAATGAAACGGGGGTACGACCAGATTCCGGCCCTTTTGGGACAGAGAAACCTAGTTTGAATAATTTATTGTCGCGTATCCGCCCCTTTCGCGACAGAGAAACCATGTTTTGACGGCGGGCTGTCCCGATTCCAGTGCTTTTGGGACAGCGAAGCCACTTTTTGACTGCGGCTGTCTCGTATAGGAATTTTTTGCGATAATAACGGCTATTTTTAATGGTTTGTTGTTGGAAATCCGGCCTTTTTGCGAAAAAGAAGCCGCTTTTTTAGGGGTTGCGGTGGATAACACCTCCTGGACCTGTCATGCACACCCAAAAAGCGGAGGGTTTCTGCTCCGCATCAATGATTCGTCCAGATTCGAAGGAGATTCGTCCAGATTTGAGGTGGATTCGTCCGGAACCCAATGGGATTCAGCCGAATCGGGTACTCATTCGTCCGAGCTCGGACTATTCGTCCGGATTGGGTGGTGATTCGTCTGAATTGAATGAGCATTCGTCCGGATTCAAAGGGCATTCGTCCAAATCCCGAATCCATTCGTCCAAGAGGCACAGGTTGGCGGCTGACGATGTGCGGGACCCCCCCGAAAGGCATTCCTTTGACAACGTCCCTTGCCCATCTGAATCTGCAAGTAACACTTCGATCATTTAAAGGCTTTTTCGACAGCTATTAATTATGAAGGCAGGCGCGCAGGCGCTCGCTTCTTTTACTCTTTTTTACTGGCAAGACTTTTTTTTACATACTCTTCCTTGAAGTTATGGCTGTCTGCTTTGGCCTGATGATATAATCCAACTCTAGGACCCGTACACCAAACAAGTATGAGGCGTGGTACGCTTTTATGCACCCGTCTTCCGTCCAGACGTCAATTGTTTCATTAATAGGGATACGGAAGCATTTTTGCCAAAGGGTCAGGTAGACGCCGTTATGGTCCGCCCTCTTTTCCTCTGAAAAGGAGGTAAGAGTCACCCCTTCTTCCCCGTAATGCGAAATCCTCAGAACGCTCGTCATGCCGCCGAAGGGCAGTGGGAAGAACACATTGTAAAACCGTTCCCCGACAGCATTCACATGCGTCGAATAAGCGGCAACATAGATCGCTTTTCGGGTTCGTTTGTCGCTGCGCACCCAGGCTCGTACATTCTCGCGGCTGTCCTTCCGGTCGACGAGTTTAACCATTTGGCTGTCAATCTCTGTATGGAACTCTTCCTCCAAGATAGGAAAGTTCATTTGTTCCATTACGATTGATAGTTTTTTATAAAGGCGCGCGACGGGATAGAAAAACCGCCTCCAGCGCGGCTGGACGTCCATATCATAGCCAATCGTGTTTATGTAGAAATCCGCGATACGGGGGCTAATTTTGCCAGGGGAAAAATCACTTCTTGCAAAATCGGCCATGGAATCGACCATGCCTGCCGGGTGCGTAGCTGTGTTCGCAACAAAGGCATTGCGACTGAAAAAGTCCGTGCCAATTCTTCCTTGTCCCGCAATGGCCGAAAAAGGAATTGCCGCCAGTGGAAAGTGGCTTTCCGGCTTTAGCTGTGAGTAACCCACAAGTCCGAAGCCAGTGAATAAAAGGGCGTTCACGAGCCAATGGAAATAGACCATGAACGGTATGTCGACCAGCCTGAGCGCATAGAGCGCGGAAAGCAGCATCGTAAAAAGCAATGCAACCGAAGACAGCATGACGGATACTTTCTTTGTCTTGAAGGAATACAAGCAATATGTATAGAGCGCTGCGGCAAATAAAAGGACTGCCGCTATTTCGATGGCTCTCGAGTAGGTGATGCCGATTGCCACCGCTAATGGCGAAAGAATAAATATTAGCATGGCCGCTTTATATACCCGCGGAATCCCGTGATTGTCCTTCAGCCACCTGCCGAGCAGGCCGGAAAACAAGAGGCCAAACAGGCTTGAATAATGGAAATGGATGGCTGTCAGAAGGGCGAGCATGCCTGTAAAGCCGAACAGATTCCATTCATGCTGATAAACGGTGAACCAAATGCCGCCGATGGGCAGATAAATCATCGAAAAGTCAATCAGGCTTTCCTCAAGATAAAAACCGCCTCTTTCAAAAAAACGAAGCGCACCGTACACGCCAATCAACAGGCAATAACCGAGCCAGGCAAATGACAGGGCCGAAATGAAAAATGAAGCAACCGCTGCAGCCGCGAACAGGGGGTGGCTTTTTTTGAGCAAAAGGAAGAACCGGCTCCGGTCTCCTACGAGGCGGAAATAGATCGGCAGATATATGGCAATTGACAGACAAAGAATCACTTTCAAAAAAGTGAGAGTATCCAATATGTTTGTTCTCCCTTCTATGGTGTGGCACTTACGTTAACTAATTCTTTATTGCTTGGTGAATTCCTCTACTGCTTTGAAAATTAGACTACAATTATCTGCGTTGGATCTTCGGGAAATCCAGGGCTTAGTGACCGAACAGCGGCTGGCGGACGGGCCTTCGGGCGCTAAATGAGGGCTTAGTGACCGAACGGCGGCTGGCGGAATGGCCTTCGGGCGCTAAACGAGGACTTAGCGACCGAACGGCGGCTGGCGGAATGGCCTTCGGGCGCTAAACGAGGACTTAGCGACCGAACGGCGGCTGGCGGAATGGCCTTCGGGCGCTAAACGAGGACTTAGCGACCGAACGGCGGCTGGCGGACGGGCCTTCGGGCGCTAAACGAGGACTTAGCGACCGAACGGCGGCTAGCGGAATGGCCTTCGGGCGCTAAACGAGGACTTAGCGACCGAACGGCGGCTGGCGGACGGGCCTTCGGTTAATAAAGGCACACTTAGTAATTGAAGAACCACCGGAAACATGGCCTTCGATTAATAAAGACACACTTAGTAATCGAAGGATCACCGGAAACATGGCCTTCAATTAATAAAGGCACACTTAGTAATCGAAGGACCACCGGAAACAAGGCCTTCGATTATTAAAGGTATGCTTAGCGACCGAACAGCAATTAGCGGACCGGCCCTCGGGCTCTAAAGGCGTTTTTAGAATGTTCGATAAGGAAGTTCGTTAATATAGCTTGTACAAAATACACGTTAAACCTAAGAAAAAACGCCCCTTCCTGCCCAGATAAGGTGGCGCTGGCTAGCATTCATTACGCGAAACTTGCTCTAATACCCCTTTCTCCTCCTTCGCGCGAGCCGGTTGTAATTTCTAATCGAGGTGATTCTTTTGTGCATCCGGTCATCTTCGAGGTCACGGAAGGGATTGTTTCCGGGGTTGGCATTTACTTCGATGATTTTCACTTGAAAGGAGTGGTTGACTCCGATATCCAGTCCCCACATTGTTTTATCTGGGAAAGCTTCCTGGAGTTTTTCCGCCGCCCGGATGCAGACCTTGTCCATCGCTTCAAGAATTCTTTCCCCATCGCGCCATGTAAATTGCAGTGCGGCGAGCGCTTCATCTATGGACATAAGCCCCGCTCTGTGATATTTCAGATTTGTGACGATGAAGCCTTCTTTTGCCACCTTCCCGAACTTTCCTGTTACTTGCCATTCCGATGAATCGATTCTCCTTTGCACAATAGCCCGAAAATCGACCGGATTCCCATCCACAGTGAGAAGATCAATTGCCTCCTGAATGATATATGGCCTTGAAAAGCCAAAGGTGGACTCTTCAATAAAAGCGAAAGCCTCCCTTTTGTTCCGGAACACGTTTCGTTTGTCTCTGTGGTGCACTTCTATTCCGCGAGACAGTTTTATTACCTTATAAATCTCTTTTCCCCCGCCGGATGAAACAGTCGGCTTGACGATAATTGACTCGTAGTAGTCCAGCATTTCGCTAAACGCTATTTCGTTGAGCCCGACTGTATAAGGCAAGCATTCATTTAACAGTTTATCCTTACTCAGAAACCAGTAAAAATCCAATTTATTTCCTTTCCGCATACCATCCGCCCCTTACCGGTATCGTTCATTTTCCACAGCTTATGCCTTGTAGAAAAATTTGCTTGTTCAAAAGCCCGATTTTCGGGTAATTGTATTCGTAACCAGCCACATCTTTTTTACGTTCATATAATGAATGATTGAACATCTTTCGAAATGGAGGTAACTAGAAAACAGATGGATATCGCACCTACTTTAACGTTAAAAGATATATATGGGCCACAGCTCGTTTTTAATCCGAGGGTATCATTCGAGGGGATCGGTTGGATTCCAAAGGACACGATCCTCGATGATTTCCGGACAGGCGCCCTACTGCCAATCGCCGGTGACATGCCTTTTGTCTGCAATGACCGGACAGTGACCGAGGAAGCGCTGAATCTGCTAAAGACAGCAGGTATTTCTCCCGCGCCAAATCAGCTCGTTTATGATGGCAAAAATAGTTTTTACGGCCTTCTGGAATCGCTTAGCAGCGGCCAGCAAAAAAAGGTGCTGAACCAGCCGCTGCCCGACTCGGAAGTCCCGCCGGAAAAGTATTGGATTGATAAGGAAGTATTTTCGTATTTAAATAACAAGGCAAATATGGGAGAAATTGTACCGAAAGAGCATCTGCCGAAACGGATGGTCGTCAGCCCCGACGAGCTCGTGACAGTGAGAGAAAAATGGACATTGCCATTTGTCATGAAAGCGGGAACGGATTTACCGAACGGGGGCGGATTCGATGTCGTTCTTTGCCATACTGAAGAGGATTTCAAGCGAGCCTCCGAATTGCTGAAAGACAGCCAAAGCATCGTGATTGAAGAGTTCATCGAGAACAAGAAAAATTACTGCCTTCAATTTGCAAAAACATGCGACGGCCAGATTCTTTATCTCGGCGCGGGGGAGCAAATCATTTCGGTTTCAGGCAGGTATAAAGGCAACTGGATTTCCGCGGAGGACAGCCCTCCTAAGAGTGCTATCAACCTCGGCAGGACGATCATGGAAAAAGCCTGCCAGCTTGGATACAAAGGCATTGCCGGGTTTGATATTCTGATCACCGAGGATAACAGGGTTTTATGTATTGACCTGAACTTTCGACTGAATGGCTCGACTCCCGCCCTTCTGCTGAAAGATAGTATTTTTAGCCGCCACAATAATCAGGATATGATGTTCAAAAGCTGGAAAATCGACCGTCCTTGGGACGAATTCCACGACATCTGCAAAAGCCTGGTGGAAGACGGATCGCTCATCCCACTCGCCATCTATCATCCAGAAACGAGCGGGGATTCGGAAAACAAGCCGTTTATTAACGGAATCCTCATCGGAAACTCAAAGGAAGAAATTTTGCAAAAAGAACAATATTTAACCGAGCATGGCTGGAAATAAAGATTTTTCGCAGACGATTCCGATTGCGGTGGCAAGCGTGAATGAATGCCGCTGTTAGCAGGAAACTGATTTATTTCCTCCTCCCCTTCTACCTCCCACAGGATTATTCAGGCAGTTTCTGTGCAAAACTAAGTGGGAAGTGATGGGGGTGGAGGATTTGTTTGTGATTGATTTTTACCAGAGCCAAAGTAATCTTACTGCCTTGGAGTGGGTTCTCAGGGCCGTCGTGGCTTTTGTTTTTTTGGTGATTGTCGCCAAGGTTCTCGGGCAGCGGGCGATTTCCCAGCTGAGGCTGCTCGATTTTGTGATCGCGTTGGTGATAGGGAATATCATTGCCCACCCCTTATCTGAAGAGCAGTTGGGGCTGCAAGGGTCTATGATTTCAACGACTGTCCTGGTTGCGCTTTATTCTGGCGGGGTCTTTTTAATCCTGAAATGGCCTTGGTTCAGAAGCCTTGTCAATCATCCGCCGATCACGATTGTCAAAAATGGAACTATTGTATATGATGGCTTGAAAAAGGCTCGAATTTCCCTCGACGTTGTTCTTGAGGAAATGCGCGAGAAAAAGATTACAGATGTAAAAAAAGTCGCCTTGGCGGTTTGGGAAGCGGACGGGCGGATGTCCTTCTTTCTTGATCCGAAATATGAGGCGGTTACCCCCGCGGCATTGGGATTGAACACGGAGCCATTCAATTTGCACCGGGTGATCATTAAAGAAGGCGTGTTTAATGTTCAAGAACTCAGGAAGACCCAGAAGGATGAAGAGTGGGTCGTTTCACGCCTTGACCGCATCTATCAGGCAAAAGTAAAGGACGTTCTCCTCGCTACCCTCGATCACAACGGGAACCTGAGTGTGTTTTTTTATCAAAATAGATGAAGCATAACCGCCATTGCTGCAGGCGGTTATGCTTTTTTTGGTGTTGGTGACTTTCGAGGCGATTTTACAGCTCAAAGTTTACCAAGCCTGCCTATTGGTCCGAAGATGGGGCACCTTCGGACAGCACGAGCCTCAAATAATGATTCGCTGTCCGAACATGGGGTAACTTCGGACAGCACGAGCATAAAAAAAACAGTTCGCTGTCCGAACATGGGGGACCTTCGGACAGCACGAGCATAAAAAAACAGTTCGCTGTCCGAACATGGGGTACCTTCGGACAGCACTAGCCTAAAAAAAACAGTTCGCTGTCCGAACACGGGGCATCTTCGGACAGCACTAGCCTAAAAAAACAGTTCGCTGTCTGAACATGGGGCATCTTCGGACAGCACAAGCCTCAAATAATGGTTTGCTGTCCGAACATGGGGCACCTTCGGACAGCACAAGTCACATAAACCAGTTCGCTGTCCGAACTCCCCCCACCCTACAGTCGCCAAGACTGCCAAACCTAAATCAATCCCTCTCCCCTCAAGTAATCAATCACCTGCCGGGCGGACTCCGCGACCTCCCCTAAAGCTGTATCAATGATGAGCTCCGGCTTAAGCGGTATTTCATACGGAGAACTAATCCCGGTAAATTCCCGGATTTCACCTCTCCGCGCTTTTAGATACAAGCCTTTCACATCCCGCTGCTCACAGACTTCCAGCGGACATTTTATGAATACTTCAATAAATTCCCCGGGCTCAAATAGTTTTCTCACCTGTTCCCGGTCTTCCCGTAACGGCGAAATGAACGCCGTCAATACGACCTGGCCGCTATCGACGAACAACCGTGAAACTTCGCCGATTCTGCGGATGTTCTCAATCCGGTCCTCCTGACTGAAACCAAGCCCCTTGTTCAATCCGTGGCGGATGTTATCACCATCAAGGACATAGCTCTTTACGCCAAGCTTATAAAGCTGCCGGTCCACCTCGTTTGCAAGCGTCGACTTACCAGAACCCGACAGGCCGGTAAACCAGAGAACAAAGCTTTTATGGCCGTTGAGAAGCTGGCGGTCCGTTTTCGTCACCAAAGATGGGTGCCAGACGAGATGCTCCGTCATGATTCTCCCACCTTTTCCCGTATCGCCTGCTCCTGCTTCATCCCCTCGATCAAAATCGCGGCTACTTCCGGTCGGCTGAACTCGGGTGGCGGCGCATCGCCTTTTTGCAGCATCGCTCGTACCTTTGTCCCTGAAAGGGCGACGTGATGCTTCTTCCCATGCGGACATGTTTTAACAGACGCCATATTCCCGCATACTTCGCAGTAAAAGCTATTTTCAAAGAACAGCGTCTGGATGCCGATTTCCTCTTTTGCAAAATGGGAGAAAATCTTCTGCGCATCATACGTTCCATAATAATTGCCGACTCCGGCATGGTCGCGGCCGACGATAAAATGGGTACAGCCATAATTTTTCCGGATCAGCGCATGAAAAATCGCTTCGCGCGGCCCGGCATAGCGCATGGCCGCCGGGAAAACGGATAATAGAACCCGGTCGCCAGGATAATATTTTTCCAAAAGGGCTTTGTAACTTTTCATCCGGATCTCACCCGGGACATCGTCGGCTTTCGTCTCGCCGACCAGCGGATGGAGGAAGAGCGCATCGACTTGCTCGAGGGCGCACTTCTGGATATATTCGTGTGCCCTGTGGACCGGATTCCTCGTCTGGAACCCGACGATTGTTTTCCAGCCGCGCTCACCGAATAATTCCCTTGTCAGAGCCGGATCCCTTTTTTCATTCGCATAAGGGCTATCTGGCCGTTTGACCATCGTAACCGGTCCGCCCAAGTACACTTCGCCGCGGTCAGCGAGCTTTTTCACGCCGGGATGCGCCAGCTCTTCCGTCGTGTAAACCATTCTTGCTTCCCTTTTTTTATCGGGAATAAAGATGTCCGTTACCTCCATGACCCCGTAAACTGACCCTTCCGATTCCAGATTAATCGTATCGCCTGGCGCAATTTGTGCGGCAATCTTTTTTGAAACCGGAAGCGTAATCGGAATGCTCCAGACGATGCCGCTCTGAAGGCGCATCCTTTCCACGACGGATTCATAGTCATTTTTGCCCATAAATCCAACAAGCGGGCTGTAGGCGCCAATCGCAATTAGTTCCAGGTCGCTCAACGCCATCGCGTCCAGCTCGACCCCGAGGTTTTTACCGTCGATTTTCATGGTCTCTTTCACTCGGTTGACCAGGACTCCTCCGTGAGGATTAATCATATTCATTTTCCTCCTTGCAAAAGTATACTTCGGACTCAGCCGGCTATGCATTTACCTGGTGCGCTCACTTAGTAGAGACCGGTCATTCGGTTATCTGTTGCGCTCTGATTGGTAAAGGCCGGCCTTCCGTTTATCTGCCGCGTTCCGCCTGATGGATGCCGCATTCCGTTTTGCCTGTGTTGGCCCATCTGCCTGCGCGAAAATCAGCTCCCTCTGCCACAGGCCGGGTGCATGGCCGGCAGCCGATGCTCGGGTAATTCTGGTCGTGGAGCGGGTTATAAGGAAGATTATTGAGCCTGATGTACTCCCAAATATCGTCCCATTTCCAATGAATGAGCGGACAGATTTTAATATTTTTGAAGTTTTCATCTTTATTAATGAACTGAACGTGCTTCCTCGTTTCCGACTGCTCCCTGCGAAGGCCGGAAATCCACGCTTTCAAAAGGCCAAGCTCCTTGGCAAGCGGCTCCACTTTCCTTATTCGGCAGCACAGATTCGGGTTGCACGACCAAAGCTCCTGGCCATGAAGCTCCTCCTGCTTCTCCAAAGACAATACAGGTTTTACCATCTTCACATGAAGTGCTGGGTACCTTTCCCTTACCTTCTCAATCAATTCGTGCGTCTCGGCAAAATGGAGGCCGGTATCCAGAAAAAGCACGTTCGCTGTCTTGTTTATTTTTGAAATCAAATCAAGCATAACCATGCCTTCTGCGCCAAAGCTGCATGCATAGACAACCTCATTGCCATATTCGCGGTAGGCCCATTTCAGTACATCGATTGGTTCGAATTGTTTCTCCAGCAACACGTTCGCTTTTTCTTCCTCCCATGTTTCATAGATCAACACATTTCCCATTTCCCTTCCCATTTCATTTAATTGCTCCGCAACTGATTTATAGGTTAAAACCTATGTACAAAGTATTCAGGCGTCCCTCTAAAAGTTCATGGGGTAAAAGCCTATTTCCGGAAGGGCAGGCGCCCATTTTGCAAAAATGGGCAAAAACGAGGGGATAAGGTACCGCTTTTGCGTACTGGGCATATACTTTCTTGCAAGGTTTTTTTGGACATTTCCTGTAAGGAGCAATGAAATGAACATAACCATTCATCAAGGCCGCACTCCAGTTTTGCCAAGGTCGGACGTTAATATTGTTATTGATGTCATTCGGGCGTTTACGGTTGCCCACTACGCTTTCCTCCGCGGAGCAAAGGCATTAATTCTCACAGCCACAACGGATGAGGCTTTTCTTTTGCAAAAAAAGAACCCGGGTTATTTGCTCGCCGGAGAAATTAACGGGCTTCCCATTCAAGGCTTCGACTTTGATAACTCGCCGGCCAAGATGGCGACTGCGAATGTCAGCGGAAGAACGATTGTGCAAAAGACGACGAACGGGGTAAAGGCCGCTTTGCATGCACTGGACGCGGATGCCGTGTTTGTTACCGGTTTTTCAAATGCAAGGAAGACGGCGGAATGTGTGGGTAAGCTCTGGAGTGCCGATGCAACCATCAATCTGATTGCTTCCCATCCTGATGGCGATGACGACCTGGCCTGCGCGGAGTATATAAAAGATATTCTCCTCGGCAAGGAGGAATTGTCGATTAAGGACGTTGCCGAAAGAATCAGAAGCTGCGGGCCTGCGGAAAAGTTCTTTGATGAAGGCAGACCGGAGTTCAATGCTGAGGATATAGAATTTTGTACAAAGGTAATTGCCGGAGATTTTGTCATGTACGTTGACAGTTCTGGAAAATTCCCGATGATCGTGAGGGTGAACGAAGATGAACTTTACAGGATTGGACCTGCCAGAGAGAGAAGGAAAGCCGAGGTCTAAGGGATTGACCGTCCTAATCGATAACGGCGTTCCCGAAGGATTATTCCGGGATACAATCAACAGCGCTGCCGCCTATATCGATTTCGTTAAATTCGGCTGGGGCACGTCAGTTGTGAGTACGAACCTCGAAAAAAAGATTGATATTTTGAATGAGAACAAGATTGAATACTTTTTTGGCGGGACCCTTTTTGAAAAATTCCTCAGCCAAAATAAAGCGGATCGCTACAACGATTATTGCAGGCGCTTTGGCTGCCGGCATGTTGAAATCTCAAACGGCACACTGCCAATTCCAAACAAAGAAAAAGCAACGTATATTCGTGAGTTCGCGAAGGAATTCACCGTCTTCAGCGAGGTTGGCCATAAAGACAGCACTGTTTCGGCATCTTCCTCCGAATGGCTCGAGTCGATTGCGGAGGATTTGGAAGCGGGTGCGGCAAGAGTGATCACCGAGGCGAGGGAAAGCGGCACGAGCGGCATTTGCCGGGCCGACGGGGAGCTAAGGCTGGACATTGTTGATGAAATCCTTTCGTCTGGCATCCCTTTGGAGCGGATTGTATTTGAGGCGCCGACGAAGACAATGCAAACCGCCTTTATCAAGCTGGCCGGCCCGGACGCCAATCTCGCCAATATCCCGTTTAGTGACGCGATTGCCCTTGAAACGCTCAGGCTTGGTTTGCGCTCTGATACGTTTTTTATTTTTGATTAGGTATGGTCGCGGCAGGCATACCAGAGACATTTAAAGGAGGCACAAACATGAGAGAGACAAATAAAGTGTTCCATCTTGCAATCCCGTGCAAGAATCTTGATGAAACCGTTGATTTTTATGAAAAACTAGGCTGCAGGCTGGCTCGAAGATACCACGACCGGGTTACCTTTGACTTTTTCGGCGACCAGGTCGTCTGCCACCTAAACCCCGATCAAATCGATCCGGCCCCGAAAATGTATCCGCGCCATTTCGGGATTACTTTTTTGAACAGAGAAGAGTTTGACGAGGCGCTCGAACATGCAACGAAATATGAACTGTCTTTCTTCCAGGAACTGATGGTCCGATTTGCAGGCAAGCGCGAGGAGCATGTCACCTTCTTCCTCATTGACCCTGCCAATAACCTGCTGGAATTTAAGTATTACCATGATGAAGGGATGGTTTATTAGCCTCGCTGCCCTCTTTGAAGGGTTGCGAGTCGTTAATTGTGGCGGGATACACTATGCTTGCGACAATTCATACCCAAGATTCAGGAAAAGAGCTCTTGATTGTCGCGCATGGCCACGATTCGCGACAAAGAATCTAGGTGAGCTGTCCCAACATAATGCACCTTGGGACAGTAGGGGTTAAAAACCCTGGCGAACTGTCTCAACCTAATGCACCTTGGGACAGTTGGGGTTAAAAATCCTGATGAACTGTCCCAACATAGTGCAGCTTGGGACAGTAGAGGTTAAAAACCCTGGCGAACTGTCTCAACATAATGCATCTTGGGACAGTATGCGCTATGGATCCTGCTGAACTGTCCCAACTTAGTCCATCTTGGGACAGCTTTCGCTAAAAATCCTGATGAACTGTCCCAACATAGTGCATCTTGGGACAGTTGGGGTTAAAAATCCTGCTGAACTGTCCCAACCTAATACATCTTGGGACAGAGATTTTGCAAGAGGCCCGTGAAGTAGCGCGCAAGCCTTCGATTCTCTACAATAATTCCGAAAAAAGGTCCGCTCCCTAAAAAGGGCATGCGGACTTTTTGCTGTTATTTCCTTCCGAATAAAACTCTCCTGGCAAAAGAACCATAAGAACAAAAGAATGTCGAAAGAAGGGTCAGCATGAGCATCAGAAAGAAGGATTTTGTAAACAAAACACGATTGGTCTGGAAAATGGCGATTGCGTCAGCGATTTCGTGGGAGCTGGCCAAGTTTGCGGGCTCGGATCATCCTTATCTCGCCCCGCTCTCGGTTATTTTATGCCTCCAGACAACGATCGATCGTTCCATCCGCTTTTCCATCCACCGGATTGCCGGAACGATTGTCGGGGTTCTGCTCATTGCCTGGGTAGTGACTCATCTTCCCTTTAATGGCTGGTCTCTAGGCTTGTTGTTGCTCGCCGGGACGCTTGCCGCCAAATGGCTGAAAATGGACGAGACCGCGCTCCATCAAGTCGCAATAACAGTTCTGCTCCTCTTCGCCTTCGAGCGAAAATCCGGTGACTACGGGTTCGACCGCATTGTGGATACACTCATCGGGGCCGCCGTTGCTGTAGCCATCCACACCCTCCTGCTCCCTCCCAATTTTACGAAAGAGGCTTCCCGCTCCTGTCAACAGGCAGCCCGGCAGCTATCCGGGCTTTTGCAGGAAATGGCCGGATGGGTTCAGTTGGAATGGGGCAAAAGTGAAAAATACGAACTTGAAGAGAGACTAAAAAACTCACTGAACAGTCTCCACACGGCAAAAGAAACCCTTCAGGTCGCGACAAATAGCCTGAAATTCAATCCACTTAGCAAAAAACAAAAAAGTATGCTGAATACAACCAGACAGCAGCTTCAGGTTCTCGCAAAAGGGTACGAATATGCCTCAACAATCCTTAATACCCTTCGAGAATGGCAAAAAGAAGCCACGCTTACCCCTTCGGACAAAACGGTGATTGGGAATGACTTGGCTCTACTTGGCGATTTTTTTCGGAAGGTTGGCCTGCCGGGATTTACCGATACGGTGCAAAAAAGCGAGATTGACTTCCTTTTTGCAAGAAAGGCCATCCATCAAAAGCCTACTTCCGCGGAATTCAGAAGTTCCTTTGAGCTTGAAACGCGAAAACTGCTGAAAAGCTTGAAGTAGACCGTCCGTAGGCCCTTCGTTAATAAACTGCCAGCCAAGGCGAAAGAGAATTCATTGATACTGGGAGCTTGTCCCGCCTGAGGCGGCATCACCGCCGCCACTTGCGCGCCATTCAATCCGATCAACTGAGGCTTTGGCGCGAATCCAAGCCTTGTGCGCCATTCAACCCGATATTAAACAAGACTTTGGCGCGAATCCAAGCCTTGCGTGCCATTCAATCCGATTTTAACTGTAGCTTTGGCGCGAATTGCAACCTTACGCGCCATTCAATCCGATTTTAACTGTAGCTTTGGCGCGAATCACAGCCTTGCGCGCCATTCAACCCGATTTTAACTGTAGCTTTGGCGCGAATTGCAACCTTACGCGCCATTCAATCCGATTTTAACTGAAGCTTTGGCGCGAATCACAGCCTTGCGCGCCATTCAACCCGATTTTAAACAAGACTTTGGTGCGAATCCCAGCCCTGCGCGCCATACAACCCGATTCTAAGCAATAGTTTGGCGTGCAGCATCACCATGGGCGGCAGTTTCCTCCTCTTAACAGTGGGATAAATTTTTGCAAAAGAGAATATCCATATAGAGATGTGATATGGCACAAAAGCGGGAGAAACTGATGGATACTTTCAATCATTTGCTCGATATCGTGGTCCAATCGCCCCATCGCCAAATGGCACTGGCTACAATCATTGATGTGACAGGTTCCGCCTACAGGAAGGAAGGGGCCACAATGCTCATCTTCGAGGACGGATCAAAAGTCGGGATGCTTTCAGCGGGCTGCCTTGAGGAGGATGTAGCGGAACGGGCTAAAAAGGTTATTGATTCAGGCGAAGCTTATACAATCAAATACGATACTTCTGCTGAAGATGACTTTTCCTGGGGCCGGGGCGCCGGTTGCAACGGGGTTATAACGATTCTGATTGAGCCGGTTAAAGGGACATTGCTCTCAAATCTTATAAAAGCGAAAAAATTCCTTGATCGGAAAAAGACTGTTACAAGGGTGATTCAGCTCAGCCGCGACTTTGAAATTTTGGATGACTTTTTTGTCATGGAAGACGAGCTGGCAAAAGGCAGCGAATGGAACTTAGACGAACCCCGCCTTTCAAATTTTGTAACCGGGTTTGGTTATCACAACAAAGCAGACGCGCCATTTTTGGCAACCGTGCTTCACCCTTATCGAATAATAGACGCGCCAATCTTGAAAACGGGTCTCTATTATGACAACAAAACAGACACACACTATTTTATCCATCGCCTCTCTCCAAGGCCTAGATTAATTGTTTTCGGGGCGGGTGAGGATGCGAGGCCGGTTGTTTCACTTGCGGCGCGAACTGGGTTCAATGTTACGGTTGCAGACTGGCGCCCTGCTCTCTGCACGGAAGAATTCTTTCCTGAAGCGGCCAGACTGGTTACAGGTTCGTCGGAGCAAATATGGAGGAAAATTTCCTTAACACGAGAAGATTTCGCGCTTGTTATGACTCACCAATTCCAGAAGGATCAAACTCTTATCGAAGGAATTTTGCAAAATGGACCTTTAACCTATCTCGGAGTACTTGGACCTGCCGACAGGACAGCCCGTCTGCTTAAAGGCGCACGAAAACCGGAGTGGCTTCGTTCGCCAGCCGGGTTTTCAATTGGCGCACAAGGGCCGGAGGAAATCGCCGTGAGCATTGTTGCCGAGATGATCGCCATGCTCCGCGAAAAGGAAACTGGGAGATGAAGATCTTTGGAATTTATCTGGCTGCCGGCAAAAGCAGGCGGATGGGAGCTGATAAACGGAAGCTTCCGCTTGGCGGAGTTCCGCTTGGCAGCATAGCCCTTAACCAAGCTCTTATCTCAAAATTGGACCACATATTCATCGTAACTGCTTTGGGAGATAAGCTGGATTGGCTTCAGGCTTCCTTTTTTTTATATCCGGCAAAAGAAAGATGGTCGCTGCTTGAGTGCCCAGATGCGGAACAGGGCCTCGGTTCATCCCTTAAGTACGGAGTGAAACATGCGGCGGTTTCAGGTGCGGATGCTGCAATGGTCCTTCTTGCAGATCAGCCATTTGTTCGAAGTGAGGTCATCAATAAATTAATAGATTGCTATCAAAGCGCCCCTTCCCTTTTTATAGGAGCTGAAGGGGATGAAGGTTTTGCCAAGCCCCCCATCTTGTTCTCGAGTGAATGTTTCCGTTATGTTGAAAAGCTTGGTGAAGACCAGGGGCTTCGAGCCTTTGTGCGAAAGGAATTTAGGACACGAGGAAAAACGATTGATTTTCGGGTACCACTTTTATTTTGTGATATAGACACAAAGGAAGATTATCATTCTTTGATGGAAAAATTCCGCTGATGAGGGTGGGTGGTTGCATTGGAGGTAATCGGAAAAAGCGTCATCCGCAAGGAAGCGAATGATAAAGTGACCGGAAGAGCCAAGTACACAAACGACTTTCAGGAAAAAAGCACACTTCATGCCAGGATGGCCATCAGCCCCTATGCCCATGCCAACATTATCGGCATGGACTTTTCGGAAGCGCGGAAGGTTCCGGGTGTGAAGGTGATTTTAGGAAATGAACCGTTTCCGCTCGTCGGGGAGGAAATCAAGGACCGCTCGCCGATTGCTTATAAACGAGTCCGATATCATGGCGAGCCGGTTGCTGTCGTGGTCGCTGAGACACCGGTCCAGGCAAAACAAGCCGCCGATTTAATAAGAGTAACCTATGAGCCGCTTCCGGTTGTCAACTCGCCGAGTGAAGCTTTTCAAAAAGACGCCCTCCTCGTTCATGAAAAATTAGGCGATTATGAAAAGCCCCCAGGCGTCTATCCAATTCCGGGTACAAATGTTGCTAACCTCGACAAAATTAGGAAAGGCGATATCCAAAAGGGCTTCCAGGAGAGCGAGGTTACGGCAGAGTTCCAAATTTCGTTCAGGCCGTCAGACCATGTTGCGATGGAAACGAGGGTATCAATTGCCGAAATCCTTCCTGACGGGTACGTCCGCATCACGACGACATCCCAGGCCCCTTTTGCCATCAAAAAGCTGTTTAAATGGTATTTCGATATCGATCCTGGCAGGGTGATTGTTTATACCCCCCTTGTCGGCGGGGCATACGGCGGGAAGGCGGCAGTCCAGCTCGAGGTCATTGCGTACCTGGCCTCGAAGGCAGTCGGTGGAAGGCCGGTCAAGCTTTTTAATTCACGTGAGGAAGATATGATTACTTCTCCCTGCCACATCGGCCTCGATGCAACGGTCAAGCTTGGCGCGAGGAAAGACGGCATGCTGAAGGCGGCGGAAATCCAGTATCTCTGGGACGGGGGAGCCTATTCCGATAAGGCGGTGGACATTAGCCGCGCGGGGGCGGTGGACTGTACCGGCCCTTACGATATTGAACATATTTATTGCGATTCGTATTGCATGTATACGAATCATCCATATGCCAGCGCCTTCAGGGGCTACAGCCATGCCGAGGTCCATTTCGCCTTTGAGCGGACGATGGATGTGCTTGCGGAGAAGTTGGCGATGGATCCTCTTGAACTCCGGCGCAAAAATTCGATCATGCCCGGGGACACGACACCGACTCAGGTTCTGCTGAATCGGAGCACGGTTGGGAATCTCCCGCGCTGCATCGACAGGCTGAAGGAGCTGATGAACTGGGACGGCGAACCGAAAGTCGAGAGGAAAGGCCGCTTGATCAGGGCAAAAGGAGCATGCTGCATTTGGAAGACGTCCACTTTTGACACGAATGCAACGTCGGGCGCCATTTTAACGTTTAATTCCGATGGGAGCATCAACCTCATGTCCGGAGTCGTTGAGCTTGGCACGGGCACGAAAACAGTCCTGGCGCAAATTTTGGCGGAACGGATGAAAATGCCCATCGACAAAATCCATGTCAAAATGACGATCGATACACAGACGACGCCCGAGCATTGGAAAACAGTCGGCAGCCGGGGAACATTGATGGGCGGAAGAGCGGTCCTGGCAGCAGCCGAGGATGCCATCCGGCAAATAAAAGAACGTGCCTCCTGTATTTTGCGGGTCAATTCGCATGACCTCGAGGTTGCCCATGAAAAGGTTTATTATATCGACGACCCGACAATCAGCATGGACGTAAAAGATCTCGCCTATGGATATCAGTTCCCGAATGGGGAAACTCTCGGCGGGCAAATCGTCGCGACAGGATATTATACATCCAATTGGATCACCAAGTTGGATCGGGAGACAGGCAAGGGAAGGCCGGGACCCGAGTGGACAGTCGGCGCCGAGGGCATCGAACTCGAATTGGATACAAGGGATTTTACGTACAGGATTTTGAAAGCGTACGCTGTTTTAGATTTCGGGACAGTGTTGAACGAGAAAGCTCTTCTTGGCCAAGTGATGGGGGCGATGAGCATGGGGATTGCCTTTGGCGGGAGAGAATCGTTTATTTTTGATACGGATGGAAGAGTGTTGAATCCGCAGCTGAGAACGTATCGGCCGCTTCACTTCGGGGAACAGCCCGAATATGTTGTTGAGTTTGTGGAAACCCCCCATTTGGCCGGTCCATATGGTTCGAGGGGCGGCGGGGAACACGGGCTGCTCGGCATGCCTGCCGCGCTTGGGAACTGCCTGTCTACGGCATTGGGTGTTCAGCTGCAAAACCTCCCATTGATTCCGGAACTTTTATGGCGCGCTTCAGGGGGAATGAATGATGTTACCGTTTAATTTCCGCTATTCAAAACCAACTACAGCCCAGGAAGCGGTTGGAATTTTTGAAAACGTTAAATTAGGGGGAGCAGTTCCCTTTTACTTCTCAGGAGGAACCGAACTGATCACACTCGGGCGCATCGGCTTGGATTATGCAGATGCCGTCATTGATTTGAAAGGGATTCCCGGATATGAAGGGGCTTTTTCCCATGACAAGTATTTGGTCATTGGCGGGGGAACGACATTGACGTCGATAAGCGAACACCCCCTGTTTCCCCTGCTTAGCAAAACTGTCAGTGAAATCGCCGACCGGACGGCCCGCAATAAGATTACCCTTGCCGGAAATATTTGCGGGAAGATTTTTTACCGCGAAGCCGTCCTGCCTTTGCTGCTTACGGACTGCCTTGTTGGAGTCTTCGGCCGCGACGGGCTTTCCTACAAACCGATCCTGACAGTGTTCAACCAGAACATTCTCTTAAAAGATGGAGATTTTGTGTTTAACATTTTGATAGAAAAAGATTTTGCAACCCTTCCGTATTTTACGCAAAAAAGGCGGAAGCAGTGGGATGTCGGCTATCCGCTCATTACCTTGGCCGCTTTGAAAAAGGACGGGGAAATCAGAATGGCCATAAGCGGACTGTGCCCCTTTCCGTTCCGTTCTTCGGAGTTGGAGAGTGTACTGAATGAACAGGGTCCTTCTGTGGAGGAAAGAGCCGAAAGAGCGATGGGAGCCCTCCCTTCACCCATTCTTGATGATGTCGAAGGTTCTTCAGAATTTCGTAAGTATGTATTGAAAAATATGATGGCAGATGCCATTCGCGAATTGGAGGGCAAACAGGATGGCTCCGAATCCCAAAGTTAATCTCCTGCTTTCGGTAAATTCCGAAGCGACGTCGGTGATTGTCAGGCCAGCCGATACGTTACTTTATGTGATTCGAGGCCAGCTCGGCTTAACCGGCTCGAAGCCCGGCTGCCTGAATGGGGATTGCGGGGCGTGCACGGTCATCGTTGACGGCATCCCGCAAAAATCATGCCTGATGCTCGCTGTTGAAGGTACGGGGAAGGAAATTACGACAATTGAAGGCTTAAAGGATACGCCGATTCAGAGGGCTTTCGTCGAAAAATTCGCCTTTCAATGCGGTTACTGCACCTCAGGTTTCCTAATGAACTGCCAGGCCCTTGTGGAAACGAAGCCTGATGCAGACGATGCTGTGTTGAAGGACTGGCTAGAATCCAATATTTGCAGATGTACCGGGTATAGGGAGATCAGAGAAGCGGTTTTGTCTGTTTTAGGCGAGGAGCCGGCAGTGCAACGAAATCAAACGGGCGAGAACTAGTGAGGTTTTGCTAGTTATTTAAAAGGTTACAGGCTTTCTTTAAGGAAAATGACTAGTCTAATACAGACACCTTACTAGCCCTTTTTTGAAAAAATCAGCAAAATAACTAGTTAGCCTCTGAGGATGGCTATTGGCATATAGTTATGTTCTAGCACTTATTCACTATATTTATACTCTTATTAGTATCTAATTACTATCCGTAACTACGTATAAAACCATCCTATTTAACTAGTTAACCTTGGCCACCCACCTCGTTCGGTTCAATATTTTTTTAAATGATAAACTCCCTTAAAGGGTACGTCCATGTTTTGCTGAATAATGACAAGAAAAAGGATTCACGCCTACTAGTTTCAGGTGTGAATCCTTTTTACATGACAGAACTTGTGGCAATTCGCACCTAAATTGTGACGATATGCACCCTATTCCGAAGATATGCACCCAAACTGTGACGATTTGCACCAAAATCCTAATCATATGCACCTTTCCAAGGCATGATACCCTTTTGCAAAAATAACAACAAAAGACACCAATCAAAAATATTTTGATAAAATAAATCATTTTTATTTAAAAATTCTGAATTGTACAATATAATACTTTTTGTATGACAGACTATTGAAAAGGTGGGGAAATGTTATCAAGGCGTTAAAATCGATTATAGTTTGGGGTTTGGTATCTGCTTTGGGGGCTGCGGCATTTGGGGTTCTTGCACTGAATAATGGGGAGACAATCAATGCCATCTGGCTTGTCACCGCAGCCATTTGTGTGTACGCAGTCGCTTATCGGTTCTACAGCAAGTTTATCGCCAGTAAAGTGTTCGAGCTGGATGATAACCGAAAAACGCCGGCGGAAGTCAACAACGATGGAAAAGACTATGTCCCGACAAACAAATGGGTACTGTTCGGGCACCATTTTGCCGCCATTGCCGGGGCCGGTCCGCTTGTTGGACCAATTCTTGCCGCCCAAATGGGGTATTTGCCGGGAACACTGTGGATTGTCGTCGGGGTTGTCCTCGCAGGCGCGATCCAGGATTTTATCATTCTGTTCGGCTCGATGCGCCGCAACGGAAAATCGCTTGGGGAAATGATTAAGGAAGAAATCGGCCCGATTACAGGAATCATCGCCATGGTCGGCATTTTAGGAATTATGATTATATTATTGGCCGTATTGGCATTGGTTGTTGTAAAAGCACTCGTAGGAAGCCCGTGGGGAATGTTCACGATTGCGGCAACGATCCCAATCGCGGTCCTGATGGGCTTTTATATGCGCTATATTCGCCCGGGCCGGGTTGGCGAAGCCTCGATTATGGGGGGAATCCTGCTCCTCCTCTCCATTTATGGAGGGCAATACGTTTCCCAGCATGCCGAGTTCGCAAAAATGTTTACGTTTTCAGGCGAAGCAATCGCCATCATGATGATTGTTTACGGCTTCATAGCATCCGTCCTTCCAGTCTGGATGCTGCTGGCGCCTCGTGATTATTTGAGTACGTTCCTGAAAATAGGGGTTATTTTCGGACTGGCCCTTGGCATTCTGATCGTTGCACCTGATTTGCAAATGCCGGGCGTGACGAAGTTTATTGATGGAACAGGCCCGGTATTCGCAGGCAACTTGTTCCCGTTCCTGTTTATCACGATTGCCTGCGGAGCCGTTTCCGGTTTCCACTCACTCATTTCGTCGGGTACAACGCCGAAAATGATTGAGCGTGAATCACATGCCCAGCCAATCGGCTATGGCGCGATGCTGACGGAATCGTTCGTCGCTGTCATGGCGATGATTGCGGCCTGCGTGCTGACGCCAGGGATTTATTTTGCGATCAACAGCCCTCCAGCCGTGATTGGGACAGATGCCGTTCAGGCTGCAACTGCCGTTTCCGCGATGGGATTCACGATCACGCCTGACGATTTAACCGCGCTTGCCAATGATGTCGGAGAGCAAACGATCCTTTCCCGAACAGGGGGAGCGCCTACCCTCGCAATTGGGATGGCTTACATTTTCTCTGAGGTCATTGGCGGAAAAGCGCTGATGGCGTTCTGGTACCATTTCGCCATCCTCTTTGAAGCTTTGTTCATTTTAACAACGATTGATGCCGGAACACGGGTCGGCCGCTTTATTATTCAGGATCTGCTCGGCAATGTGTACAAGCCTTTTGCAAAAACAGATGCCCTAATCCCGAATATCATCGCGACAACACTTTGCGTCACATTCTGGGGCTACTTCCTGTATCAAGGGGTTATTGATCCACTCGGCGGCATCAATACACTTTGGCCGCTGTTCGGTATCGCCAACCAGATGCTGGCTGCGATTGCGCTTCTGTTAGGCACGACGGTCCTTTTCAAAATGGGCAAAAAAGCGTATGTATGGGTGACGCTTATTCCAACAACCTGGATTCTGATTGTGACGATGACGGCCGGCTGGCAAAAGCTTTTCCATGAGAATCCGAAAATCGGTTTCCTTGCCCATGCCAAGGTATTCAGCCAGGCGATTGATAATGGGGAGGTCCTTGCCCCCGCAGCGAACATGGCACAAATGAAACAGGTTCTTTTCAACGACTATATTGATGCCGCCCTTTGCGCATTCTTCATGGTTGTCGTCATTGCTGTCCTGATTTCAGCCCTCCGGATTTGGATCAAGGTGCTCCAGAACCATAAGCTCGAACTGCACGAATCACCATATATTCCGCGCGAAGAGGGAGACTTAAAACGTTATGCTTAATAAACTAAAAGACATACTCGCCTACCGGAAACAATTCATTTCACTGCTTGTAGGAGTCCCGAGTTATGAAAAGTATGTCGAACACATGATGGCCCAACATCCCGGCCAGCCTGTCAAAACAAGAAAAGAATTTTTCTGCGAAGCACAGGACGCCCGCTACAACGGCAAAGGCGGAAAAGTATCAAGGTGCTGCTAACGAAAAAAGCGGAAGCGGCTGGTCAGGGGCGACAGGCTTAAGACGAGACGTCCAGAAGGCGGTTTTTGCCTTCTTGACGGATTGGCTTAAGACCCCGAGCCCCTAGCCGCTGGAGCTGGATTATACTAAAACTTTTTTGAGTTATACACGAGGTCGAATTTTATAATTGCATAATGTAGCAAAAGAAAGCCCGTATCCATTTTCATTTGGGTACGGGTTTTGTGTTTCAGTCCTAATTATACAGGAATACCATTACTAGTCCTCTCTTACAAGAAGAGGTATACTGGTCTTGTATCACAGGATACGATTTCCCCCAGAAGGAGTTGAGAGTATGCTATCCAATATCGGTGTACCCGGAATGATTTTAATCCTTGTCGTTGCACTTATCGTGTTCGGGCCTAATAAAATGCCTGAAATCGGCCGGGCATTAGGAAGATCTATACGGGAGTTTAAGCGTGCCTCCGAAGGACTGACTGATGAGATTAAGAAGGAAATCAATAAAACAGATGATGATCAGGACAAGAAAAAATAGACTGCTTGCAAAAATGGAAAAAGACCGTTAAATTAGTGGGCGCCATGCCTCGTATTGCGTTCCGCCTTCTGGATGGCGTTCACTCCCATCACAACTGCGATGAATTCATAAATATCAAGCCCATTGTCAAAACTGGTCAGCTGAAAAGCGGCAGAAGAGAAGAAGCCGCTAATTTTCTCAAACCTGCCAGCCTCGTTCCGGTTTTCATCATAAACAAGATACAGGCTTGAAAATGCCTCCGACTCAATCTCAAAAATACGGCCGTCAGAGGTGCTATACTCATACCTTTTTGAAAAGAACGCGAATCTCGCCCTCAGCTCGCCCATTTCCCGCCCCTCTGAATCGGTTACGATCCATCTCCGGCTCAAAAAAGGAAATCTACCGTTAACAATTACCTTCCCATCCAGGTTCAAAACATCCAATTCAGCCGTGAACATACTCTTCAAATCAATTACCCCGACCTTCTCCTCTGCTTCATTGAAAATATCCGTACTTCCTGTTGAGAAAAAGTTGTCGGAAACAATCAGCGTTTGTTTTTCCATTGGATCACCCCTTCCCCTTTATACGGAAAGCGGGATTGGAAGTTACAAAGTTTTATAGAAATTCTTTCGCGAGCTTTTTTAAATAGGGAAAACCCAGGTGCTGTCACTCAAATAGATTTTGCGTGACAATAAATAGCCCTTTCACAGGATTGTTGTCACTCAAATGGGTCTTGCGTGACAATGAATAGCCCTTTCACAGGAGTGTTGTCACTCAAATGGGTCTTGCGAGAGAAATACACATTAGCTGTCATATTACGAATTACCCGATGCTGTTCACAGGCGTCATGATCGCCTCCGCGCCAATGGTTATCGCCTATTTTTTCATGCAAAGGTACTTTGTCGCCGGGATGACAGCCGGTTCGGTGAAAGGGTAAAGAGCTAAAATTTAAAAGGCGGCCGAATTTATCTTATTCGGCCGCCTTTTATTCATTTAGGTCATTTTTGCAAAATTACACCGCTAAGCCTTTCTATCAGAAAGAACGCTCTGACTGGACGAACCCCTCCTGCAATACATTTTGCAAAAACGGGCTCGGTTCCCCTACGCTGTAAAGCTGCAAAGCATGCATCGCCCTCGTGCAGGCAGTGTAGAAAAGTCTGCGCAGGCTTTCATCCCCGTATACTTGCTCCGATGCATCATAAATGATAACAGCCTCGAATTCGATCCCCTTTGATAGATACGACGGTATGACAACGACTCCCTGCTCATATTCCATCGAGTTGCTCCTTAAAAGTTTTATTTCATCGATGCTGGATAGCCCTTCATATGCACGGATACTTTCCTCAGCAGATTTGCAAATGATCGCAATACTATTAAAACCTAGACTCCGCATCTCTGCGACTTTGGAGGAAATGCTTCTATGCAGTTCTCTGTGATCGGCCACTTGTTTTAGCACCGGCCGCTCCCCGTCGCGCTCAAAAGGGATGATGTTTTCACCGTTAGGAACGAGCCTGCGTGTAAATTCGATGATCGGTTTTGTGGATCGGTAGCTCCGCGCGATATTGATAACTTCTGTTTCATCCGGACCGTAAAGACTTGTAAGTGTTTTGAAATCAACCTTTTCGCTGGCGTGAGCGAATATTGCCTGATTAAAATCGCCGAGCACTGTCATCCTTGCCGCAGGAAACAAACGCCTTAAAAACTCGAATTGAAATGGGGAATAGTCCTGAGCCTCATCCACCACGATGTGTTTGATAGCGCTGTTCGTCTGAAAACCTTGAATCAGCTCTTTCAAAAGCAAAAACGGAGTCGCATCCTCATAAAATAATTTATCTTCATCCAGCATTTCCGGCGTCGTTCCACAAACAGCCGCCCATTCCCCCGGGGTCTCCCCTTCCATCCAATGGTTGATCTTTAGTGGATCAGCATAAAGCTGCCTGTATATCCCCTTAAAGTCGACGAAACGAAATGCCCGGACCCGTTTTCGTAACGTCTTCAATTTTTGGAAAACAATCAATCGGGCTAGTGCTTCCGGCTCAACCTCATAGTCGGCAATCGATTCTTTTTTATAGCCTCTCTTTTTGGCTAAGAAGATACGTGCCTTATGGTACTCATCCTCGCTAAGCAGCTCGATTTCCTCCTGTACCCATGCCTTTGTCCCTTCTATTCTTTGGACCTCATTTATTTTTTTCAAAAGCCAATCCTTCAATTTTTCAAGTCTATTATTGAAGCGAAGTGACGTGTCATGGCTATAAAACCTGTCAGCGATTTGTTGTGCCGTCACGATTGGCTTCCCTCTGAAGGTAATGTCCTTAAATAGATCCCTGAGCCTTCAAGTGATTGTCTATAAGATTGCATCGCCTCAAAGAAGCGGGTAGATGCTTTAAAACGGATACTCGCAAGCCTTGACCTGTACGAAGGACTATCCTCCGCTGTTAATACATACTCTAATTGCTCATATGGAGTTTCAACCTGAAACTCTTTACTCAGACGATGATCCAAGTATTCCTGAAACGTGACCTGTTGCATATTTTCTTCACCAAGCTCTGGCAGGACATTGGACACGTAACTGCTAAACATGGAATTAGGTGAAAAAAGAATGATTTGTTCAGCATTCAGATGGCCTCGATATTTGTAAAGCAAATAAGCAATTCGCTGCATGGCGGCCGATGTCTTGCCACTGCCGGCCGCTCCGTGAACAATGAGCAGCCTCCCGTGATCATGACGGATGATCCGGTTTTGCTCCTGTTGAATGGTCGCTACGATACTGTGCATTTGTTTGTCGGTCCCTTTGCCCAGAACCTGCTGTAAAATCTCATCCCCAATCGTAAGACTCGTATCAAACATAGATTGAAGAACGCCGCCGCGGATAAGATATTGCCACTTTTTCTCCAAAGTGCCATGGATTGTGCCTCCAGGTGTTTCATACTTAGCCGGACCAGGCTGGTAATCGTAATAGACACTCGAGATTGGAGCCCTCCAGTCATAAATCAAGAAGTTTTCTCCACTAGGATCAGTAAGTGAGGAGATGCCAATATAAATCTGTTCCTGAGCTGAAGTCCCTTCTTCAACAAAATCAATCCGGCCGAAGTAGGGAATCTCCTCCATTCGGCGCAGCGTGGCTAAACGCTTGGATGAATGTCTATGAGTGCTGATGTTCACGGACAGAGCCTGAGCTTCTTGCCGTAAGCCGATAATGGTCTCAAGGTAATCATCAAAGCTATCCGTATTCACCTTGACCTCATCCGAAAAGTTTTTGCGGATCTGAACCACTTCGTCCTTGCGCCTGGCAGTTTCTTTTTCCAAACGGTTGATTTCTCCCGTAATTCTCCCCAATACCCCGTCTACTCGTTTTTGCTCCTGCTGAAATTCCGAATTCATGCAAACACTCCTTAAAAAAGTTTATGAAAAGAGTTGACTTATGCATCAATTACATTGTATAATTATAATAGGGATAATAGACTCAAACGTAATTAAGCGATGCGTATCTATATAAACTTACCACAATAGCGTATGTTTTTCAATGGATTGGACTAAACTCCATGATTTATAGTATTTATAAAAGGCGGCCGAATCATCCTACTCGGCCGCTTTTTTTGATCTATTTAATTTCTCTCCATCACCGCAAAATAATTTTCCTCTTCATCCGCGAAATTGATGACTCTTCCATTTGGCATGTTTACAATTCCCTTAATTATTTTTTGAAAAGTCAAAATAATTTATCCCAAACTCCTTTTATTCTGTATAATGGGATAATATCACTATGCACATTCAAAGGAGTAAACGATGAAATCAAAATTTTTGTTCCTATCTTCCATGGTCATTTTCGGTACGGTTGGCGTATTTGTCAGATACATAGATTTATCATCGAGTGAAATTGCCTTATTGCGCGGGTTCATTGGCAGTTTGTTTTTAATGACAGTCATGTTCATCATGAAGAAAAAATGTTCATGGGTACTCGTGAAGGCGAATGCTCTCATCTTAGTCCTTTCCAGTCTGGCATTGGGCTTTAATTGGATTTTCCTCTTCGAAGCATACAAGCATACAACCATTTCCAACGCGGCACTCAGTTATTATTTTGCGCCCGTGTTCGTCCTGATGCTGTCTCCACTTGTCCTTAAGGAAAAATTAACCGCAAAAAAGATCATCTGTATTGCCGTTGCGATGCTCGGCATGTTGCTGATTGTTGGAAACAGTAATGAAAATACTGCTGGATTCAATCATTTACTTGGCATTGGCTATGGATTAATGGCAGCTGTGCTCTACGCTTCATTGATGCTCTTAAACAAGTTCATCAAAAACATGGACGGAATGCAAACGACGGTCATCCAGCTCGGAATCGCTACTGTGCTTCTTTTGCCATATGTATTAATAACTGAAGGGTTTGGCCTTTTGGAAGTATCCGGTTCTTCCATTCCATTTATATTGATCCTCGGTATTGTCCATACCGGCATCGGCTTTCTCTGCTTCTTCTCAGGCATGCAGAAATTAAAAGGCCAAAGCATCGCTGCATTAAGCTATACCGACCCGATCACCCAATTAGTCATTTCCGCTGTGATCCTGCAGGAGCAGATGACTTTCATTCAATTGCTTGGCGGCGTATTCCTATTAGGCGCGACTTTTGTCAGCGAAAATCAATCGATGAAACTTCCAAACCGATTTATGAATAAGCTGGCAAAATAAACGGCAAAACAGCGGGGTGCATTCGTTTCCCGCTGTTTTTATTTTTAGATTAAGTCAAAAAGCCAAGCCCATTACCAGGGGGCTTGGCTTTTAATGTTGGTTAACTTTAAATTCCTATTAAATGTGCAAAAGTTATACTGTCTTTGAACTTTCCAGCCGGCTTTTCGTTCAATTTAATTGGTTTGCCGGGAATATACCGGCTCACTTACTCTATTCGAAGAAACTTTTTAAGCGATCCACATGTTTTCAACCTTTATTAATAGTATCCCCTTAATTTTAATCCATAAATTAGAATGTGGCACAGCGGTTTCTTACCTAATTTTCGTATATCAAAAAATTCCGGGCAGATATCAATAAATTTTAGGATATATCGAAAAATTCCAGGCATATATCAATAAATTTTTCAATATATCGGAGTCTGTCAAAAATCTGTCACACTTTCACCCCGGCAACAGACCCCAATCTTTAACTATTCCCCAAAAAATGACGTGTGCCACCCGCACACGTCATTTTCTATCGCTTATCAATTAAATTAAGAACATCTTCCTTACGAGGAAGCGCCGAAATTGCACCTTTGCCCGTGGCAGTCAAGGCTCCGCTGGCGTTGGCAAATTGAAGGATTTCATCGTGCTTTTCTTTCAAAAGTAATTCCAGGTTCCCGGGAGTCGCTCCCGCTTCAAGGAGCTTGTACAGAAATCCGCCGATAAATGCATCTCCGGCACCCGTCGTATCCTGGACCTCAACCTTATATCCACGGGATTCCCATTTCGCCCCGCCCCTCACGTATAGGTCCGCGCCGGCAGCACCCTTCGTATAAACGACTGCTTGGACATCGCCGGTAAAAAGGGATTGAATGGCCCCTTCCACCTCATTCATTCCGGTGATGAATTCTAGCTCTTCATCCGAAATTTTCACAAGATGAGCGAGTGGCAAGAACTCCAGGATCGCTGAACGGCAATCATCGGGATGATCCCATAATGGCAGTCTTACGTTCGGATCGAAGCTGATCAATCCGCCTTTTTCCTTCATCAAGCGGATGGCGCGGAAATGTGCCTGCTTCATTGGACCTTCAACAAGATCGACTGAACAGAAGTGCAAAACATCGGCTTGCCCAAACCATTCGGCCTTCACTTCTTCCTCGCTAAAAAGCAGATCCGCCGACGGCTTGCGATAAAAGGAAAAATCCCGTTCCCCGTTTTCTTTTAAGGAAACAAACGCTAAACCCGTATTCGCTTCGTCTGTACGAAGGATTTTATCCGTCTGGACACCGGCCTTCTCAAGCTGTTCGACGAGAAAATCGCCAAAGGCATCTTTACCGAGCTTTGTAATCATCGATGCCCCATGCCCATACTTGGCCACAGCGGCCACGACATTGGCAGGTGCCCCGCCGGGAGCCCGTTCAAACGATTCGACATCCTTTAACGCAGCGCCCCGCTTAAGAGGGATAAAATCAATTAAAACTTCTCCGATTGAAAATAGTTTCGTCATGAGCTCACCTCTAAATGGAAATGCCTTGCGCCAGCTTGTGCTTTTGATAGCTTACCTTTAGTTTGCCATCTCCGAACACCGTAATGCCCTTCGATTCACTTTTCGGAAAGACGCGCGCTGTGAAAACGACTTCTCCGCCATTAATGAAGATCTCAGCAATGCTGCGATCGACAAATACTTGAACCTTCACTGATTGATTGATCTTAAGCGGGGAGGTCCGCACAAAGCCGTATTCGCCGCCAAAAGCAGCCTCGAACTTCTCACGATTGAGGCTGACCGTCTGCGCAGTCCGGTCCATCTCCAGGACAAGCCCTTCTGTTTCAGAAACAAACAATTCCAGCCCAAACTGATTGGATTCAATATCTGCAAAATCAACTTCAAGCTCAAACTGGTTCGTATTATTTTCAATTGCCTTGCTTCCAACAACAATCGCCTCGTCTGTTTCTGTCTTCGTTCTCAGCTGCTTCAATTCATGAACAGGCTTTTGAAGCAGTCTGCCGTTTTTAACGGAAAGCTGGCGCGGAATAGATAAACAGTGTGCCCATGACTCCTGATCAGTCGGGTAATCCACTTCTCCCATGCCGGCCCAGGCGAACAGCAGTCGCTCATTCTTTTTGCCAGAAAAGGTCTGTGGTGCATAAAAATCAAAGCCCTTATCAAGTTCCTGATAGTGGTCCACTTCAAATGTTAGCGAATCGAGATCGAGTTTGCCCAAAACATAAATCACATTATAGAGGTTTTGGTAGTCATGGCCGTCCGCCTTCAACCCTTGAGGTGAAACGACCAACACATCATGGTCATCCAGCTCAAAAACGTCCGGGCACTCCAGCATGTAAACGGAGTCTGGCAAATCGAGTTTAAGGTCCAGTTCTCCTTTAAAGGCCCAGTCAATCGCATTGTCTGATTCATATACAACGATCGCGCCGGTCAGATCTGAACGCTGCGCACCGAGCAGCATGTAGAAACGGCCATCACGATTGAATACTTTCGGATCGCGGACATGGCCAGTATAGCCGTCCGGAACGCCTTCAATGAGCGGATTGTTTTCGTATTTTGTAATCGTCCCATCCTGATCCATGATTGCTAGGCACTGATTCGCCGATCGTTCCACCCGGCCATATTTTATATTTCCTGTATAGTACAAGTGTAGCTTCCCGTCCACCTCAAGCGCATTCCCTGAATACGCACCGTGCGATTCATACTCCTCGACTGGGACAAGCGCAACCGGCAGCCGCTCCCAGTTTACAAAGTCAGCCGATTTTACATGGGCCCAATGCTTCATTCCATGGATCGCATCAAACGGATACCACTGGTAAAACACATGATATTCCCCATTAAAATACGCAAGCCCATTTGGGTCATTGAGCAATCCGAACTGGGGATGGATATGATAGGCTGGCTTCCAAGGTGAGTTTGCCGATTTTTCCTTAAGCCTCTCCAATTCATTTTCTTTTGCATCAAAAAGCGTTCTATATTTTGGTTCCGTGTATCTCGTCATGTTGATCCCTCCCGATGAAATAGCGATGAGAGGAATCGCTTCCTCTCACCAGAATTGTATTTAGGAAAATCTGATTAATCCAAAACCGGCTTTTTTACTTTTAAATATACCACCGTTAACACAGCGCCAACCATAAGTGCCAGTAAATTCGCAATCACATAATTGACATGGCCTCCGCCCTGTGCGGCGACGATTGCAAAACCTGGCACAGCGGTTGCTCCAAAGCCAAGAGCCTTAATTCCAGTCAAATACACATAAGCTCCTCCGATTGTGCCGCCAATGCAGCCCATGACCAACGGGAATTTATAGCGTACGTTGACACCAAATAGCGCCGGTTCTGATATGCCGAATAGTGTCGATGCGAAAGCCGATATGCCGATTTGCTTCGCCTTATCGTTCCTCCACAATCCAAGCGTATAGCCAAGTACCGCTCCGCCCTGTCCCATTAAAGCAACAGACATCAATGGCATGATAAAGTTAAAGCCTGTATCCGCAATGAGCTGCGCTTCAACAGCACCGATAACATGATGTAGGCCGGTGATGACAATGACCTGCTGGATTCCGGCAAAAAGCATGAAACCAACGATTCCAAGGTTATCAACTGACCACATTAGGCCATTTGTGATGCCTGCGGATAGCAAGCGACCGAATGGACCAACTGCAGAGAACAATAGAAAGCCCGAAACGACAATTGTTAAAAAGGGAGCAAGGAACAATTTTATAATATCTGGAACTGTCCGACTGAAATACTGGTCTAGTTTTGCAACGACAAATCCCATCATCAACGCAATAATGATGCCTCCCTGAAAGGCAACAAGGGAAACTTTCAATCCAAAAAGGCTAATGACTTCTGGTTTAACAGAGCCACTGCCAACTGCATAAGCATTCGCCAAGTCCGGATGGAGCATGATTGCCCCGAGAACTAAGCCCAATACCGGATTTCCGCCAAATCGCTTAGTTGCCGAAAAGACGACGAGCAATGGCAAAATCGTAAAGATTCCCGTCGACATAATCGAAATGAAGCGGTTAAAACCTGCAATCGCAGGAAACATTTCCACAACGGATTGTGCCCCAAAGATCCCCTCTTGGCTCAGCAGGCCAGTTACACCCATCAGCAATGCCGCAGCTAGCAAGCCCGGGATGATTTCAACAAACACATCTGATAAAGCTTTAATTCCTCTTTGGAATGCATTCTGCTTCTCGGCAGTCTGCTGCTTTACATCACCAAGCGACATCCCCTGGATGCCCGCCTCTTCCGTAAAGACAGCGTATACATCATTTACCGTACCAGCTCCAATAATGATTTGAAGCTGGTCGCCGGCGAGGAATGAGCCTTTTACATGATCAAGCTTGCCAATTGTATCGGTGTCAGCCTGATCATTATCTTTCAGAACAATGCGCAATCGTGTCGCACAGTGGGCAGCCCCTTGAATATTTTCTTTTCCGCCGATTAAACGAATCATTTCTTTAACGGTAGGCAGGTATTTTGTCTTGATTTTAGAATTAGCCATGCTCTAATTCCCCCTCATTTGATTTGGAACCGGTTCCAACAGCATGTAAAAAAAATTATAATAGCAAAAACCATCGGAATCGGAACCGGTTCCACAAATTCATTCTAATACAGCTTTTCGAATTTAGCAACCCTTTTCTGAAAACGCTCTCATCCCTTTGCTTTTTTCACGCTTTCCCCTTCAATAAACGTATAGCTTGAAACTTGAAGCCGCGGTACCTCTTCCCCATCCGTCATTTTGATAATCGTCTTTGCCGCCATTTTGCCTGTCGCTTCATTATGAAACCGGATCGTGGTCATCGACGGGTGGATCACTTCAGAAATGGTATAACCGCCAAAGCCCGCAAGCGATACATCTTCAGGCACCTTTTTGCCAAGCCGTAAAAGCGTCTTTAAAGCACCGAAGGCAATCGTGTCTGTTGCACAAATGATGGCTGAAGGTTTAAATCCATCGAGCAGCTCCTGCGTAACTCTTGAAGCATCCTGGAAATTGAACTCTGTTAAGAAGGTTTTGATATCTCTTACTCCACCCTCTGTAAGACCCTGAATAACACCTTGTTTCCGCTTTTGCCCAACAGCTATATCACTCTCGGTCACACCTAGATACGCAACAGATGTATGCCCTTTTCCACCAATGTATTTGCCCATCTCAAAGCCCGCCTGATAATCATCATTGATGATGCAATTGAATTGATCCGCTTCCTGGGCAACAATCAGAACCGGAATATCAATCGAATGAATCGTCTCAATATGCTTGTCAGTGACCCCCGTCGCAACCAGGATGATCCCATCGACCTTTTGGCGCGAAAGGCTGACGAGGCTTTCAATTTCCCGGTCCACATGCTTGCTAGTACTAATGATCAGCGTCGAATAATCACGTTTTCTCAATTCCTCATCAATCGCCATCAAAACAGTAGACGTAACAAACGAATCCAGCGTCGGTGCAATGACACCAATGAAGTTCGTCTTTTTCGCTTTCAGACTCTGGGCAAACGAATTCGGCTCATAATTCGTTTCCTCAATGACTTTGCGAATCCTTGCCTTCGTCTTTTCACTCACATTCCCGCCATTCAAATAACGCGAAACCGTACTCTTCGCCACCCCCGCCAGCTCCGCGATATCATTAATCGTAACACTCATTCTATCAATCACCTGTCTCCCGCTCATTTTCGATGCCTCTATTATATAGCAACGAGTAAGCCGTGTGAACTTGGGGACGATTCCCGTATTCCACTTGCAACTCATTCTCCAGGTTATTTTGGCAAAATAAAGGGCAGAACAGCGGGAAGCGCTCGTTACCTGATGTGGCGGTTATTAAGAAAAGTTAAATTAATATAAAACAATCAGAAAAGCCAAGCCCATTATCGCCGGGCTTGGCTGTTACCTACGCCATAGTATATCTGGGGTGAATTTAAAAATACTCAGTTGTGGTGTTAGTAAAAAGAAACATCTCGAACAAGTAGACGGTTAAGCTATGTTGACGATTTTTAAAGTTAATTTTTCGCTGTCATATAAAGTATGGACAAAGTCTCGATCTAATGTTGCAAAATAATGATAATAATTATATTGAGAACTTGCTAAATGCATTGCATCAAATATTTCAAGTTGAAAAAGGGTCATATAGGATTCGGCTATATCTGTGATATTCTGGTCCAATACTAGCCATTCAACTTTAAAACCAAAATCATTGGTTAAGGTACTTATAAACTGATTCATTTTATCAAGAGCAGACTTATAAATAGAAGTTAACGATGGGCGAGACTTTGGAAAAATCTTTTTATATTCCTTCAAGATATTTGAAACAGGTACGGAAGCTCTTCTGCCATTAATAATTTCAGTTATGGTTTGCATTGGAGCAAATCTAAGTAAATCTTGTGTAACTTTTTGCCCACCAAAAAGCCTTTCTTCCTCGGTCAGACTATACTTTATTTTCCTGCTTTTTATCTGATTTAGCTGAAACTTTTTCGCAGCGACCAATGCTTTTATTACATTATTTTTAAATAGGTTATGTATAACTTCACTGTGCACCTGATAGGGGATACCGATTTTTTCTACCCCGTCAGCTTGCCACTTAGCCATTAGGTTACCTACCGCATCGCCACGAAAGTCATTACTGTCTAGAAAAGCCAAAATAAAACAAGCATCAAGACAAATGGATGCTTGTCCAAAATCAATACCCAGCGCTTCTTCATATTCTAGGACATTTTTCAAGGCTATTTTCCCTCTTTATAAAGTTCTACCAACGAACTCCCAGGCAGAGTAGTAACGGCGAGTTTCCTACGGATAGCGGTCACATCAATTTTTTTCGGCTCTTTTACAGAAGGATCTGTAGTTACCCTCTCTAAAACGTCCAACTGTGACATATCAATCACCTCAATTTCCAATTTATTCTTATTATAAAGCCATTTATTCAATCCGTCCATGTTTTTCCACCTAATAATTCCTATTTTTTGTTATCATTCCCTAAATTGATTATATGCAAACTGAGCATTTATGTTTATTTGAAAAAGTATCCAATGCCTTGCTTTAATTTTGATAAAATTGTCCCTATTAATTTTTTTCTAAATATATAGGGTATTTACCTAGACCGTCACCAATATCATAAAATGCCATTGGTGGTCCAAGTATGTATAGTTGATTTACAGCATTTCGGTAAGTAAAATGTAGGCATTCTTTTAATAAAGTCTCATGTAGCGCTTTTGAAAAAGAAGGGGTAAATGAGTAAGGCAAAAAGAAAGGGAATTCTATGAATGGTTATTTACTATTAGCAATCTCGATTGTCAGTGAAGTGTTTGGCAGTTCGATGCTTAAGGCGACAAACGGCTTCAAAAAAATATTGCCTTCTGTTGGGTTAATCGTCGGGTATGGCATTGCTTTTTATGCTTTATCGTTATGTTTAAAGACGGTACCGCTTGGAGTTGCTTATGCGATTTGGTCAGGAGTCGGAACCGCACTTACAGCATTAGTTGGGATTGCCATCTATAAAGAGAGTTTAAATGGCAAAAAGCTCTGTGGGTTAATCTTTATCATTTGCGGAGTGATTTTATTAAATATGTAAGAAAGAGGAAGAAATATGAAGGGTTCTATATATTTAACGATTGCAATTATCACAGAGATTTTTGCTACAACCATGCTCAAAGTATCAGAGGGATTTACAGTCCTCATTCCGTCTGTCGCGGTCGTTGTTGGTTATGCACTCTCGTTCTATTGCTTATCATTGTGCCTGCGTACCATACCGTTGAGTATCGCATACGCTGTTTGGTCAGGAGTAGGAACAGTGATCACTGCTGTCATAAGTGTCATTGTGTGGGGCGAAGTTTTTACAGACTTTAAGGTTTTAGGAATCATCTTCATTATAGGTGGAGTTGTTTTATTGAACACTGGTAAAAATACAGTAACAGAGAATGACCCTTCAGGCTAAATATGCTTGGCAGTCCCATTGAAGAGAAAACATAGACAACTTTTTCGAATATGGTATTCTTTTGGTATGTTTAAAGATTGAAAGGTTGAATTTGATGTACAAGAAACAAGATTTATTAAATCATCTTAAAGAATTGGGAATTGACGGAAATGGAACATTACTTGTTCATTCATCAATGAAAAGTATCGGGCAGGTAGAGGGTGGAGCGGATACTGTTCTTGATGCACTTTCAGAATATATGAAAAGTGGTCTTTTGGTTTTTCCTACCCATACATGGTCGTATATTAATGCGGAAAATCCTCGGTTTTATGTCAATGACTCACCATCTTGTGTTGGGTTACTAACAGAACAGTTTCGAAAACGTCCGGGGGTTGTTCGCTCATGGCATCCAACACATTCGGTAGCTGCCTTGGGAAAAGGGGCCCATGAATTTATTACGGGTAATGAACAATTTGACACACCTTGTGCACGAGAATCGAGTTGGGGGAAATTACTCGATCAGAAGGCAACCATCTTGTTAATCGGAGTCGATTTACGAAGATGTACATATATTCATGGAGTCGAGGAATGGCTTGATATACCAGGCCGATTGACCGATGCTCACGAAATGCTTTACACAATATTACCGGATAAAACGGAAATTCCCACACCGCAAAGAAGACATATCGGCCAAACCTCTGAAAAATACGATCGGGTTGAAGATATTCTTCTAAATAATCAAGTTATGTACAAAGGGACATTCGGCGATGCAACAGTAAGAGTATGTGACACAGTAAAAATGACGGACTTGCTATATCCCTTACTAAAAGAAAAACCAGAATTATTTTCTTGATTTATAGGGACGGATTTCGTGCATCATTTGCATTTTTAAATGATACATGAGAAACGTCTCCTTATATTAAAAATGATTACAAAAAAGAAAAAACCACCAATTATGTATTGGTGGAGACGGTGGGACGTGCTATTCCATTCTTTCGATATGGCACTGACTATATCTTCGACCTTCTGATGAAGGCCGTCTGGCGTATTATGCATAATGCAGATTTGCCCGGTTCCCGGACAGATTATGCATCCTAGTACTACCCAGTGGGCAGCCTATAAGTCGATACACGGCTGTTGGATTGCTCCACATACCGCTCGGCATTGCCTTATCGCAAGTGTTGCGACTTAGGTTTCACCGATAAAGCCAGATTTTCACTTGCATATTGCTATGCAAGGCGACTATTTCCTAATCGAACCCACGTCCAAAGATATCGGCACTTAGGCTTCTACGAGTGTAGTCGACATATTCGCGATTCGCTGAGCCATTTGCCTGTCGACAGGCGTTTGGTCAGCTAGCCTGGTTGTTCTCTTCCTTCTCCCTCAGACAGTGGGATCCGGCGTAGCCTACTAAGAGTGAGTCCGCTACCCTACCACATAGGCGATGGAGGGGCGAACAGCTATGCAGTTATTAAGCTGCGAAAGCTAGGTTGTTGTTAGTTTTGCCAGTTATAGGCGTTGACGTTTTTACGAGGCCGATCCCCTCGACTCGCAACCTAAGCTCAAACTATCCCTGTCGAATCCGTAGCGTCCCCATTTATTATATGTGCGGCAATTGAATCTCTTGCCGGACGTCGGAAAAGCTCAGAGCATGAGCTTAAGTTATGCGTCGCAATCTCCTGCGACAATTCTTATTATAGCACAAACAGCGATTTTTTCAACAGGAAGGACTTTCCCTTACATTTTCTGGCGTTCGCGGAAGGCGCGTTCGATATCGCGTTTTGCCTCTTTCTGCTTCAAGTCTTCACGCTTATCGTATTTCTTCTTCCCTTTTGCCAGGCCGATCAGCACTTTGGCATAGCCGTTTTTCAAGTACATTTTCAGCGGAACAAGCGCATATCCGGATTCCTTTGTTTCGCCAAGCAGCTTCATTATTTCCCTTTTGTGCAAAAGAAGCTTCCGCGGCCTGACCGGATCATGGTTATAGCGGTTCCCTTGTTCATACGGGGAAATATGAACACTGTACAGGAACATCTCGCCGTTATGAATCCTCGCATATGAATCCTTCAATTGAACCTTGCCGGCGCGGATTGATTTAATCTCCGTTCCCTGCAGCACAATTCCGGCCTCATATGTTTCTTCTATAAAATAGTCATGGTACGCTTTTTTATTTTGTGCGACCGTTTTTCCAAACCCTTTAGGCATGCACACTCCCCCTTACTTCTTTATTTTAACAAAAAAACTCTCTTCTCACAATGAATGGGCCTTTGTACAGGGCTTAATCGTCGGGTATTCCGGTAAAAATCATCCAAATTTATCACGATTCAACATCATAAACAGCAGTAGCCAGTTTTCGCCTTTATTAACCGGCCTTTCATTCACTTGAATTTGGAGTTTCCGGTTCTTATTGCGAAATAAATATGTTTACCAATTTCGTCTTTGTATTAGCGAAATTTCGCTGTTTATTATCCAATTAGGCCCTTTTATTATCCAATTTTTACGTTTTATTATCCAATTCCGTACATTTATTATCCAATTCATCCAAGGCACCGTTTTTGCAAAAAGAGAACGAAAGAGAGCCTCAATGAGGCCCTCTATCTTTCCGCTAAAATGCCAGCAGGCTCTTACCGCTTCTTCCGCTTCGCGCCCTTATTTTTCGGGGCGTTTTCGTAGAATTTACGTTTCTTTTTCTTCTTGGCTTTATCGCCTTCCCCGGAAGCACCAGGTTCTGTGCGGCCAATGCTTTTGGAAGCCGAACCGCCAGAACGGCTTTTACCTTCTTTCCCTCTGGCAGGCTTTTTATCGGAACCGCTCGTCCGGAAGATGCGGCCTTCCCCGCTTCGTTCGCGCCTTGTGCCTTTCATGCCGACGATTTCAAAATCGATCGACCGCTCGTCTTTGTTGACGTTGATGACGCGGACGGTAATCTCGTCGCCGATCCGGAACACGTTACCGGTCCGCTCGCCGATCATCGCAAAATGGCGCTCATCATAGCGGTAATAATCGTCCGTCATATAGCTGACATGGACAAGGCCTTCAATCGTATTCGGCAGTTCAACAAACATACCGAAGTTTGTAACCGACGATATGATGCCGTCGTATTCCTCGCCGATTTTGTCTTCCATGTACTCCGCTTTTTTCAGTTCGTCCGTTTCGCGCTCGGCATCGACGGAGCGGCGTTCCATTTTGGACGTATGCTCGGCAATCTCCGGCAATCGTGCATTCCATTTCTCGCGTGTTCTCTCATCAAGTTTTCCATTGATCAAGTACGTCCTGATCAGCCGGTGGACGATCAAGTCCGGATAACGGCGGATCGGGGACGTGAAATGCGTGTAAAATTCGGTTGAAAGCCCAAAGTGGCCAAGGCTTTCAGGATAATATTTCGCCTGCTGCATCGAACGGAGCATGACCGTCGAAACGACCATTTCTTCCGGCTTGCCCCGGACTTCTTCAATAATACTCTGAAGGGCGCGCGGATGGACATCGTTGGCTGTTCCCCTGACAAAATAGCCGAAGTTTGTAATGAACTCGAAGAACCTGCGCAGCTTGTCTTCCTTCGGATCTTCGTGAATCCGGTAAATGAATGGAACTTCCATCCAGTGGAAATGCTCGGCGATTGTTTCGTTTGCTGCCAGCATGAACTCCTCAATCAGTTTTTCAGCAACAGAGCGCTCGCGAAGAACGACGTCAGTTGGCTTGCCATCCTCTTCCACCAGCACTTGCGACTCTTTAAAGTCGAAATCAATCGCGCCGCGGTCCATTCTTTTTTTGCGCAAAATGGAAGCAAGCTCCTCCATCTGCTCAAACATCGGGACGAGCGTTTCATAACGGCCGCGGGTTTCCTCGTCTTTCTCGACGAGAATCTTGTTCACGTCGCTGTACGTCATCCGTTCCGTTGTCTTAATCACGCTCTGGAAAATCTCATGATTGACTACATGACCGGTCGAATCAATTTCCATTTCACACGACAGTGTCAGACGATTCACCTTAGGATTCAGGGAACAAATGCCGTTCGACAGCCGGTGCGGAATCATCGGGATGACCCGGTCAACGAGGTACACACTCGTCCCGCGCTCCTCCGCTTCCAAATCAATCGGCGAGCCTTCCGTCACATAATGGCTGACATCGGCGATATGGACGCCGAGCTTGTAATTCCCGTTATCGAGCTTTTTCACTGTGACAGCGTCATCAAGGTCTTTCGCATCGGCACCGTCAATCGTGACAATGACTTGATCGCGCAGGTCACGGCGTCCGTCGAAGTCGCTTTCGCTAATTTCATCCGGCACCGAGTTTGCCTGCTCGAGCACTTCTTCAGGAAATGCGAGCGGCAGCCCATGCTTATAGATGACTGACAGGATATCAACGCCCGGGTCATTTTTATGGCCGAGAATTTGAATGACTTCACCCTCGGCACTCGTCCTGCCTTCCGGATAGTTGACGATTTTCACGACAACCTTGTGGCCTTCGACAGCACCACCATTCGCCGCCTTCGGAATGAAAATATCACCAGTAAATTTCTTCTCGTCCGGAATGACGAAGCCGAAGCTCTTGCTTTCGACGTATGTCCCGACCATTTGGGTGATGCCGCGCTCAAGGATGCGGATAATCGTCCCTTCGCGGCGCTCGCCTGATGTTTCGGATGAAATCCGGACGAGCACGATATCGCCGTGCATCGCGTTGTTTGTTTCCGTCGGCGGAATGAAAATATCATCCATGCCCGGCTCCTCCGGCATAACGAACGCAAACCCTTTCGCATGGCCGGCAACCTTGCCGCGAATCAAATTCATTTTTTGCGGCAGGCCGTAGCGGTTCGCGCGGGTCCTGACAACGAGTCCCTTCTCCTCCATCTGGACGAGTGCCTTGACGAAGATCTTAAAATCGGCCGAATCTTCAATCCCGAATGCTTCTTCAAGCTCCTGGACCGTGAGCGGCTTGTAGGCTTCCTCTTTCATATATTGCAAAAGCTTGTCTATATGCGCTTGAATAATCTCTTCCAAGCGAATCCCTCCCTTACAGGGTCTTTCTCATTATTCTTTCCAATCCAGGCCTTCCAGAAACGTATAAACGTCCTCATGAAGCTGGTCTTTTTCCTTATCGAGCGTAATAACGTGCCCCGATTCCTCGTACCACTTGATTTGCTTGTTGACAGACTCCGCCTGGCTGTAAATAATATTGGCACTGTCGATATCCACCATATGGTCAAGCCGCCCTTGGACAACGAGCAGCGGTGCGTAAATCATGTCAACATGGTCCCGGACATCCAGGATTAATTGCTGCAGCGACTTCAGCGTTTTCATCGGCGTCTGGCGGAATTCCGCCATCTCCTGATTGATTTCGTATTCTGTTTTGCCCTCATGCTGCTTGAACTCGCGGGCATATGCCAGCACGCCCTGGTACAGCGTTTCCTCACTCTTGAAATCCATCGGCGCACACATCGGAATAATACCCTTTACAGGTACAGTGTAACCCAGCTTCAAGGAGAATACCCCTCCAAGCGACAGGCCGGCGACCGCAATCTCGTCATAACCCTTATCTTTCAAAAATTGATAGCCGTCTAACACGTCCTGCCACCAGTCTTCGGGACCGGTTTTCACAAACTCCTCCGGCGGCACGGCATGCCCCTTATAATGCGGCGCGTGGCTTGTATAGCCTTTTTTCTCAAGAAACCGGCCCAGCATACGGACATCCGCCGAGCTTCCCGTAAATCCGTGCAGCAATAAAACCGCCCGCTTGCCAGCTTCGAACGTAAACGGTTTTGGTAATTGTACTTTCATTTATATAAACTCCTTCTTTGCATATCTTCCTTTAGTTTAAGCAAATCAGGAGTGCACATTCCAGAAATAAGGCTCAGCCCTCTTGCATAACACTTCAAACGCATTTTCTGAATTCTTTGGGCGAATCGCTACCTTGCACGTCATTCAATCTGTTTTCAAACGGGGCTTTGGCGCGAATCGCAGCCTTGCGCGCCATTCAAATCGCTTTTAAACGAGATTTTGACGCGAATCGCAGCCTTGCGCGCCATTCAAATCGCTTTTAAACGAGACTTTGACGCGAATCGCAGCCTTGCGCGCCATTCAAACTGCTTTTAAACGAGACTTTGGCGCAAATCGCAGCCTTGCGCGCCATTCAAATCGCTTTTAAACGAGACTTTGACGCGAATCGCAGCCTTGCGCGCCATTCAAATCGCTTTTAAACGAGACTTTGGCGCGAATCGCAGCCTTGCGCGCCATTCAAATCGTTTTTAAACGAGACTTTGGCGCGAATCACTGCCTTGCGCGCCATTCAAACTGCTTTTAAACGAGACTTTGGCGCGAATCACTGCCTTGCGCGCCATTCAATCTGCTTTTAAACGAGACTTTAGCGCAAATCGCAACCTTGCGAACACTTCAACCGCTTTTTGCAAAACCACTGTCGCAAATCGCATATAAGTTGAAAAAAAAAAAAAATAAAGCCCGGCACGAAGCCGGGCTCAATTTTTGAGATTGATTAAAGCTTAAAGTATGTTACGGCAGCGGTTAGGACAAAGAACAGTACCGCGAGGACAACCGTAATCCGGTGAAGGATCAGGTCGATACCACGGGCTTTTTGCTTACCAAAAAGTTGTTCTGCCCCGCCGGAAATCGCGCCGGAAAGTCCTGCGCTACGGCCTGATTGTAGTAATACAACAACGATTAGTCCAATTGATACGATCACTAAAAGCGTTACGAGCAGTGCATGCATGAAGGCTACCTCCTGTTAGGCGTTCGTTTACAGTATTTCTAATTTAACATATAATCCCGGTTTTCACAATAGCGGGATTTGTGGAGGTTTTAAGCAAAGCGCTATTCGAATTGCCCCCATCTAATTTTAAACCCTCATCTTCGGTGTTTTCTCTGTGACCGAATTCATGTCTAGCAACTCCTTTTGGGCTTAGAGAACCTGTCTCTGTGACCAAATCCATGCCCAGCAACCTCATTTGGGCTTAGAGAACCCGTCTCTGTGACCAAATCCATGCCCAGCAACCTCATTTGGGCTTAGAGAACCCGTCTCTGTGACCGAATCCATGTCTAGCAACCTCATTCGGGCTTAGAGAACCCGTCTCTGTGACCAAATCCATGTCTAACAACCTCGTTCGGGCTCAGAGAACCAGCCTCTGCATGCATCCCAATGTTTACCTCACCACCGAGGCAGCCATCCTGATATACGTGTGGCGTTTGCCGCGGACGACGATGGAGTAGGCCATGATGTTTTCTGGAAGGGCGATGCCGTGGGCGCCGGCGTCTCCGATATGGTACAGGTCGGCACCGGCCATCTTGCTATTGAGGGCGATTTGCCTGACGGTGGCTTCGTCAGACCCTTCCTGGCTTGTCCCGGTCGTAAGGATTGCTAGTGCGCCCTTTTTATGGACGATATCGACGAGCTTGGACGTTTTTTCAACTGTAAAGCCCGGAACCGTTCCCGGCGATGGAATCAGGATGATATCGGCTCCTGCCTCAATAAAGCCGTGCAAGGTTTCTTCGCTCATGATGGTGCTTCCGGTTTCTCCTGCGACACCGGCGCCATGCATTTTTCCGGCGATGATCAGGCCTTCAGGGCCAAACACTTCGCGTCCGACGGAAATTGCTTTCGTTATTTCTGTATTGGAAACCCCTGTTTTCGGATTGCCTGTCAGGCAGACGAAATCGAAACCAAGCTCTTTCGCGCGGCGAATCGATCGTTCCGTTGCAATCCGGCCTTCTGGCAGCTCTGTAAGTTTCTCCAGCTTTTCCGCGGACATGTCAACTGGTTCAAGGTTCAAGCCAATAGGCCGGCCGACAAGCTTCTTCAAATCTCGGATAATTTCTTCAGGATGATCATTCGGCATTCCCTGCATTTCCGGATTGAAGACATCAAAGAAGTTAACGAGAATTAAGTCTGCCCCGAAGGCTGCCGCCATTTCAGCGTTTGTGACGGCCGGGTAAATTGGCGTGAACGCACCGATGACTTCTGATAAGAGTGTTCTTCCTTCAGAGGCAATGATTGATTTTTTAATATCCTGGCCGGTCATTTTGGCAAAATCGGACGCTGTACAGTCAAGGATTCGTTTCAACGTTATCAGCCACCTTCTCAATTTGTAGTTAAAAACTTCCTGTTACCGCCATTTTTTCATAAGTTGAACAGGAATTCAAATTGACGCACAAATTAAGTAGCCTGCATCCCCGGTATCAGGAAGGATGACCCATCCATAAGGCGAAAAGTGTTTAAAGCAAGCCACAAGGTTCATTTTGCACATGTAAAAACACCCGGCGGTACGGGGACCGCCAGGCGCTGTCTTCGATTCTTATAGTTTCTTGATTTCGTTTGCAAGGAATTCGACGTCTGTGCCGACGATGACTTGGACGTCTTGCTTCGTCAATTTAAGAACACCTTTGGACCCGAGCTGCTTGAGGCGTGCTTCGTTGACGACCTCGCTATCCTTGACGCGAAGACGCAGACGGGTGACGCAGTTGTCAACATTGAGAAGGTTTGCTTTTCCGCCTAATGCATCAACGTATTGGACTGCTGCTGTATGGTAGTCGCCTTTGATGCTTGTGCTTTCTTCGAATTCTCCTTCTACTTCGTCTTCACGGCCTGGTGTTTTCAGGTCAAGCTTCGTGATAAGGAAGTAGAAGATGACAAAGTAAATGGCTGCGTACACAAGGCCGACGAGCGCGAGTAGGAGCGGCTTTGTGGCGATTCCAAAGTTCAGGAAATAGTCGATGGCGCCTGCCGAGAATCCGAATCCGTGCCTGATGCCCATCAGATAAGTGACGGCAAGTGAAATTCCAGTCAATAGGGCGTGCGCAACGTAAAGGACTGGGGACAGGAACATGAATAGGAATTCGATTGGTTCAGTGATCCCTGTCAGGAATGATGTGAAAGCAAGACCAATCATGACCCCGGCAACCGCTTTGCGCCTTTCTTTCTTGGCTGCGGCAACCATGGCGGCAGCTGCGGCTGGAAGGCCGAACATCATGACTGGGAAGAAGCCTGTCATAAAGATGCCCGCATTCGGATCTTTCGCGAAGAAGCGGGACAGGTCGCCTTTGACGATTTTACCGGCTGCGTTTGTGAATTCACCGAATTCGAACCAGACGAGTGTGTTGAGAACATGGTGCAGTCCGAGCGGGATGAGCAAACGGTTCAAGAAGCCGAACGCCCCAACCCCAAGTGCGCCTGCGCCGACGATCCAGTTGCCTAGAGAGTTGATCGCATGCTGTACAGGCGGCCAGACGTATCCGAAGACTCCGGCAAGGACGAGCATGACAAGCGCGGTAATAATCGGGACAAAGCGGCGTCCGCCGAAGAATCCGAGCCAGTCAGGCAGTTTCGTATCATGATATTTGTTGTACAGGAGACCCGCGATGACCCCGGCAAGGATCCCGCCGAGAACAGCCATGTTGATATCTTTGTTGATGGCTGCTGTACCGTTTGTCAAAATAAGGTAACCGATGGCGCCGGCGAGACCGGCGGCACCGTTGCCGTCTTTGGAAATTCCGACAGCAACACCGATGGCAAAGAGCAATGCAAGGTTTGCGAAGATGGCGTCACCTGAGGCCGCTATAAATTTAATATCCAATAAGTCCGGCTGGCCAAGGCGCAGCAATAGCGCAGCTGCAGGCAACACAGCGATCGGCAGCATGAGCGCACGTCCGATCCGCACCAAAAATCCTAACATACAAATCCACCTCTTCTTTCTGATTTTTATTAGAACTCTTACAACAAAAGGCAAAAAGGATAAATAGTCCCTTTAACCCCCTACCTTTATATTAGCACTATATTTGTACAGGTTAAATAATATGTGTCGAAAATTCGCAATTTTTAATATTATTCTATTTTTATATGTGCAAAATCGGACATTTTCCAAATAGATGGAAAAAAGGGCACGCATTTGGCTGCGTGCCCCTTTTGTTTCATCTAACATTTTATTCAAAGATTATTTCTTCAAGTTATAGAAGCTCTTCAGGCCGAGGTATTGTGCTGTTTCAGCAAGCTGGTCCTCGATACGGAGAAGCTGATTGTATTTTGCCACACGGTCGGTACGGGATGGCGCACCTGTCTTGATTTGGCCTGCATTCGTCGCAACAGCGATGTCCGCGATGGTCGCGTCTTCTGTTTCACCTGAACGGTGGGAGATGACAGCTGTATAGCCCGCGCGCTTCGCCATTTCGATCGCGTCGAATGTCTCGGTGAGTGTACCGATTTGGTTTACTTTGATCAAGATGGAGTTGCTGACCCCCTGCTCGATTCCCTGCGCCAATTTCTTCGTGTTTGTCACGAACAAGTCGTCACCAACAAGCTGGACTTTGTCGCCAAGGCGCTCAGTCAGAAGTTTGTGGCCGTCCCAGTCGTTTTCATCAAGGCCGTCTTCAATCGAAATGATTGGGTACTTAGATGCCATTTCTGCATACCAGTCGACCATTTCTTCTGAGGTTTTCACAACGCCTTCACCGGAAAGGTGGTATTTGCCGTCTTCTCTGTTATAGAACTCGGAAGCAGCCGCATCCATAGCAAGCATGATTTCTTCGCCTGGCTTGTAGCCGGCTTTTTCAATTGCTGTAACGATTGTTTGAAGTGCCTCTTCGTTGGAGCCAAGGTTCGGTGCAAATCCGCCTTCGTCACCAACCGCTGTGTTCAAGCCTTTTTCTTGCAAAACAGATTTCAGGCTGTGGAAAATTTCCGCACCCATGCGAAGCGCTTCACGGAAGTTCGGCGCGCCAACAGGCATAATCATGAATTCCTGAATATCGACGTTGTTGTCCGCATGCTCCCCGCCGTTAACGATGTTCATCATTGGAACTGGCAGCTGCTTGGAGTTGAAACCGCCAAGGTATTGGTAAAGCGGGATGTCAAGGTAGTCTGCTGCAGCGTGAGCGACTGCCATGGAAACACCCAGGATTGCGTTCGCGCCAAGCTTTCCTTTGTTTTCAGTGCCGTCCAGCTCGATCAGCGCGTGGTCAACGCCAACTTGGTCAAGGACGCTGTACTCACCGATTAGTTCAGGCGCAATCAGGTCATTCACGTTTTCAACAGCTTTCAGGACACCTTTTCCAAGGTAACGTCCTTTGTCTCCGTCACGAAGCTCGACTGCCTCGTGCTCGCCTGTCGACGCACCGCTTGGGACAAGCGCGCGGCCAAATGCGCCGGAATCAGTGAAAACTTCTACTTCAACAGTTGGGTTACCGCGGGAATCAAGTACTTCGCGCGCATATACATCAATAATAAATGGCATGGATTATCTCTCCTTTTAGTTGGTTTTGCTTGTGTTGCTGGTTACTTCGAGTTTGCAATCATCGTTAATTGGCGCATAAACACCGCTTTTTGGCGCATAAATCGCCGAAATTGGAGCATAAACACCGCTAATTGACGCATAAATCGCCGAAATTGGAGCATAAACACCGCTAATTGACGCATAAACCGGAGAAATTGGCCCATAAGCATTGCGAATTGACGCATAAACACGGTATGCTGCCCGAGTTTATAAGGAAGCGCCACGCACAAGCGGCTTTTTTGCAAAAACTCCCCCATCTAACACGGTATGCTGCCCGTGTTTTTTAAGGAAGAACCGCGCGATTAAAGCAGCTTTTGCAAAAAATCCCCATCCAGCATGGTATGCTGCCCATGCTTTTAAGGAAGAGTTGCGATTAAAGCGGCTTTTGCAAAAATCCCATCCGGCACGGTATGCTGCCCGTGCTTTTGAGGAAGAAACGTGATTAAGCGGCCTTTTGCAAAAACCTATCCGACACGGTATGCTGCCCGTGTTTTCAAGGAAGATTCGCGTACAAGGCGGCTTTTTTGCAAAAATGGCTTGGTTCGCTCCTGCAATCAACCGCCAAACGGGTCAAATTTCCCCACGAGGCTTACTTCTTCAGCAGTGTATTTCCGGTCATTTCCTTCGGCTGTTCCAGTCCGAGCAAATCAAGAATGGTCGGAGCGAGATCGCCAAGGATGCCGTCTTCACGCAGCTCCACATCTTTCTTTGTCAAGATGACTGGTACTGGGTTGGTCGTATGCGCGGTCATCGGGTTGCCTTTGATGGTGACGACCTCGTCGGCGTTGCCGTGGTCCGCTGTAATGATGGCCGTTCCGCCTTTCTGCAAAAGGAGGTCGACGATTTTACCGAGACATTCATCAACGACTTCGACCGCCTTAATTGTCGGCTCGAGCATGCCCGAGTGGCCGACCATATCAGGGTTGGCGAAATTGAGCAGAATGCATTCGAACTTATCTGCTTCAATTTCTTTCAAAAGGGCATCCGTCACTTCGTATGCGCTCATTTCTGGCTTCAGGTCGTACGTTGCAACCTTTGGTGAATTAATGAGAATCCGCTCTTCGCCAAGGAACTTTTCTTCCCGGCCGCCGCTCATAAAGAACGTGACGTGCGGATATTTTTCGGTTTCCGCGATGCGGAGCTGTTTCATTTTGTTCTGTGAAAGTACTTCACCGAGAGTGTTATCAAGATTCGATGGTTTGAAGGCCACGTAGCCATCAACCGATTCACTAAAGTGTGTCATGCAAACGAAATACAAGTTTTTCGGATGTTCGGGGCCCCGGTCAAAGGCGCGGAAATCTTCATTTGTAAAGGTGTTTGAAATCTGGATGGCTCTGTCTGGACGGAAATTATAGAAAATGACCGCGTCATTGTCTTTGATTTTGCCAACCGGCTCACCCTCAGCATCTGTGATGACAGATGGCAGCACGAATTCATCGAAAATCCCGTGCTGGTAGGAGTCCTCGACTACCTGCATTGGTTCAGAGTACTTTGGTCCGTCGCCATAAACCATTGCCCGGTAAGCTTTCTCGACACGGTCCCAGCGTTTGTCACGGTCCATCGAGTAATAGCGTCCGGAAATGGTCGCGAATTGGCCGACGCCGTACTCTTTGATTTTCTCCAATGTCTGCTCAATGTATGTCCCTGCCGTCTGCGGGCCGACATCACGGCCGTCCAGGAAAGCATGGAGAAATACTTTCTCGACGCCTTTATCGGCAGCAAGCTTCAAGAGCGCGAACATATGTTCAATATGGCTATGAACGCCGCCGTCTGACAAGAGGCCGAACAAATGGAGCGCTCCGCCATTCTTATTGATGTGCTCCATTGCGCCGTTAAATGTTTCATTTTCCGCAAATGCGCCTTCACGGATGGCGATGTTCACCCTCGTCAGGCTTTGATAGACAATCCGGCCGGCCCCAATATTGAGGTGCCCGACTTCGGAGTTGCCCATCTGCCCTTCAGGAAGGCCGACCGCTTCCCCACTTGCCCGTAGCTGGGCGTGCGGGTACTCATTCCAAAAACGTTCGAAATTCGGTTTTTTCGCTTGTGCGATTGCATTTCCGTAACGTTCGCCGCGCAGGGCGAAACCGTCAAGGATGATTAAGGCTACGGGGGATTTCTTCATTACTTCCCCGCCTCCAAGAGCTGAAGGAATGATTGTGGTTCAAGGCTCGCGCCGCCGACGAGCGCTCCGTCGATATCCGGCTGGGCCATGTATTCCCCAATATTTTCAGGCTTTACGCTGCCGCCATACTGGATGCGGACTGCTTCAGCCGCTTCCTGTGAAAACTTGTCTGCCACGACTTTACGAATATGGGCGCACACTTCGTTCGCATCTTCAGCTGTTGATGATTTGCCAGTGCCGATCGCCCAAATTGGTTCGTATGCAATGACAGTTTGTTTGACTTGTTCTTCCGTCAGGCCTTCGAGAGCTTTCTCAATCTGGCCGCCGACGAAGTCATTTGTCTCGCCGTTTTCACGCTGTTCGAGCGTTTCTCCGCAGCAGACGATTGGAACAAGGCCATGTTTGAATGCAGCAAGCGTCTTTTTGTTTACTGCTTCATCTGTTTCGTTGAACATTTCGCGGCGCTCCGAATGGCCGAGAATGACGTATTTTACGCCAAGATCAGCAAGAGCGACAGCGCTGATTTCCCCTGTGAAGGCGCCATTTTCTTCAAAGTGCATATTTTGCGCGCCGATTCCAACCTGAGAATCCTTGATTTCTTCGACTAATGGCTGCAAAAACAGTGCCGGGGCACAGATGACTGATTCGATCTGGCTACTGTCCGGTACAAGGCCTTTTACTTCTTCAACAAAGCTTTTTGCTTCGGTTAATGTTTTATGCATTTTCCAGTTACCCGCAATAATTGGTTTCCGCATTGTTGGGCACATCCTTTCTACGAACTTCCCTCTGTTGATTTCCGCTCCGGGCACACGCTTTCCGCGGAGCGTCAGTGGAGCCTCCTCGGCGCTAAAAGCGCCTGTTTGGCTAGCTGCAGCGCCTAGCCCCTCGAGGTCGCTTCCGCTTTTCATGGGGTCTCCACCTTGCCGCTACATCCCGCCGGAGTCGGTGCCCTGCGCTTCAATCAACCAGAATAAAAATTTATTTATCATTCAATGCGACTACGCCTGGGAGGTCTTTGCCTTCCATGAATTCAAGGGAGGCGCCGCCGCCGGTGGAGATGTGGCTCATCTTGTCTGCAAGGCCGAATTTTTCGACCGCTGCAGCTGAGTCGCCGCCGCCGATGACCGAATATGTACCTTCGGATTCAGCAAGGGCTTTAGCAACTGCTTTCGTTCCTTCGGCGAATATATCAAACTCGAATACACCCATCGGCCCGTTCCAGATGACCAGCTTCGAGCTCTTGATGACGTCACTGTAGAGTTCACGTGTTTTCGGCCCGATATCGAGTGCTTCCCAGTCGGATGGGATTTCGTCGATTGAAACAATTTTGGTATTCGCATCCGGTGAGAAGTCATCCGAAATCACGACATCAACCGGCATATGGAACGAAACGCCTTTTTCCTTTGCCTTTTCCATAAACGATTTTGCTAGATCGATCTTATCTTCTTCAAGCAGCGATTTGCCAATCTCATGGCCCTGGGCTTTGACAAACGTATACGCCAGGCCGCCGCCAATAATCAGGTGGTCCACTTTATCAAGAAGGTTTTCGATGACGCCAATCTTGTCCTTTACTTTAGCGCCGCCGATAATGGCCGTGAATGGGCGTTCCGGATCGGAAAGGGCTTTGCCAAGTACGTCAATTTCCTTTTCCATCAGGAACCCTGCGACCGCTGGCAGATAATGGGCAATTCCTTCTGTAGAAGCATGAGCCCTGTGCGACGTGCCGAATGCATCATTGACATAGATGTCCGCGAGCGAAGCAAATTCTTTTGCCAGCTCAGGGTCGTTTTTCTCCTCACCCGGATAAAAGCGGACGTTTTCGAGAAGAAGGACATCTCCCTCGCTCATGCCGTCGATTTGCTTTTTAACCGAGTCGCCGTACGCTTCATCGGCTGTGAGGACAGTTTTGCCCAAATGCTCGCTAAGGCTTGCGCCAACAGGTGCGAGGCGCATTTCTTCAACCACTTTGCCTTTCGGACGGCCGAAGTGGCTTGCAAGGATGACTTTTGCGCCCTGGTCCATTAAATACTGGATGGTCGGGATGACAGCGCGGATCCTTGTTTCGTCCGTGATTTTGCCGTCCTGCATCGGAACGTTTAAGTCCGCCCGGCAAAATACGCGTTTCCCTTTCACATCCACATCTTTTAACGTCTTCTTGTTCATGGAATCCCTCCTGGAACGTTGATTTCTCAAACATTTTAAATAAAGGCTGTGTTAAAAATGTATATGGATTTATAACTACGTTGATTGGAGCGCAGGGCACCGACTCCTGCGGGATGAAGCGGCAAGGTGGAGACCCCGCAGGCGCTTTTAGCGCCGAGGAGGCTCCACTGACGCCCCGCGGAAAGCGTGTGCCCGTAGCGGAAATCAACAAACAAATTTAACACAGCCTAAATAAAAAAGGAGAGGGGGAATCATCCCCGCTCCCCGTTAAAAGCAACTTCATTATAGATGTTTTTTTATACGATAGCCAATTTTACCCGTAGGACGGATTAAATGCCTTTTTCAGCGATGTATTCGCAAAGGTCAACTACACGGCTTGAGTAAGCGAACTCGTTGTCGTACCAAGAAAGGACTTTCACCATGTTGCCTTCTAGAACCATCGTGGACAAGCCATCAACAATGGATGATTCCGTGCTGCCGTTGTAGTCAGAAGAGACTAGCGGAAGATCAGAGAACTTAAGAACTCCCTTCAACGGGCCTTCAGCCGCTTCCTTCAACGCCTGGTTCACTTCATCAGCTGTTGCGTCTTTCTCAAGCTCCGCTACAAGGTCAACAACAGAAACGTTTGGAGTTGGAACACGCATAGCCATCCCATTCAGCTTGCCTTTCAGTTCTGGAAGAACAAGGGCAACCGCTTTTGCAGCACCAGTTGTTGTTGGAATGATGTTTTCAGCTGCAGCACGCGCGCGGCGATAGTCTTTATGCGGCAAATCAAGGATTTGCTGATCATTTGTATAAGAGTGGACAGTCGTCATCATGCCGCGCTTGATGCCGAATTTGTCGTTAAGTACTTTTGCAAAAGGCGCAAGGCAGTTTGTCGTACATGAAGCATTCGAGATGACATGGTGGTTCGCTGCATCATACTTGTCATGGTTAACGCCCATTACAATTGTGATATCTTCATCGGAAGCCGGAGCAGAGATGATGACTTTCTTCGCACCTGCTTCAAGGTGTTTCGCAGCGTCAGCGCGGTTAGTAAAGCGGCCTGTTGATTCAATTACAACTTCAACGCCAAGGTCGCCCCAGCCAAGCAATGCAGGGTCGCGCTCTGCAAGAACTTTTACTTTTTTTCCGCCGACAACAAGGTTGGAGCCGTCGACTGTTACTTCCTCGGAAAGTGTTCCGTGGACTGTGTCATATTTCAAAAGGTGTGCTAGCATGTTTGCATCTGTCAGGTCGTTTACTGCAACGATTTCAATGTTCGGATTGTTAAGGGCTGCGCGGAATACGTTACGTCCGATACGTCCAAATCCGTTAATACCTACTTTTAATGCCATGAGTTAGTTCCTCCTTTTATTCGGTAAGGCTTTAGTTTTTTGGCTTTGTTAATTGGCTGTTGATTTCCACTTCGGGGACACGCTTTCCGCGGACACATCCCGCCGGAGTCGGTTCCCTGCGTTCCAATCAACTTATTAACATAGCCTAATTTTTATATCAAAGGGTATATACCCTTTAATTAACATTTATTACCCGCTTTTTAATAGAAGCTTTGCGGCGCCTTCGTCGGTTATTAGGATTGTTTGCGGGGGCGCTTGTTTTAAATAGGAGCGAATCGCTTTTGCTTTTGAACTTCCGCCGGCTACTGCCAGGACATTCGGAATTTCCTTTAGGTCATCGAGCTGGAGGCCGATGGTGAGCACTTTATGGATAATTTCGCCCTGCTCATTGAAATAGTAGCCGAATGCTTCAGCAACTGCGTCATGCTCAACGATTTTTCTCATATCTTCTGGAACTGCTTTTCGCCGCTCCGCCATTGTGATAGCATCCCCAATTCCATGGAGAACCATGCCCGCTGACTTGATTAGTGCGAGCACTTCATGGACAAGCGGCTCCTTGATGAAGGATTCATAAATCTCAATGCTAACCTGGTCGGGAACGTAAAATACGCGGTGGCGTGATTTCGTATTAGCCGCCATGATGGCGCAAATCGTATTCGCCTGGTTTTGGACATCTTCGCCAATCCCGCCGCGGGCCGGTACAAACATCAGCTCATCATTGTAAATGCCAGGTTTCATTTCTTCAGCAACAGCGGCCATCGTCGATCCGCCTGTCACGGCAATGATATTTTTGCCAGCAAGAAGCTGTCTCATTCCCTTAACTGTCGCGCGGCCCATTTCCTTTTTCGCCAATGGCGATAAGTCGCTGTCACCTGGAACGATAATTACGTTGCGGATCCCAAGCCTATGTTTCAGTTCCATTTCCATTACATCTATACCCTTTAGCTCCCGCATTAAGCTTTCAAGGTCTTCAAGCAAATTCTTTCCTTCGTCCGAAAGAGACATCCCGCCAGCATTGGAAACAACTAAATTTTGTTGTTTAAGGAAGTCTACTTCTGCACGCAGAACGCGCTCTGAATAACCAAGATTCGTGGCTAAACTTCTTCTGCCGACTGGCTGCAAAAAATTAATTGTCTTAAGGAGCGAATATCTTTCCTGCATAACTGCAAGCAAGTCAGGTAATAATCTTTTTTGAATGTCCAGAAATGAATGCATCTTGGCAGCTCCTTTGCAAAAGTGAAGAAAGTGTCCTGATGGATGTTGGGACGTTTTTTGTCCCGCCTAGACAAATTATGTCCCACTTGTTGCAAAAAAAATCACTCCTGCTCAAATTCATTGTATCAGTAGTGATTTTCTTATTCAACTATTTTAACCTGCTGGATTCACGAATCAGATTGCGCATATACAATTTATCAATGATGCCATATCCTGCTTCTTCTCCATTAAGATAAACGACAGGAATCATTAAACCGAATTGCTCAGTCAATTCGTCGCTTGTCTCAATATCGATTTCTTCAAGCTCAAACGGCAGCTCTTCACGGATTTCCAATAAGTCTGCCTTCGCTTTGTCACAAAGCGGACAGCGGTCCCGTGTATAGAAATTAATTTTTACGGTCATTTCAATCATCCTTTTTAGCTTTTGCAAAATCTAAACAACGTCGAGCTTTCATTCGGAACCATGGATCCGCTAGAATCGTCTTCTTTTTGATGAAGAAAAAATGCCAAGTTGCTCCCGGTACTTGGCAACTGTCCTCCGTGAAATGGAAATCCCCTCTTGCTCTTTTAGCATCCCAGCAACTTCTTGATCCGAAACAGGACGTTTTTTATCTTCCCCTTCTATAATAGCTGAAATGATCTTTTTTACATAAGAAGACGAAGTCGGTTGGTCATCTCCGCCCATGACGCCGGATGTAAAAAACGACTTCAATTCAAACGTACCGAACGGGGTGCCAATATATTTATCCCGTACAGTCCGGCTGACAGTGGATTCATGGATATCTAGGCTTTCCGCGATTTCCTTCATGGTAAGCGGAACAAGCTGCCCTTTTCCCCAGGCAAAAAACAGCGGCTGTTTCTCGACAATTTTTGAGGCAACCTTAATGATTGTTTCATTTCTCTGTTTGATGCTCCTGGCAAGCCATTGATAATCCTGATATTTTTCCCGAAGGAATCTTATCGCCTGCTCATCATCGCTGTGGGTAATCGCCTGATACATCTCATCATTAAAATCAATTGAAGGAACTGTGCTATAAAGCTGGACATGCCAAGTCCCGTTGAATTGTTCCGCGAGAACATCCGGAATAAGGTAAGCCGCTTTATCCTGGTGGAAAACGGCTCCCGGCCTCGGATTCAATTTTTGCAAAAGATCATGGACCTCCTGAATGTCCTGGAGGCTAATTTTCAGCTCCCTCGCAAGAAGCTTCCACTTCTTTTCGGCAAAAGAAGTGAAATATCCAGAAACAATCTTCTGGGCCAAATCCGCTTTCTCGCCAAGCCGCATAAGCTGCAAAAGAAGGCATTCCTGTAAATCGCGCGCACCAATACCGGCCGGGTCCAATTGTTGGATTTTTCGGAGAGCGCCCTCTGCCTCGTCCGTGTCTATTTTCGCAATGACAGCGATTTCATTTGTGTCGCCGCGAAAATAACCATTTTCATCTATATATCCAATAAGAAGCCGAAAAATCTTCAAAGAATTCTTCAATTCGTTGGGGCTAAGTTGTGCCAGGAGGTGATCCTCCAACGTCGTCCGTGTCTCAGAGGCAATTCCGTTAATATCGAATTCAGCTTCCTTAGCGGCTTTCTTCCTCGTACGGGTTTTGAATTGTCCAGATGTTTCCACTTCCAGCAACGGGTTTTCAAGCGCCTTCGCCTCAAGGAAACGGGAAAGTTCCTGTGAATTATATTGAAGCAAAGCAATCGCCTGCGACAATTCCTGGGTCATCGACAATCTAAGCTGCATTTGCTGCGAAAGGCTCGCATTCATGTTCATCATCCGCCACTCCCCCCTCCCCCTATTCTACATCATATTGATGGAGCGCGGTAGAACAGGATATGGTGTGTAGTGAAGGAATAACTTCTCTATTGGGTGATCGCAAAGTTGTTAGAATGACCGATTCAATGTCAAAAGGACATTTTTTGCAAAAAAAATCAACGGCCCCAAATTGGAACCGTTGATTTTTATTCATAGCGCCCTCGTCAGGACTCGAACCCGAATTTCAAGAACCGGAATCTTGCGTGCTATCCATTGCACCACGAGGGCATGTAATTTGTATCACAATTTCATATTATAGTGGAAAGCCGGCAGCTTTGCAAGTGCAGAATATGTTTAAAATGGGGAACGTTGGGTAAGATGGATGACATGGATAAGGTGTCGAACGAAACTGTGCGGTGTGCGGAGTGATTTGTTTGACCTTCATTGACCATCGTTGTATGATACTTACATAAGGAAATTTATTAAAATGTTCCTAAGGAGGCAATTTCATGAATTTAATCCCAACAGTCATTGAACAGACAAACCGGGGCGAAAGAGCGTACGATATATATTCACGCCTGCTAAAAGACCGGATCATCATGCTCGGAAGCGGGATTGACGACCATGTATCGAACTCGATCGTGGCACAGCTCCTGTTTCTCGAAGCTGAAAACCCTGAAAAGGATATTTCCATCTACATCAACTCACCTGGCGGAAGCATCACAGCCGGAATGGCCATTTATGACACGATGCAATTCATTAAGCCGGACGTGCAGACAATCTGCATCGGCATGGCTGCTTCAATGGGCGCGTTCCTTCTCGCAGCTGGTACGAAAGGCAAGCGCTATAGCCTTCCAAACGCTGAAGTGATGATTCATCAGCCGCTTGGAGGCGCACAAGGGCAGGCAACTGAAATTGAAATCGCCGCCAAGCGCATCCTGTTCCTTCGCGACAAGCTGAACAATATCCTTGCGGAGCGTACAGGCCAGCCGCTTGAAACGATCGCGCGCGACACAGACCGCGATAACTTCATGACTGCTGAGCGTGCGAAAGAGTACGGACTTGTCGATCATATCATTTCTCGTAACGAAGTTGAAAAGAAGAAAGACCAGTAATTTTTGTGCAAGTCAACCCGTTTCCTGATGGAGGCGGGTTTTTTTATTTGTGGCCGCTTTTACTTTGAATCGTGCTTTTTGTGCGGATTGAGGGGTTAACTAGTTCGTTAGAAGTTCATCTTGCTAGTTATTTTTTCCGAATTCACGTAAAACGACTAGTTATAACTATATAGTCTACCATTAGAAATAACTATAAATTTCGGCAAAATATAGTAAGCGTCTGACCCCTACTACTTAGCAAGCAAATTAGTAGCAAAAATTCACTAGTCAACTCTGCCACCTATTAACTAGAAAAATCCCATTTACCTAGTTACCAACAAGTTAACAGTAGCAAAAACTAACTAGACCCCCTTCCCTAGCTCAATATGCAACATGTAGTCGTCCTCTTTTCAAAACCTCACCAAATAAAATGTTACAAAAAACCAGCCACACTCCCCTCTGAATACATTTATCGAGTCTTAGAATAACCAGTTCGCCGCTTTATTTCGGGACCCGAATGAAGCAACGGAACCGTCCCCCTGCCTCACTAAAAAAAGCGGACTCCACCCAAATATTGGCGAATCCGCTTTCAATTTTTTCAGTCTTCGTTTTGGACGTATTCGGCTAGGGCGGTTACGGCGTTTTGTTCGTCGGAGCCGTCGGCTGCGATTGTGATGAGTGAGCCGGTGCTCACTGCGAGGCTCATGAGGCCCATGATGCTTTTAGCGTTAACTTTTTTACCGTCTTTTAGTAAGTATACTTCTGATGAAAAACGGTTTGCCTCCTGTACGAACAGGGCAGCCGGCCGTGCTTGGAGGCCGGTCTTTAATTTCACTTCCACTTCTTTTTCTACCATCACATTTTTCCTCCTTTATTTATTGTTACGGCAGCTGCCTAATTCATTCATGTAAATTTTATGCAAAGTTCTGCTAGTTAAATAAATGATAAGTTCTTACCGCGATACCTTTACCATGGTGCCTGGCACCCATCTGGGGTAAAAAACGTCCCGGACCGGTGCCAGGCACTTGGTATTGAAGTAAAGATTTATTTTTTCGGCAGGTCGGCTGCTCTTAGTTTTTCGGCGATTTCGTCGATTTTGCGGAGGCGGTGGTTGATGCCGGATTTGCTGATGGCACCGCCCGCTACCATTTCACCGAGTTCTTTTAAGGTCACATCCTGATAGGTGACCCGCAATTCGGCGATTTCCCTGAGCCTTTCCGGCAAAATCTGCAGTCCAACAGTTCTGTCGATGTAGCGGATATTTTCAACCTGTCTTAGGGAAGCGCCAATCGTTTTATTCAAGTTTGCTGTTTCACAATTGACTAGACGGTTGACTGAATTACGCATATCCCTGACGATTCGGACATCCTCGAAACGGAGCAAAGCGTTATGGGCCCCGATAATGTTCAGGAATTCGGTAATTTTTTCAGCTTCCTTCAAATAGGTAATATACCCTTTTTTCCGTTCTAGAGTTTTACTGTTGAGCGCGAACGTATTCATCAGCTCGCATAGCGAATCATTATGCAGTTTGTAAAGCGAAGCAATCTCCAAGTGGTAGGATGAGGTTTCAGGGTTATTGACCGATCCTCCCGCCAAAAACGCTCCCCGTAAATAGGAACGCCGGCAGCATTTCTTTTTGACAAGCCGGGGTGAGATGTTATGGATGATTGTAAAGCTTTCGCCAAGAATCATCAAATCTTCGAGAATTTCCCTCGCTTCCTCAGTAAGCCTGACAATGTAGACGTTATTCTTTTTCAGGCGCATCTTTTTCCGGACGAGCAGTTCGACCTGGATTGGATAATGCTTTTTGATCAGCGTATAAATCCTTCTTGCAATGGCGGCATTCTCCGTTTGAATATCCACCATCAGCTTCCGGTTTGAAAAGGAAAGCGAACCATTCATCCTGATCAGGGCGGAAAGTTCAGCTGTGCCGCAGCAAGGCTTAACTTCCAGGTTCGTCAATTCTTTTTTCGTTTCTGAAGCAAAAGACAATTCCTCACCTCCAGGCCAAGCAAACGTTTGCATGGCAGTTAATCATTATACGTAAACCTTATACTTTAGTTTCAACCTTTTTGCAAAAAGTCATCTTGCTAACCTTGTAGTCGCTTTCCGCGGGGCGTCAGTGGAGCCTCCTCGGCGCATCGGCGCCTGTGGGGTCTCCACCTTGCCGCTTCATCCCGCCGGAGTCGGTGCCCTCCGTTCCAATCAACTAGCTTTGAAACCTGGCTTTTATGATTTTCAAGTCCATTCCCTAAGCATGGTTGTGTTTTTCTGATTCCTCGACCAGCATCGAATGAAGTATGGCGGATACTTTCTTTGTGTCGTGGCGGAGGGCGGTTCCGTCCTGGACGGCGATTTCCGCATAGACCACTTCCACGCCCAGTTCCATCAGCTTCTCTGTGTCGTATTTAACCGGATGGGCTTTTTCCTCTTTATAAAGGAGCTGGATATGCTCATCAATTTCTTCATTGTTAACGAGAATCGTATCAATGAATGAGCAGCCCATATGCTTATAGATTGCCTTTACATGGTCACTCGCTGTATAGCCGAAAGTTTCGCCAGCCTGGGTCATCAGGTTGCATATATAGACTTTCCGTGCCTTCGCGCGGCAGACTTCATCCCCGAGCCTTTTCACAAGCAGATTTGGCAAAATGCTTGTATATAGGCTTCCTGGACCGATAATAATCATGTCAGCCTGTCTGATTGCCTGAAGTGTTTCCGGCAGCGGCTGGATATCGGAAGGGGTGAGATACACCCGTTTTATTTTTTTGCCCGAATAGGGGATTTTCGATTCTCCTGACACGACTGTGCCGTCTTCCATCTCCGCATGCAGAACGACACTTTCGATCGCTGCCGGGAGCACCTTTCCTCTAACGTTCAGAACCTTGCTCATTTCCTGGATGGCATGAGTGAAGTTCCCCGTAATCGAAGCCATTGCAGCCAAAATCAAATTTCCGAGTGAATGGCCGGACAATTCATTTGAGGTTGAAAAACGGTGCTGGAACATTTCCTCCACCAACGGTTCGACGTCTGACAAGGCCGCTAAAACATTTCGGACATCACCTGGCGGCGGGATATTCAAATCCTGCCGAAGCCTGCCCGAGCTGCCGCCGTCATCCGCAACGGTCACAATCGCTGTTATATCAACCGGATACCGCTTCAGTCCCCTTAAGAGGACTGGCAAACCGGTTCCGCCGCCAATAATTACAACCTTAGGTGTCTGTTTCGTCATGTTGTCTTTTCCTTTCGCTTCGCAATATCGCGGTGTGAAACGACAGTCTTGTATTCATCTTCAAAATAGTGGCCAATGTATTCAGAAAGCGCCACGGAACGATGCTGGCCGCCTGTGCAGCCAATCGCAATAACGAGTTGGGACTTCCCTTCCCGTTTATAATGAGGAAGCATAAATGTCAGCAAATCGGTCACTTTTGCCAGGAATTTCTGTGTTTCATTCCATTTAAGCACATATTCCGACACTTCCGACTCCAGACCCGTTTTCGGTCTCATATGCTCGATATAATGGGGATTCGGAAGGAAGCGGACGTCAAAGACGAGGTCTGCGTCAATTGGCAGGCCATGCTTAAAACCGAATGATACCACATTGACAGTGAAAATAGGCTGATTGTCCTTCGAAAATTCATTGAGAATTTTTTCTCGAAGCTCTCTTGGCTTCATTTCACTTGTGTTATAAATAACCTGGGCCCTGCCCTTCAGTTCCTCGAGCAGCTCGCGTTCAAGCTTGATGCCCTCGAGCGGCAGTCCGGAACTAGCGAGCGGATGGGACCTGCGCGTTTCCTTGTATCTTCTGACAAGCGCCGCATCGTCCGCATTCAGGAACAAGATTTTCGGGGTCACCCAGTCCGTTTCCGCGAGCTCGTCAAGCGCTTTGAACAAGTGGTCGAAAAACTCCCTGCCACGCAAATCCATGACAAGGGCGACCTTATTCATTTTGTTTCCCGATTCCTTCATCAGTTCCAGAAATTTTGGCAAGAGGGTCGGAGGCAAGTTATCGACGCAAAAAAAGCCGAGGTCTTCAAAGCTTTGAATGGCGACCGTTTTACCTGCACCCGACATGCCTGTAATGATGACCATTTGTGTTTCATTTACCGATCCGGTGCTCATGTTTTTCCCCCTTCAATAAGTGGAATCTGCCAGTCGGCAGCACACGAATGAGCCGGTCCTGCCAGAATTGATTCCTTCATTTTACGAACCAAGTAGTTAGCTTGGATCGAGCCGGTAGCCGATTAATTCAAACTCCGGTGTGTATGTGAATGTTCCAAAAATCATATCAGTTCCGTGAATCGTGTAATCAAGAATATGAACATCGCCAGGCGCCATCGGCAGTTCAGCAAGCTTATCGACCTGATGCCACTTCAAGATTCCTTCCTGGCAGCTTTCAAGTGGTTTTCCTTCGAAGTCTTTTGCAAAAAAGGTGAACATCATCCATTCATTCACCGTTTTCCCATCTTCCTGAATGACAATGGTAAAAACACCTTTCAGCTTCGGGTGTTTCAAATAGATGCCGGTCTCTTCCCGGTATTCGCGAATACAGGCATCTCGGACAGATTCACCTGTTTCCATTTTTCCTCCAGGAGCAGACCACCAGCCCCGCCGCGGTTTTTGCAGCAGGAAAATTTCATTGCCTTTCATCAACACGCAATTGGCGACCCTCTGCACAGCTTTCACCTCAATCATTGCAAAGACTGAATAAAACAACCTTCATTCAATCCATTATACTATTTTTTAACTGTACCCACAATGAACCGAATTCCAGATTTCCTATTAAGCAAATTTCAAAAAAAACAAAAAAAGGGCACGAGCCGAAGCCCGTGCAGAAGGGTATATAAAAAAGGGGGTCAATTTCTATTTTTATCATACCCTACCAGTATTTCACTTCTGTTACAATTTAATTAAAAGAAAATTACTTTTTTCGGACAGCCTTTCCCTTCCTTCGACACTTTCCGACCCTAAATGAAGCAGGGGGACGGTTCCAGTGCCTCATTAGGGTCCCGAAAGAAGAGCTGTTGAAGCAAGGCGGTGGTTCTGGTGCCCCACACTTTTCAGGAAAGTTCGGGCCGTGCTTCATAGCCTCTTCAGAAAATCCCCAAGCCTTCCTGAATTTTAATTAAGACTGTTTTTGCGTAAGTTTATCCTTCAGTTGTTCAATATAGTTCTGAGCCGACTGGGCCGCGATACTGCCGTCTCCGGTTGCCGTCACAATCTGGCGAAGCGTTTTTTCACGGATGTCTCCCGCCGCGAAAACGCCAGGCACGCGGGTCTCCATCCGCTCATTTGTCTCAATGTAGCCATTCGCATTCGTAATGCCAAGGCCTTCAAACGGTTTCGACAGCGGCACCATGCCGATATAAACGAACACGCCGTCTGTCGGGAACTCTGTTTCGGACCCGTCTACAGTCGACACAAGTGTAACGCCGCCAACCTTGCCGTCCTTATCATTGATTTCCTTGACAGTATGGTTCCAGATGAAATCAACCTTCTCATTGGCAAAAGCGCGATCCTGAAGGATTTTTTGCGCGCGAAGCTCGTCACGGCGGTGAACGATTGTCACCTTGTTCGCAAACCGCGTCAAATAAACGCCTTCCTCAACAGCCGAATCCCCGCCGCCAATCACGACTAGGTCCCTGTTTTTGAAAAAAGCGCCATCGCATACGGCACAATAGGAAACGCCGCGTCCGCCGAGTTCCTTCTCGCCTGGAACGCCGATTTTCTTATACTCGGCACCAGCAGAAATGATAATGGTATACGCCTTGTATTCCTTCGAACCCGCTACGACTGTTTTATAATCGCCATGGTCGATGACTTCCTTTATATCGCCATACGCATATTCGGCGCCGAATTTTTTGGCGTGGTCGAACATTTTCGTCGACAAATCCGGGCCGAGGATATGATCAAAACCAGGATAGTTTTCAATATCTTCGGTGTTCGCCATTTGTCCGCCTGGGATACCGCGCTCAATCATGAGTGTCGACAAATTGGCTCTGGATGTATAAACAGCTGCAGTCATACCGGCCGGGCCGGCACCCGCGATAATCACATCATAAATTTTCTCTTCTGACATGCCCTTCACTCCTTATGCAGAACAATCATTGCACGTAAATTAGTCTTTCCTTTTCATTCTATCCTATTAAACAACGGCCATTCCGTCCAAGCATTTGCTCATCGATGTCTATGTCATTTTATAATTGTGACAAATATGTCGCAGTTTGCGACAGTATATTTTTTATGCACCATTTCATGGCGTAATGCGTTTTTTCATTATCTCTATTGATTGAGGCCGCAAAACACTTCTGATACTGTCTCTCTGACCGATTGATGCTTTTCGTAGCAGGTTCGGGCTTAGAGACGCCTTCTCTGTGACCAAATGATCCTCCTAGACGCGGGTTCGGGCGTAGAAAACAGACCATTTGCATCCGCCCTTCCGGTAGGAATGAGCTTATTCGCCCACACAGTAAAAGGCCACCCCGCCTCGGCGGAATGGCCTTATTTTTGCAAAAATCGTTTTATGACTATGAGAAATGAACTCATTCCAGGCAGCTTTCAGCCATTTTTACGTATTTCCTGACTGTGGCGGCAGATAGATCATACCGTCCGGCCAGCTCCTGCATCGATGTTTTTTCATTTTCGCATTTCAGCCAAATATATTCTACCGCCGCGGCCCAGGCATGGTGGTTTTTCAGGCTGAGCCCCTTCGCGCGGGCCTCCCCGTAAATTGTGAACCATAATTGATAAAGGCCTGCTTCGTCTTCGCTAATCGGATAGGCTGAACCATAAAGCGTTTCAGCCGTTTGATGCGCATCCGCTATACTCGAGTGGCTTCCTGTTTTCAGATAAGCAAGATACTCCCGCTCCACGGCAGTCAGTCCGTTGCTTCGGGAATCCTCCGCGGATGCAAGCAGTTCTTCCCTGCTCGGCGAAACTGAAATGAGGAAGATCCCAAACAGCCGTTCTTCAGAATGGACGCTGTCCAGCTTTTGCAGAATGGTTTGCGGCAGGTCCTCAAGCCCTGCCTCAGCGGCGTTCTCTCCCCACGGCTCTGCTCCTTCTTTATCTGGGGAAATGGCAATGACTTTTTGCCATAGCGACTGGGCGAGGTCTTCCTTTCCTATATGATAGGCAGCATACGAAAACCAGTAATAAAATGGCCCGTCTCCCTCATAGCCGGATTTGTACAGTTTTTTCAGCCAATCGAAGGCTAGCTTGTACTCGCCTGCTAAGGCAAAGGACGCGCCAAGCTTGAACTGATGCTCCACCAAGAGCGGCTTAACTTTGCTAAGAACGCCAATCAGCCGGTCAATTTCCTCCCGATCCTTCCGGTAATGGGCGAACACGAGCAGGTTGCATAGGGCATGCAGGTTGCCTGGGTTGCGCTCAAGTACGTCGGCCAGTACACCATGGGCCCGCTCCGGATGGCCAAGATAAAAGTGAGCCAGAGCCAGATTGTTATAGGCAGACCAATACTCCGGGTACTCCTCCACAATCACTTCCAGCATCTCAATCGCTTTGAGGAAATGGCCGGCTTCGAGAAGGCCGCGCGCCTCCTCCTGCTTGAGCATTAAATCATCTTCCTCGAAAAGCTCATCCTCCTCGTCAACGCCCTCAAGGTAAAGGAGTTCGAGCAAGTCCTCGGCATCTTCCGCGAACTCGCCGTCCTCCTCAAGTTCAAGGTATCTCCTGGAATAGCGGGCCGCTTCTTTAAACATGCCGAGATGGGCGTAATTATTCGCCAAGAAATAATGGCACTCCGTCATATCAGGGTCCATTTCATCCAAAATCAGGTGCAGGAGCACGTTTGAATTCTCGTATTCTCCTATTTCTGTATTCACCAATGCAAGCTGGCATGCGATCATCGGCTCTCCTGGTTCAAGCTGGAATGCCCGCTGCAAATATTTATTAGCTTTCTCAAAATCCCGTCGGTGGTAGGCCTTCAGCCCTTTTGCAAAATAATGCTCACCTGTCGGGAAAAATGAAAGAAGTTTTCCTTTGTTTTTCATTGCTTTCGAATCTTTCCCCATGAAGTCCTCCACGAATGTAGTAACTTAAGTAGTATAACACAAATTTGGAAGCGCGGGGCTGCGATTTCTTCTGCAAAAGCCTCATCGCATTGGGAAAATTTCACAAGGTTGGGATTAGGATTATGAGGAAAAGAACCTTTTCCGAATAAATCGGAAATAGTCCGGATAACGCCATAAAATTTCCGGATAAATTGGGAAAATTCCGGATAACGCCACATATTTTTCGGATAAACAGGAAAAAGGCCGGATAAAGCCAGTTGGGTGCTAGCAGAGTGATAGGAATTTGGTTTCAGGGCGGGTGCTTTTAGGGCGTGAGCCCAGGTTGCTTGCAAAAAGGCCGCAGGGGAAGCTGCGCTGAGCAGCTTATCCCGCGGCCTAAGCCGAACAGCGCCCCTGGGAGCCGAAGCTCCGAGGAAGTGGATACTTGTTTCCTTTTGCAAAAGGGGCTTATAGGATTTTTGTTCTGATTTTTTCTAAACATGCCCTCCCGATTGGCCTTTGCCTCCGTAAATCGGGTCGTCGGCCCATCGCTGGGCGAGCTGCTCGGGGGTATAGATGACCCGCATCGGGTTTCCGCCTACAAAGCTGCCGGCTGGGACGTCTTTGTGGACGAGTGTGCCGGCCGAGACGATGGCGCCGTCGCCGATGACGACACCGGGCAGGATGGTTGAGTTGGCGCCGATCATGACTTCGCTGCCAATCCGGACCTCACCGAGACGATATTCCTTGATTAGATATTCGTGGGCGAGGATTGTGGTGTTGTAGCCGATGACGGTGTTGCGGCCGACCGAGATTTTCTCGGGGAACATGACGTCGAGCATGACCATGAGTGCGAAGGATGTCTGTTGTCCGACGTTCATGCCGAGAAATGTGCGGTAGAGCCAGTTTTTCATGCCAAGCACCGGGGTGTAGCGCGCAAGTTGAATGATAATGAAATTTTTAACGACTTTCCAGAACGGGACGGTTTTATAAACGTGCCAGAGAGAGTTGGCGCCTTCGACCGGGAAGCGTTCTGTCCGTCTCATTGACCGCCTACTCCAACGATGTCTAGGATGTCAGCCATGTTTTCGAGCATGAAATCCGGTTCGAATTGTTCGAGAAAGTCGCGGCCTTTGACGGACCAGGCGACTGCGGCAGTCTTGGTGCCAGCGTTTCTGCCGCCAAGGATGTCGTGGTAGTTGTCGCCAACCATGATGGCTGTTTCCGGCTTGGAGCCAAGCTGTTCAAGGGCCAGCAGGACTGGCTCTGGATCCGGTTTCGGATTCTTGACGTGGTCTAGGGCGACGATGACATCAAAGAATTGTTCGAGATTGGACAGCTTCAGTCCCTTTAGGACGACGTCGTGCATTTTTGTTGTGACGATGCCGAGTTTGTAGCCGGATTCCTTCAGTGTACGAACGGTTTCAAAAACGCCTGTGAATTCCTTGACGAGCATGTCGTGGTTGGCAATGTTATAGGTTCTGTAGATTTGAATCATTTCTTCGATATTTTCTGGATTAAGCTTTCCGAATGTTTCCGCGAGTGTTGGTCCAAGGAATGGAAGCACGTCTTCACGGGTGTATTGATTTGGATAATAGCGGTTTAGTGTATGCAAAAATGAGTTTATGATCAGGTCGTTCGTATCAATCAATGTCCCGTCGAGGTCGAACAGGACGGTGTCTATTGTGTTGGCGGTCATAGGTTTACTTCCTTTCTTTGGTTAACCAGGCGATTGGTGATTGGTGACGTTTGATGAACTTTTTGTTCCGAAAAGTCACCAAGACTGGCTGTTGGTGACGTTTAATGAAATTTTCGCTTTGTAAAGTCACCAAGACGCACTATTGGTGACTTTTGACAGAAGTTTTGCTTCGAAAAGTCACCAAGATTGTTTATTGGCGAGTTTAGACTGAGTTTTCGCTCCGTAAACTCGCCAAGACTACTTATTGACGAACTTAGACGAACTTTTTGCTTCGTAAACTCGCCAAGACTTCTTATTGGCGAACTTAGCAAGACTTCCCGCGACGCAAAATCGCCAAGGCTACTGAATATTTTTCAGTTGGCCTTTTTCTTGTACAAGGCCGGACCTTTTCCATAGCGTCCCGACGATTAAGGTCAGGAGGACGGCGACGCCAATCCGGATCAGCAGCAGCGGCCAAACCGGGATGCCGAGCGGAATGAATATCAATGTATCTTCAACGACCGCATGGCAGGCAACGAGGAAAATGAAGGCGAGCGTGACATCTTTTTTGCTGACGCCATCTTCTTCAACTGCCTGGATCATGACGCCGGCTCCGTAAGCAAGGCCGAACAGAAGGCCCGCTGCCATTGTTGTCGATGTGTTTTCCTTCATGCCAAGCGTCCTTGTCATCGGCTCCATTGTCTTCGAAAATTTGCCGAGCCATTGCAAGTCTTTGAGGATCTGGATGGCGGCCATAAGCGGGATGACGATAAGCGCCAGCTGGACGATTCCAAGGCCGGCTTTCTCTACAGCTTCGAGAATAATGTTGAGGGCACCTGTTGCAGGCTCTGCTTTTGCCTGTATGAGCCCGTAAACAGCCTGTTCCCCTCCCCCGTGCCAGACGAGGTTGATGACAGCTGCCGAAACAACAGCCAGGCCAAGCCTGACCACAAGGACAATCCACAGCTTGACCCCGGCTTTCAGGGCAACCGTTGATTCTACGAGTAAATTATGCGAAAAGCTCAGCATAACCGCGAGGATGAATACCTCTTTCACGCTGAAATCAAGGGTCAGGATGGCGCCGATTGCGGCATAAAGATTAAGGAAATTGCCCAATACGAGCGGAATCGCCGCATCTCCCGGCAGGCCAATCAATTTCATCAGCGGGCCGATCGCTTTGATGAGCCATGGCAGGAGGGGCGTATATTGCAAAATTGAAACGGCCAGCGTAACCGGAAAAATGACTTTTCCGAGCGACCAGGTTGTCTTCAAGCCAACGAGCAAGCCCTTCTTGATCGAATTGATTAGCATTTACTCACTTTTCCCCTTTGTTTGTATGGTTTTCGAGATGTTTTGCATTGATACATCCCAGAACGAATATAACGATTCAATGATTTCGTCGATTGTTTTTGCAAAAAGCTTGTGATGTAAGGATGATTCGGACAATCAGCGACTAAAAACACAAGTCTGTGTCCGAATCAAGGCACTATTTGGACTCTCAGCCGCGAAAAAACTGGACGCTGTCCGAATCACAACACTATTCGGACTCTTAGCCGCCAAAAAGACTGGTCTGAGTCCGAATCACAACACTATTCGGACTCTCAGCCGCCAAAAAGACTGGACGCTGTCCGAACACAACACAATTCCAAAGCCGTTTTGCCAGCTGGCCTTATCTCCCTTTCCCATCATCATCGAGATAATGCGCATCGGCTAACCCTTTTTTCCTGCGGTAAATAATTAAACCAGCGGCCAGGAAAATCAAGCCAAGCGCGACAAGCTGGGAAACCCGGATATCGCCGAGCATCAGGCTGTCCGTGCGCATTCCTTCAATGAAGAAACGGCCGATTGAATACCAGATGACATAAGTCAGGAAGCTTTCCCCGCGGCGCAGGTTGACGCGGCGCAGGAAGAGAAGCAGCGCGACACCGGCAAAGTTCCAAAGTGATTCATACAGGAAAGTCGGGTGGTAGTACTGTCCGTCAATATACATTTGGTTAATGATCCAATCAGGCAGGTACAGGCCTTCGAGGAAGGAGCGCGAGACGGCTTCTCCATGGGCTTCCTGGTTCATGAAATTGCCCCAGCGGCCGATTGCCTGGCCGAGGATGATGCTCGGAGCGGCGATGTCGGCGAGTTTCCAAAAGGAAATGCCCCGCCCTTTCGTAAAGAAATACGCCGTCAAGACGGAACCGATCAGCGCGCCGTAGATGGCGATTCCGCCGTTCCAGATTTTAATGATATCGCCGGGATGGGCGGCGTAATAATCCCATTGAAAAATAACATAATAAATGCGCGCTGAAATGATCGCGATTGGGATCGCCCAGATGAGCAGGTCGGAGAAGGTCTCTTTCGGCAGCCCCCTCCGGTCTCCTTCCCGCATCGCCAAGTATAACGCAAGTGCCAAGCCGGTCCCGATAATTAATCCATACCAGTGGACCGCAAAGGGGCCTAGCTGGAATGCAATTGGATCAAGCGGTTTGATCGTTCCTATCATTCTCATTCTCCTTTGTTCTCTCTGTCTTTTGGCAAAAGTGGCCCCACTCTATCATGCGGCAGCTTCAATCAATACTCCCAAAAATTATTCGTGAACAACCCTATAAATTTAATCTTCATCTTGAATCGCTTTCTCATGGATCACATCTGAGAGGCGGTCGGTGAATTGCTGGGCGGCGTTGACGCCCATCCTCTTCAGGCGGAAGTTCATTGCGGCCACTTCGATAATGACAGCAAGGTTCCGGCCCGGACGAACTGGAACAGTTAGTTTAGGAACTTCCGAGTCAATGATTTTCATTTTTTCCTCGTCAAGCCCAAGCCGGTCATATTGCTTATCCTGATCCCATAATTCCAAGTCGATATTCAAAGTGATCTGCTTGCTGGTGCGGACTGCTCCCGCTCCGAACAAGGTCATCACATTGATGATGCCAAGCCCGCGGATTTCCAAGAGATGCTCGATTAGCTCCGGGGATGTGCCGACTAATGTATCCTGGTCTTCCTGGCGGATCTCAACACAGTCATCGGCAACAAGGCGGTGGCCGCGTTTCACTAACTCAAGCGCGGTCTCACTTTTTCCGACGCCGCTTTTGCCGGTAATCAGGACACCGACCCCATAGATGTCAACCAAAACACCGTGGACCGCTGTCGTCGGAGCGAGCTTGCTCTCAAGGAAGTTCGTCAGGTTTCCGGAAAAACGGGTCGTCTTGAACTTCGTCCGGAGGATCGGAACCGATTCACGCTCGGCCGCATCAATCAATTCTTGTGGAACCTCCAGCCCGCGGGTAATGATGATTGCCGGTGTGATGTCTGTGCAAAGCTCATCCATTCTAGTAATCCGTGCTTCATCACTCAGCTGTTCAAAAAATGACAATTCGGTCATGCCGAGCAGTTGGATGCGCTCAGCTGGATAATAATCAAAAAAACCTGCAAGCTCGATGCCGGGCCTTGACAGATCACTTGTCGTAATCGGCCTGTCAATTCCTTCTTCGCCCGCAACAAGCTCAAGGCTGAACTTTTCATAAATGTCTCTCGTGCGTACTTTTAACAAGGCGGTTCCTCCTTCTCTCTTGGAAAGGCAATTTGGATACTCTAGATTCTATTTATTTTAGCATTAATTTTGCCAGAACCAAATGAAGTGACATTATTTTATTCTCACCCATTTGGTGGTATAGACAAGGAAACGGCTAAATTTTATACTTATAAAGGATTTAGACTTATACTAGAAACTGACAGAAGAGCGAATGTTAGCAGAATGGAGCTGATCATGTTGGGCACGTTACTGGCCATTCGGGGAAAGGCCGTTTTTGAAAAAGAAGTAAAAACGAATCAGTACGTATACATCGAAGGCGGGAAAATCGTTGCAGCCGGGCCACTTTCCGAAATGCCGGCAAAATACGAACAGGCCGAAGTGGTTGAGATTCCGAATTCCCATACTGTCGTTCCAGGTTTTGTCGACCTCCATATCCATGGCGCTGCCGGAGCGGATACGATGGATGCGACGCCTGAAGCGCTCGCGACGATGGCGGAAGCACTCCCTGCCGAGGGGACGACTGCCTTCCTTGCAACAACAATCACCCAGGAGCATGGAAATATTGACCTCGCCCTGAAAAATGCTGCCGGTTATTGTAAAGCGGATAATGGGCCAGGAAAAGCAGAAGTTGTTGGCGTCCACCTCGAGGGCCCTTTCATTAATACAAAAAGAAAAGGCGCCCAGCCGGAGGAATACATCCTTGATCCGGATATTGAACTGTTCAGCAAGTGGCAGGAAAGTGCGGACGGTTTGATTAAACTGGTCACGATGGCGCCAGAGCTTGAGAATGGGCTGGAGTTTGTTGAATACCTCGATAAAAATGGCGTTGTTGCCTCCATTGGGCATACGGATGCGGTTTATGAGGAAGTGGAAAAGGCGGTTAAAGCGGGCGCGAAGCATGTAACCCATCTTTATAACGGCATGCGCGGAATGCACCACCGCGAACCTGGGACTGCCGGAGCTGCATTGCTGTTCAAGGAACTGATGGTCGAAATGATTGTTGACGGCATTCACATCGCGCCCAAAATGGTCAAGTTGTCGGTCGCCGCGAAAGGAACGGATCGACTGCTGCTCGTGACGGATTCAATGCGGGCGAAATGCTTGAATGCAGGGGTATACGACCTTGGCGGGCAGGACGTCACTGTTGGGGATGGCAAGGTAGTTTTGGCAGACGGGACTCTGGCTGGAAGCATTTTGAAAATGAATGAAGCCGTCCGGAACGTTGCCAAATTTTCAGACCTTTCCCTTCTGGACGCTGTCAAAATGGCTAGTGAAAACCCAGCCAGGCAAATCGGGATTTTTGGCAAAAAAGGAAGCATTGCTGCCGGCAAGGATGCCGACCTTGTCGTGCTTGATACCGGCATGAATGTGGTAAAGACCTACTGCCGCGGAGAATTGGCTTTTCAAAAAAGTTAGTAAGTATAGCAAATTGGGCAGATGGCGAACCAAATGGTTTTTCCGTCCAGTTTAACATTATAGAAGAGAGGGATACACGTTGAAGATTATTAAAGTTACAAATGAATTAGAGCTAAGTAAAACAGCCGGAGAAATGATTGCCGGAAAGGTGCGCAGCAATCCCGAGATTGTCCTCGGTTTGGCAACAGGCGGGACACCGGTCGGGACCTATAAATACATGATTGAGGACCATAAAACAAACGGCACTTCATACAGCAAGGTTTCAACAGTGAACCTCGATGAATATATCGGACTGCAAAAATCTAACCCGAATAGCTACTATTCGTTTATGAAGGAAACGTTGTTCGACCATATCGATATCAACCAGGAAAACACATTCATTCCTGACGGCAATGCATCTGACCTTGAGGCTGAGTGCGCCAATTATGAAAAGAGAATCGCCGAGCTTGGCGGGGTCGACCTACAGCTGCTCGGCATCGGCCGAAACGGACATATCGCGTTCAATGAACCGGGAACTTCGTTTGACAGCCGCACCCAAGTCGTGCCGCTGACAAAGGAAACGATTGAAGATAATGCGCGCTTCTTCTCATCAAGGGAGGAAGTTCCAACAAAGGCCATTTCAATGGGAATACAGACCATTCTTGAAAGCAAGGAAATTATATTGCTTGCAACCGGAAAATCAAAGGCTGATGCCATGTCCAAGCTGATTAACGGCGAAGTGACCGAAGATTTCCCGGCATCTGCACTGCAGAAGCACAGCAATGTGACGATTATTGCCGATGAAGAAGCGCTAAGCCTTGTGAAAGAATAATAAATTTCATTTTGCAAAAGAGAGCCGGGATTTGCGGCTCTTTTTTGTTCCTGTTTTTAGAATTGTGCTGCATGGGGTTCTTCTACGACAGGATAGGCAGATAATCTTGAATGTGGGCATTGAGACAGGTTCTCTGTGACCGATTGGATGCCTCTCCGGCTGATTCGGGCTTCGAGAAACCTTTTCTACCGGCAGTTTCCTCTACTTACCGGCCAATTCTGTTGCCTTTTTACAATTTCTATTTCAAACTTTGGTACTTCCCCCCATGTAGCATTACAATGAAATAAACTAGAGTCAACATAAATGGAGGTCACTATGCTAATAGCAATATTATTATTTGTAGTCGCCGGGCTGGCGGAAATCGGGGGAGGCTATTTAGTCTGGCTCTGGCTTAGAGAAAGCAGGCCGCTTTGGTACGGCATCGTTGGCAGCCTCATCCTCGTTTCATATGGGGTCATTCCCACATTACAGAAGTTCCCCACGTTCGGCCGCGTGTATGCCGCTTATGGAGGGGTTTTTATCATCCTTGCAGTGCTGTGGGGCTGGGGAATCGATAAGAAAACCCCGGACTTGTATGACTGGGTTGGTGCGGCGATCTGCATTGTCGGCGTTTCAGTCATTCTCTGGGCACCGAGGCATTAGGAAGTCTGCCACAATCATCGAGAATAAAATTTTAGTTTGTCCATGTCTTCAGCCACTTCTTTTCCATATGTTAATTATGTGAAACCAACATGGAAAGGAGTTGTTCTGAATGAAGATTATGCTAGATGCAGGCCATGGATACTCCACGGCTGGCAAAAGGAGCCCTTCGGGAATGAGGGAATACGAGTTTAACAGGGCCGTGGCCAATTTTGCAAAAAAAGAACTTGAAACCTACCAAAACGTGACGGTTTATTTCGCCCATTCCGATGACCGTGATGTGCCGCTCAAAGAACGGACGGATAAGGCTAATAAGCTGGGGATCGATGTGTATGTGGCAATTCACGCAAACGCCTACCAGGATACATGGAACAGCGCGAACGGAATCGATACATTCGTGTATGTCACGAAGCCACGGGAAGCGGTTGATCTGGCTCAAAAGGTTCAGCGCCACCTTGTCGCGAAAACAGGGCTGCGGGACCGCGGTGTCAAGACTGCTAACTTCCATGTCCTTCGTGAAACGAAAATGACTTCCATGCTCGCCGAGTGCGGCTTCATGACAAACCGGGAGGAAGAGGCGCTGCTCCGCTCTGATACTTACAGGATGACGTGCGCCAAAGCCATTACCGCCGGAATTGTCGAGCAATACGGCTTGAAGAAAAAACCAGTTGCTCCGAAACCAGTTAAAAGCCTTTATAAGGTTCAAGTTGGTGCGTTCCGTGACAAAAGCCATGCCGACGAACTCGTCAAAAAAGTAACCGCAAAAGGCTACCAGGCATTCGCAGTAAAGGATAAGGACGGCCTTTACAAAGTCCAGGCGGGGGCTTTTACAAAAAAGGAAAACGCGGATGCGCTGGTGAAAAAGCTGAAAGCTGATGGGTTTGAAGCTTTTGTCTATTCGGAATAAAGAAAGAACCTGTGGGATACCCCACAGGCTCTTTTTGCAAAAATCTGCTTCCCAGCAAAAGGCTTCCTTCGGTTTAGGAACCCTTATCTCAGTTCCAGAACAACCTCGGACAACCTATGCCTGATCACTAATTGAGCTTTCTGCGCTCTCGGGTCCAGTTCTTGGAGGTCCTCCGCCTGAATTTCCCATGGCCGCTTCGTTTCTTGCTCAAGTTTTATGACTTCACATTCAATCCATAAGCTATGGCGCTCATAAAAGGCAATTGCAATTTGCTCGTCTTTGTACCCCTCGGGGACTCTGTAATGCAGGTATTTCAGCCACTTCCGGAATGCCCTCTCACCAGAGCGCTTCAACCTCTCCTCAAGGAACACCATTAGCTCCTCTAGTGCAGACTGCTCAAACTCCATTTCCCGCATCGTGCTTTCAATTTTTCCAAGTGTAAGTTTTGTTTTGATAAACAATTCGTCACTTCTTCTCAAAGACCATCTTTTGCATGATGACATTCACAATCGAAATGATGACTGCCGCGAGCAGGGCCATGCCAAAGCCTGAGATTTCAAATGCCGCCCCCATCAAAGAGTCTGTCATCAGCAGCGTTAGCGCGTTGATTACGAACAGGAACAGGCCTAGTGTCAGGATGGTTGCCGGAAGAGTGAGCAAAATGAGCACCGGCCTCACAAGCACATTGAGGATGGAAAGCACGAAACTGGCGGTAATTGCTGCGCCCGCTCCAGTAACCTGGAAATCATCCTGGAAGTACCCCGCCAATGCCATAAACAAAACTGCGTTAATCCCAATCCCTATCAGCCATCTCATCAAGCATCACCCTTCCCTGCGTGGTAAAACTCACTTAAATATCAAATTCCTGCTGTTTGTTTTGGATAGATTTTTTAATTGAAATTCCGCCTGTTTTCGTTTCAACGATAATTTTTGCCGGTTGGCTGGCTTCCTGGATGGTTTTAAAGCGAAGTAATTTCTGAATCATTTCGCTTTTTTCCTCGAGAAGCTGGATTCTGTCTAAGTCGACCTCGAATCCGCCGAGATTGGATCTTAGTTCACCATCAATCGCGGTTCCTTCCGGGACGTAAATCTCAATGCCGCCGGTTGTCGTTTTCGCGGTAATGTATTCGGAAGCTCCTTGCAATTCGCAGCGGATTCCGCCGTTAAAGGTCCTAAGGTCGGCAGTCCGAATCGAACCATCCACCTTTACCCCGCCGTTGATTGTTTCCACCTCAAGCTTATCAAGTTCACAGCCGTTTACCTCAATATGTCCATTTGCTGTTTCGGCTTCCAGCTTCCTGCCGTTGACATTTTTGAAAGAAACCTTGCCATTTCCAGTCTTGGCCTTCAAATCTTCAATCTTCAGGTTTTCACCAGAAACCGGGCCGTTGAATAACTTTGCGCGGACTTTTTCATACGCCGCATCCGGCACATACAGGACGGTGTCCACTTTCATCCATTTGTGCTGGGCGATGAAGCGTAGCCGGTCATCTTCCACATTGAACACAACCGAATCCAGCAGTTCCTTCCGGGCCTCATCCTGGTTGTCAACGCGGTACACCCTTGCCTGAACTTCAGCGCGGACATTCTGCTGGTCCCATGGCAAAAGCTTGATTGAACCATTGGCAATGCTCACATCGATATCTTTCAGGCTGACAGCGTTCTGATGGAAAATATGCGAGACTTCCACCGATTGGCCGAAATTGAAATCGAGATCCAATTCCCTAATTTTCTTGATTGCCGTTTCGAGCAAGTCGAACAGTTTATCCTTTGGCGAACTGCTTTTATAGGGCCCATCCCCAGCAGTTTTCCTGTCCTCTTCTTCATTGACGACCACGGCAAGCTCGTTGATGATCTCCTGCTCCTTTTGCCCGGCGGACTGCGTTGACTTTTCCAACTCCTCAAGCAGCGTAATCGCCTCAGTTGCAGAAAGGCTTCCACGCTCAACCATCTCTAAAATCCGTTTCCGTTCTTCCTTCACATAAAACTCCCCTTTCATTTTTTACTACTATCATATCCAATTTCATAGATGAACAGTTTTGCGTTTTGGATCAAAAGTTTTTTGGCAAAATGACTCCGCCACCCAAGCATGTTTTCAATAACATTGCCGATTCTTACATTTTCTTAGTGAGGCATCGGAACCGTCCCCACGCTTCATTCGGGACACGAAATTAATTCTCCTGAAACACTTTAATCCCTTTAATGAGGTTCCAGATGACGACGGCCAAAGATAGGATTCCGTATGCCGCGAACCCGAGAAAAGCTACTGCCAGCCCGGCTGCCGATTCAGCGGAGGCGCTGAAAAAGAAAGCGAGCATCGCAATTGGAATTGCCGCGAATGGAAGCAGATGCGACCAAAAAGCACTTTTTGCATGGCTTTTCGTACCTGAATCTTCTGCCACGAAATAAACGACGATTGGAAACAGGAACGGGGCGAAAAAGATACTGAAATAACACAAACCTGACAGGACTTTCTTTGTATCCATACCATTTCCCCTCCTATCTCTGTTTTACGTACGGGTGAAGCAAAAAGTTTCAGCTTTTTTTCCTGCCGTATGAAAATCCTGCTGCCGAGATTGAATCTGACCCGCTTACAAATCATTCCTGACGGTTCTGTGCTTCGTTTCAAAATAACGCTGTACTCCACCGGCAAACAAGTTCAGGAACAGTAACGTCAGTCCGATAGCACCGATGGCCGACAATGGAACCCACCTGTATATCCGTACATCATCCAGAATCGTCATGAACAGCATGGGCCATGTTGGGGAGGTATTCACTACTTCATACCCCGATCCCCATTCATTCATCATGAATTTCATACTGATGAAAATATAGATAACTCCCATTTGGGCCAACAGAAACAGAACCCTGCCGATATCATTGATTACCAGTACAATAATATTTGGTATGACAACAGGCAGGTAATAATTCCTAAATAATCGATAAGGCGAGCAGCCAGATACAATTCCCGCCTCAATATACGGGCGTTTTTCAGTATCACGCAAGTGGGTATGGATAATTTCCGCTACCCGGCCGGTTTCAAGCAAGGCAAGGACGAGAATCATCCAGACCGGCCGCCAGTCTGAGAAAAAGATGAATGGCAGGCCGGAGAAAAATGAAACGAAAAAGATGGGTGGCATGAATGAAAAAAGCTGCTGCCAGCCATGCATAATTCCTTCCAAGACTTTCGAATAAAAACCCGCTACTGCCAAAGGAATCGCAAAAGCATATCGAAGCACGACTACACTCAGGACAATTTTCAACGTTTCCCCCGCCCCCATAATGAGCAGGCTGAGAATGTCTACCCCGTAACGATTGCTGCCAAGCGGATAGCCCTCCATTGGCGGAAAAGGCGGAAGGACAAATTTTCCCTCTTCCGTTTTGAACGCTCCTAGTTCCTTTAGTTCGGTATCAACAAATGGCCATGTTGGTCCTACTAAAGCCACAATCACCAACAAGATTAAAAAGAAAGCCCCTGTCCAAAGTCTCCAGTTTTTCTTCATAAAAGTTGATTCCTTTCAAGCGGATACAGCATGTTCTTTCCAATCTGGCTGGCTACTTTTGATAGAAAAATGACCGCTGTGAAGAGGAAGATATAGCCCGCGGCACTGAATAAATTGATTGGAAACTGGCTTTGGCCGACTGCAAAAGCATACGGCGATGCGACAGACTCATAAAAAAAGTAAGCCGCCCCACGGAAATTTGTCAATTTCTCGACAATGAACAGGTTTGAAAGTGTATAGAGCGTAATTGTATTTGTGTGGCTGAGAATTTTTGGATAGCAATTCTTTAAAACGTGTCGGTACAAAACCTCGAGGGAAGACGTCCCTTTTGAAAAAGCGGTCTTAATATAGTCCATTGCCTGCTCATCGCGGATGCTCGAAAAGGTTATGTTCGCGATATAGAAAACCGGATAAATGGTAAGATAAATAATTCCCAGAATTGTCGTACTGAGGGTATCGCTTCCGTAAACCTTCATGTACGGCAAAAGGCCCCATCCGTAGGCCGTCATAATTGCGATTTGAATGAAAATGATGAGAAACAAGTCCGGAATTGACATAAAAAACCTAGTGAGTGTTTCCCCAAAAATTTTCGTTTTCCTGTTCCGGATCCGATAATCGAACACACCCTTTGCCACCCCACCAAACAGGCCGATAATAAGAGCCGGAATCGTGATTTTCATGCTCTTCATAAACGTATTCCAGATGCTGTCGACCCGGGATTGCCCTTCCCTGACTTCGCCCAGTCCCTTGTTTTCTTTCACATATGTAAAAAAATCCTTGAATTGCGCTATATGTTTTTCGACCGAATAATCGTACTTTGACTCTAAAGAGTATTTCGAACCCGGCTCCAGGAAAATAATATCCCTTGGCAAAAATAGCAGCGCCAAAAAGATGGCCATGACGATTATCCATAGAATTCCCTGTCTAAAAATATATTTTATGATCAAAGCTGTTCCCCCTTTGGCCCGAATTCTCTTTCTTTACTGCTCGAGCTCTGTTTGAAATCTTTTACATATATTTTACATAAATTTCAGAATTGTTACAATTATAGAAAACCCTTCTCTTTTATAGACGAAAATTTTGCAAAAAAGTTCTTCGTGTGACGCCGGAAAATAAAAACGGGACTGCGCCCCTTTAAGAGTGCAATCCCGTTCCGTTTGAACTATTTACTTTGCTTTAGCTACTTCTTTTTCTTCCGCCTTAATCAGCTTTAGCATCCGATCGCGGTCCCGCTCAAGGATTGGCTTCAGATAGTGGCCGGTATGGGATCCTGGAGCTTCGGCAATCTGCTCCGGCGTCCCGGTTGCCACAATCGTACCGCCCTTGTCCCCGCCTTCCGGACCGAGGTCGACAATGTAGTCCGCGGCTTTGATGACATCGAGGTTATGCTCGATGACCAGGACGGTATCGCCATTTTCGACGAGCCGCTGCAAGACGTTCAGCAGCCTGGCGATGTCATCGACATGAAGCCCGGTTGTCGGCTCATCTAAAATATAGAACGACTTGCCATTTGAGCGCCTATGCAGCTCGGAAGCAAGCTTGACCCTTTGCGCTTCCCCGCCGGACAGTGTCGTTGCCGGCTGGCCAAGCTTGATATATCCTAGGCCGACATCGGCAATCGTTTTAAGCTTTCGGCTGATTTTCGGGATGTTGGCAAAAAACTCAACCGCATCTTCAACGGTCATGTCGAGGATGTCGGAAATATTTTTGCCTTTGTATTTGACTTCAAGCGTTTCGCGGTTGTAGCGTTTCCCGTGGCATACTTCGCACGGCACATAAACGTCTGGCAGGAAGTGCATCTCAATTTTAATAATCCCATCGCCTCGGCACGCTTCACAGCGGCCGCCTTTCACGTTGAAGGAGAATCGGCCTTTTTTATAGCCGCGCACTTTCGCTTCGTTTGTTGAGGCAAAAACATCACGGATGTCATCGAAAACGCCCGTATAGGTCGCCGGGTTGGATCTCGGTGTCCGGCCGATTGGCGATTGGTCGATGTCGATGACTTTCTCGAGGTTTTCAACACCCTTGATGCTCTTAAAGCGCCCCGGCTTCGCTTTTGCCCGGTGGAGCTTCTGAGCAAGCGATTTATGCAGTATCTCATTAATGAGGGTACTTTTGCCAGAGCCCGACACACCCGTGACGGCCATGAACACGCCGAGAGGGAACTTGACGGAAACGTTTTTCAGGTTGTTTTCAGAGGCGCCTTTTATTTCAATAAAGCGGCCATCCGGTTTTCTGCGCTCGATTGGGAGCGGAATGAATTTTTTGCCGGAAAGATATTGTCCTGTCAATGAGGCTGAGTCATTCATGACTTCTTCCGGTGTTCCAGCTGAAACAATTTCCCCGCCATGGACGCCAGCACCAGGGCCTATATCAATTAAATAGTCGGCAGCAAGCATTGTATCCTCATCATGTTCAACAACAATCAGCGTGTTGCCGATATCGCGCATGTTTTTCAGCGTGCCAATCAGCCGGTCATTGTCGCGCTGATGAAGTCCGATAGATGGCTCATCAAGGATATAAAGGACCCCGGTCAAACGCGAGCCAATCTGGGTCGCCAGCCTGATTCGCTGCGCTTCCCCGCCCGAAAGCGTTCCGGCAGCCCGGCTCAGCGACAGGTAATCAAGGCCGACATTGATTAAGAAACCGAGGCGCTCACCGATTTCCCTGAGGACGAGCCTGGCAATTTTCATTTCTTTTTCAGTTAAATTCAGCGTCTCGAAAAATTCATGTGCTTCCTCGACGGATAACTCGGTTAATTCGCCGACATGTCTCCCGGAAACGAGTACCGCAAGGCTTTCACGCTTCAGCCTGTAGCCCTTGCATGTCGGGCATGCATGCTGGGACATGTATTTTTCCATCTGCTCCCGGATCCAGTCCGAGCTAGTTTCCTTAAAACGGCGCTCAATATTTCGCAGCACACCTTCGAAAACAATATATCCTTCCTTTACTTGTCCGAAGTCATTGCGGTACTTGAAATAGACCTTTTTCCCTTCAGAGCCGTACAAAATACGGTCCAGTTTGCTTTTCGGCAGGTTCTTTACAGGAACGTCCATCTCAATGCCGTAATGATTACAGACCGCCTTAAGCAGCTGCGGGTAATATTGGGAGGAAACAGATTCCCATGCGGCAATCGCATTCTCATTTAAGGTTAGATCCTTATCTGGTATGACAAGATCCGGGTCGACTTCAAGCGTCGCCCCAAGCCCGTCACAATCAGGGCAAGCCCCGAACGGGCTGTTGAACGAAAACATCCTCGGCTCCAGCTCGCCAATCGAAAAGCCGCAGAGCGGGCAGGCGTGATGCTCGCTGAACAGCAGCTCTTCTTCGCCGATCACATCAATGACCACTTTTCCATCGCCAAGGCCCAGCGCGGTTTCAAGCGAGTCCGCAAGCCGGGCCGCGACGCCTTCCTTGACAACGACGCGGTCGACAACGACATCAATCGAGTGTTTCTTATTTTTTTCAAGCGTAATCTCATCGCTTAGGTCGAGCATTTCCCCGTTCACCCGGACGCGCACAAATCCCTGTTTCTTAATATCATCAAGAACCTGGACATGTGTTCCTTTCCTCCCGGACACAACCGGCGCAAGAATCTGCAGCCTCGTCCTTTCCGGGTATTCGAGGATCCGGTCAACCATTTGCTCAATGGTCTGTGAGGTGATTTCAATTCCGTGGTTCGGGCAGACAGGCCGGCCCACCCTGGCAAAAAGAAGCCTCAAATAATCATAGATTTCGGTAACCGTTCCAACTGTCGAACGCGGGTTCCGGCTCGTCGTTTTCTGGTCAATCGATATCGCCGGTGAAAGGCCCTCGATTGCATCGACGTCCGGCTTGTCCATTTGCCCAAGGAACTGGCGGGCATAGGCGGACAGCGACTCAACATAACGGCGCTGCCCTTCCGCATAAATCGTATCGAAAGCTAGCGAAGACTTTCCGGATCCGGAAAGTCCCGTCAGTACGACAAGTTTGTCTCTCGGAATGGTGACATCGATATTTTTAAGATTATGGGCTCTGGCGCCTTTTACAATCAGTTTATCCATCGCCATGTTGCAGTCATCCTTCCGCTTTCAGCTCTAATATCAGGTCACGAAGCTCGGCGGCGCGCTCGAAGTCCAGCGCCCGTGCGGCTTCCTTCATTTCTTTTTCCATATTCGCGATAACAAGCTCGCGGTCCTTTTTGGCCAGCTTGCTGAGTGATTGCGCTGGTGAATATGTTTCTGTATCCTCGGCGGCCTGGGTCGCCCGGATTGAATCACGAATTTCCTTTTGGATTGTCTTCGGCGTGATGCCGTGCTTTTCGTTGTATTCTTCCTGGATGGCGCGGCGGCGCTTCGTTTCTTCAATGGCAATCTGCATCGAATTCGTTATTCTATCCGCATACATAATGACATGGCCCCGTTCGTTCCTGGCAGCGCGTCCAATCGTCTGGATCAGCGAGCGTTCGGAACGGAGGAAGCCTTCCTTGTCGGCATCCAGAATGGCGACAAGCGACACTTCCGGAAGATCGAGCCCTTCACGGAGAAGGTTGATTCCGACAAGCACATCGTATTTGCCAAGCCGCAGTTCACGGATGATTTCAATCCGTTCCAGTGTCTTTACCTCTGAATGGAGATAATTGACCTTGATGCCGATTTCTTTCAAGTAATCGGTCAGGTCTTCGGACATTTTCTTCGTCAGCGTCGTAACAAGCACACGCTCGTTCCGCTTGACCCGCTCGTTGATTTCCCCAATCAGGTCATCAATCTGGCCTTCAATCGGACGAACATCAATCGTCGGATCGAGAAGGCCGGTTGGGCGGATGATTTGCTCGACCATTTCCGGTGTATGCTCAAGCTCATACGGCCCAGGAGTCGCCGAAACGGCAATCAGCTGGTTAATATGCTGCTCGAATTCCTCGAAAGTCAGCGGGCGGTTATCAAGCGCCGACGGCAGTCGGAAGCCGTGGTCAACCAGCACCTGCTTGCGCGCCTTGTCCCCATTAAACATACCCCTGATTTGCGGCAGTGTAACATGGGACTCGTCGGCGACGATCAGGAAGTCATCCGGAAAATAATCGAGAAGCGTGTACGGCGTCGACCCAGGAGGCCTTAATGTCAAATGGCGGGAATAGTTTTCAATGCCTGAGCAAAAGCCCATTTCCCTCATCATTTCGAGGTCATAGCGGGTCCGCTGCTCAAGCCGTTGTGCTTCGAGCAGTTTTTCCTCGGCACGGAGCTCCTCTAACCGCTCCTCTAGTTCTTTTTCAATATTTTCAATCGCAATCCTAAGCTTCGCTTCCCTCGTGACGAAGTGGGAAGCCGGGAAAATCGCGACATGGTTTCGCTCACCAATAATTTCGCCGGTCAGCGCATCCACCTCGCGAATCCGCTCAACTTCATCACCGAAAAATTCAACCCTGATGCAATGTTCATCTTTTGACACAGGAAAAATCTCGACGACATCGCCGCGCACTCTGAACGTCCCGCGCTTGAAATCGATATCGTTACGGGCGTACTGAATGTCGACAAGCTTATGAAGCAGCTTATTGCGCTCAATCTCCATTCCAGTCCTGAGGCTGAGCACCATTTCCCTATATTCTTCAGGCGAACCTAAGCCGTAGATGCACGAAACAGACGCAATGATAATCACATCGCGCCTTTCAAAAAGAGCTGACGTCGCCGAGTGGCGCAGTTTGTCTATCTCGTCGTTGATGCTCGCGTCTTTTTCAATAAAGGTATCCGTTGAAGGCACATAGGCTTCCGGCTGGTAATAGTCGTAGTAGCTGACGAAATACTCGACAGCATTGTTAGGAAAGAATTCCTTGAACTCACTGTAGAGCTGGCCGGCCAGTGTCTTGTTGTGGGCGATGACAAGTGTGGGCTTGTTCACTTCCTTAATCACATTAGAAACAGTAAACGTCTTTCCTGTCCCTGTCGCGCCGAGCAATGTCTGAATGCGCTTTTTCTTATATATGCCATCGACCAGCTGGGTAATCGCTGTCGGCTGGTCTCCTTGGGGTGTATATTTGGATACTAATTCGAATTGGTTCTTCATGTGCTGAACCTCCAATTAAATGAAACTTAAATACTTCGTAAAGTCCACGGCCACAGTTTACATACGCTTTTTTGCAAAATAACAGTCACACGATTGTCCGAAAATCTCATATGAACATTCTACCACAAAGCATATCTTACAAACCAATAATATACGAACAAATATTCGATAAAGTTTTAGGGTTTTCGCTCCTGTTTTGTCTATTCTAACCATCTTTCTGGCGAAACAACGTGGAGTGGGAGTGAAAGTCTTTGAATTCCGGATAAAATGAAAAAAGTCCGGATAACGTCACAAAGTTTCCGGATAACGCCACACATTTTACGGATAAAGCTAGCAATCAGCGATATAAACGAGTGGAATTCCCGAGTACGGATTAAATTTCGCCAAAAATAAAGCCCGCCGGAATGGTTTCCGGTCGGGCAGTTGATACGAACTATCGATGGACATTCACGTACTTTTCTCCGGCGGCTTCGGCATCAGCTTTGATGCTCCCCAGAAGCCGACCGTGAGCGAGAAGGCGTCGACGATGATCAGCCCCCAGCTATCGGTGTAGCCTTTGTAAGCAGATGCGGCAATCAGGGCGACGGTCAGGGCGAGCCCGATGACCCGGTTATAGGTGACCCGGGCGAAAAGCATGACTGCCAGCCCCGGCAGGAAGAAAGCAGATAAATATTGAATCACCTTTTACACCCCTCTTTCATCTGTGAACCGTCAGTTTTGCCAGTGGATTTTTTCCAGTGCGGCAGCCAGGTCTGTCTCAAAATCAGTGTTATCAAAAGTAATGCCAAGCGCGACGGCAGCCTGAGCGACCTCTGGCCTGATGCCGGAAAGTGTCGCGTTGATGCCAATCAGATTGAGCCCTTTAATCAGCTTTGATAACTGGCAGGCAACAGCCGTATCCATAGCCGGCACGCCAGACAGGTCGATCACAAGCTGGCTAAGCCGCATCGCTGTGCTTTGAGTCAGGACAGACTCCATAATCGCTGTCGCGCGGTCGAGATCAATTTCGCCGATGAGCGGCAGGACGCCGGTGCCTTTCGTGACCGGAATGACCGGCGAACTCAGCTCGGAAATGATTTTTTCTTTTTCTGAAATGATGTCATTGTTTATTTCATAGAAGTGTCTTGAGAATAGATCAATCACCATCTCAAAGGCAAAATTGATTTTATTCGTCCATCTGAATACACACTCGATGCCGACAGAGTCATGTTGCTCCCTGGCAAATCTTTCGATGAAATGCATGATGACGCTTCTGAAGACCCCGAATTGTTCAAGGACATAGTAAAGCGGAACATTCGAGTTTGCCCTGTCCTCGGAAACAGCCCGCGTCCACGGAATGATTCCTTTCTTGAACGTCTCTTCATCCTCTATGAAAACTTCTGTAATTTTTTCATTAAAAAGCGCATTTTGGTCACGGAGCTTCCTGACAAGCTCAGGGGAAGCGTCGCTTGAGTAAAGTGAACCAGCCTTTGAATCGCGGCGGCTGAGCCATTCTTCTGTCATATTCTCTGAATGGGAAAGTAAATATTGATATAAAGCCTCGTCTAATTCTCTCATATTTCCTCCCGTTTTCTATATGTAATTTACTATTCTATCATAACCGATAAAATGGGAAAATGCATATTCTCCGCTGAATAAAAAAACCTCTCCCGCAGGGGTGGACTACATGAATGCAGGGTATGGATAGAAAAAGAGTGATTCTGAGAATAGCTATGAACGGAGGTCTATCAATGGAAGATTTGCTTAAGGAGACCGGACACAGGCCCTATCCTTTGCCGGATGCGCCGTGGCTGATGACCCAGACATGGGAGAACCTGTTGTTTCTTCACTGGCCGGTTGACGCTGAACTTGTCAGGCAACACGTGCCTGCTGAGTTGGAGCTTGATACATGGGATGGCTCGGCATGGATTTCGATTTCCCCTTTTCAGGTGAAGCACCAGCGTTTCCGGCTTCTTCCGGAAATCCCGATGCTGAATGAGTATCTCGAGCTCAACGCCAGGACGTATGTAAAACGGAACGGCAAGCAGGGCATCTGGTTCTTTTCTCTAGACGCAAACCTGGCGCCAGCTGTGTTCGCGGCGAACGGGCTGTTAGGGCTGCCCTATAAACATGCGGAGATGAAGTTTGAAGAAGTGGAGCCCGACGAACCTGGCGCGTCCGCAAACATGGAAAATAAGAATATGTCCCGAGAGCGTATCCCCATTTTTGCTAAAAGGAAAAAGGGCTTCCGGTTTACGAATGAGCGGATAAATGCGGAGGACGGCTTCGGCCGGTTCGACATCACCTTCCGGCCTGTATCGGGTGCCAGTTTGACAAGGCCTGGGACGCTGGAGCACTGGCTGGTCGAGCGCTACTGCCTGTTTACGGTACGGGACGGCAAGGTGCTGCGAGGCGATATCCACCATCTGCCCTGGGACGTTTCCGATGGCGAGGCAGTCGTGTCCATTAATTCGATGAGCCCTGTTGCTTTGTCCGGTGAGCCGCGGTTGCAGTACTGCGAATCGAAGAAGGTGCTGATGTTCCCGTTTGTAGAAGATTAAATGCCTTTTTGGGCAAAAGCGGACAACCCGCACGGCGGCTGAATCATTCATTTTTCGGACCAGGCCACACGTGCGGGTTTCGTTTGTTTTCGCTGTGGGATTTCAGCAGCAATCCCAGTTATATAGCACGTTTTGAAAGTTTCGATTTCGTAAATCCTCTTCTCTTATGAAGAAATTGGCAACGCCACAGTCACCGAACATGAGGCCGATTTCATCGTCCGTGTCCGCCTGGAAGAGAAGGATTTCGGGGTCCCCTTTCTCGCGTGGATCCATTTGAGTAAAATACGGATAACCGCCAATCCGGTGGCCTTCCGCCGCGAGTTCCTCAGTATATAATTCCAATAAATCCTCATATTTTTTATGATTAATAGGCTTGGAGAGATCTGCATCAAGCAACTCTTCAAAGCGGAAATCACCATTAGAAACGGGCGACGCAATGAGCTCAAACTTCATCCTTCCTTCTTCTACAATAGATTCATAGTCGTCCCCAAGGTCTGGGATGTAGGAAAAATCCGTTATAAGCTCAGACTCTTCAACAACCTTTTCATGGAAGACAATCCGAAAGTTCTTTTGCGAATAAGGATCATCAAAGTCAAGGCCGTACATATCATCAACCGGCGACAAATAAAATTGAAGAATGCCGGTTTTAGGCATTGCCTCAATATGCGGTACTTCACTGAAATTGATCTGGGCGAACAACGCCATGTAATGATTATGCTCATCTTTTGGATGTGTGCACTCTTTCGGCATGTAGGGCTGCCCTCCAAATTTGCTTTGAGTAAGCGAGGTTTCCCCTTTTTCAGTCGTAATCCTGACGCACGGCTTTACAGTCTTATCAATTTCGCTTCTGTAAACCTCTAGTTCCTTTGGCAGCTTGAGTGCTGGATGAATCATATTTTCCCGGCCTCCCTTTTCCAATTGTTCGAGCGAATCTGGCTGATAATCCCAGTTTATCACACTCATTTTGGAAGGGAGTAGTCTCATCTATCGGGGAGCCTCGTTTTGAGGGATAGCTGCCGCAAATCCAAGCCTTGCGCGACAGCTAAGCACCATTCCCGCAATTCTCTGTCGCGATCGCCTTTTTGGCCAGGAAACCCATTCGCAATCCCATATTATAAAGTTATTTAGACAGGAATGGGCTTCTCCTTTTCTACCGGTCCGGATCCTTTGGCTGCAGGATTTTCGGCCTTCTGTGCTTAAGCGGGATCGGCGACCGGAACACCACGTCCTTGAAAGCCCTTGCCTCAAAAGGAAGGAACGGCCATAGATACGGAACGCCGAAGCTTTTCATCCGCGCTAAAAAAAGGATGACGAGTGCGAAGCCGACGACGAGCCCGAGCGTATGGAACAGAGATGTCGTGATGAGTAAAAACAGGCGAATAAGCCTGTTGGCGAGGCTCAGCTCATAGCTTGGTGTGGCAAACGTTCCGATTGCGGCCAGCGCCAAGTAAAGGATGACTTCGTTCGTCAGAAGACCAACTTCAACGGCGACCTGCCCAATCATCAAAGCTGCGACAAGCCCAAGCGCTGTCGCAAGCGAAGTCGGCGTATGGATGGCCGCCATCCGCAGCATATCAATCCCTATTTCCACCATAAAAAACTGGAGGAACAAAGGAATTTTGCCGGGATCATTCGGCCCGATGAATTTCATGTTCCCAGGAACGAGGCTCGGATCGATCACGAGCAAGTACCAAAGCGGCAGCAAAAACAGCGAGGCCCACACCGCCACAAATCGAACCATCCTTAAGTAGGCGCCAACAACCGGTTTGTTCCGGTATTCTTCGGCGTGCTGGAGATGGTCCCAATACGTTGTCGGGGTAATGATGACACTCGGCGAGCCGTCGACGAGGACGCACACATGGCCTTCATATAAATGGACCGCGGCGGTGTCCGGCCGCTCCGTATAACGGACGGCGGGAAACGGGTTCCAGTGTTTCCCGGTAATGAACTCCTCAACCGTTTTCTCGGCCATCGGCAGACCGTCGGTATCAATGGCGGACAATTTATCCTTTATGCGCGAAACCAAATCATTGTCGGCAATATCTTCTATGTAACAGACAATCATATCGGTTTTCGAGCGGCGGCCGGCCTGGATGTATTCCATCCGAAGAGTCCTGTCGCGGACACGCCTTCTAATCAGGGCCGTGTTAAAAACAATCGTTTCAACAAAGCCATCACGCGAGCCGCGGACAACCCGCTCCGTATCAGGCTCCTCAGGTCCCCTAACCGGATACGTCCGGGCATCGATTAAAATGATTTCCGATTCGCCGTCCACGACGAGCGCAGTCGGGCCGGCGAGAACCGTATCAGCGGCCTTGTCAAGATCCGCTGTCGATTCGAGTTCAATATAAGGAATGTATGCTTTCATCATTTCTTTGATGGTTACGTCCTTGAGCTGCTCCTGTTTCAGGTTCGCCATGAATTTCAGGAGCAAATGGAGCATATCGTCCTTGACGAGTCCATCAATCATGAATAGCGCCATTTTACGGCCGGCATATTCCACTTCAAGGTGAATGACATCGAAGTTTTTTTCAACCCCAAGCTCTCTTTTCAAAAAGTCCGCATTCGCCTCAAGACTTGTACTTACTTTATTCTTTATTTCCGTTTGCATTTTCGCCTCAGCCCCATTTGGCAAAATAGTTTCCAAAATCTACATCTCATCATAGCCATTAAGAAGGACATTCATACTTTTTAGAGCACGCATATTTGTTGGAAAATTCTAAAAATCAGGCATGAAGTTATATTTTTTGTGGTAAAATTAGGAGAGAAAACCTGTTGCGGGAGGGGATGAACATAAGTCGAAAATCCGTGAAGAAACCTCTGGTGCTTGTTGCCGTTGCCACGATCCTCCTCTATTCGTTTATTTTTCTGCCATATGAAAATCCCGAAAAGTTTGAAGGTTTCCCTGTTCCGCGGTTTGCAAAGGTGGCCACCGAAAAGAACATGGTCACGACCTATGACTGGTCCCATGCTTCAGAGGAAAATGGCCTGCCCTTTACATACCTCCTCAGGATTAAGCTCGCCGGCTGGAAAGCCGTTACGCGCGAGGGGGCTATGACCGTGTACAGTAAAAACGGGCGTGAAATTGAAGTGACGTCTTTAACCGATTATCTTGGGGTAGCGGAGCGGGAATCCGAGTAGTGAAGCTGCTCCTCATCCACACTTTGGATGACAACAAACCCAAGTTTCGAACGTTTGTTGTCACCCATCCGGCACTTGAGTGACAGCAATTGGGGTTTGCCCCAACGCCCATCTCTTCAATCAACGTAGTTAAAAATCAACCTTAAAAGAAAAGACCGGTCCGGAATCCTTATTCAGGCTCCGAATCGGTCTTTTTCTTTTGCACTTCAGATTCTAGGTTATCGCGAAACGCTTTCGCGGCATTTTTGTCAAAACTGCCCTGGTACATATTTTTGCCATAAAAAATCTCGTCCATTTCCCATTTAATGCTTTCCTCGATTTCCTGGCGCTGTTCCTCGGTCAGTTTATCCTTTGTGTAGCCAAACAGGTAATTGTTCAAATCAAAATCGCGGAGCTTACATTTCGTATGGAAAATGTGTTCCTGGTACACATTCACATCAATCATTTGGTACCGGTCGATGACCTCGTCCGGTATATAGTTCTGAATCGATGAAATCTCATGGTCGATGAACAGCTTGTAGCCTTCTTTATCCCGCGTGAAACCTCGCACGCGGTAGTCCATCGTCATCACGTCTGTCTCAAATGAATGAATCAAGTAATTGAGCGCTTTCAGCGGCGAAATTTCCCCGCACGTGGAAACATCGATATCGGCGCGAAAGGTGCTGATTCCCTCATCCGGATGGTACTCGGGATACGTATGCACCGTGATGTGGCTTTTGTCGAGCGCGATCGTCACGTTGCTTGGCAGCGGCCCGGGCGATTCCTCGAATACTTCGTTCGGCACCTCGACAACCGGCCCTTCCGACACAAGCATTGTCACACTCGCACCTTGGGGCACGTAATCCTGCTTCGCCACATTCAGCACATTCGCGCCAATGATATCCGCAACATGTTTCAGAATTCTCGTCAGGCGATCTGCATTATACCGCTCATCTATATACTCTAGATACGCCTCCCGCTCCTCCTTCGTCTGCGTATAGCAAATATCATACATATTAAAACTCAAGCTCTTCGTCAGATTATTGAACCCATGCAGCTCCACCCGCTGCTGCGGTGTAAAATCCATGATGCCATCCCCCTTCACATTCCGTAAATATTGTTATAATACCCCAATCTTTTCTCAAAAAAACAGCAGGTGGACGGCACCTCCTCCGGGACGTGTTAATCATGGCTCGGTTCGGCGCGGTGTATCTATACACTACGTATTCAGTCTCGTTCTGGTGCAAGGCCTATATTACATCCCATTTGCTGTCACAAAACGTTTGAAATAAGTAAGGTTTCCAACATCCATTCCTTGTTAAAATAGGTTTATCAATAAGAGAGGGAGAAGGGCTATGAAGTATACGAAGTTGTTGTTGCTGGTGTTGGCGATTTTGGCCATTGGCATCATCTCGGCCTGCAGTTCGAATTCGGCAAAAACCGATGAGCTGAAGCTTGACAAGAAGCATGCCGCTTTGCCGGATTATGTGCTGGCAACTCCTAAAATGGTTCAGGAAACATATGTAATGGCCGGGGAATATCCTGCAGTGCTGGCCTCCGTACCGTGCTATTGCAGCTGCGGCGTCGGCTCTGGCCATAAGAGCAATCTTGATTGTTTTGTAAAAGGCATGGGAGATCATAATGCAGTAACCGAGTGGGATCCCCACGGCACCGCTTGAGACATTTGTGTCAACATCGCCCGGGAGGCGGTACAAATGAAGCAAGATGGTAAAGGCATGAAGGAAATCCACGAAAAAATCGTTGATAAATACTCCTCCTATGGAGAAGGAACACCAACACCGGTTCCCTCCAATTAATTTTATAACTGGCCTCTCCATTGCAGGAGGGGCTTTTTTAGCAAAAATAAGGGGCTATTTGTTCGAAATTCCTTAACCTTTTCTCGATACTTTCTGCACATTTCTCCCCCATTATTAAGATTAGGAATAGTCATCATAGCTGACTCACGGCAACATCCCAACCAAACTTGTTCCGTGGCCATGTCCGTTAAACAACTTATAAAAGGAGAGGCAAATGAAACGATCAAGATTCTTGTTGCTAATAATGGCGATTCTTGCAATCGGTATTATTTCTGCCTGCAGCTCTTTGGATACTGCAAATCTAGAGCTAGATCAGAAGCACTTGGCCCTGCCAGATTATGTAACCAATTCTCCAAAGAAAGTGGAAGAGACTTATCTATTAGCCGCACAATATCCTGAAGTGCTTGAATCAGTTCCATGCTATTGTGGATGTGGCGCTGAATCAGGCCATGAAAACAACCTTGACTGCTTTGTTGTTGATATGGATGATAATCAAGCTGTAACCGAATGGACACCGCACGGGACTGCCTGAGACATCTGTGTCAATATCGCCCGTGAGGCGGTAATGTTGAAACAAAACGGCAAAGACCTGAAGGTAATCCACGAGAAAATCGTTGACCATTATTCTACATTCGGTGAAGGGACGCCAACACCCGCACCGAAAAATTAAGGTTCATTCATTTGACGTAAATGAAAAGCATTCGCGGGACTTTCTGCCGCGAATGCTTTTTTAATTCTCATGCCGTTAGGCAACCATTTTCCGGCACACCTCGGCACAGCGGAAACAGGCCTCGGCACACTTCCGGCAATGGTCGTGGTGGCTGTGCTTCTGGCACTCCTCCCCGCAGGCCTGGCAAATCTCGGCGCACAAGGCGATGATTTGTTTTGCAAAAGGAGAATTGGACTGCATGGCTTTTATTGCAAAAGCGCAAATATCCGCACACTCCCTATCCATCCTGATGCAATCGGCCATCATCTTGACATCTTCTTCACGCAGGCAGGCATCATAGCAAGAATTGCATGCCTCCATGCATTCGAGACAGGCATCAATGCACTCCTGATACATTTGATTTACCACCGTGATTTCACCTCCCTTTTCGGGCTATTTTATACTGTTACCCACACCCAAAGGAGGTAAACTGCAGCTCTTATCCTAATAAATTTGTAACATAAAGCAGGATCGGCTCAGCATACAATGCGGTTTCTTCCCAGAGGGTTCACCTAAATCTGAACTCAAAAAAGCCAAGGCATCGGTCCTTGGCTTTTTTGAGGATTGGTAAAGATATTTCGAAGGCCGACTGGGCCCACGGTGTCCTTGCTCTTTGCGTTCTTACTGGACAACTCCCTTGTCCATGAGCGGTGTCCAATTTTCTCCCCCATTATCTGTAGCGAACACACTATTTTCAAATGTGGAAATGGCAATTTTTTTCGAATCCTTTGGGTTGACCCCAAAGTAAGCTACCGCATCCTGGCCAAGGTCAAATCCCTTGTTTTCCCATGTTTGGCCATTATCCGCACTTGTCATGATTCCGGCTTCCTGGTTTGTAATCGAGTAACCGATCAATTCCTTCGTGTCAGGCAATACGCCAAACGCAGTGATTAAGCGAGACTGGTCGAACATCCCCCATGTCATGCCACCATCTTCAGATTTAAGGATTCCAGCATCTGTTCCTGCCAACAGGATGTTCTCATCATTTGGCATTGACACAATTGAGTAAATCGTATGCAAATCCTGAGGGAGACCCGTCGATTTCAGAAGTTCCCAGTCTTTGCCCTTATTAGTACTCTTATAAATTCCTGCTTTGTAATTGCCGCTATCCATCTGGTTGATACCGTAAATGACATCTGGATTGCTAAAGTTTGACGAAAGGATGTGGAAGTCCACTTTTCCGAGCAGTGAGATTGGTTCCCATTTCTCGCCGTTATTCTTGCTGACCATGAAACCGAGAGGATTTGGCAGGTTGGAAGCCTTCCCAGGGTGCCCGCTGCTAATCATCGTCCCATCGCTCATCACATTGTAGCCCATGAAATCAAAGTCATAGTTCCCTTTCATCGTCCATTTTTGTCCGCCATCTGTAGCCAGCATTCCTTCATGTGTGGCAATATAAATGTTCTGATCTTCCGAATAGGCAACACCGTGAAGGTGCTCCGCCTTAAATCCTTTACTGACTTCAATTGCTTCTGATTTTCCTTTGGATGAAGCAGAACTACATCCGGTAATGACCAGGCCTAAAGTTAACACTCCTGCAAGTACTGTTATTTTTTTCATTATGTTGATTCCTCTTTCTTTTTTTAGTTATACCCTGTGGCTCATTGGCAGAGAGAATAAATAGATATTTATAACTGCAAGCAGCAGCATCAGGCCATAGATTGGCAGCATGCCCTTGATTTTGGAGTTGCCTCCCATTTTATAAACCGTGAGCATCGAGCCGAAAAATCCAATTGCAATGACGGCATATTGCAAAAGTTGTACCGCCGATGTTGGCATAAGCGCCAGGCTGCCGGGATATGTTTCAAACCCGAACAGAGCGATAGAATTGTACCAGATCGCTTTTCCTTCTGTGATGACATGGAAAAGATTGTGGCCCAGGTGTCCGGCAAGGTCCAACGGAATAATCGCATAGCCGAAACGGATAAAATTCCGTTTGACAGTATCAGCCATGCCCATTCTGTTTGCCAGCTTCGCCGTACCAAGGAGAAGTAAAATCGGAAGTGCCATTGATATCACATAAGCGATTGAAAAATTAATCACATAACTGTTTGTGCCCGTCATATTTCCGATCGCAGCCAGGATTTCTCCCCATATCTCAAGCATTGTAATGTTTTGGACAAAAACAATTCCCATTATGACCGCGGCCAATGCGGCATGTTCCAATTTCGGGTTCTTAATGAACCATAATTCCTTCGTTGGTTTTCGGAAAGACAGCCTGATGGAGTCATTCGGGCAGTTTTTAATGCAATTCGCGCATACATTACACTCCGCGCTTGAGTCCATTGTTCGGACAAACTGAAACATCGGGCAGCCTTCCGCTTTGTCGCTTCCTTTAAAACAAGATTGCGATTTGCATGTTTTGCAAATTTCAGGCGTTCCCCTCAGCTCAAGTGACCCAGCCCGCGAATAGTTTCCTGCGAGGCCGCCAAGGAAGCAGAGCGTTTTGCAAAAAGTCCGCCTTTCATAAAACACCGATGTGCCAACCACCATGGTGACTAGAACGAGTAACAGGTAACCAGACCCTCTTGGTGACTCGACAATTCCCCAGACATGGTCGCTGAAGGTAATCATAATGAAGAAAAGGTCGATCATCCAAATCCCGTATTTTTTTAGAAATTTAGGCATCGGCCTTTCACTTCCAACAAGCTTCCTGACAATGTCGCTCAGTTTTCCAAATGGGCAGATCGCACACCAAAAGCGGCCAAGTGCGATGAACAGAATCGGAATAATTGGCCACCAGAGAACCCACGTCATCGTTGTTCCGAAATTCTTTGACGGATTAACGGTTCCTGCAACCAGCTCGAATACGATATAGGAAAAGACCATAATGACAATCCATTGGAAAATGCCAGGATACCACCGGCTTTGCATGAACTTCTTAATCAAGGGTATGGAAAGCAGGTTAAACGGCTGGGCTATAGCTTTCTCGTCTGCTTTAGGCACAGGGAGGTTTTTTTCTGGGATTGCCATGTTTTTCACCATTCCTTCTGAACCGTTTATTCCAGATGCCAATGAAAATAAAGGAGAGATTTATACCACCGAAAGTCCCAAGGATCTTCATGTTCGGTGGAGTTTCCACAACAGGGCCGTGGCTATGCCCCCCTGCAGAACCGCTTCCATCATGGTTGTGTGTCCCACTAACTTTGCTGCCGTTCCCCTGATCGGATAATCCATTTCCACCATTCCTGAATTTCTGGGCCGCATTCAGAACATCCTGATTGCCGCTTTGCCCTTGGTGGGCAGAGGCGATTGGATTAAATGACAGAATTATAACCAAACCCAATAATAAAGATAACCACTTCTTCATTTCTTCACCTCCGCTGCCTGCGACTGTTTGCTTCATAGGTACAATGTAAACCTAATTTGTGCAGATTCTTTGCGTTTTTTATGCCGATATTGTGGATATGAATGAAAAATCGCTAATCTTCATTTTTCTGTAAAAATTCGAGTTTACAATCGTTATTCATATGAATTTAGAGCGAAGAAAATTTAGTCTGCAAATTTCTCGGAAACAGTGCGTCACTTTTTCTATCACAATAAGCTTTCAAAAAATCAATGTATGTCCTCCCTGAAGGTTTCATATGAATAGACCGAGGTGGTGAAAGCTATGTCCATGCATTCTCTGTTTGTTTTATTTTCGCTTAGCGGTGCCGTTATTGTTTCGTCAGTAATCTCCTGGAAACTAAAGCACCAGCTCGGACATTCTGAAGGAATGGCCATTACGATGCTTTTGGGCATGCTGATAGGCCTGGCCGGAGGGACCGCATTTGGTTCCATTTTCCAAGGAAACTTGTATGCTTCTACTTTATATTCAATCCTGTTTGGTGCTGTTGCTGGCACGGCAGTTGCTCCGTCGTTAGGGTTGATGGCGATACTCGAAGGCTTTGCGGGCGGGTTGATGGGCGGCATGATGGGCGCAATGCTTGGGGAAATGATTTCTCCTGTTGAATCTATAAAACTCGTTAACATTCTTCTTGCGTTAACCTTTTGTTCGCTGCTATTGTTTGCCGTGCTATCTTCAAGATCCGATAAGGAAGCTTTCATCCCTTCAAAAGGGTGGTTCATGAAGCCTTTTATCACTTTTCTTCTAATTTCCGGAGTATTGATAGGGGGTACGCAGGCTGCGAAGTATATGGATCATAAGAAGGCATATGAGCAAGTGGAAAAAAGGCAGGAGGAACATAACCACTGAGATGGAAGTTTCAAAATATTTTAGATAGCTATATAGGTTGTACTAGAGATTTTCTTTTCAAGATGAATCTTGGTTGATTTTCGCTTCACAAAGGAAAGCTTCTGAGAATAATCATCGCAGGGACACAAAGGAAAGCTCCAAGGAATTTGCATCGCAGAGACAGGCGATCTTTGCCTGTCTCGAGGCGGTTTTTGCCTGTCACGAGGCACTTCGCTTTCCGCGGGGCGTCAGTGGAGCCTCCTCGGCGCCTTGGCGCCTGTGGGGTCTCCACCTTGCCGCATCCCGCAGGACATACAGCTTCCCCGAATAGGCTTTGCACGAAGAAAATGCGATAGCACAAAGGAAAGCTTCTGTGAATCCTCATCGCACGAAATTATGCGTTAGCATAATTGAGGATTTTCGAGGAGTCTTCGTGCCTTCCGCTTCAATCAACTTACTTTCTTGGCTAATTTTGTAAAAATTAAGTTCAACCTATATATTCATCTTAATTCATTTGCATAACACCAAAAAAGCAGGCTCCTTCAATACAAAGAGCCTGCTTCCCTTTTTCTATTTTACAGCTTAACTTTTTGGAGCCTTAAAGCATTCAACACTACAGAAACCGAACTGAATGCCATTGCCGCACCTGCGAGCCATGGTGCGAGGAAACCAAGCGCCGCAATCGGAATGCCGAGCGTGTTATAGCCGAAAGCCCAGAACAGGTTCTGCTTAATATTCCGGATTGTCAGCTTGCTCATGAAAATCGCATCGGCAATACTGTTCAAATCGCCGCGAATCAGCGTGATGTCCGCCGCTTCCATCGCGACATCGGTTCCAGTGCCAATCGCCATGCCGATATCGGCAACCGCGAGGGCAGGCGCGTCATTGATGCCGTCGCCGACCATGGCGACTTTTTTCCCAGCCGCCTGCAGCTTTTTCACTTCTTCTGCTTTGCCCTCAGGAAGAACTTCGGCAATCACATTATCGATGCCCGCTTCAGCCGCGATTGCCAGGGCGGTCTGCCTGTTGTCGCCAGTGATCATGATGACCTCAAGCCCAAGCTCCTTCAGGCGTTTCACCGCTGTCTTCGATGTATCCTTTATCGTATCGGCAACGGCGACGATGCCGGCAACTTCCCCGTCAACAGCAAACAGCATCGCTGTTTTGCCTTCCCGTTCAAGCTCTTCCATTTTTGCAAAAGCGGCCTCCGCCTTCACGTTGAATTTCGCCATCAGCTTGCGCGTTCCCGCAAGCAGTTCGCGGCCGCCAACAGTCGCTTTAATTCCGTAACCAGGTATCGCTTCAAACGACTCAACCGGTTGCAATCCGATTCCTTTTTCCTGAATCCCCTGGACAATTGCCTGGGCGAGCGGGTGCTCAGACTGTTTTTCCGCGGCGCCGACAAGTGCGAGCAGTTCCGCCTCTTCAAGCGCGCCGGTCACAATGACGTCGGTTAAAACTGGCTCGCCGTTCGTGACCGTCCCGGTTTTATCCAAAATCACCGTTGTGATCCGGTGGGTCTGTTCAAGGTGCTCGCCACCTTTAAAGAGGATGCCATGTTCCGCCGCCCGGCCCGAACCCGCCATGATCGATGTCGGTGTCGCGAGTCCTAGCGCACATGGGCAGGCGATTACCAAAACAGCAATCATATTTTCAAGCGCCTCGGCAAAGTTGCCGGGTGCAGCCCAGAAATACCAGATTAGAAACGTTACGACCGCAATCCCGACAACAATCGGAACAAATATACCGGAAATTTTGTCCGCGAGCCGCTGGATCGGAGCCTTGGAGCCCTGCGCCTCTTCTACGACCTTAATAATCTGCGCAAGCGCAGTATCCTTGCCGACCTTCGTGGCTTCTATTTTGATAAAGCCATTCTTATTAATGGTTGCGCCGATAACTCCGTCGCCGACTGTTTTATCGACAGGGACGCTTTCCCCGGTCAGCATAGACTCATCAATCGCTGAGAGCCCTTCGACAATTTTGCCATCGACCGGAATTTTATCGCCAGGTTTTACATGAATAATATCGCCGACAAGCACTTCCTCAAGCGGAACTTCCACTTCAACGCCATTCCGCTCGACAATCGCTGTCTTCGCCTGAAGGCCCATCAATTTCTTAATCGCTTCCGACGACCGGCCTTTCGCCTTTGCTTCAAACAGCTTGCCAAGGATAATCAGTGTGATCAGCACCGCGCTCGTTTCAAAATAAAGCTCAACGGTGTGCGCATTACTTCCAAGAGAAGCAATAGCAAGATAAAGACTGTAAAAATAGGCGGCCGATGTGCCGAGAGCGACAAGGACATCCATGTTTGCACTGCCGTTTTTAAGGGCTTTGTAGGCGCCGACGTAAAATTGTCCGCCGATGTAAAATTGGACGGGTGTTGCCAATAAAAACTGCACCCACGGATTCATGAACGCATCTGGAACATATATAAATGATGTAAACGAAAAGTGTCCAACCATGGACCAAAGGAGCGGCAAAGAAAGAATCATTGAGAAGATAAATTTTTTCGTCTGCCGTTTGATTTCCTGTTGGCGATGGTCCGCAGTTTCCTGATTGCTCTGTTCTTCTTTCAAAATGGCTCCGTACCCGAGTGCCTCAACCTTCTTGATAATATCGCGGTCGGACAGGACAGACGGATTGTATTCAACCGTCGCTTTTTCGAGCGCCAAGTTGACGGACGCTTTCGATACGCCCTCCATTCTGTTCAATCCCTTTTCAACCCGGGTGGAGCAGGCCGCGCACGTCATGCCGGTAATGTCAAATTCCTTCTTCTCGGCGATGACATCATACCCGAGGTCACGCACCTTCTTTTCAAGCGCTTCGACGTTTGTGACAGCCGGGTCGAATTTGACCGCCGCACGTTCGAGGGCTAAATTGACACTCGCCTCCTCGACCCCGTCCATCCGCTTCAAACCTTTTTCAATCCGGATAGCACAGGCGGCGCACGTCATGCCGGTAATTTGCATGGTTGTTTCTTTTTGAGCAGTTGCTGCTGCTGTTGCTTGGCTCATATTCCTCAACTCCCGATACCCATAAGGGGTATATTTTGTTGAAAAAAGGAACGTGCCAGTCTAGCCGGACACGTGCCTTTTAAGCGGAAAACTTTTTAAAAAAGTGCTTTCCGCAAAATTTCACTTAAACGATGTCGTAACCCTGGTCCTCGATCGTTTCCTTGATCTTGTCAAGCGTGACAGAATCGTTCTTATACTCGACTGCTACTGTTTTTTCCTTAAGGTCAACTAGGACGCGCTCAACACCATCAAGCTTTCCAACGCTTCCTTCAACTGCTTTGACGCAATGGCCGCAAGACATACCTTCTACATTCAATAGAGCTTTTTCCATAAGAGAATTCCCCTCTCAAAATAAAGTTGTCCCGCATTAACGGGCAGTAAGCCCCCCCACCCCATAATTCTGATTATACGAAGCAGATAGGTGGGGGACCAACTGCCCGTAAAAGCCCGATTGGTTCATCTAACAATCAGTGGGGCAGAGAAAAATCCCCCCTGATTGTAAGATTCACTTTATTTTTTCATAAGTCTTTGGATGGTCACAAGAAGCTCATCAATCACTTCGTCGTCGCCTTCCTGGATTCTTTCTATAACGCAACTTTTCATATGGCCTTCAAATAAAATTTTCGCGACAGAATTCAAGGCTGCCTGCGTGGCGGAAATCTGTGTAATGACATCATCGCAATACGTATCCTTTTCAATCAGGCCCTTAATGCCCCGGATTTGCCCTTCAATTCGGTTTAATCTCGTGATGAGATTGCTCTTCGTCTTTTCCGAATGATGGCTTTTCCGGACCGAGTCTTCATGGCAGCAATGATGTTCAGATGATTCCTCATTTTGGCGGCCCTGGCTTGTATTTGTTGCAGATACCAGCTCTTCAGGATTCAAAAGATCCATTCCATCGCCTCCCTGCTTAAAATATACTATACCCCCTCATGGTATGCAAGTAACTTTTTTTGTCTTTTTTGTGAATGTTTCAATTCACTTATGATTATAGTGAAGTGCAACGCCCTTTCATTTGGCAACGGAAAAACTGATTTCATGAGGCGTTCTCCCCACTGGGATTTTCTTTATTACTTTTAAACTTTCCGCATCCACTACCGCCAGATCATTTGAATCCTTATTTGTAATATATAACTTGTTTGAATTCGGAACAAAGGAAACATGATTCGCCGTCTTCCCGACAATTGTTTTCCCGATAATTTTATTATTACTTAAATCAACTTTGACAATGTCATTTGATCCCCTATTCGATGCGTATAAAAATTTCCCATCCAGCGAAAGGGCAAGGCCATGTGTTCCTTCACCAGTATGAATCGTTTTAATTTGTTCCCTTTTCTTAATATCCAAAATGGATACCGTTCCGTCTATAACATTTGCTACATACAAATATTTATCATCCTTCGAAGGTTCCACTTCATTCGGAATCGTTCCAACAGGAATAGTAGCTATAATTTCCAGCGAATTTGTCTCAATCAGTGTAATATCGTTCGACATAACATTGGATACGTATGCCAAGCTCCCATCACGGCTGAAATCAATATGGGCGGGACTCTTTGATGTTGTTTGTATTTGTTTTGCTATCTCATTCTTCTTTGTGTCAATCACTGTAATATAATTGAATTCCATTCCTTCTTTTAAATCCCCGCTTGCCAAAAACAAATAGTTCCCGTTGGGGGTTATATCAATTCCATGCAGGTTTTTACCGGTTTTAATTTTTTTCTTCACCTTCCCATTCTTCGCATCAATTACAAATAATTCACCTTTCTTATAGTTCCCGGCATATACCCATTTCCCATCCTTGCTCGCCTCTATTCCATCCGACAGAGTTTCAGCAACTTTCATTGTTTCTATGACTTTGTCCTTTTTGGTATCAATCACAGATATTGTTCCATCATCTACATTGGGAACATAGGCCAGCGGAATTTCCTTCACACTTTTATTAAGAACAATGAACAAAAGCAATCCGGCCGTAACTGCGGTGAGGAAGAATATTAATTTTTTGTTCAGCGTTGCTCCCCCCTTATTGGACATTCATGCCCCTCAATTCATCCTGTTTCCAAAAGAAACGTTTTTCCGGAATATTACCGATATCCTTCAACACTAGTTTAAGGTCCTTGTCCAAAGATACCGTCCCAGTCCAGACAAGCATTCCCTTCATATGATGTGAATCCTGCCCATCTGTTTTCCATTCAAAACTTGCTGGGAGCTCCTTGCCTCCGGAACTGATTGTGGCCATTTCAGCCAAATTATATTGAGATAAATCTACAGAGTGCGTGTTCATTAAAATTTCAAAGGTAAGTTTTCCATCGCCGCTTTCTTCAGGTAAAATTGAAGCTCTGATTGTAACCGCACCCTGGGCATCTGTTTTTGACAACGGGCTTTCTGTTCCCTGAACATCTGGTCTTTGTTCATTTGATTCCTGAACCCGCTGTGCAATTGCCGTTTCCGGCCCCTCTTGACCTACGTTGTTGTTAAGCAGCATAATCCCCAGCCCTATGGCGGCAATAGCCGCTATTATCAATGCAGTCACTTTACTAATGCCCACATGTATTCCTCCAATGGTTTCGTTTTTATATTTCCAATGCTAAAAGGCAAGTGTGGAGAAATCATCAAGAAAGTGTTACAACTATGTGCCAATAATAAAATGAGGAATGCATTTATAAATATGGGGTAAATAAAATAGGCTACCCATTATAAAAAAATTGTCGAAAAACCCGGAAGAAAGGATGGTACATGAATGAAAAAAAATATATTTCTCAGAGGGATTGTCTCTATACTTGCAATTTTTTCCCTATCAGCATGCGCGGGACAGGATAATAATGCAGCAGAAAAAGTAGAGTAGAAAACAGGAATTAGACTTTGCCCTTCTTGTCCTCGGGTTTCAGGGTGTTCCACCTTACTAAGCCAGACAAGTGGGCAAGTCCTTTTCCTGTTCCCCCTCATCAAACCGTACGTGAGGT
>NZ_QWEG01000007.1 GCF_003515685.1 Neobacillus notoginsengisoli | reverse complement strand
TCGTCCTGAGCCAGGATCAAACTCTCCAAGAAAGAGTATGAGTTTAGCTCATAAAGTTACGTTGGCTAGTGATCCGAAGATCACTATATTATTGTTTGTTGACGCTTGTTTGTTTAGTTTTCAAAGAACAATCAATCTGCTAGTGCCACTCCTTGCGGTCTGCATTGTCCTGAGGATCAATTCCTCAAAAGCTCTGCGGTGCAGAAGCAACATCGCTCAATGGCGACTTTATTAATATACCATACTAACTTTTGACCGTCAACACTTTTTATTTAATTTCCATCGTGTTGATAGGTTCAACTTATCGGCCTTTGTGATTATAGCAACTTACTTCCTTACTTGCAACCCTTATTTTGCAAAATCCAAATGGAAATTCAGACAATAAATTCAACCATGATTAAAAAGACGACTTCTTGATAGTTTTTTATCTACTTATACTTTCTTGCAACAATGAACAACGCCCTGCATGCGCCTGCAAAAAAACAGGAGCCGTTTTTTCCGGCTCCTGACTGAAACATCATAATATGTTTTTAAAAGCTTTGCTTACTCCTCGCCATCTTCCCCAGTTTCCTCATCTGAATCTGGTTCCGAAGGCTCCGAAGCTTCGACAGGTTCGTCCAATTCAATAACTTCAGTTATTTCAATTGGTTCTTCCGTATGGTCTGCTTCGATCACAGTCCCGTCCAATCCATCTTCTTCAGACTGATCATCTTCCCGTTCTACTTTTGCAACGGTTGCGACACTTTCGTTGTCTTTCACATTAATCAGTTTGACGCCCATGGTATTCCGGCCGAGTTTTGAAATGCTATCTATAGGAATTCTAATCAAGACACCGCCAGTCGTGATCAGCATCAGATCCTCTTCACCTGTAACAGTCTTCATCGAAACAAGATGCCCGTTCCTATCTTCAATTACATTCGCCGTAATAATGCCTTTACCGCCACGGCCCTGAATTCGATACTCAGACGCTGCGGTCCTCTTACCGTACCCTTTGCTTGTAACGACAAGGACGTCTGTTCCTTCTTCGAGAACTTCCATTCCTATTACTTCATCATCCTGGTCAAGAGTGATTCCTTTTACTCCAGTGGCTGTTCTGCCCATCGTCCTGACATCTGTTTCACGGAAACGGATTTGCATTCCCTTTTTAGTGGCAATGACGATTTCCTTATTACCATCAGTCATTCTGACAGAGATCAATTCATCTCCCTCACGCAGGTTGAGGGCTATCAATCCATTGTTTCGGATATTCGCAAAAGATGTAAGTGGCGAACGTTTTGAAACGCCTTCTCTTGTTGTGAAGAAAAGGAACCAGTCATCGACAAATTCTTCAACTCGAATAATGGCATTTACCCATTCATCTTTTTCAATTCCGAGTAAATTGATGATTGGAATCCCTTTTGCAGTACGGCTAAATTCAGGGATTTCATACCCTTTGGAACGATAAACCTTCCCTTTGTTTGTAAAGAAGAGAATTGTATCGTGGGTGGATGTTGTAATGAGGTGCTCCACGAAGTCATCCTCATTTGTGCCCATCCCTTGGACTCCCCTCCCGCCGCGTCTTTGCGCGCGGTAGGTCGAAACCGGAAGACGTTTAATATAACCGTTATGAGTAAGGGTGAGAACAACCGTTTCACGTGGGATCAAATCCTCATCCTCAATATTCTCAATCCCGCCTGCTACGATTTCAGTCCGCCTTGTGTCGTTAAAGCGTTCTTTGATTTCAAGCAACTCTTCACGGATAATTTCAAGGATTTTCTCCTCATCTGCAAGAATTGCATTCAATTCGGCAATCAACGCCATCAGGCTTTGAAACTCTTCCTCGATTTTCTCCCTTTCCAGTCCTGTCAAGCGCTGAAGACGCATGTCCAGAATTGCCTGTGCCTGCTTCTCAGACAGGCTGAAAGTGGACATCAAGCCTTCCTTGGCGATATCTGTCGTCCTGGAACCACGAATTAGTGTAATGACTGCATCAAGATTATCAAGTGCAATCCTTAGGCCCTCAAGGATATGGGCTCTTGCTTCAGCCTTCCGAAGTTCAAATTCAGTCCTGCGCCTGATAACAACCTGCTGATGGTTCAAATAGTAAACCAGGCATTGCTTCAGGTTTAGTACTTTTGGCTGGCCGTCTACGAGAGCTAGCATATTAATCCCAAAGGATGTTTGAAGGGCTGTCTGCTTGTATAAATTATTCAAAAGGACATTTGCATTTGCATCTCTTCGGACTTCGATAAAAATTCTCATGCCGTTCCGGTCAGATTCATCACGCAGATCAGTTATCCCATCAATCCGCTTATCCCGGACTAGCTCAGCAATTTTTTCAATTAGCTTTGCCTTGTTGACCTGGTAAGGTAATTCTTTCACGATAATAATTTCCCGGCCATTTTTTAGCTGTTCGATTTCAACCTTTGCACGAAGCGTAATCGAGCCTCGTCCGGTTTCGAACGCTCTTCGAATGCCGGTCCGGCCAAGGATCATTCCGCCTGTCGGGAAGTCCGGGCCAGGAATTGTCTCCATCAGCTCTTGTATCGTAATATCAGGGTCCTTGCTGACAGCCAAAACCCCATCAATCACCTCTCCAAGCTGATGAGGAGGAATGTTCGTCGCCATTCCGACCGCAATACCTGTCGTACCGTTTACCAAAAGGTTTGGAAAACGGGCAGGAAGGACAACTGGCTCTCTTTCTTCACCATCATAGTTATCCTGATAATCAATTGTATCTTTGTTTATATCGCGAAGCAGTTCCATTGAAATTTTTGACATCCGTGATTCGGTGTAACGCATCGCGGCCGCCGCATCCCCGTCAACAGACCCGAAATTCCCGTGGCCGTCTACGAGCATATACCGGTAGTTAAAGTCCTGCGCCATCCTAACCATCGTCTCGTAAACCGCCGAGTCTCCGTGTGGATGGTATTTACCGATTACATCGCCAACAATACGCGCGGACTTTTTATATGGTTTGTCCGAATGCATCCCCAAATCATGCATAGCATACAGGATGCGGCGGTGTACCGGCTTCAGGCCATCCCGGACATCAGGTAGGGCACGTGAAACAATTACACTCATAGCATAGTCCAGGAAGGAAGATTTCATTTCCTGGCTAATATTTATTTCCCTTACTCGGGAGTTTTCAAAATCAGCCATCTGATTACCTCCATTAGAGATGTCCACAGCAGTCAATCTGCCGGATTTTCATCCCTAAATTAATTGGAAAAGCAGGATAGATGCCTATCTATCCTGGCTTCCGATCGTAAAATCTATTGATCCGCCAATTTCAGCGGCCTATATATCCAGATTTTTTACATAAATGGCGTTTTCCTCAATGAAGTTTCGGCGCGGCTCCACTTTGTCACCCATTAAGATTTCAAATGTCTCGTCCGCTTCAATCGCATCACTAAGGTTAACCTGCAACAAGGTCCTCGTTTCCGGATTCATTGTTGTCTCCCACAGCTGCTCGGGATTCATTTCCCCAAGCCCCTTATAACGCTGAATGTTCGGTCTTGGCGTTGCAGGCAATCCAGCCATGATTTCTTCCATCTGCTGATCGTTGTAAGCATATTCTATACGTTTACCCTGCTGTATTTTATACAATGGCGGCTGTGCGATATAGATATAGCCTGACTCGATAATTTGCCGCATATAACGGAAAAAGAACGTTAATAATAAAGTTCGGATATGTGCGCCGTCAACATCCGCATCTGTCATGATCACAATTTTGTGATAGCGGGCCTTGCTGATGTCAAAATCTTCGCCAATCCCTGTTCCTACTGCCGTAATAATCGCCCTGACCTCATTATTGGACAGGATTCTATCAAGCCGGGCCTTCTCTACGTTCAAAATCTTGCCTCGCAAAGGGAGAATTGCCTGGTAAAAGCGATCTCGGCCCTGTTTTGCCGATCCGCCAGCAGAGTCACCTTCTACGATATAGATTTCACTTTCCGCGGGATCCTTGGACGTACAGTCAGCAAGCTTCCCGGGAAGACTTGAAACTTCCAGGGCACTCTTCCTGCGTGTCAACTCACGTGCCTTTTTAGCAGCAAGCCTCGCCCGGGCTGCCATTAGGCCTTTTTCAACGATTTTCCTCGCAACAATAGGGTTTTCAAGCATGAATTTCTCCAATTGATCTGCAAAAACAGAATCAGTCACAGCCCGAACTTCAGAGTTTCCGAGTTTCGTTTTTGTCTGCCCTTCAAATTGCGGGTCGGGATGCTTAATCGATACGATGGCCGTCAAACCTTCACGCACGTCCTCACCTGAAAGGTTCGAATCCGCATCCTTAAAGATGCCGCCTCTTCGGGCATAATCATTGATAACCCTAGTCAGCGCGGTCTTAAATCCAACTTCATGCGTGCCGCCCTCATAGGTATGAATATTATTCGCAAAAGAATAAAGATTGCTAGTAAAGCCATCATTGTACTGCATGGCCACTTCAACCGAAATTCCATCTCTGTTGCCCTCCATATAGATTGGCTCCTCATGGAGAACCTCTTTCGTTCGGTTCAAGTGTTCCACATATGACTTGATGCCGCCTTCATAATAATAGTCAGTCGACTTCCCTTCAGGACGTTTATCTTCAATCGAGATCGTGAGTCCCCGGTTGAGGAATGCCAGTTCACGAAGCCTGTTGGACAGCACATCGTATTCATATTCAAGGGTTTCTGTAAAAATTGTCGGATCCGGTTTGAAATGGATTGTTGTTCCTGTCCGATCTGTTTCGCCAATCACTTTCAAGTCGGTAACCGGAGCACCCCGTTCATATTTTTGGTAGTGCACCTTTCCGTCAAGGTGGATATAAACTTCAAGAAACTCTGATAGCGCGTTTACAACCGAAGCGCCGACGCCATGCAGCCCTCCTGAAACCTTGTAGCCCCCGCCGCCGAATTTACCACCAGCGTGGAGGACTGTCAGAATGACTTCAACGGCAGGCCTGCCCATTTTCTCCTGAATCCCAACAGGTATGCCGCGCCCATTATCAGAGACCGTAATGCTGTTGTCTTCTTCAATTGCCACTTTTATCTTATCGCAGTAACCAGCCAATGCTTCATCTATACTATTATCGACAATCTCCCATACAAGATGGTGCAGTCCTTTGCTGGCTGTTGAGCCGATATACATCCCCGGTCTCTTCCTAACAGCCTCCAGGCCTTCAAGTACCTGGATTTGACTCGCATCATAAGATTGTTCCTTCATCATATCTTGATCCATTGCCAAACCGTTCACCTGCTCTTTCATTGCATTTGCCTTGCTCATCTATATCAAGTCCATTTATCCCATGGAAGATTACTTTATAAAACCTGTATACCCGTTTGGGCTGAACGTTTTTTTAACGTATTTGAGGAAAGGGGTGAAAAGTATATGTTTTTTTCGGTAATGACAACAGACTTAATCGGGCCTTTGGACAAATTGATGCTGTCGCCTGTGTTCCGGATCCCTGAAGCAGCCACACTGTCCTTATCGATGATGGCGATAATATCTTTCACCCTTACCATGTGGTCTTCCCCGATATGAATGTACATACTTCCCCCTCAATTCTCGTGTATAATCTCCCCCGAATTGACAATGTACGTCGAGGCCTCTTTAATTGTCTGATGATCAATTCCTTCTACACTTGTTGTTGTCACAAACGTCTGGACTTTTCCAAGAATTGTATTCAAGAGATGGGATTGGCGGTAATCGTCAAGCTCCGAAAGGACATCATCCAAAAGGAGGATTGGATATTCGCCTATTTCCGAATGGATTAAATCAATTTCTGCCAGTTTTACGGATAATGCCGTTGTCCGCTGCTGGCCTTGGGAACCAAAGGTCTGAACATCGCGTCCATTCACAAGGAAAAAAACATCATCGCGATGCGGGCCGAATAGGGTCGTACCGCGTTCAATTTCCCTTACTTTTACCTTGGAAAACTTTTCTTCGAATACGTCTATCATTTTCGACAAATCCTGGTCTTCTAATACATTGACAGAAGGGGAGTAGCGTATTTCCAGCGTTTCAATCCCACGGGAAATTCCTCTATGGAGAGGCTGCGCCCATTTTTCAAGGATCCTGAGAAATTCAAACCGTTTTGCTGTAATTTTCACCGCAGCCTGGATAAATTGCTCTGTCAAAATATCAAGCATGGTTTCATCACTTGTTTTCTTTATTTGCAGCATTTTCAAATAATGGTTCCGCTGCTGGAGAATTTTCAGATATTGGCTGACTCCATGCAAATAAACAGGTGAGACCTGTCCAATTTCCATATCAATAAATCGGCGACGGACCTGCGGACTGCCCTTGACAAGGTTCAGATCCTCGGGTGCAAACATGACGACGTTCATGTTCCCAACATATTGACTCAGCCTTTGCTGTTCAATATGGTTGCACCAAGCTTTTTTTCCCTTTTTTGAGATAACGAGCTGCATCGGGACTGTGCCATGCTTCCGATTAATCCGTCCTTCTATTTTAGCATAATCGGTATCCCAGCGAATAAGATCTTTATCATTCGAAGTTCGGTGGGATTTAGCCATGGCGAGGACATAAATAGATTCCATTAGATTCGTCTTTCCCTGGGCATTTTGCCCAAGAATGACATTTACTTTATTCTCAAATGTAATCTCAAGATTTTCATAATTGCGGTAGTTTTTTAAAGCAAGCTGCTCAATATGCATAACAACATCCTTTAAACTTGTTCAATGATGAACTCACCAAAGCCCGGGATGGACACTTTGTCCCCAGCCCTTAATTTCCGGCCTCTCCTTTGATCTTGCTCCCCATTGACAAACACTTCATGTTCCTCAAGAAACCATTTGGCCATTCCACCAGTCTGAATGACTTCAGCCAGCTTCAAAAATTGGCCCATCGTGATGTAGTCAGTGTCGATTTTTATCTCTTCAGGCATCTTGTCCACTCATTTCTCATTTAAGTATCAATACTTTATTTTACTAAAAAAGCAGCGAAGATACAAAGATTACAAAAAAATTACACAAATATCCCATTATATGGTAACCCTGAGCGAAATAACGCACATTTGCCAAGCTGAGTAAACCTATACTCCACTCCGATTAGAAAAGAAAGCTGCCAGTTCCCCCGGCAGCCTGCTGTCTATCCATATGATTCTATCCCAATTAATAAGTTCTTACCGGCAAAATCAACTGGAGTGTTGATTCATCATGAAGCGGGCGAATGACAAACGGCCTCATGGCTCCAGTAAAGCTTACCTTAATATCTGTTCCCTCAAGTGCTTTTAATGCATCCATCATGTATTTCGCGCTAAAAGATATTTTCAATTCTTCCCCTTCAACAGCTTGGCTTTGAATTTCTTCCACAACATTTCCGATTTCCGGAGTATTGGAGGAAACTTCAACGACCCCATCTGTCAAAGTTGAGAATTTTACCACATTGTTTCTTCCCTCTTTTGCAAGGAGGGAGGCACGGTCAATCGCATGGAGGAAATCTTTTGTATGAACGACTATATCTGTCTTGCTTTCCTGTGGGATCAGCCTGGATGTATCTGGATAGTTTCCTTCAAGCAGCCTCGAAAAGAACAGAAGATTTTTTGCCTTGAAAAGAACCTGGTTTTCTGTGATGACAATATCAATCGGCTCATTTGTATCCGCAATGATTTTACTCAATTCATTTAGACTCTTGCCCGGAATGACTACATTGTACGTTTCATTGTTTTCAGTTTCGACTCTTGCCTTCCTTAAAGCTAAGCGATGCGAATCTGTTGCAATACAGATTAACTCGTTATTTTCCGCTCTCCAGTTTACACCTGTCAAGATAGGCCGCGTTTCTGATACTGACACAGCAAATACTGTTTGCCTGATCATTGCTTTCAAAAGATCGGCGGGGATTCGGAATTTACTTTCTTCCTCAATCTGTGGAAGGTGTGGGTACTCCTCTGCCTCAATCCCATTTAGGTTAAACTCTGATTTTCCGGAACGGATGACTGTCTGCAGATGATTATGGACCTCTATTTCTACCGTATCGGTTGGAAGTTTCCTGATAATTTCACTAAAAAACTTTGCTTGGAGAACAATTGCTCCTGTTTGCTTGATTTCTACAATTTCATCCCCATTTGCCTCTTTAGGTATGAACGATTCGATAGAGATATCTGAGTCACTTCCTGTTAATGTTACGCCATCTGTTCCTGCAACGATTTTAATTCCGGTCAAAATTGGGATCGTTGTCCTGGACGGAACTGCTTTCATTACATCGTTCACACTTTGAACCAGATCGTCACGCTGGATACTGAATTTCATCAAACTTCCTCCGCTTCATGCATAATTTTTTTATTTATAAATATAATAATAAGTTCTTTAAAAGATTCGTAGAAGTACTAGTAGGCCCTGTTGATTTGTGGATAACTCCGATTTTAAAAGGAAAGACAGTCTATCCACATGTGGACAGACTGTGTGCAACCTGTACGGAGTTATTCACATTAAGGCTAAACTTTCAACAGCTCATTTAATTCCTTCACTTGCTGTTGGAGCTGCGCGTCCGTAGTTAACAGCCTTGAAATCTTTTCATGGGCATGAATAACAGTGGTATGGTCCCTTCCGCCAAACTCCTCGCCGATTTTCGGGAGGGAAAAGTCTGTCAGCTCCCTTGACAGATACATAGCCACCTGCCTTGGAAAGGCTATAGATTTTGTCCTTTTCTTTGCTTTAAAATCCTCAAGCTTAATGTTGAATTGCTGGCCGACCGCTTTTTGGATATCAAGGATCGTGACAATTTTTGGCTTTGAGCTAGGAATGATATCTTTTAGTGCTTCTGCGGCAAGGTCGGCATTGATATCCTTGTTGATAAGTGAAGAATAAGCAACTACCCGTATAAGTGCACCTTCTAATTCACGGATATTCGAATCAATTTGGTTAGCAATATAGAGCATGGCTTCGTTCGGAATATCCAGGCCTTCCGCTTTTGCCTTTTTTCGGAGGATGGCTATTCTTGTTTCCAGATCAGGCGGGGTAATATCTGTAATCAGGCCCCATTCAAATCTGGAACGAAGACGGTCTTCAAGCGTCGGAATTTCCTTTGGCGGCCGGTCACTTGAAATAATAATTTGTTTGCTTTCCTCGTGCAGCGTATTAAAAGTATGGAAAAATTCCTCTTGTGTCGATTCTTTCCCTGCCAAAAATTGAATATCATCAATTAGCAGGACATCAACCTTCCTGTATTTGTTCCGGAATTCAATCGCTTTGTTATCACGAATGGAATTGATAAATTCATTGGTGAATTTTTCTGAGGAAAGATAAACGACCTTTGCAGATGGATTATGTTCCAGCACATAATGTCCGATTGCATGCATAAGGTGGGTTTTACCTAATCCAACGCCCCCATAAATAAACAGGGGATTATATGCTTTCGCCGGAGCTTCGGCAACGGCCAGCGAAGCAGCGTGTGCAAAGCGGTTGCCTGAACCAATGACGAACGTATCGAACGTATACTTTGGATTCAGCATCGTTCGCGGAATATCATTATTTTCTTCCTCTTTTTTCTGTTTCTTTTTTGGCAGAGGCAAGTCCTGTTCATCATCGCTTTTTACCTGCGGAATGATGAATTTGACTTCCAGTCCCTCACCGGTGATTTCGTAAAGGATCCCGGCAATTAATTGAGAATACCGTTCCTCGAGCCAATCCCGTGCAAATTCATTCGGAGCTGTTACAACAAGAGTGTTGCCTTGCAGCGAATGCGCCTTGGTTGACTTTAGCCATGTATCAAAACTTGGTTTACTGATCTTGGTTTCGATGGTAGCTAACGCCGCATTCCAAAGGTCTGCAATGTTTTCCAACTACTTCCCCTCCCTTTTTTCTTTCTATCTTTCTTAAACATAAATAGTGCATCATACAGTTTTCTTACTAAATAAGAGTTTGAATAATGTGCCAGGCGGTTATACAGCTTGTACAACCCCGTTGTATAAATATTCAAGGTGATGGATTTGTGGAAAAACATAATATAAGGAAAGAATAAGAGGTTTCGACAATATCCACTGCTTGTGGACAATCTTTTACAACACAGCTGGATAAGCTGTCCACAAGTTATCCACAGTCTGTGGATATCCGAATTATCCACATTGACTTATTAGAAGTGAAAACACAACTATAATATCAAATAAAAGTAAGCTCTGCAATGGTTATTAAGAATTATCCACAAGAACCACACCTGACGCTGTTTAGTTTATCCACAATACTTGAGTTTGTGAGAAACTTGTCAATAAGTGATGGACAAAGTGAAAAATCTGTCGGAAATTATCCACAAGCAGATAAGAAGGATTTTAGCATATTATTACGGGGCAAGAATCAGAAAGAGATCTTTGGCAGCTGTCTTGGTTTTTTAGCTGGAAGAAGTATGAAATATTGAAACAGTAGTTGACATTTAAGCAATTGCTTCCCTATAATAATTAAGACTGTCTTTACCAAGCGAAAATTGTATGATAGCAGACTGTCCATATAAGTAATTCCTCAGGGAGGTGTCAATAGAATGAAAAGGACTTATCAACCAAAGAAAAAGAAGCACAGCAGAGTTCACGGTTTCCGTAGCCGTATGAGCTCAGTGACTGGACGCAAAATAATTGCTCGCCGTCGCCAAAAAGGAAGAAAAGTATTATCAGCTTAGGCCACTGACCGTCTCAGTGGTCTTTTTTCTATCATTATCCGGAATTTGTCTTAAATATCGGTTCGTTTCTGAGCGAATAACGGTCTAGCAGAACGGATAGGATGACTATGGACAGGTATGGACTTGAAGCTGCACAGAATGTAGGTGAAGTCGTGAAAAAAGAATTCAGGATTAAAAAAAATAAAGAGTTCCAAGCTGTTTTTAAAAAAGGGCAATCTACGGCAAACCGGCAATTCATTGTGTATGTTTTGAAAAAAGAGGAACAGCCTCTATTCCGGATTGGATTATCGGTCAGCAAAAAAATTGGAAATGCCGTTGTCCGCAACAGGATCAAGAGATACATACGGCAATCGGTATTTGAAATGAAGGACGGGCTGGCGGGCGGCAGGGATTATGTAATAATTGCTAGAAAGCCAGCCGCAGAGATGGATTTTTTTGAGGTGAAAAAGAGTCTTGCTCATGTCCTAAAACTCGCGAAAAGTTTAAAAAGGGATTTTCCAATTCAATAAAAGGAAAAAAACTAGAACTTTTTTTCGAAACAGTAGAAGATTTTGAAAGCACTTCCCCTAAAAAAATGATAGAATGATTCAGATAGTATTTCCCTTGGCAATTGGTTAGGGGAATAACTTATAAAATTTTGACACCCATCCGTTTAAGGAGGAAATTTCGGTTGAGTAAACGATTAGTAAAGCTTATCGGATTGTTTTTATTTGTCTTTCTATTAGCTGGCTGTACCGATATAAAACAGCCAATCACAGCAGAAAGCACTGGTTTTTGGAATGAGTACATTGTTTATCCGCTTTCCTGGCTGATTACCGAGGGGGCGCATGTTTTATGGGGGAGCTTCGGACTCTCGATTATTTTTGTGACAATTATCATCCGCCTGGCCATGCTGCCGCTGATGATCAAGCAGACGAAAAGTTCAAAAGCAATGCAGGCGCTTCAGCCAGAAATGCAAAAGCTGCGTGAAAAATACAGCTCAAAAGACCAGAAAACACAGCAAAAACTTCAGCAGGAAACGATGGCATTGTTCCAGAAGCATGGAGTCAATCCGTTAGCCGGTTGCTTCCCGCTTATTATTCAAATGCCGGTTCTGATTGGTTTCTACCATGCAATTTCCCGGACAAGAGCTATTGCTGACCATGAATTTCTTTGGTTCGACCTGGGAGATAAGGATCCCTATTATATTTTGCCTATCATTGCAGGGATCACCACCTTCATCCAACAAAAAATGATGATGGCGGGATCAGACGCAAACCCACAAATGCAAATGATGCTTTATATGATGCCGATTATGATTCTTGTTTTTGCCATCAATTTCCCAGCAGCCCTTTCACTATACTGGGTAGTGGGGAACTTGTTCATGATTGTCCAGACGTATTTCATTAAAGGGCCGGATCTGAGAAAAGCATCAGCTACCGGCAGCGCGGGGGGAGCAAAAAAGTGAAACAGATAACTGCCAGCGGACAAACCGTTGAAGAAGCAGTAAAATCAGCACTCGCTCAATTAAACACAACCAGAGACCGCACAGAAGTAGAGATTGTTGATGAAGGGAAAAAGGGGATTTTTGGCCTGTTTGGGTCAAAACCTGCAGTTGTTAAGGTGACCGTTAAACCCGACCCGATTGAAGAAGCAAAGAAATTTCTTTTCCAGGTCAGTGAACAAATGGGAGCTTCTATAGAAATAGAGGCGTCAAAAGAGGGCAAGCATGTCACGTTTATTTTGTCAGGTGACAAAATTGCTTTGTTAATTGGAAAAAGGGGACAGACCCTTAATTCATTGCAATACCTTACCCAACTGGTCATAAACCGATTCTCAGATCAGTATTTAACTGTCATTCTTGATGCAGAAGATTATCGGAGCCGTCGAAATGAGACTTTGATTCAGCTGGCCCAGCGTCTTGCGCAGAAAGCAGTAAAAACAGGCAAGCCTGTCACACTAGAGCCCATGCCTTCCTACGAAAGGAAAGTCATTCATACGGCGCTTTCAGAGAATAATCGCGTTAAGACTTTTTCTGATGGAACAGAACCACATCGTCATATTGTTATTGCTCCAGCCAGACAATAATCATAAGTAAGATTCCAACATCCTGCCTTTCATTTGAAGGCGGGATGTTTTTTTGTTCCTTCATCATCCTTTCATGATTCACTCTACCTGCTTTAAGGTTCCGATTGCTTTATTGTTATTCACATGTGGATAAGTTAAAATGAAACATGTTCAATCGATGCAGCTGTGGATAATCCTTTTTTTGAAAATGAATCATATGGTATTCTAGTGTTTTGGGGATAAACTTTAATGGCCAAACTAAATAGATGGATTTTTAGAAAGAGAAGAGGTGGAAAAAGTGGAGTTTGATACAATAACGGCAATTTCAACGCCAATGGGTGAGGGAGCGATTGCGATTGTCCGTCTGAGCGGTGAGGGAGCTTTCGCGATTGCTGATAACATTTTTAAAAGCCCAGGTGGAAAGAAGTTAATGAATGTACCGTCCCATACAATCCATTACGGCCACCTCACTGATCCGTTAACAGGGGAAATCGTTGAGGAAGTCATGGTGTCTGCTATGAGGGGACCAAGGACATTTACGAGGGAGGATGTAGTTGAAATTAACTGCCATGGTGGGCTCGTTTCCGTAAACCGTGTCCTCCAACTTGTTTTAAACAACGGCGCGAGGCTTGCTGAGCCTGGTGAATTTACAAAGCGGGCGTTCTTAAATGGGAGGATAGACTTGTCGCAGGCCGAAGCGGTGATGGATTTAATCCGGGCAAAAACGGACAGGGCCATGAATGTTGCATTGGGCCAGATGGAAGGGAGGCTATCACGCCTGATCCGAAAGCTTCGCCAGCAGATTCTTGAAACGCTTGCGCATGTGGAAGTAAATATTGATTATCCTGAATATGATGATGTAGAAGAAATGACGCATCATATGCTGCTGGAGAAGGCTGGCTATGTCCGTGATGAAATCAGAAAGCTTTTGCAAACATCCCAACAGGGTAAGATATTAAGGGAAGGGCTTTCGACTGTTATTGTCGGGAGGCCGAATGTAGGGAAATCTTCCTTGCTGAACAGCCTTGCCCAGGAAAATAAGGCGATTGTAACGGATATCCCTGGTACAACAAGGGATGTTATTGAAGAATATGTCAATGTCCGCGGTGTTCCGCTGCGTTTGCTTGATACAGCTGGGATCAGGGAAACAGAGGATATCGTAGAAAAAATAGGTGTGGAAAGATCGCGTCAGGTATTGAAAGAGGCGGATCTCATTCTGCTTGTGCTGAATTATTCAGACAAGCTGACAGATGAAGACCGGAATATTTTCAAGGCTGTTGAAGGCATGGATGCCATTATTATCGTCAACAAGACAGACCTTCCGCAGAAAGTCGATATGGAAGAGGTTCAAAAACTTGCTGGAAAGAGAAGGGTCGTCACGACTTCCCTTCTAGAAGACGAAGGCATCGATGAACTGGAAAATGCGATTGCCGAATTGTTTTTTGCCGGTTCACTGGAAGCCGGTGATATGACGTATGTATCGAACAGCCGTCATATTGCCTTATTAGGACAGGCTTTACATGCAATTGAAGAAGCACTCAACGGTGTGGAAATGGGCGTACCAATCGATATTGTCCAAATTGATTTAACAAGGTCGTGGGAGCTATTAGGTGAAGTGATTGGAGAAAGTGTCCATGAAAGCCTGATCGACCAGCTCTTTTCACAATTTTGCCTGGGGAAATAAAGCCTTACACCTAAAGAAATTAAGTTATTTTTAAATAAAGGAGGCAGCGTGATGCAATACGAGGCCGGAAATTATGATGTAATTGTAATTGGCGCTGGACATGCAGGCAGTGAGGCCGGATTGGCAGCTCCCCGTATCGGTGCGAAAACATTGATGATCACAATCAATCTCGACATGGTCGCTTTTATGCCGTGCAATCCTTCGATAGGAGGGCCGGCAAAAGGAATCGTAGTCAGGGAAATTGATGCTCTTGGCGGCGAGATGGGAAGAAATATTGATAAAACTTATATTCAAATGAGGATGTTAAATACCGGCAAAGGACCTGCCGTCCGGGCACTCCGGGCACAGGCTGACAAGTTTGCCTACCAGCATGAAATGAAGAAGACACTTGAGAGTGAGAAAAATCTGACCCTCATTCAAGGGATGGTTGAAAAGCTCATTGTAGAAGATGGCGTATGTACGGGTGTAGTGACGCAAACCGGTGCAGTTTTTCGGGCAAAATCAGTCATTATCACAACAGGAACCTTCCTTCGTGGTGAAATCATCCTTGGGGAACTGAAGTATTCGAGCGGTCCGAATAACCAGCAGCCTTCAATAAAACTGTCCGAGCACCTGGAAGAATTGGGTTTTGATCTTGTCCGTTTCAAAACGGGTACCCCACCGAGGGTGCATAGCGGCACAATCGACTATTCCCTAACGGAAATCCAGCCGGGGGATGATACCCCGAGGGCTTTTTCATATGAAACGACAAAATATATTACAGATCAGCTGCCATGTTGGCTAACGTATACAAATGAACATACACACCGGATCATTGATGAAAACCTTCATCGGTCACCGATGTTTTCGGGAATGATCAAAGGTTCTGGGCCGCGCTACTGCCCATCGATTGAGGATAAGGTCGTACGGTTTAATGATAAGCCGCGCCACCAGATTTTTCTGGAACCTGAAGGGCGGAACACTGAAGAGGTATACGTCCAAGGATTGTCAACAAGTCTTCCTGAGGATGTGCAGCACCGACTTGTAAAATCTATTCCCGCCCTAAAAGATGCCCAAATGATGAGGCCGGGATACGCGATTGAGTATGATGCAATTGTTCCAACCCAGCTATGGCCTACTTTGGAAACGAAGAAAATAAAAAATCTTTATACAGCGGGCCAAATTAACGGTACTTCCGGTTATGAAGAAGCCGCGGGACAAGGCTTGATGGCGGGAATGAATGCCGCATTGAAGGCACTTGGAAAAGAAGAACTCATCTTGAGCCGTTCGGAGGCATATATCGGTGTCATGATTGATGACCTAGTGACAAAAGGAACGGCTGAGCCATACCGATTACTTACATCACGAGCCGAGTACCGCCTGCTTTTGCGCCATGATAATGCCGACCTCAGGTTGACCGAAATTGGCTATAAGATGGGCTTGATCACAAAAGAACGGTATGAAAAGTTCGAAGAGAAACATGCGGCGATCGAGGCAGAAATTAAAAGGCTCAAAACTACCATTATAAAGCCGTCTTCGGAGGTCCAGGAACTGATCCGTTCACTCGGTGGAAGCGAGTTGAAGGACGGCATCAGGGCTGCTGATTTCCTGAAGCGGCCTGAGATGAACTACGGCCATATTGAATCCATCATTCCCCCGGAAATGAGCCTTGATGACGAAGTGAAAGAGCAAGTTGAGATTCACATCAAATATGAAGGATATATTGAGAAATCTCTTCAGCAGGTTGACCGGCTGAAGAAGATGGAGAATAAAAAAATCCCTGAAAATATCGATTACGATGCCATACCGGGAATTGCGAATGAGGCGCGCCATAACCTGAAAGAGGTAAGGCCGCTCTCCCTTGCCCAGGCATCACGTATATCAGGAGTGAACCCAGCCGACATTTCCATCCTCCTTGTCTATTTGGAGCAAGGACGCGTTGCAAGGGTAAAAGCAGAATAAGAGCGGAGTTGGAACAACGATGATGAAAGCAGAACAATTTGCCGGGTTGCTGGAGGAAAGGGGCATTTCACTTTCCTCTGCCCAGCTGAGCCAGTTCGAAACCTATTTCGAAACCCTAGTTGAATGGAATGAAAAGATGAACCTAACGGCTATTACTGACCGGGAGGAGGTTTATTTAAAGCATTTCTTCGACTCACTCTCGGCTGCATTTTACTTTGACTTTACCGGCTCTCCCTCTCTTTGTGATGTCGGCGCGGGAGCAGGCTTCCCAAGCATACCGCTTAAAATAGCCTTTCCCGAATTAAAGGTAACGATTGTCGATTCGCTTAATAAAAGAATCACTTTTTTGAATCAACTCTCAAAGGCGCTTGAATTGGAAAATGTCCACTTCATTCATGACCGGGCAGAAACCTTCGGGAAAAATCCCGCCCATCGGGAAAGCTATGACATTGTAACGGCAAGAGCGGTTGCGCGGTTGTCGGTTTTAAGTGAGCTCTGCCTTCCTTTGGTGAAGCAGGGAGGAAGTTTCGTTGCTCTTAAAGCCGCTAACGCAAAAGAGGAGCTTGCGGATGCAAAAAAGGCTATTTCGGTACTTGGTGGAAAGACAAAGGAGATCCACACCTTTTCCTTGCCAATTGAAGAAAGTGAACGGACCATCATCGTAATCAATAAGGAAAAGACGACACCTAAGAAATACCCTCGCAAGCCTGGAACACCGAATAAACTGCCGATTGAGTAAATCGGTTTTTAACTAGGCCAGTTTTGCTAAAACAACCAACTATTTCAGCAGGAATTGACTACTGGATAGAGAATTAGTTAACAGGGCGTATTTAAAAGGGGTGCTGGAAATGAAGAATTCTTTTTCACGCTTTTTCGGCCGTGGTGATAAAGAACAGATAGAAATTGAGAATGAGATAGAAATAGAGACAGAAGTTAATCATGAAGAAATTAAAAAAATCGCCATTGAATTGATTATACCTAACCGGTTTCAGCCAAGAACGGTGTTTGATGACGAGAAAATAGATGAACTATCACGTACAATCCATATGCATGGCATCATCCAGCCGATTGTCGTCCGGGAGCTTGAAGACGGACGCTATGAGCTCATTGCCGGAGAACGAAGATGGCGAGCGATGAAAAAGCTGGGCTGGGATGAGGTTCCTGCGATTATTAAAAATATGTCTGACACAGAAACTGCTTCCGTTGCTTTGATTGAAAACCTGCAGCGGGAAGAGTTGTCACCTATAGAGGAAGCAATGGCTTATGGTAAGCTCCTGACACTTCATAACTTGACGCAGGAAGCGCTTGCCCAGCGTCTTGGCAAAGGCCAGTCAACAGTAGCCAATAAACTTAGGCTCTTGAAGCTTCCACAGGAAGTACAGGAATCCTTGTTAAATAAACAAATTTCTGAAAGACATGCAAGGGCACTTATTCCATTGAAGGATCCAGAAAAGCAAGTGGCTGTTCTCGAAGAAATTATGATGAAAAACCTGAATGTTAAACAGACTGAGGAAAGAGTCATAAAACTTTTGGAGCAGTCTGTCCAAAAACCAAAGCCAAGACGAAAAGCCTTCAGCAAGGATATGCGAATTGCAGTCAACACGATCAGACAATCCCTCTCCATGGTTTCCGACAGCGGGATTAAGCTCAATTCTGAGGAAGAGGAAACGGAAGAATACTATCAATTTACGATTAAAATTCCTAAAAAGAAATAATCCATAGACAACAAGTAAGCCGGATGAAGTTTCATTCCGGCTTTCTACTCGTTTTTTGCAAAACTTCCCCATAACCACACCCAAAACAGAAACATACGTTCCCCTCATTGGCGGACACCCCTGAATCGAAGCAGTTTGAATAGGTGCATGCCTGTATGAAAGGTGCTAATTCAATAATTTAATAAAAAAAACTCCACTAGTTACTTTTCATGTTAAAATAGGATGCATAGCTCTATAAAACTTATTTTTGGCAGTGCCTAATGGTATAGCCGTTATTTTTTGCAAAAAAGGTAGGTGACATCGTGGGCAAAATACTTGCAATCGCGAATCAAAAAGGAGGAGTCGGAAAAACGACGACTTCTGTCAATCTGGGCGCCTGCTTAGCATACATAGGGAAAAAAGTCTTAATGGTCGATATTGACCCGCAGGGGAATGCGACGAGCGGAATAGGCGTAGAAAAAGCCGATGTTGAGCATTGCATTTATGATGTGCTCGTGGATGACATTGAAGCAAAGGAAGTCATCAGGCCGACATCGGTTGAAAATTTATCAGCCATACCTGCTACAATTCAGCTTGCCGGAGCGGAAATTGAGCTCGTTCCAACGATTTCCCGGGAGGTCAGGCTGAAACGTGCGCTTGAAGAGGTAAAAGACGATTATGATTATATCATCATTGATTGCCCGCCATCTCTAGGCCTATTGACCATCAATGCCCTGACCGCTTCGGACGCTGTCTTGATCCCTGTCCAGTGTGAATATTATGCACTTGAAGGGTTGAGCCAGCTGTTGAATACAGTCAGGCTTGTCCAAAAACACTTGAACCAGAATTTGAAAATAGAGGGTGTCCTCCTCACGATGCTGGATGCCAGGACGAATCTAGGAATTCAAGTGATAGAAGAAGTGAAGAAATACTTCCAGGACAAAGTCTATAAGACGATTATTCCAAGGAATGTGCGTTTAAGCGAGGCTCCGAGCCATGGAGAACCAATAATCATATATGATCCGAAATCACGCGGGGCTGAAGTTTATTTAGATCTTGCAAAGGAAGTGGTTTCTAATGGCTAAAGGTCTTGGAAAGGGGCTGGATGCTTTTTTTGCCAACATGGAAGCTGGCAATGAAGAGTCTGTCCAGGAAATAAAGATTAAGGAATTGCGCCCGAACCCTTATCAACCCCGAAAGCATTTTGAGCCTGAAGCAATTGAAGAATTAAAGGAATCAATTATTGAACATGGTATTCTCCAACCTCTTGTTATCCGGAAAAGCATAAGAGGTTATGAAATTGTTGTCGGTGAACGAAGATACCGAGCTGCAAAAGCAGCTGGATTTGAAACAGTTCCCGCTGTCGTGCGCGAATTATCCGAACAACAGATGATGGAACTTGCTGTCCTTGAAAACCTTCAGCGGGAAGATTTAAACCCGATTGAGGAAGGGGCGGCCTATCAGACGCTAATGGAAAAGTTAAAGCTGACTCAGGAAGAAGTAGCCAAGCGGTTAGGGAAAAGCAGGCCGCATATAGCCAACCATATTCGCCTTCTTTCTCTTCCAAAGCAAATCCAAGACCTCATTTCAAAAGGAACGATTACCATGGGGCATGGCCGTGCATTGCTTGGTTTACGGCAAAAGGCGAAGCTCCAGCTTCTCGTAGAAAAAATTGTGAAAGAAAACCTGAATGTCCGCCAGTTGGAAAAACTAATTCAACAGCTGAATGAAAATGTTTCACGTGAAACAAAAAAGCCGGAAAAGAAAAAAGACTTGTTTCTACAAGAACGGGAGCATCAACTTAGGGAAAGATTCGGGACAACGGTACATATCAAACAGACAAAGAACAAAGGGAAGATAGAAATTGAGTTTTTTTCAAAAGAGGATTTGGAAAGGCTTCTTGAGCTTTTAGAACCGGAATCCAACGAATAAGCCATCAATTGATGGTTTCTTTTTTTAATCATTCAGTTTAGAAGCTATAACAGACAGGGGAAAAGGATATGTTTTTATGGGGTACAATTGTAAACGGCCTGTTAATCATTCTTGGTACATTCCTTGGTAAATTGCTGCACCGTATCCCAGAAGGAATGAAAACGACCGTTATGCATGGAATCGGCTTATCTGTCATCGTACTTGGCCTGCAAATGGGGCTAAAAAGCGAAAACTTTCTAATTGTCATTGTAAGCCTTGTCCTGGGCGGTGTGCTTGGAGAATGGTGGGCACTGGATGATAAATTGAACAGGCTTGGATTGTGGCTGGAAAGGAAAATTGGTTCGAATGGCAAAGGAAGCATTTCACAGGGGTTTGTGACAGCGACACTTATATTTGTTATTGGGGCGATGGCCATTATCGGTGCCCTGGACAGCGGCATACGGGGCGATCATGATGTCCTCTATACCAAAGCAATCATTGACGGCTTTACTGCTATTATTCTGACAACTACTCTTGGAATAGGGGTCATCTTCTCTGCCATCCCAGTGATGCTCTATCAAGGAACTATTGCTTTGTTTGCGACACAAATAGATAGGATTGTCCCAACACTATTGATGGATCAGTTTATTGTTGAAATGACAGCGACAGGCGGAGTGATGATCTTTTCAATCGGCTTGAATCTTGCCGGTTTGACAAAAATTAAGGTAGCTAATCTTCTGCCTGGCATTCTTGTTACGGCTGCTGCGGTTGCTGCCATTTACTTTTATCATCAAATGGCCTGATGTGATAAAAAACAGGAAAAGATAGAGACCTTTTCCTGTTTTTTTAATTGGTCTGTTCATTTACTGTTTCCTGTTCTCGATTCCAGCGTAGTTCTGACCAGCCAATCTGGCTTGATTGATACTTGGAGGCAAGATGAATGCCATTGGCAATCATTTTTGCCATTTTCACAACCAGGCTCAATCTTGTATTTTGAAGAACAAAAAACTCCATAAAGCCGCTGACGTTTACGATTCCAGTAATATGCATGTCGCCAACTTCCGGCAATTCCTTATTTACTCCTGCGCCAGGCTTCACAGGGCCATCACACACCTGGATAATCCCGACACTTTTGAAACGACCTAAACAAGCATCAATTGCAATGATAAAGGGATGAAAGTGCTTTTTTGAAATCTCCTTCAACTTATCTTCCAAATTGACGGCATGAATTGGATCGTCCAATGTTCCATATATATGGAACGATGGGGATCTCATTTCTTCCAAAAATGTACCAACGAGAGGGCCTAAGGAATCTCCTGTCGACCGATCAGTTCCAATGCAGACGACAACGATCGGCCGGCTGGCTGATAGGGGCAGATTTAATACAAGTCCAGCCGCAAGCTTTGCATCTGCCTTAGGATCCTCATGATGAATACGGCTATTTTGCAACGTATCAAATATGCGTGATTTACTATTCATAAAGCCCACTCCTTCATGGAAAGCGTAAAGCCCAATTAAATTTGACGCTGATTTTTTGATTAATTTATCATGGAAATCTGGTTTGAAAGCGATAGGTGGGAACCGTGCAGAATTGAGGAATAGTATCATTATACGAATATATTTCGTTATCTATACATACCTGTAATAGGTTTTTGCTAAACAGGGTAGAAAGAAGGATGAATCGCATGCTAACAGGAGGAAAGAACTAGAAAACTATCTGGAAAGTTGAAAAAATTCATGGTTCTCAATAGAATAAGGTTGATTGAGTATAAATGGCGGTGAAATGGTGGATTCATATAACAGAGTTATGAACAAGATACATAGCAGGTTAATGGATGAAGATAAATGGGCAGCAATTGGTGAGGGTGCCATCAAGATTATCTTAATTCTCATCCTAACAGGGATTTTGATTAAAATAGGGAAGGCAGCTATACATAAAACATTTGAAATCAGAATGAAAATGCCGCTTCGTGTGAAGGAACGACGGGAAGCAACACTTGTTAAACTCCTAGATAACATTCTATCCTATGTGATTTATTTTATTGCCTTAATGATGATCCTTACTGAGCTGACAATTGATGTAAAAGCAATGCTGGCGGGGGCTGGGATTGTCGGGCTGGCAGTCGGTTTTGGAGCGCAAAACCTCGTAAAAGATGTTATTTCCGGCTTTTTTATTATTTTTGAGGATCAGTTTTCTGTAGGTGATCATATAAAAATCGATCAGTTCGAAGGAACGGTCGATTCAATTGGATTAAGGACAACAAAGATTAAAACATGGACGGGTGAAGTTCATATTTTGCCTAACGGAAGCATTACTCAGGTAACCAATTATTCACTGAATAACAGCATGGCTGTAGTGGATGTTGGGATTGCTTATGAAGAAGATATTGAAAAAGCAGAACAAGTCATTCGGGAAATTATTGAGAACATTCCCCTGGACAATGAGGATATAGTCAGTCCACCGGAATTTGTAGGGATCCAAAACTTTGGCCCGACAGAAATTACGGTAAGAGTTGTTGCGGAAACAAAACCGATGACACACTATGGCATTGCAAGAATGCTTCGAAAAGAAATCAAGCTGGGGCTGGACGAACATGGAATTGATGTTCCATTCCCGAGGGTTGTAATGTACTCTAGGGAGAATAAAGATGGGAAGGTAAATGACAAGGGGGAAAACTGATGGAACAAACAGAGTTCGGATTGAATGATGTAGTCGAAATGAAAAAACCTCACCCATGCGGTGTGAATCGATGGAAAATCATTCGTTTAGGGATGGATATTAGAATCAAATGTGAAGGCTGTTCCCATAGCGTCCTCATCCCTCGCAGGGAATTCACCAAAAAGATGAAAAAGATCCTAGTGAAGCATGAAGCATAATCCCATGCTTCTTTTTTTTGTCAAAATAGATTAATCTAATAGTTATAGAGAATATAGGCTTTGGGGGTGAAGGAGTTGCAAAAAATTGTTAAATCAGCTTGCCCTTTAAACTGCTGGGACAGCTGCGGATTTCAGGTAACAATGGAGAATAATAAGGTCGTTCAAATAGATGGCGATCCCGCCCATCCAATCACGAAAGGGAAAATTTGTGGGCGCGGCCGTTCATTAGTAAAAAGAATTGAAGCTGAAGACCGGCTCCTTACCCCATTAAAGAAAATAAATGGGGAATTTATCCGGATATCATGGGATCAGGCACTTGATGAAATAGCCAGAAAAATGGATGAGATTAGAAAAGAGTACGGATCTACCGCTGTTCTGCACAGCCATGACTATGCCAATAGCGGCGTATTGACGAACCTGGACCAGCGGTTTTTTAACGCGTATGGCGGCGTGACGGAGCTTGTAGGCTCACTGTGTTGGGGAGCAGGCATTGAAGCACAGCTCTGGGACTTTGGTGATGTGCTCAGCCATGCGCCGGGAGACTTGCTTAACAGCAGGCATATTGTCGTCTGGGGCAGGAACGCAGCGAGAACAAATCTGCACTTTTACCAAGACTTGCTTGATGCGAAGAAAAAGGGTATCAAAATTTATGTCATTGATCCAATTTTTAATGCCACTGCAAAGCTCGCAGATGAACATATATCGATAAAACCCGGTATGGATGGGCTTTTGGCCGCTGGAATAATAAAAGAAATGCTCCGAATGGGCCTTGAAGACCGAACTTTTATTCAAGAGTATACTGTTGGTTTTGAGGACGTTGTCCACCTTTTGGAAACAATCACTCTCGATGAAATCAGTGAAATGACCGAAGTTCCTAGAGAAACAATTACCATGCTGTCTGCCATCTATGCCGACCGGCCTGTCTCTACTTATATGGGTCTTGGCATGCAAAGATACCGCAACGGGGGTAATACCATTCGCTTTTTGGATGCATTAGTTGCAGTGAGTGGAAATATAGGTATACCTGGCGGCGGAGCCAATTATGCAAACCTGCAAGTCGGCCGCAGTTTCCAGGCAGGTCGGCTTTCTCTTAGTGAACGAAGGAAGGAAACTCGCCAATTTCCAATCATGAAGCAGGCTGAGATGATTCTTTCCGGGAAAAACCCGGAAATTAAAATGGTCATTGTAACATGCGGCAACCCTGCTACTCAGGTGCCGGATTCCAATGTAGTGGAAAAAGCATTTTCTAAGGTGGATACATTGGTCGTCATTGACCATTTTATGACCGATACCGCGCTTTTAGCAGAGTATGTCCTTCCTTCAGCAGCCGTTTTTGAGGAGGAAGATATTTATTATGGTTCTATGTACCACCATTATGCCAATTATGCCCCTAAGCTGATGGATCCTCCTGGGGAGGCAAAGTCCGATTTATGGATTTGGACGGAGCTTGCAAAACGCCTTGGGTTTGGGGAAGATTTTGCTTATACCTCGGAAGAGTGGCTTGAAATGTACCTTGAACCGATGAATAAAGATGGCATTACTCTCGATGTGCTTAGAAAAAATCATACGGTTGAGCTTCCCGTCATAAAAGTTCCTTGGGCTGACAGGAAATTTAAAACACCTTCAGGAAAATTTGAATTTTCATCCCTTCTTGCCGATGAGAAAGGAATGGATGGAAGGCTGAAACTTTCGTTGCCTGCTGAGTCCAAATGGGTCAATAATAGCCTTGCGGAAACATACCCTTATACGCTGCTGACGATTCATCCTTTACGTTCAAACCATTCTCAGCACTACCACTTATTTGAAAAAGAGCCCCGGGTCGTTATCCAAATCGCCGCTGATATTGCAAACAGTCATGGCTTGGCAGAAGGGGACGAAGCAAGGGTTTGGAACAGTCGCGGTGAAGTAAAAGGAACGATATCCATTTTGCCAAAAATGCATCCTGGAACAATCAATATTGACGAAGGCATTTGGAAGCGGTTTGGAGGTCCTGTTAACAGCCTCACCTCAAGCTTGGAATCGGACAATCGCCTCGGCAGCACGCTATATGATTGTCTTGTTGCCATTGAGAAAGTATAAACATATTCAGCTGCCGGTTTTCCGGCAGCTTTCATTTGTTATCCAGTAAAGCCGTCCTTGTCTTTTTAGGCATCAATGCCTATAATTGTGTAGGGCTTTTATTGATTTTACATCTTAATTGCACGTTTTTGAATAGATTATGTTAACTACAGAGGAGTGACCGAAGAAATGGCATTGACAGCAGGTATAGTGGGTCTTCCGAACGTCGGAAAGTCTACACTTTTTAATGCTATAACCCAGGCCGGAGCAGAATCAGCCAACTATCCGTTCTGTACGATTGATCCGAACGTTGGGATTGTAGAGGTTCCGGACCATCGCCTAAACAAACTGACAGAACTTGTAAAACCGAAGAAAACCGTTCCAACAACATTTGAATTTACAGATATCGCCGGTATTGTAAAGGGTGCGAGCAAAGGGGAGGGGCTTGGGAACAAGTTCTTATCTCATATTCGCGAAGTAGATGCCATCTGCCAGGTAGTTAGATGCTTTGCTGATGACAACATTACACATGTCGCGGGAAAAGTAGACCCGATTTCCGATATCGAAACAATCAACCTCGAACTGATTCTTGCTGATATGGAGTCAGTTGAAAAGAGGATTAGCCGCGTTGAGAAGCTTGCAAAGCAAAAAGACAAGGATGCTGCTGCGGAATTTGAAGTACTTGCCATGCTTCGAGATGCATTTGAAGCTGAAAAGCCGGCAAGATCTGTTGACTTTACTGAAGAGCAAATCAAAATTGCCAGGCAGCTTCATCTTTTGACAATAAAGCCAGTCCTTTATGTAGCGAATGTCGGTGAGGATGATGTTGCAGATCCTTCCTCCAATGAATATGTTCAGCTTGTCCGTGACTATGCTTCGAAAGAAAATGCCGAAGTGATTGTTATTTGTGCAAAAATTGAATCTGAGATTGCAGAGCTCGATGGAGAAGAAAAGGAAATGTTCCTATCGGAGCTCGGGATTCAGGAATCCGGTCTTGATCAATTGATCCGGAAAGCTTACAGCCTTCTAGGGCTTGCCACTTATTTTACTGCGGGCGTTCAGGAAGTACGCGCATGGACGTTCAGAAAAGGAATGAAGGCGCCGCAATGTGCGGGAATCATCCATTCCGATTTTGAAAGAGGGTTTATCCGTGCTGAAACGGTCCATTATGACGATTTGCTTGCCAATGGTTCAATGACAGCCGCAAAAGAGGCAGGAAAAGTCAGGCTTGAGGGTAAAGAATATGAAGTGAAAGATGGAGACGTCATCCACTTCCGCTTTAATGTGTAGTCTTGTATAATTGAGGCCGTTTAGGCGTTCATCCATCATAAAGGATGAACGCTTTTTCAGTCGGGAGCAAGGACTCGAACAACAGTTGCACAGATGGCAAAACTATGGTATACTTTTACCTTGCGAGTAATTATTAAATTGCTCCTTGCCCATTCGGGCCGCTTAGACCAAAAGGAGGTGACAGTGATGAGAAAGTACGAAATTATGTACATCATCCGCCCAAACATTGAAGATGAGGCCAAGAAAGCTCTTATTGAGCGCTTTAACACCATTCTGGCTGACAATGGCGCGGAAGTAGCTGAAACAAAGGACTGGGGTAAACGCCGTCTTGCATATGAAATCAATGATTTGCGCGATGGATACTACCAAATCCTAAAGGTGAATGCTGAACCTGCAGCGGTAGAAGAATTCTCCCGTCTTGCTAAGATCAGCGAAGATATCATTCGCCACATTGTAATTAAAGAAGAAGAATAATCCTAGAAGATAAATGGACCCGTAGGAATGTTCCACGTGAAACATTCCTGTTTCGGAAAAGGAGTTGATTCTGATGATGAATCGTGTCGTTCTGGTTGGCCGTTTAACAAAGGATCCCGAGCTTCGATATACGCCTAACGGGCTTCCGGTTGCCACTTTTACTCTTGCTGTCAATCGGAATTTTTCTAACCAACAGGGAGAAAGAGAAGCAGACTTCATCAATTGTGTTGTTTGGCGAAAAGCGGCTGAAAATGTTGCCAACTACCTTAAGAAAGGCAGTCTGGCAGGTGTAGATGGCCGTATTCAAACACGTACTTATGAACAAGATGGTAAAAGAATGTTTTTTACTGAAGTTGTAGCAGATAGTGTTCAATTTCTTGAACCAAGGAGTTCTGCGGGGAGAAGCGACAGCAACGATAATTATGGCGGTGCTCCAAGAGAACAGGGAAATCCTTTTGGGGGCAGCAATCAGAATCAACGACCTGCACCAGCAAAACAGCAGGGCTACACACGTGTGGATGATGATCCGTTCGCTGGCAGCGGACAGATTGATATTTCAGACGATGACCTGCCATTTTAGTCAATGAGTGAAACGTGATATAAAAACGAATTGAAGGAGTGAAAATCATATGGCAATGGGACGTAGAGGCGGACGTGCAAAACGCCGTAAAGTGTGTTACTTTACTGCAAACGGCATTACCCACATCGACTATAAAGATGTGGACCTGCTCAAAAAGTTCATCTCAGAGCGCGGAAAAATTCTGCCACGCCGTGTAACCGGCACGAATGCAAAATATCAGCGTAAACTGACAGTTGCGATTAAACGCGCGCGTTTAATGGCATTGCTTCCGTACGTATCGGGAGAATAATTTTACAAAACTATTTTTAGCAGCAGGGACCTACTCCTTGCTGTTTTTTTATCATTTTTTTGCTGCCTGAAGAAGGTTTAATCTTTTAATAGGATTTTAGGGCATTAACGAGGAAAAGTACATATGTCTATTCCCTTCAAAAAGGGGACCTTTTCACATGTTTGAATAAAAAAGAACAAAGGCTTCGTTCTTTAAATAGAACGAGCGGGCGATTCAGTCAAATCCCTTTTCTTGACCGGGATATTGGGTATAATTAATAGTGATAATGTGAATCTTCCATCAGTGGGGGGATCATCCCCCACCGATGGTTAGCCGCGCTGAGCCCGATTGGTGAGATAAGATTTTTCTTAGGGCTTCAGCCCTTAGAAAAATCAATCGGGCTTTGCGCGACTAAGCCGCTGAAGAGCACAGCGGCAAGTTTCACTGTAATTCACTAATCGGACCTTTACGGTCAGTTGACCGCCCTCCTATCTTATTCGTTTCCTCTGAATCTTGAGGTGGGGGTCTTGACTTTCCGTTAAGAGTGGGATAAATTGCTGTCCTGTTTGCGAATGAACAGAGCTGTGCCTGAGCGATCCTGGCATGAGCAAAGAAACTAGAGGGACAATACTGTCAGGGAGCTGAAAGAATGCCGTCATTTTTGGAAAAGCGGTCGATACGTTATCCCTTTTATGGATTACTTTGCCTAACAACGGTGCTTTTAGGCATCCTTACAAAATACAATCCTGCTGTCAGCATAGCGGGCTTAATTTTGGCGGGTATCACCCTTTATTATTTAATAAAAGTGGAAAAGGGCCAGCGCGTGGAATTGGAGGAGTATATCTCCACTCTTTCTTACCGGGTAAAAAAGGTTGGAGAGGAAGCCCTGATGGAAATGCCGATTGGAATCATGCTAATCAATGATGATTATTGCATCCAATGGACAAATCCCTACCTTGCTTCCTGTTTTGATGAAGATACTTTAACCGGAAGATCTCTTTACGATGTTGCAGAAGCGCTTATTCCGCTTATTAGGCAGGAAGTTGAAACGGAATTAATTACATTGCATAATAGAAAGTTCCGGGTTGTCCATAAAATGGACGAAAAGCTGCTTTACTTTTTCGATGTCACCGAGCAGACAGAAATTGAAAAAATGTATCGGGATGAAAGAACCGTTATTGCTATTATTTTTCTTGATAATTACGAGGAACTGACGCAGGGACTCGATGATCAGATGCGCAGCAGCATTAATAGTCTTGTGACTTCCTTGTTGAATAAATGGGCGAACGACAATGGTATATTCCTAAAACGAATTACTTCAGAGCGATTTATTGCCGTTTTCAACGAAAGCATCCTGCAAAAGCTGGAAAAAGCCAATTTCACCATTCTGGATGAGGTAAGGGAGATGACGATAAAACATAATCTTTCCTTGACTCTCTCAGTAGGGGTTGGCACTGGAGTTTCTTCCCTCCCAGAATTGGGGACTCTTGCCCAATCAAGCCTGGACCTTGCGTTAGGCAGAGGGGGAGACCAGGTTGCCATTAAGCAGTCGAATGGAAAGGTTAAATTTTTCGGGGGCAAAACAAATCCTATTGAAAAGCGCACAAGAGTCAGAGCGCGTGTGATTGCCCATGCGTTAAGAGAGCTGATAGCAGAAAGTGATAAAGTCATCGTTATGGGGCATAAATACCCTGATATGGACTCCATCGGTTCAGCTATGGGGATAAGCAAGGTTGCCCAAATGAATAAGCGTGAAGGGTATATTGTCTTAAATTCTGATGAAATAGATACAAGCATCCAAAGGCTTATGGAAGTAGTCAAACAGCATCCGGATTTGTTTGAGCGGTTCATAACGCCTGAACAGGCGCTGGAGCTAGCTACACCGGATACACTACTGGTCATCGTCGATACCCATAAACCATCACTTGTCATTGATGAAAGGGTTCTAGCCCGTATCAGTGATGTTGTCGTTATTGACCATCACCGGCGCGGGGAGGATTTTATCAGTCATCCTTTACTTGTCTATATGGAGCCATATGCATCTTCGACAGCAGAACTAATTACCGAACTTCTGGAATACCAGCCAAACCATGGGAAATTCAGTATGGTTGAAGCAACAGCCTTACTGGCAGGGATAACGGTTGATACAAAGAGCTTCACACTGAGGACTGGTGCGCGCACTTTTGATGCGGCCTCCTATCTCAGGACCTTGGGAGCTGACACCATCCTTGTGCAAAAGCTGCTAAAAGAAGACGTTGATACGTATATTAAACGGTCAAAATTGATAGAATCCGTTTATTTTTACAAAGATGGAGTCGCGATTGCAAAAGGGACAGATGACCAAGTATATGACCAGGTTATGCTGGCACAGGCAGCCGACACTCTTTTGGCAATGGATAGCATCCAGGCCTCTTTTGTTCTGTCGAAGCGGGACGACGGCCTGATAGGCATCAGTGCCAGGTCGCTTGGAGATATCAACGTCCAAGTCATAATGGAAAGTCTCGGGGGGGGAGGACATTTAACCAATGCCGCAACCCAGATGGCCGATATAGAGACAGAAGAAGCAGAGCAAAGGCTCAGACAGGCCATCGATGAATATTTTGAAGGAGGGAATTAGGAATGAAGGTTATTTTTTTGAAAGATGTAAAAGGAAAAGGCAAGAAAGGCGAAGTCAAAAACGTCGCTGATGGTTACGCACACAATTTTTTATTCAAGCAGGGGCTCGCCGTTGAGGCAACTTCTGCGAATATGAGCAATTTAAACGCCCAAAAGAAAAAAGAGGAAAAGATGGCTACCCAAGAGCTTGCTGAGGCGAAAGACCTTAAAGCAAAACTTGAAAAAATCACTGTGGAATTAACTGCAAAATCCGGTGAAGGCGGCAGGTTATTCGGCTCCATAACAACGAAGCAGATTGCTGAAGAGCTTCAAAAGAAGCAAGGAATTAAACTTGACAGGCGGAAAATGGAACTTGAGGATGCCATCCGCTCACTAGGAATGACAAAGGTGCCAGTAAAGCTCCATCACGAAGTTACTGCTGTGCTGAACGTACATGTAAAAGAAGGAAACTAATTTTTAATGTAGTTCACTTAGGAACATGATAAGATAATAGAGTAGCAACACGAAATTGTGATCGGCTCAGCTGGTCACTTTTTTTTCGCCGTGTATATAAATGAGTACCTCTAGGGACAGGGGGTTATTTTAATGAACGATGTGTTTGCGGATCGGATGCCGCCTCAGAATATAGAAGCAGAACAGGCCGTGCTTGGAGCTATTTTCCTAGAACCGGCTTCATTGACACTGGCTACCGAAATATTGATTCCCGAAGATTTTTACCGTGCGGCCCACCAAAAGATTTTTAATATGATGCTTAAACTGAATGATGAAGGAAAAGCAGTCGACCTTGTTACTGTCACAGAGGAATTGGCGGCTGCCAAATTGCTCGAGGATACAGGAGGAGTCAGCTATTTAAGTGAACTCGCAGGCTCTGTTCCAACAGCTGCCAACATGGAGTATTATGCAAAAATCGTGGAAGAGAAATCATTGCTGCGGCGCCTGATCCGAACAGCAACCACCATTGCCCAGGAGGGATACTCCCGCGAGGATGAAGTGGAACTCCTTCTTTCAGAAGCGGAAAAAAGTATTATGGAGGTTGCCCAGCGTAAAAATGCCGGGGCTTTTCATAATATTAAAGACGTATTAGTACGGACGTATGACAATATTGAATCCATGCATAACCGGAAAGGCGATATTACGGGAATTGCTACCGGTTTCCAAGAGCTTGACAGGATGACTGCCGGCTTTCAGCGCAATGACCTAATTATCGTCGGTGCGCGGCCATCTGTTGGTAAAACGGCATTTGCCTTGAACATTGCTCAAAATGTTGCCGTCAAAACGGGTGAGAATGTCGCGATTTTCAGTCTCGAAATGGGCGCTGAGCAACTCGTCATGAGGATGCTCTGTGCGGAAGGGAATATCGATGCCCAAAGATTAAGAACCGGCTCCTTGACGGATGAGGATTGGGGAAAGCTGACGATGGCAATGGGAAGCTTGTCTCGCGCGGGTATTTTTATTGATGATACCCCAGGGGTCCGTGTTGCAGATATTCGATCCAAGTGTCGGCGCCTGAAGCAAGAGCAGGGGCTTGGCATGATTATGATCGACTACCTTCAGTTGATTTTGGGAAGCGGCCGGAGCGGCGAGAACCGCCAGCAGGAGGTTTCTGAAATCTCCCGTTCTCTTAAACAGCTTGCCCGTGAACTGGAAGTCCCGGTCATTGCGCTTTCCCAGTTATCCCGTGGCGTTGAGCAGCGCCAAGACAAGCGTCCGATGATGTCGGATATCCGTGAATCCGGAAGTATCGAGCAGGATGCCGATATCGTAGCCTTCCTATACAGGGATGACTATTATGACAAAGAGTCTGAGAATAAGAATATTATTGAAATTATCATTGCCAAGCAAAGGAATGGCCCAACAGGAACCGTTCAGCTCGCATTTGTGAAGGAATACAATAAATTCGTCAATTTAGATACTCGTTTTGGTGATTCCGCAGTCCCGCCGGGGGCATAAATATATAATGTTAAAGCCAGCCGTCCTTTAATAGGGCGGTTTTTTGCTTTAATTTTGCAAAAGGGGGTAAACTATAGCGAGTCTACTAGAAGGAAAACATTATAACGAACGAATAAGGGATATTATTAATTTAATGTTCGTGTTTAGTTGATTTTTATATGCAAAGTTGGTAAGATTGGAATGGTTTGTTGCTTAAAAATAAAAAGTAGCCACACGTGGAGGTGCTCGTATGTCATCTGTTGTTGTAGTAGGTACACAATGGGGCGATGAAGGAAAAGGAAAGATTACCGACTTCCTTTCGGAAAATGCCGAGGTTATTGCCCGTTACCAGGGAGGAAATAACGCTGGCCATACTATTAAATTTAACGGTGTTACATATAAACTGCATTTAATTCCTTCTGGGATCTTTTATAAGGATAAAACTTGTGTAATCGGAAACGGCATGGTTGTCGACCCGAAGGCACTAATAAAGGAACTTGCCTATTTACAAGGTGAAGGTGTTTCGACAGACAACTTGCGCATTAGTAACCGTGCGCACGTCATTCTTCCATATCACTTGAAGCTGGATGAAGTCGAGGAAGAGCGTAAGGGAGCCAATAAGATCGGTACGACCAAAAAGGGGATTGGCCCGGCCTATATGGATAAAGCAGCCAGAGTGGGTATCAGGATCGCTGATTTGCTAGATCGGGAAGAGTTTGAAGAGAAGCTTGCCAGGAACCTTGAGGAGAAAAACCGCCTTTTTGAAAAGATTTATGAGACAAAGGGTTTTACAGCTCAAGAAATACTGGATGAGTATTATGAATACGGCCAGCAAATTAAAAAATATGTGTGTGACACATCCGTTGTGCTCAATGATGCGTTGGATGAAGGGCGCCGTGTCCTGTTTGAAGGCGCGCAGGGAGTCATGCTCGACATTGACCAGGGAACCTATCCCTTCGTTACATCTTCCAATCCTGTGGCAGGCGGAGTGACGATTGGGTCGGGAGTAGGTCCAACCAAGATTACAAACATCGTCGGCGTTTCAAAAGCGTATACAACAAGGGTGGGGGATGGTCCGTTCCCGACTGAGCTTAATAATGAAATTGGCGACAGGATTCGTGAAGTTGGCCGTGAGTATGGCACGACTACCGGCCGCCCGCGCCGGGTTGGCTGGTTTGATAGCGTCGTTGTCCGCCATGCCCGTAGAGTCAGTGGGATCACAGATCTGTCACTCAACTCGATCGATGTACTTTCCGGCCTTGAGACCGTTAAAATTTGTGCGGCATACCGGTACAAAGGCGAAATCATTGAAGAGTTCCCGGCAAGCCTGAAAGTACTGGCTGAATGCGAACCGGTTTATGAAGAATTCCCAGGCTGGACGGAGGATATTACCGGCTGCAAATCACTGGATGAGCTTCCGGAAAATGCCCGACATTACCTGGAAAGAATTTCGCAGTTAACTGGCATTCCATTATCCATTTTCTCCGTCGGTCCAGACCGCTCCCAGACGAATGTTGTTCGAAGCCCGTGGAGGACAAGATTATAAGTGATGGTGTTAGACCCTTTCCTGTTGGAGAGGGTTTTTTTATGGAATTCGGTTATTTTTGAAGGGGGGGTGAAGGTGAACGGTGGTTTGAAGGGAAGGGCAATCAAGTACGAATGAGGTGAATAGTGAAAATTAGTTGTAATACGAAAGGTGAATGAGGATTTAAGGAGAGGCTCCAAGAAGTACGAAGGAGTTGACTAGTAAACATTAACGATTAAATATTGAGTTGAAAGTTATTGCTGGTGGAAATTAACTACTAAATATTGAGTGATAGCTAGTGAAAATTAGCTATATGACTATAAATCTAAATGCGTTTGTACCCGAAATAACTATTACTTTATAGTTAGCGTCTGACGCCGACTAGTTATTTTTTTGGACTTTTGCAAAAATGGCTAGTTATTTTATATTTTTTTGCAAGAGAGAACTAGTCAATTTGCGGTCTTTACATAGTTAATATAGGCTAGCCTTGTTGATAAAGAGATAAATGTTTAAAGATTGAACCGAGGGGAATGAAATAAAACGAACAAAAATTTCTCGTTTTGAAAAAAAATCTATCAAACTGCTTGCACTTGGTTTCTCTATTTGTTATTATAAAAAACGTTGCTACTGAAAAAAGAGAAAACAGTTAGTAGTTTACTTAAGTTAAGAGCCATTAGCTCAGTCGGTAGAGCAACGAGCAAAGCTTCATGAATAATCCGCGAGTTGCGGAGTAAAACGAAAGTTTTACGGAGCATCTGTCTGAGTGTAATTTATTTTAGGGAACTATCCCATTACGAGCCATTAGCTCAGTCGGTAGAGCATCTGACTTTTAATCAGAGGGTCGAAGGTTCGAGTCCTTCATGGCTCACCATTTATTCTTTATAAATGGCCCCTTGGTCAAGCGGTTAAGACACCGCCCTTTCACGGCGGTAACACGGGTTCGAATCCCGTAGGGGTCATTATTTTTTTTGGTCTGGTAGTTCAGTTGGTTAGAATGCCTGCCTGTCACGCAGGAGGTCGCGGGTTCGAGTCCCGTCCAGACCGCCACTTATAATAAGTGCTATACATATATAAGATCGGTTATTGAATTGAACTAAACTTAATAAGGCAGTAGCTCAGTCGGTAGAGCAACGAGCAAAGCTTCCATGATTAATCTTCGAGTTGTACCCGCCGAGCCGCTTCTTGCGTTATTTCCTGAGGCGGGGACAAAGGCGATTGTAAACATTATAGTAGGAAACAAAACTTAATACGGCTCAGTAGCTCAGTCGGTAGAGCAAAGGACTGAAAATCCTTGTGTCGGCGGTTCGATTCCGTCCTGAGCCATGAACAAAAGAGGGCAGATGATTCTGCCCTCTTTTGTTATTTCCCAACATCCATTAACAATTGTAACCTCTTCGTAATAAAAAACCCAAAAATATACAATATGCACTCGAACTTTGTTATTCTCTGTCGTTTTCACTATGAAAGTAGAAAAAACTTTTTAAAACCCAGGTTTTGTAGGCTTTTCGACCCGTTTTATAGTGAAAAAATGGAACCACTTTATGAAAAAGGGGTTAAAACCACAGTTGTTGTTTCCTTTAAATGTCATCTATTATACATTTTTGTTACATTATAAGGACTTATAATCTATTTAAATCATTTTATGGTAAAGTATAGACGTGTTATGAGAATCAAGTATTTCCCAATAAGATAATAGAATTATTTTTGAGTAATTAAGAGGTTTTGTTTCTGTCGCTCAGGGAGGATAACAATGGAATTCATTTCAAAGGAAAGTACCGTGCTAACGAAAAAACCGAATAAAGTATTACATCCGCTTAAAAAGATGATGGTGACTGCGATTGCGGCTTCAGCGCTTGTATTTGGATCAGGCCAAGCAATTGGTTCAGCAAATAGCCTGACGACTGTTTATTATGTTTATTTGAATGATACATACATAGGCACTGTTTCTGATAAGAGTGTAGTTGAATCAATTATTGATAGAGAACTTCAGGAAATGAAGCAGGCCAACAAAGGAATTGACTTTAAGCTTGGATCGAAGCTTACATACATTTCTGAGCAGGTTTTCCGCTCTACAGCAAACAACCAAAAAGCTGCAGAGAAGCTTGCTGAGGAAATAACGCTTGAAGTTGAATCAGCGGCAATTGTCATTGATGGTCAACCGGTTGTGCAACTGGGGAGCAAAGAAGCTGCCGAAGAAACGCTTAAAAAGCTGAAGCTTAAATATGTAACAGAAGAACAGCTCAAAGAATTTGAAGCTAGGAAAGAACATCCTTCTACTGCATTACCCGCACTCAAGGAAAATGAAACTCGTATTCTTGATGTTCGTTTAACGAATGAGGCAGAGGTAAAAGAAACAACTACAGAGCCACAAAACATCCTTACTCCGGATGAGGCAGTTAATTTCCTACTGAAAGGGACACTTGAAGAACAGAAATACACTGTAAAAGATGGCGATGTCCTTGGTTCAATCGCAGTTGGAGCTAATCTTTCAACATCCGAGCTGCTAGCCCTGAATCCGGGAATGAAAGAAGATTCACTTCTTAAAATCGGCCAAGAGTTGAATATTACGGTTCCAAAGCCATACCTTGAAATAATCGTCGACAAAGAAATGTTCAAAAAAGAAACAGTTTCCTTCCAGACAGAAGTTGAAGATAATGCGTCCATGTTTAAAGGGGACAAAAAAGTTAAGCAAGAGGGTAAGAACGGCGAGCGCGAAGTGACCTACGCCGTATCCGAGAAAAACGGTAAAGTGATTAAGAATGCGGTGGTGAAGGAACAGGTCACCCAGAAGCCGGTTAACCATATCATTGTTAGAGGAACAAAAGTCGTTCCATCCCGTGGTGAAGGCTCATTCGCTTGGCCTGCATCCGGCGGGTATGTTTCCAGTCAGGTAGGACACCGCTGGGGCAAAATGCATAAAGGAATTGACATTGCACGTCCATCAAATCTGACGATAAAAGCTGCAGACAACGGTACAGTTGTATCAGCAGGCTGGGATGGCGGGTATGGGAACAAAATTGTCATTGACCACCAGAATGGTTTCCGCACAGTCTATGCCCATCTTTCTTCAATAGACGTAAGAGCGGGCCAAACAGTTGCAAAAGGTTCCAAGATTGGCAATATGGGTTCCACCGGTAATTCTACCGGCGTACATCTCCACTTTGAAGTATATAAGAACGGCAGCCTTCAGAATCCGATGAAGTACCTGCGTAAATAATACGATTTATTAGCCTCCAGCCAGATGCTGGGGGCTTTTCCACTAGCTAGCAAATGTTTCTAATAGATGATTTATGGGCTGTAAAATGGTAAAGTAAAATAGTAAATTAACGTGTAAAAGTAAGGGAAACGGTATAGAGGAAGGAGTATGGGGATGGAAAAGAAAATATTAGTTGTAGACGATGAGAAGCCGATTGCGGATATACTCCAGTTCAATCTCAAGAAAGAGGGCTACACAGTTTATTGCGCATACGATGGGAACGAGGCTATCTCCATGGTTGAAGAAGTACAGCCTGACCTGATCCTTCTTGATATTATGCTGCCACTCCGCGATGGAATGGAAGTGTGCCGTGAAGTTAGGAAAAAATACGAAATGCCAATTATCATGCTCACTGCGAAGGATTCGGAAATCGATAAGGTTCTCGGCCTTGAGCTGGGGGCAGATGACTATGTAACGAAGCCATTCAGCACAAGGGAACTAATTGCCAGGGTTAAGGCTAACCTCCGCCGCCATCAGCTTCCGGTAGGACAAGGCGCAGAGGATTCATCCAATGAAATTGAAGTAGGGTCCTTGACCATCCATCCGGATGCCTATGTTGTATCCAAACGGGGCGAAACAATTGAATTAACACACCGTGAGTTTGAGCTTCTCCACTATCTTGCTAAACACATTGGGCAGGTTATGACAAGGGAACATCTTCTACAAACCGTCTGGGGTTATGATTATTTTGGTGACGTCCGCACTGTGGATGTAACGGTAAGACGGCTCCGCGAGAAGATTGAAGATAACCCAAGCCATCCAGCCTGGATTGTGACAAGAAGAGGAGTCGGCTATTATTTGCGAAATCCTGATCAGGAGTAAGTATCTTCATGAGAAGAGTCGGCTTTTTTAAATCAATCCATTTAAAATTTGTCCTTGTTTATGTACTATTAATCCTCGTTGCCATGCAAATTATCGGGGTTTATTTTGTCAGGCAGCTGGAAGAGACACTTATAACAAATTTCCAGACGTCCTTAAAGCGACAAGTTACGATGCTAAGCTATAACCTTGTCGAACAAATGACCAAAGAGAAGGGTCCGGAAGACACTCGCGAGGAAGATATCCGAAAAATCCTCCGTGATTTTGCCATCGCAGATATCACTGAGGTAAGGCTGATTGAAGCGCCTTCGTTAAAAATCATCGGAACATCAGAGGAGAATGATCAGGGAGTCGTCGGACAGAGGACGCCTGAGCTGAGGATTAAACGGGCGCTTGTGCTGGAAGAGGAGCAAAGCGATATTCTGATTGACGAGAAAAACGGCCATCGGATCTGGGCTCTAGCAACGCCAATTAAGTCAGAAAGAAAAACGATTGGAGCCATTTACATCGTCGCAAATATCGAGAGCGTGTTTGAGCAGATGAAGACGATCAACAAGATTCTCGCGACTGGTACTGCGATTGCACTCTCCATAACGGCTCTGCTCGGCATTCTTTTGGCCCAGACAATTACAAGGCCGATCACCGATATGAAAAAACAGGCGATTGCCATGGCAAAAGGAAATTTTTCGCGTAAAGTAAAGGTTTATGGCTACGATGAAATTGGTACGTTAGCGATGACTTTTAATAACCTAACAAAAAAACTCCAGGAAGCACAGGCTACGACTGAAGGCGAACGCAGGAAGCTTTCCTCGGTTCTTGCTTATATGACTGACGGTGTAATTGCCACTGATCGCAGAGGCCGCGTCATTGTCATTAATGAACCAGCCGCCAACATGCTGGGCGTTTCACGTGAAACAGTCTTATCGCAGCCAATTGTCTCCCTCCTGGATTTTGACGATACGTATACGTTCGATGAATTGCTCGAAGTTAAGGATTCCATCATCCTTGACTATAGTACAAAACACGATCCTTATATTTTGCGGGCGAATTTGTCCGTTATCCAAAAAGAAACCGGCTTTGTGAACGGCCTGATTGTTGTCCTCCACGACATTACCGAGCAGGAAAAAATTGATGCGGAGCGACGGGAGTTTGTTGCCAATGTATCACATGAGTTGAGAACGCCTCTAACAACGATGCGGAGCTACCTCGAGGCATTGGCGGATGGAGTAATGCATGATCCAGTGGTTGGGCCCCAGTTTTTAAATGTTGCCCAAACGGAAACAGAGCGAATGATCCGTCTCGTCAACGCCCTGCTTCAGCTATCGAAAATGGACAGCAGAGATTATCGCCTCTCGAAGGAATGGGTCGATTTTACTGATTTTTTAAGTAGGATTATTGACCGTTTTGAAATGACAAAGCGTGAAAATGTCCGCTTTACCCGAATTCTCCCACGGAAATCTTTGTTTGTCGAAATTGATGGGGACAAGATGACACAGGTAATTGATAACATCATTTCCAACGCTCTGAAATACTCGCCTGAAGGCGGGGAAGTTATTTTTACACTTTTCGAGGAAAATGGGAAAATAACTGTCAGCATAAAAGATGAAGGAATTGGCATACCGAAAGAAAATCTTGAAAAAATATTTGACCGCTTTTACCGGGTTGATAAAGCCAGAACCCGAAAGCTCGGGGGGACGGGGCTTGGTCTTGCCATCGCAAAAGAAATGGTCAATGCGCATGGAGGCAATATCTGGGCAACAAGTGAGGAAGGAAAAGGAACACAGATCATTCTCACCCTCCCTTATGAGCCGTCTGAAGAGGGTGAATGGTCATGAAATATGAAACAATCAAATCCGTGGTGCTGACGATATTGGTCACCCTCAGTATGTGGCTGACCTGGGCTCTGTGGACATACCAGCCGAATTATGACCCGCTTCAAAGTGGACCCCTCATTGAAGAAGTGAAAATTGGTGAGAAAAAAGAAGAGGCCAGGATCATTAAGCCTGATCGCATTATTTATCATATAGATGATAATCATTATGGTTCCTCCAAGGTGGGCGATATTGATAAGCTGATGAAGGAAATGGCCAGCTGGGAGTTTCTTGATGTAAAAAATTATACCGAGCAGGCAGGTACCTTCAAGCAGTCAGTCCATGGGGATGGCAAGGTGGAAATTGTGTTTCCTCATGAAGTCCCGATTGAAGTTTTCCGGAATATCATTCAATTCGAACAAAAGAAAATACCTTCCTTCCGTTTTGATAGATTGGTCATTGACATGAAAACTCTGCAAAAGGACAGGGGAGCCGTTTATTTTGCAAATGTAAGAAATCAGGAGATTTATGTCAGTTACATCTCCCAATCGTTCTTGTCTCAATTCAATCGTTCTTTTTTTGCAAAAGCGAACCAGCATCCTCCTTATTTCGCCTTTGATGCGACAGGTAAGCGGACGATTTTCTTGCCTGCAGAAGAGACGGAAATGTTAGAGTACACGTATCTGCCTATGGACATTGACTCAGAGCTATTTAAGGAAGCCTTGTTCAAGAACCCAAGCTTCGTGCAAAAAAGCATTGTCGGCAATGGGGTAGAATATGCGAATGACACGAGCAAATTAAATATTTATACGGATGAAAATCGGCTTGTGTTTGTAAATCCATCAGAGGAAACGGATTACTTATCAGGCTCCACGAATTTGCTGAAACGGAGTATTGATTTCATTAATGAACACGGCGGTTGGACTGATCCATATCGGTACGCGTTTCTTGATGAATCCAAGCAGAGGGTTACGTTCAGGCTGTATAGCATGGATGGCTATCCGGTTTTTAATGAATGGGGCCTGTCGGAAATTACAGAGATTTGGGGAAGGAATGAAATTACCCGATTTACTAGGCCTACTTTTGCAATGGAACTTGCATATGAATATAAAATGGTAACCCGGCCATCAGGGAGAGAAGCTCTTGAATTTTTGCAAAGTAATGGGAACTTCAGGCCTGAACTGCTCGAAAATCTTGTCCTTGGCTACAGGCTGGAAAGAGACCAGCAATCCAATAGGCTCATCACGTTGAAGCCCGCGTGGTTCTACCTCTACAATAAACGTTGGATGGAAATATCCTCGGAAGAATTGGGAGGGCTGAAACGTGGATTGGAGTAGAATTAAAACGATTTTCATTATTACCTTCCTGATCCTGGACGTTTACCTTCTTTATCAGTTCATGGTAAAGCATGATGCGAACCAGTTTGAGGTTAAAAAGGATGCAACTGTCGAAGAACAATTAAAGACGGATGAAATAACGTATAATGAGATGCCGAAGACTACGATCAAGGACCAGTATTTAAGTGCGAGAATTAAAGAATTTACGGAAGAGGAAACAGAAAAACTCAAAGGCCAAACGGTTACGATTGTTCAAAAGACGATTTTGTCATCAACGCTTGAGAAACCTTACCAGCTTGACTCAAATTTCGAACCAGTATCGCTTTCTGGGTTCATTTCTGAATATGTCCTCAATGGCAGCGACTACCTTTATTGGGACAAAGACGATAAAGAGAAGACGATAACGTATTTTCAGCAATTCCAGAACAAGTTTTTTTATAAAAACAAAAATGGCATGCTTGTTTTTCACTTGAACAAAAACAACCAAATTGTTGGTTATGAACAGACTTACCTTGAAGAAATTGAAAAGCTCAGTGCAAAAGAGGAAGTCATACAGCCATTAAAAGCGTTGGGGGTCCTTCGCCAAAAAGGGCTGCTCGAGACAAAGAGCACAATCACGAAAGTGGAGCTTGGTTATTCTACGATCGTCCCGCTTGCCTCCTCGCAAGTTTTTGCACCTACGTGGCGGTTTGTTGTCAATGATAAGCGAAGCTTGTTTGTGAATGCATTCGAGGGACAAGTGATTGATTTTACTAGCGAAGAAAATGAAGTAACGGAGTGAACGGAATGACGTTGCAGTTTAGTGTGCTGGCGAGCGGGAGTACCGGTAATGCGATTTATGTGGAATCAGGGGAGTATTCCTTCCTTGTCGATGCTGGCCTAAGCGGAAAGCAAATGGAAGGCCTATTTCAAAAAATCGGCCGGGAAATGCGCAATTTGTCCGGAATTCTCGTTACGCATGAGCACAGCGACCATATAAAAGGCCTGGGGGTCGCCGCAAGGAAGTACAAGCTTCCAATCTATGCGAATGAAAAAACATGGCAGGCGATGGAGCATAGCATCGGGGAAGTCCCGACCGAACAAAAATTTGTCTTCGGAATGGAAACGGTCAAAAGCTTCGGCTCACTTGATATTGAATCGTTTGGTGTTTCTCATGATGCCGCTGAGCCGATGTTCTATGTCTTTCATTCAGGCGGGAAGAAACTTGTCGTGATTACTGATACGGGTTATGTGAGTGACCGAATGAAAGGCACGATTTCCAATGCGGATGCATATGTATTCGAAAGTAACCATGATGTCCAGATGCTCAGGATGGGAAGATATCCGTGGAATGTAAAGCGCCGGATTTTGAGCGATGTCGGCCATGTATCGAATGAAGATGCGGCCATCGCGATGAGCGAAGTTGCTGGTGAAAGGACGAAACGAATTTATCTGGCTCACTTGAGTCTTGATAATAATATGAAGGATCTGGCGAGGATGTCTGTTGCCCAGACACTAGAGACAAGGGGCATCCGGATTGGTGAGCAATTTGATTTGTATGATACCGACCCGCGTGTTCCGACGGTATTGACCGCGGTGTAATAGTTTTAAAAAGGCTATGTTAAAGAAGTATGTTGATTTTTAACTCCGTGGATTGGAGCGAAGGGCACCGACTCCGGCGGGATGCAGCGGCAAGGTAGAGACCCCACAGGCGCCATGGCGCCGAGGAGGCCCCACTGACGCCCCGCGGAAAGCGTGTGCCCGTAGCGGAAATCAACAGCCATTTATTACAGCCTTTAAAAAAAGAGAGCGAATGTCCTTCCTTTATGGGAGGATGTTTGCTCTTTTCTTCATATAGGTCAAATTGGTGACTCATGTAAAAAAAGGACTTCCCGAGCATGCCTTTTTCTTAGATTTATAGAGTGCAGGGAGTATAATGAATGTAGCAGTGCGGTTGAATGGGCTGTAATGGAGGAGGAACGATTCATGGGATATTATGATCAGGATGTTCAAACGAGATATAGAGAACCTGAGCCTAAAAAGAGCAAAAAGGGAACCTTTTTTGCAAGCCTTCTTGGTGCAATCATTGGTGCCTTCCTCGTCATATTCACAATTCCATACCTTTCAAATGCAGGTTTATTACCTTATAAAGTCGAGCCTACGAACAAGGCAGAAGAAACAACTGCCGTCGGTGGCAAAATCACATCAGACGGGCAAAAGAAGATAGCGGTTGATGTAGAAACCGATGTAACAAAAGCCGTAGACAAAGCTGCGGATGCCGTTGTCGGGATAAGCAATATCCAAGCTTCGAAAGGTTTCTGGTTCAGTGAAGAACAGGAAAGAGCGGCAGGCACCGGATCCGGAGTCATTTATAAAGTTAAAGGGAACAAAGCGTATATAGCAACAAACGCTCACGTCGTTGACGGAGCGACCGAACTGGAGGTTACGCTCTCTAACGGGAGCAAGATCCCTGGAAAGCTGAAAGGCAGCGATGTATGGACCGATTTGGCGGTGGTCGAAGTGGACTCAAAAGTGATTAAGACCGTTGCGGAGTTCGGTGATTCGGATAATCTTAAGCCTGGCGAACCGGTTATAGCCATTGGCAATCCGCTTGGACTGACTTTTTCGGGCTCGGTGACAAAAGGAATTATTTCGGGGCTTGAACGGTCCATTCCGGTTGATATCAATCAGGACGGCATCGCAGATTGGCAGGCAGAAGTCATCCAGACAGATGCTGCCATCAACCCAGGAAACAGTGGCGGCGCACTAATCAATATCGCTGGGCAAGTCATCGGAATCAATTCAATGAAGATTGCCCAGAATGCGGTTGAAGGAATCGGATTATCCATCCCGATTAATTATGCCGAGCCGGTCATTGACGATTTAGAGAAGTATGGTGAGGTAAGAAGGCCATATATGGGGGTAGACCTGCGCTCTGTTGCCGAACTGCCGGCATCCTTCCAGCAAAGTGAACTGCAGCTCCCAAAAAGCGTGAATTACGGAGTCGCCTTAAGGCATATTGTTCCGAATTCGCCAGCCGAAAAGGCCGGCCTGAAGGAACTGGATGTCATTGTTTCAATGGATGGCGAAAAAATTGAGGATGCGATTGATTTACGGAAGCACCTTTATAATAAAAAGAAAATTGGCGAGGAAATGAAGATTACGTATTACAGGGAAGGTAAGCAAATGAAGACGACCCTGGTGCTTGGTGAAGGGGATATTTAAGAAATGAGCGGGGGAGCCAAGGATGGCTTCCCCGTTTTTATTGTGGATTGTTCATTCGCATGCAAGTGCGGTATAGTATAGTGTGGATAACTGGATATCGGTTGTGGAAAGATAAATAAAAACAAAAAATGAGTCTTAAAAGACAATTTTTACGATTAAGAAGAGGTGAAAATCTTGATTTATTGCTGCGAAGAACACGTAGATCTCGCTCTAGACATGGTGGTAGACGAGCATGAAACCTTTCCGATTTTGGAAAAAGTTGATGTGGACAACTTATCAACAGGCTGTGAATTTTGTCAAAATAGCGCAGTATATGTTGTGGCGAACGAATGATCGCATACAAGATGTGGATAGATAATGTGGACATGTGGATAAGTTCTGTGGATAACTTGTTTGTAAACTGTTTGTAACCAAATTGTAAAGGGTTGTGGATTGTGAATATCTCTATCGTAACGGTTGGCAAATTGAAAGAAAAATACTTGAAACAGGGAATTGAGGAATATACGAAGAGACTCTCGGCCTATGCCAAAATTGAAATCATTGAGGTTGCAGACGAAAAAGCTCCAGAAGAAATGAGCCAAGCGGAAATGGAGCAGGTCAAGAAGAAAGAAGGAGAGCGAATCCTGGCGAAGATTCACACTGATGCACATGTCATCGCACTGGCCATTGAGGGAAAAATGCAATCTTCGGAGGAACTTGCTGCCGACCTTGACAAGCTGGCCCTTCATGGCAAAAGCAAAATAGCTTTTGTTATAGGGGGATCGCTTGGCTTGAGCAAGGAAGTGCTAAGCCGGGCGAATGAAAAGCTTTCTTTTTCAAAAATGACCTTTCCCCACCAGTTGATGCGATTAATTCTCGTTGAACAAGTGTATCGGGCTTTTCGGATCAATCGTTGTGAACCGTATCATAAGTAAATAAGGTTTTTGAAGGCGAGCCTTCCCATGGATGGAATATATATTGCTTCATCTTAATTTTTACTATTTCAAAGTGAAAAATGTTGCATTTATTAATAGTTGCTGTATAATTCAGATAATATTAAAAACCGAATATCCTTTAACGACAATGATGAGAAAAAGTAGGATTACTTATTTTACACAGAGAGCTTCGGTAGCTGAAAAGAAGCAAAAATAATAATCTGAACAATGGCCTCGGAGTCTCGTGCTGAACGTTATTATTATAATAAGTAGGACACGACGAGAATTGGTACTCGTTATCAAAACCACAGTATAAAGAGAAGTTTTTGGATCTCTCGTACTTGCAGAGGCCGGGTTGCGTGAGCAAGCGGCGAAATAAGGTGGTACCACGTGAATTCAACCACGTCCTTATCGTATGTATTCGATAAGGGCGTGGTTTTTTTATGTCCAAAATGCCAATTTTAAATGAGGGAGCGATTTAAAATGATAACAGCAAATGTAGTTTTGCAGACGGATTTTGGTATTAGCGATGGGGCGGTAAGTGCAATGTATGGGGTGGCGATTTCAGTGAACCCGACACTAAGAATTTTTGACCTCACCCATGATATTCCACAATACAATATTTGGGAGGCGTCCTACCGGTTATACCAGACCATATCATATTGGCCTGAAGAAACCGTATTTGTTTCCGTGGTCGATCCAGGGGTAGGAACGGACCGCCGCAGCATTGTTGTCAAAACAGCCGATAACCAATATGTTGTTACGCCTGATAATGGAACACTTACCCATATTAAAGCGGAAATCGGTCTTTTAGAAGCAAGAATTATTGATGAAACGGTTAATCGTTTGCCAAACTCGGGTGAATCGTATACATTCCATGGCCGTGATGTGTACGCTTATACGGCAGCCAGACTTGCTTCAGGAGTAATTGGTTTTGAAGAAATAGGCCCAGAGATTTCTGTAGATTCCATTACTCAGCTTGTTAAATTGGAACCATCTCTTGAAGACGGAACCCTTACCGGAAATATTGATATTCTTGATGTTCGCTTCGGTAACCTTTGGACTAATATTGACCGAAGGTTTTTCAACCAATTGGATGTTAGACACGGCGATTCTTTTGAAGTAATCATCCAAAATGATATCCGTCAAGTGTATAAAAATATCATGACATATGGACGCTCTTTCGCTGACAGCCATCTAGGAGAACCACTTCTCTTTATCAATTCACTCGATAAAATCGGTGTGGCCATTAACCAAGGTTCATTTGCCAATGCCTATCATATCGAAACAGGCGCCAAGTGGAAAATATCCATTCGTAAGATTCAGAAAATAGGCTATAATTAATAAAGTGCTTTTTATACTTACGGATTATATAAATTGAACTAAATAATTGTACATAGTTGATTGGAGTGTAAGGCACGAAGACTCCTGCGGGATGCGGCGGCAAGGTGGAGACCCCGCAGGCGCCAAAGCGCCGAGGAGGCTCCAATGACGCCCCGCGGAAAGCGAAGTGCCTGGAGCGCAAATCAACGACAACGTTAAAAAGTTTAGTTCGTTTTATATAGAAAAATTTTAAAAAAAAGGGAGAGTTTGAGATGAAAAGGAACAATTTATTATCCATTCAAACCATTGTTGCGATTGGAATTGGTTCGGCAATCTTTGTAATCTTAGGCAGATTCGTTTCCATCCCCACAGGAATTCCAAACACAGAAATTCAATCAGCTTATGCCTTTTTAGCCTTGATGGCAGTTATATTTGGACCGATTGCAGGGGGATTGATTGGATTAATTGGCCACGCATTAAAAGATGCAATTTTTTACGGTTCACCATGGTGGAGCTGGGTTCTAGTATCTATGATTGTTGGATTCTTAATCGGCCTTGTTTCAAAAAAGGTCAATATTGAGTCAGGGATATTCGGGGCAAAACAAATCATTTCATTTAATATTGTCCAAGCGCTTGCCCAGGCATTCGGGTGGTTTCTTATTGCACCGACATTGGATATCTGGATTTATGCAGAACCAGCAAATAAAGTCTATACCCAAGGGTTGGTTGCCGGAATTTCCAACATTGTTACGGTAGGCGTTATTGGAACTCTGCTCTTAATCGCCTATGCAAAAACACGGGTCCAAAGCGGGAGTCTGAAAAAAGATGATTCCATCAGTAAATAGACCGGATAGAGCCCGGCGCCCGGTTATTCAATTTGATGATTTCAGCTTTAAATACCGAAGCCAGACTGAACCTACCCTCCAAAATATAAATTTGACCATTTATGAGGGGGAAAAAGTCCTCATTGTTGGGCCTTCAGGTTCGGGGAAAAGTACAATCGGCCATTGTATAAATGGCCTTGCCCCTTTTTCCTATAAAGGGGATATAACCGGGAGTTTAAAAATTCTGGACCAGGAAACCAAAACGCTCGACATTTTTTCTTTATCAAAAATGGTCGGCACCGTATTACAGGATCCGGACGGACAATTTATCGGGCTTACGGTTGGAGAGGATATTGCATTTGCGTTAGAAAATGACTGCCGTCCGCAGGAAAAGATGCGACCAATCGTAGCGGAAGTTGCAGAAATGGTTGAGATGAATGATTATTTACATGCTTCGACACATCAATTATCTGGTGGGCAAAAGCAACGGGTATCGCTAGCAGGTGTAATGGTAGATGATGTTGATATTCTTCTCTTTGACGAGCCGCTAGCCAATCTTGATCCAGCAACAGGAAAGCATGCGATTGCCCTTATTGATCGTATTCAGAAAGAAACGGATACAACAGTCGTTATCATTGAGCACCGGATTGAAGATGTTTTGGATTGCCCTGTTGACCGAATTATCGTCCTCGATGAAGGCCGGATTGTAGCCGATATGGACCCCGATGAATTATTGCCTTCATCCATTTTAGAAAACACGAACCTTCGTGAGCCTTTATATTTGAAAGCTGTGAAATATGCTGGCATACAGGTTACAGAAGAAATGAAGCCCGCACATCTCCATTCGTTTCAAACCAATCTATTCAAAGATAGGCTCATGGCTTGGTTTGAAGCTATGAGCCCGCCTAAACCGAAGGGACCAACCTTTCCTATTTTGGAGCTCGAAAACATTTGCTTCGGCTATCAGCCTAATCAGGATACGGTCCGAAATGTTTCCTTTTCCGTTCATAAAGGAGAAATGATGGCGATTGCCGGTAAAAACGGTGCAGGAAAATCGACACTATCCAAGCTCATTTGCGGCTTTGAAAAACCGGCGTCAGGCCGTATCCTTTTTAATGGAAAGGATATTGCAAATGATACGATCAAAGAGCGCTCACTCAGAATCGGACTCGTCATGCAAAATCCAAACCAGATGATTTCCAAGCATATGATTTTTGATGAGGTGGCCCTCGGTCTTGTATTAAGAGGGGTGCCAGAAGCAGAAATAAAGGAACGGGTGGAAAAAACATTAACAGTTTGCGGCCTTTATCCGTTTCGGCACTGGCCGATTTCTGCTTTAAGCTTTGGACAAAAGAAAAGAGTTACGATAGCCTCCATCCTCGTGCTGGAGCCGGAAATAATTATTTTGGATGAACCGACTGCGGGCCAGGACTTCAAACATTACACTGAAATTATGGAGTTCCTAGTGGGATTAAACGAGCAGGGGATTACAATCATCATGATTACCCACGATATGCATTTAATGCTTGAGTATACACCAAGAGCAATTGTCATTGCCGGCGGTGAAAAAATTGCTGATGATACTTCTGTCAATATTCTTACCAATCCAGAGGTGATCGATAAAGCGAATTTAAAAGAAACTTCGTTGTTCGAATTGGCAATAAAGGCAGGGATTAACGAACCGAGGGATTTCATCGGCCGATTTATTGCTTATGATAAGGAGGTCCGAACAAGGTGGCAGTAGAAATGATGGCTTATATTGAGCGGCGTTCGCCCATCCATGAGCTTACAGGAGTGACAAAACTCCTGTGCTTTATCATGTGGTCAACCGCCGCAATGCTTACCTATGATACTCGGGTGCTCCTGTTTTTGTTGGCTGCAAGCATCTATGTTTTTGTTTTATCAAAAATAAAATTAAAGGAAATTTCATTCGTCCTCATTTTTATATTAGTATTTTTACTGATCAACAATATTGCAATTTACCTTTTTTCTCCGCAAGAAGGTGTGAAAATATATGGCACCAGCCATGTGTTAGTTGAAATTTTTGGTCGATATAACGTGACACTGGAACAGCTTTTCTATCAATTCAATATCACAATCAAATATCTTACGGTTATTCCGATAGCGATTCTTTTCATTGTTGCAACCCATCCGAGTGAGTTCGCCGCATCACTTAACAGAATTGGTGTAAGCTACCGGATTTCTTATTCCGTGGCACTTGCATTAAGATATATACCTGACATTCAGCGGGACTTCCGAAATATTGCGATTTCCCAGCAAGCACGTGGAATCGACATGTCGAGAAAAGAAAAGCTATCAAAACGAATAAAAAATATCGCCTCGATTATTGTGCCACTTATATTATCCAGCTTGGATCGAATTGAAGTAATTAGTAATGCAATGGAACTGCGAGGTTTTGGAAAAGGCAAGAAACGAACGTGGTACAGTGCGCGTCCATTTAGGAAAAAAGATTACTCAGCACTTATTTTAGTCATAGTTATGCTGATATTGTCTCTCATCATTACTTTCCATGATGGTGAACGGTTTTATAATCCGTTTTTAAAATAGAAACTCGCCAAATCGGCGAGTTTTCTTGCAAATTGTCAACATTGACTGCCCTATGCAGCAAAAGAGCTAAATAAAGTTTGATAACCCCATTTTGATATGCCACGGTGAACCTTATCATAAGTAAATAAAGTTTTTTGCCAAGGTGGGAGATTTGGTCAAGCACCTATTAAGGAAATAGACGGAAAAATTCCGCCTATTTAGTAAATAGTATGAAAAATAGCCCAAATAGACGGAGAGATTCCGCCTATCGACTCTAAAAATATGAAAAAGGGGAATTTTACTTTGCGTAAACGGAAAATATTCCCTTATTTAACCCGAAACTAGCTCCATTCTGTAATTAACGGAAAAGCCTCCGCTTATTTTACTTTCACTGGTTACTGAATTAAGACCAAGAACACTTATTGAAAAGGGGGCTTTAGTGCCTGAAGTGAATGCCCCACTTACGGCAAAAAGGTGCACATTTCTAAGAAAAACTCCTCAAAACCTTGAAAATATAAAGAGAATAGATTGACTAATTTAGGGATTCTATTACACTTATAATAGTTAAATCCTCAAATTCTCCTCTAGATTTTCTTACTATTAGCTATTCCGCAAGTCTCTATTTATCTTTTCCTTTCTCCTATTTAATTCATATTAATCTCCATATTTACTATCAGTAACACTCATTTATTTTGGCTGAATTTCAAATGATTTTGGAATCAATTGTGAATGCGTATGAAATGCTTCATTTGAAGAGATGATTACAAAATTATTAGATTTGTTCTGTATTAACAGTGCTGTAAAAGACATCACCATTAGATAGGAGTAGAGATGCTATGGGATATGAAGAAGAATACCAGGCCTTTATGAATAGTCACTTACAGGCAAGAACCGGTGAACGGTTGCGACGCTTACAAGAAGGCCACAATCAGGCTGAAATGTTGTTTTTGAAGCAAGTGTGGTGGCCCTCATTCTATCATTTTAAGTATCTTCATCCGGAATATGAGGTCGATGATTTTAAGGATGGCAAAAGATATTTGGATTTTGCTTATATTCGTCCGGCCATACGGATTTGCTTTGAGGTCGACGGGTATGGACCTCACTTAAAGAACATAAGCAGATGGCAATTTTCCGACAACCTGGAACGCCAAAACCAGTTGGTGATTGACGGCTGGACCGTGATCCGCTTTTCGTATGACCTGGTGAATGAAAAACCACGTCGATGCCAGCAGATTGTTCAGCAAGCGATTGGCCGATGGCTGGGTGATGAACTGGATGAGGCATCTCTGTCCTTTGTCGAAAAGGAAGTACTTCGGTTAGCGATTCGAAAAGGAGAAGCTATTTACCCTAAAGAAGTAGAGAAGTATTTGAAGCTAAGTAACAAGACGGTAAAAAAAGTCCTTTCTCAACTCGTCGGTAAAAAGATGCTGGTTCCCGCATCCGGGGTAAAGAGGGTCCGCTCTTATCGGTTGGGAGAACAGGTTAAGCACCCGATCTGATTAATAGAGGTAAAAACTCCCCTTATCTATCAAATATCCCTAAAAATAGCCCAAATAGAGGTAAAAATTCCATCTATTTAATCAAAAACCATTAAAAAGGGGGATTTTATTTTGCATAAAGGAAAAATCTTCCCTTATTTACCCCGAATAAAGCTCCATTCTGCAAATAAAGGAAAAATCTCCCCTTATTTCACATTAATAGTTTACATAATCCAGACAAGGAATCTTTCTTTACCAATAGAAATTGGATAAAAGGCAACAAAATAGGAGGGTGTTTTGAATGTGTTGGCAACTTCCCTATTATTATCCGCTTACTTCATCTAAACGCAATAATTTATCCTCAAAAAATTAAAAACACGAACGCAAGAAATGAAAAACAAAAAAATGTTCATTCTTATGGTTGCCAACTATAAACACGTTTGCTATAGTAATAAAACAATCAAATAATACTACTCGTATAATTTCAGTAATATGGTCTGAGCGTTTCTACCTGGTTCCCAATGTAAGAACTAGACTACGAGTTAAGATAGGTTGATGACTTTATTTGTATTTGAAAAAAGTCATCTTTTATACTTAACGCGATAGGTCTATGGGGTAGAAATGGAAATTTCTACACTATAGACCTTTTTTTGTCTGAAAAATTACCGAGTAAATACAACCAAGAGAGGGAGAAAAAAATATGAGTCCAAAAGTACGCAAGGGGAAAAAGCAACAGAAAGGATTTTCAACGTTAGAGATCGTCATGATGGCAATTGTCGCAATTGTTCATGGAATTGCGATGACCTATGTTGCTCTTCTAAACCAGGTACTGACTGCAGCAGGAGGCCCCATCCTTACATCCGTCATCATTGGCCTATTTACCATTCATGGAGTACTAGCCATGTACATCATTCGTAAGCCTGGAGCAGCTTTAGTTACCTGCCTGATCAGTGGCGTTGTCCAAATTTTGGCGGGAAATCCAAACGGACTCATCTCCATGGTTGCGGCATCGTCTTACGGAGTTGGAATTGAAGTTGCCTTTGCCTTCTTTAGATATAAGCGTTTTGACTTTATCACATTGAGCATCGCGGGCTTCACCTCTATGCCAATCTGGTTTGTGATTGCGGGTTTCTGGTTCGGTTATATCAAGTGGGGAATTGGTGTCATGATTATTGCCTTCCTCGTTCGCTGTTTGAGCGGAGTCGTTTTAGCTGGATGGACAAGCAAGTTGATTGGCGATTCCTTATCCAAAACCGGAATCTTAAAAGGATTTACCATCTCCTCTTATAAACAAGCTGCATAAAAACGGATGGGCGGCCACCCTGAAAAACAGGATGGGCGCCCTTTCCCATGATAGTTATAACTACCGTTAACCTAAGGGAAAGGGAGTTAGACAATTGACATACGCAATTGATTTAAAAAATATTACCTATAAATATGACGACGAGGAAAATTCTGTCCTGAAAGATGTTTCATTTCAGGTCAAGGAAGGGGAGTTTGTACTAATCGTCGGTCCAAGTGGATCTGGCAAAACGACATTATGCCAAACCTTCAATGGGATTATCCCTAATATGCTGGGCGGTGAGTTAATCGGAGAGGTTATTGTCGATGGAAAAGATGTTCCCGAACTAGAATTAAAGGATATGGCGAGCAGTATCGGATTGGTCTTTCAAGATCCAGATGCCCAGTTATGCAATGTTTATGTCGAAGATGAGGTTGCTTTCGCTCCCGAGAACCTGATGGTCGACCCAGACGAAGTAAGGGAAAGAGTGACTACTTCCCTGAATCAAGTAGGGCTATCTGACTTTAGGCAGCGAAAGGTTTTTGAGCTCTCTGGCGGGCAAAAGCAGAAGGTCGGTGTGGCATCAGTTTTATCCATGCAGCCAAAAATTCTAGTGTTCGATAATGCAACTGCCAACTTGGACCCACAAGCGACAAAAGATGTATTTGACTTATTAGAGAAACTTTATAAGGAAAAGAAGCATACGATTGTTGTCGTCGAAAGCAAAATTGATGACTTGATCCATTTAGTAGACAGACTTGTCGTCATGGAGGAAGGCCGGATCATTTGCGATGGCCCACCACAGGAAGTCCTAAGTAAAAATGGCCAAAAATTAATGGAGCTCGGCCTTTGGTTTCCCGAGATTTCCGAACTTGCTTTTGAGCTAAAAAAAGACGGTTACCAATTCAAGGAATTCCCGATTTCAATTCAGGATGCCTACAAACAAATGAATGGTGTTTGGTCCTATATCCAGCCAATGGACAATCCTACTCAAGAACAAAATCGGGAAGAAGTCATTTCGGTGAAAAATCTTAGTTATCGGTATAAGAATGGGACAAAGGCTCTAAATAAGGTGAGTTTTTCCATCAATAAAGGGGATTTCGTCGCTGTTTTAGGAACGAACGGATCCGGCAAAACGACCTTGATCAAACATTTAATGGGAATTATTTCACCACCTCAACGAAAAATTAAGGTAAATGGTGAAGATATTGCGAAAAAGTCGCTTCTTGACATGACCAATGACATCGGCTTTGTTTTTCAAAATCCGGAACATCAATTTGTGACCGATAATGTATTAGAGGAAGCAATCTACAGTCTCAGGGTTCGCCATAATCTTAACGAGGGCGAGGAACTTCCTGAAGAGCTTATCCAACGCGGCATGGAAGCATTACAGCTTATTAACTTAGCAGACTCTAAGGATAAAAATCCATTCATGCTTAGCGGCGGAGAAAAAAGGCGTTTGAGTGTCGTTGCCTCCCTTATTTTAGGACAGGATATTGTTATTTTAGACGAGCCGACAACAGGTCAGGATTATGCGAGTGCAACCAAGCTACTGGAACTTTGCCATGAACTTCATAAACAAGGTAAGACAGTCATCATGATCACCCACGATATCCGCTTGGTTTGCCGATGGGCAACGAAAGCGCTGGTCTTGAATCAAGGCAATTTGATATACGACGGGGATGTCCAGAACCTATTTCTTCAAGAAGATATACTGAAAAAAGCATCCTTGATTGAGCCGCCAATCTCGCAGCTGGCAAAGCTTTTGTCTAACCGCAGCCTTTCACAAGCGGTCATTACTGTTGATCAATTTAAAAATCAAATGAAATATATAGGAGCAGAAGCAATATGAACTTTCAATATCAACCGGGAAACTCATTTTTGCACAGTGTAGACCCATTGAATAAAGTTGCTTGGATGGTTTGCATTTCCATATTGGCCTTCATTTATGAAGATACGATATCCCATGTTATTTTATTTGCTGCCGTTATGCTGATCGCAGTCGTGTTGGCAAAACTGAGCGTTGCTTTTATTTTTCGTGGTATTTGGATGCTTGCCGTGTTTAGCTTGGGATTCTTTGTCTTGCAAGTAATCTTTGTCCCAGGTAAGGAAATTCTTTTCTCTATTGGGTCCCTAAGTATTTTTAAGGAATCAGTTGACTTTGCGACTGCCATCACTTTCCGGATCATTACTGTCTTTTTAACATCAATGGTCTTTGTCGTAACAACAGATCCAAGAGATTTAGTTCTATCATTGACTCAGCACTTAAAAATTCCATATCGGATTGCTTATTCGCTGTCAATTGCCCTTCGATTTATCCCGACACTGGAAAGTGAGGCAAAAGTGATCGAAGCGGCACAGGTTATCCGTGGTGTTGGGAAACAAAAAGGGCTCATACACAAGATCGCTAATTTTAAGAGATTTACGATGCCGCTATTGATGAGCTCGATCCGCCGCGTCCATATGACGGCCATTACTATGGAAGCAAGGGGCTATGGCGCCTATGGAACTCGTACGTATACACGGGAACTAAAAGTAACGGCGCCAAGCATAGTTTTTTCGTTGGCAAGTGCAGCGATAACTGTCAGCTTGATTGCAGCGAAATTTATATAAGAAAAGGATGCTTTCTACATGAACGAAATATTGTTTGAAGTGGCTTTCATGCCTAAGGATGTAAAAGAAAACAGTTCACCTGTATGTGTCGTCATTGATGTCATTCGTGCCAGCACAACAATGACCCATTTGTTGAAAAAGGGTTGCCGGGAAATTGTCTTGACCAACGATGAACAGCAGACAATGCTGGAAAACCCATCTTTTCGGAATGATGGAACAGTTATTTGTGCGGAACAATTGTCTGGTAGTGCGGCAGAAGGTGCGGATTTCAGCCCGTCGTTGATGGCTGTTGCCAAAGGCGATGTCGAAGGACGCCGCGTCGTCATGCGTACAACGAATGGGACAGTTGCCATTCATACGCTGCAGGAACGAGGGGTAAAACATATCTTTGTAGGTTGCATGAACAATGCCGAGGCTGTTATGAGAGAAGCAGTTTTATTGGCGAAAGAACTAGATACCGGTGTCATGATTGTAGCAGCAGGCCGTGACAACACGAGAATTGCCGCCTTGGATGATGCCTACTGCGCGGCGGAGCTATTAAAATACGGGAAACAAATTGCTATGGAAAATGAACTTACTCCTATAGTAGCGGACTCTGGGGTGATTGCCAGCAGTTTACTCGTAGCATATAAGGATGCCACGGACGCTTTTTTGCAATCGGCCAGCGGTGCTGTGATGAAGCGAATTGATTGTGAAAGAGATATTTTCACTTGTGCCGAAAAAAATACAACAGATGTTGTAGGAAAAGCCTCTTTCATAGAAAATAAAATATCTGTAAAAGAAGTCGGTAAATTAGTATACAGTTAAGGGGTAGATAGAGGATGAAAATTGGGGTTATTGGCGGAACCGGATTTCAGGATTTATTTGAAGATGTCATTGAGAGAAAAGTAGAAACAGAGTTTGGTGAAGTAACTGCCTTTTTAGGAACCTGCATGGAAAAGGAGATTGTATTCATTCCTCGCCACGGAAAAGGACACAGCACTCTGGCTCCGTATGTTAATTATAAGGGGAACATCCAAGCTTTAAAAAAGCTTGAAGTAGACCGGATTATCAGTGTTTCTGCAGTCGGGTCAATCAATCCTGCTATCAAGGTGGGAAGTCTTGGTTATTTAGATAATTTCTTTGATATGACGAAAAGAAGCAATACGTACGGGAAGTATTCCGTAGATATGACCGACCCTTTCTGTCCGGAAATCAATGAAGTGTTTTCTGAAGCAGCTAAGAAAATCAACGAGCCAATAAATGAAAATCTTCAGCTAGTATGTGTGGAAGGCCCTCGTTATGAGACAAGATTGGAAATCTCGCTTTTTGGCAAATGGGGAATAGATGTTGTCGGGATGACAACAGCAACAGAAGCTGCGTTAGCACGTGAATTGGGCATGTGCTATTCGGTCACTACCTTGACAACCAATATGGCAGCTGGCGTGACGAATGTCCGTCCTTCTCTAAAGGTACACAAGGAAGTCGGCGAGAGAAAAAATGCGACAATGAAAAAGCTTGTCATCGAAGCTATTAATCTATTAACTAAACGTCAGGGCTGCACTTGTCCTGAACCATATGAGCGGATTAGAGAGGCAATGGCCGTTCAGTCTCATTAATCGGAAGGGAGGAAGATGATCATAATCTTTCTCCCTCTTTTTCGTTGGCAAAAAAGGCCTATGCTGCTACACGCTTAAGCAAAAACCTTTTTAGTTGGAGATAAATTTGATTAACTTGAAATAAGAGCAATCTTCCGCAAATGGTTCATAATAATGGAAGATTGATGCAAATAAGGACGGGGAGGATTCGATTATGATAAGTGAAACCGATTTGAAGCATCTGCAACGTTGTGTTGAATTGGCAAGAACTGCGCTGGAGAAAGGTGATGAGCCCTTTGGTTCAGTCCTTGTCTCAGCGAACGGGGACGTGCTGGCGGAAGACCATAACCATGTTGCAGGCGGGGACCATACCCAGCATCCAGAGTTTGCCTTGGCGCGATGGGCCGCCGAGAACATGACTCCTGAAGAAAGAAGCAAGGCGACAGTCTATACGTCAGGCGAACATTGCCCAATGTGCGCCGCGGCTCACGGATGGGTTGGTTTAGGCCGGATTGTATATGCAAGTTCGTCCGAACAGCTCGTACAATGGTTGAGTGAATTGGGGGTTGCTCCATCGCGCGTTCGGAATCTTCCAATTGAAGAGGTTATTCGTGATACGGCAGTAGATGGCCCTGTTCCTGAACTCGCGGAGCAAGTCCGTCAACTTCACCATCAGTTTTACACAACTAGACGTTAAGCACATACGCTCTAGACGTTTAAATTTGTAATAAGGGTGTCCAACGTATACTAGGTAAATGAATGTTATTGTGAATAGAATAATAAAAAACAGCATTGATAAGTAAATCAAATGCTGTTTTTTGCCTCTCGGAGCATTATAATGGGGTAGTAAAATAAACATTTATTGGAAGGTTAACACGAGGGGAGAGCACATATGATATCAAAGGAAAGCAATATTAGGTTCGTTGTTGCCGGGTTATTGCTTGGCATTCTGATGGCTGCGATGGATAATACGATTGTTGCAACAGCGATGGGAACGATTGTCTCTGACCTAGGTGACTTTGATAAATTTGTCTGGGTAACGTCTGCTTATATGGTAGCGGTAATGGCCGGAATGCCGATTTTTGGGAAATTATCTGATATGTTTGGGCGCAAACGTTTTTTTATTTTTGGACTGACTGTTTTTTTAATTGGTTCCGCTCTTTGTGGAATTGCGCAAAGTATGGTGCAGTTGAGTATTTTTCGCGCGATTCAAGGAATTGGAGGAGGCGCGTTGATGCCAATTGCTTTTACAATCGTTTTCGATATTTTTCCTCCAGAAAAGCGCGGTAAGATGACCGGATTACTCGGTGCTGTATTTGGGGCATCCAGTGTGCTGGGTCCCTTATTAGGAGCGTATATTACAGAATATATCAGTTGGCATTGGATTTTCTATGTCAATGTCCCAATTGGAATTGTTTCATTATGGTTAATTGTCCGTTATTATAAAGAAACCTCCCAGTTAAAAGAGCAAAAAATTGATTGGGGTGGAGCAATAACCCTTGTCGTAGCGATCATTTGCCTAATGTTTGCTTTAGAGCTTGGCGGAAAGCAATATGCATGGATTTCTGCTCAAGTCATAAGTTTGTTTAGTGGCTTCGTTCTCTGCTTTATTGCTTTTTTCTTTATCGAGCTAAAAGCAAAGGAACCTATTTTGCCATTTTGGTTATTCAAAAGGCGATTATTTGCCACTTCGCAAATATTAGCGTTTTTATATGGGGGAACCTTTATCATTTTAACGGTCTTTATCCCTATTTTTGTTCAAGCTGTTTATGGCGGATCGGCCACAAATGCGGGATTAATCTTAATGCCGATGATGCTTGGTTCGGTAGCAGGAAGTGCCGGCGGAGGAATTTTCCAAACAAAAACAAGCTTCCGCAATTTGATGGTTATTTCAGTCATTGCTTATTTTGCCGGTATGTATTTCCTTAGCACTTTGGCCCCAGACACATCTAGAACATTACTGACTGTTTATATGATCATTGTCGGCTTTGGAATGGGCTTTTCCTTTTCCTTATTACCGACCGCTTCTGTCCACAATCTGCCAGCCCATTTTCGGGGAACAGCGAATTCAACAAACTCCTTTTTACGCTCATTTGGCATGACCATTGGCATTACAGTTTTTGGCACCATTCAAAATAAGGTTTTTACTCAAAAAATGGCCGATGCGTTTAAGGGAATGAACGGTGGCCAGGATTTTGGAAATATAGACAACTCTCGTCAACTATTTCAGGCGAGTGAACGTGCAAAAATTCCTGGCTTTGTTTTGGATAAAATTATTGATTCGCTTTCAACTTCGATTACTTTTACCTTTTTCATTGCTTTAATGCCTATCTTACTTTCAGCTATTGTCATTGCGTTGATGGGGAAAGAGCGAGTAGTTGTTGCGAAGGAAGGAAAAAGCCAATAGGCTTGAACCCTGAGGCGATATAGCTTCAGGGTTCTTTATGTAAGTTCCAGAGACCGTTAGCCATAAATATGGGTATCCCTCCTGATAACAATGAAATTGATAGACCAGCCTTTTATAGCATAGATCTGAAAAGAGGAATCCCTATGAGATTTTTAGAACCATCGTTGGCCCAGGAAATTGTCAATCGAACCATGAACATTATCAATCGGAATATTAATGTGATGAATGAGAAAGGAGTTATTATCGGCTCAGGCGATCAAACAAGGATCGACTCTATTCATGAAGGCGCCGTAAGGGTAATAGAGACCCAGTCTGGTTTTGAAATTTGTGAATTAGAAGCAGAACAACTTCACGGAGTGAAGACGGGAATAAATCTGCCGATTAACTTTCAAGATAAAGTAGTTGGAGTCATTGGGATTACGGGCAATCCAGAAGAAATTCGAAAATACGGAGAATTGGTCAAAATGACAGCAGAAATGATTCTTCATAAAGCGGTCCTAATTGATGAAATGCGATGGGATGAACGATTAAAGGAGGAATTGACGGCTCAACTACTGCATGGAACGGAAAATTTACATCCATACTATTTTGAAAGAGTAAAAAGGCTTGGGATTGATTTAGCTATCCCAAGAGTTGCAATAATCTTAACTGTTGAGAATCCATCCGAGGCGTATAAATGGATTCGCGATAAATTGGGAAAAGATGACCTATATGTGATGCATTCCGATTATATCGTTCTTTTAACGAAAGTAGATTTGAAGGAATCCGAATGGAATGTTTCCAACACTTTGCAGCAGGTGGAAAAATGGGTTATTGAATTGGATAAATACCGGCAGATCCAATGTAAAATGGCCATTGGCACCTACCATCTGGGAGTAGAGGGAATCTCCAAGTCCTATCGCGAGGCTATCTATACTTTACATGTCGCTGAAAAATTAGATCCGTTTAAAGGCATTTATTTTTACGAAGAATATAAATTGCCTGTATTTCTTTTACGAGCGAATCAATCTGGAATTGGTGAGGAGATTGGCCCTTATTTTCAAAAATTAAAGCAACAGGACAAAAATAGGGAACTTTTGGAAACATTGAAAGTGTATATTGAGGAGAATGGAGAAGTAAATAAGGTGGCGGAAAAACTATTCATTCACAGAAATACACTTAGATACCGTTTGGAACGGATTACGGATTTGACAAATAAGGATCCGCGCAAAACCAAAGATTTATTTGACCTCTATCTTTCCATTTTGCAAAATAAAATTAAATAGATTTGTGCAAATGCACAAAAAGGCTTGATTCCCGTCAAGCCTTTTTTTGATGGCCTGACCAATGTAATAAGTACGGAAAACGCTTACAATGAATGTATAACTACCAAGGAGTGACTACCAATGGATCCTCAAATTCAAGTAAGCGCTTTAGGTGCAATCATTGCACTCGTTATTGCCATTGTCCTCATTTTAAAGAAAGTATCTCCCGCCTATGGCATGATTGCCGGTGCGTTAATCGGCGGTCTTGTCGGAGGAGTGGATATAACCAATACAGTTACCTTAATGATGGAAGGTGCGAAAGGTATTATTCCGGCAGTATTACGGATTTTAGCTGCTGGGGTATTAGCTGGAGTCCTTATTGAATCGGGTGCCGCGGCTGCCATTGCGGAAACAATCATAAAAAAACTAGGGCAAACAAGAGCTTTGCTCGCTTTAGCAATTGCAACGATGATTTTAACAACAGTTGGGGTTTTCATTGATGTTGCCGTAATAACCGTTGCGCCAATTGCCCTGGCCATTGCGAAAAGAGCTGGCATTTCAAAAACAGCCATTTTGCTAGCGATGATTGGCGGAGGAAAAGCCGGTAACATTATGTCCCCAAACCCAAATGCGATTGCCGCTTCCGATGCGTTTAATGTTCCATTAACGTCTATTATGGCTGCGGGGATTATTCCGGCCATTTTCGGACTTGCCGTAACCTATTTTATTGCAAAAAAGCTTGTCAAAAAAGGCCCACTTGTTCAAGTACAAGAAATTGAAACGCATAACGGCGGGCCGCTTCCTGCATTCTTACCTGCTCTTATTGCACCGGTTGTCACGATTTTGTTATTAGCATTAAGGCCAATGTTTGATATTAGTATTGATCCGATGATTGCCTTGCCTATTGGAGGGATTGTGGGAGCGATTGTCATGGGCAGGGCGAAAAAAATAAACGATTATGCTGTTTCAGGCTTAGGGAAAATGTCCGGGGTGGCCATTATGCTTCTTGGGACAGGAACTCTTGCTGGAATTATTGCGAACTCTAAATTGAAAGATGTATTAATTGACGGGTTGAATGCAATTGGACTTCCAGCATATGTTCTTGCACCCGTATCCGGTATCTTTATGTCAGCTGCAACCGCTTCTACCACCGCGGGTACTGCTGTAGCGAGCCAGGTATTTAGTTCAACGATTTTAGGAATGGGCGTTTCTGCGATTGCAGGTGCGGCTATGATTCATGCCGGCGCAACCGTTCTCGATCACTTGCCACACGGCAGCTTCTTCCATGCAACAGGTGGAAGTGTCAATATGGAAATTAAAGAACGTTTAAAAGTGCTTCCATATGAAACACTCGTCGGCTTAACATTAGCGATTATTTCTACTTTCATTTATGGAGTATTTCAGTTCTTCGGTTGAGATTAACTAGGCAGGAGGGTGAAAAAGATGAAGATTGTCATTGCCCCAGATTCATTTAAAGAAAGTTTATCAGCATTAGAGGCAGCTGAGGCCATCGAAAAAGGCTTCAAACAAGTACTTCCTGATGCTGAATATATTAAAGTACCAATGGCTGATGGAGGAGAGGGAACCGTCCAGTCACTCGTCGATGCCACAGGTGGTGAAATGATTTATAAAACGGTAACAGGACCGCTTGAGACACCGGTAGATGCTTTCTTTGGCTTACTGGGAAATAGAACAACAGCTGTCATCGAAATGGCTGCTGCATCTGGTTTGCATCTTGTACCAGCAGAAAAACGAAATCCTCTCATCACCACGACGAGAGGGACAGGTGAATTAATTGCTGCTGCTCTTGATTACGGAGTCAATCATATCATTATTGGTTTAGGCGGAAGCGCAACAAATGACGGCGGGGCAGGAATGGTGAAAGCTCTTGGCGGGCTTCTGCTTGATAAAGATGGGAATGAAATAGGCGAAGGAGGAGGCTCTCTTTGTGACTTAGCCTCTATTGATCTCTCGGGATTTGACCCTAGACTGGCAACTAGTACGATTGAGGTAGCTTGTGATGTTGATAATCCCCTGACTGGAGATAAAGGTGCATCTGCTATTTTTGGCCCGCAAAAAGGAGCTACTCCTGCAATGGTCGCCCAACTGGATCAAAATCTTGGCCATTTTGCTGCGGTCATCGAACGAGACTTAGGCAAAAAAGTAAAGAACGTGGCTGGTGCTGGTGCTGCAGGCGGTCTAGGGGGAGGAATATTAGCCTTCTTACCTGCAGAATTGAGGCGCGGCGTCGATATTGTCATTGAAGCGACGGGCCTATCCGAAATCGTCCGGGATGCAGATTTAGTCATCACTGGAGAAGGTGCGATTGACAGCCAAACCATCTTTGGAAAGACGCCAATCGGGGTTGCCAAAACGGCTAAAAAGGTTGGAGTCCCTGTTGTGGCGGTTGCCGGAAAGCTGTCCAATGACAGCTGCATTGTTCATGAACATGGCATCGACGCAATGTTCAGCATTGTCCCTGGGGCCATCTCATTGGAAGGAGCCTTTAAACATGCGGGAGAATTTGTAGAGAGGACGGCAGCGAATATTGCAGCAGTTTGGAAAATGAATTCAAATAGGTAAATGAAGGTCTGGCACTACTTTTGGGAGTGCGAGTAAGCGGCAAAGCAGGTTAATGAACTGACGAAAAGCGTGGTAATCCGTAAAGGGTTCACCATGCTTTTTTTAAGGCGAGAATTTCCCTCTATTGCAAAAAAGGAGGCTGAAAAAGTCAATATAAGCGGAGAAATTTCCCTTAACTCCGCAGAATTAGGTAAAATCTAATCATTTTGATGTGATAAGCGGAAAAACTTCCTTTATATTCAGGGAAATATCGGTATTTCCCAACTTAAGGGAAATTTTTCCCCTTATGATTAATGCCTGTCACCACCCGCAAAATTACCGCACTCATGCGAAAGGAAAAAGCTACAGATAAAATGGGAGGTGGTAAGCCAACGCGGAAATTTAAACCATCCGTGAACAGAATATATCAATTATAGAGCACCCGAGGTGGTGCTTTTGTCGTTATTTGGCGAACGATTGACGTAGGAGTAAAGCCCTTTTTTCCGAATGAATTAGGTAAAAAGGAGGGAGCTTATGAATAAACTAGAAATTTTGCAAATGAGAGCGATTGAAATTGCTAGAGAGGAAATCGAGAAACATGTCTCCGGCTTAGGTGATGAAAAATTAGAAAACCTAACTAAATCAATAATCATAACAAGCGCAGCTATTACAGGAAAACTACTTGCTGAGTATGATGAAAACAAAGAAAAAGGAAACCTTTGGAATGTTACATAAGGAGGGGGTATAAATGAACTACAAAATTATTGAATTGGAAGATATATCATCCGCTGCAAAAAGAATTAGTGCAAAAGTGGTAGTAGATTTAAATCGCGAAAGTGAAGAGGGAGTTAATCAACTAGTTTTGCACTTGATAGAAAAACTGAAACATGAAAAAGTTGAAAAAGCGAAAACTTTATCTAGACACGGAACAAAACCTTTTGAAGTTGTGTATTTATATCTGTATAAAGATTTTGATGAAAAAAATCACGGAATACCACTAGCGAGGGCATCCTATATCAATCCCACGTGTAAAGTTAAACCATTTCACTTCTCAGATGAGTTTATTGATGAAAATACTACAATAAAATTCGATGGAAGTTATGAAACGATGAATCAGCTAATTAAAGAGAACAAGGTATCTGATGATGTTTTTAAAGATAGATTAACTATTCAAGTTCAGGATCTGCGAGAAGCATATGAATCAATTGAGGGTTTTAAATATGATTTTGAATTACTAGAAAAGGAATTTGACAAAATAGAACCGAAATTGAGAAGTATGTCAGAAGAGAAATTTATTGGTTTTCCTAATGACGAATATATGGATCTATATCAAAAACATCAAGGATTGTTAGCTGCACTCTCGAATATTGGAGTTGTTGTAAAAAACAAAGATTACAACAACACAAAAAAGCAATATTTAGTTTCGTTATATTTTGAGGATGCATATAAAAGCGAAAAATATTTAGTATCAAGGATGAATTAAGGCACCAAATAAGGTGCTTTTGCATATGTCGAAAAATGACAACGATATTGATTGTTGCATTATTCCTTACTCATAATTTTAGAAATATGATCAGTGCCTGTCACTACCCGCATTTTGTCGAAGTTACATCGGCATAATCCAGGGGAATGACAGGCACTTTTTTGGGGTTGACAACACCAAGTTAAAGGTCATATGATGTATTTGACAATAAATCAAATAATATATTTAAAATCCAAACGGAGGTGAAAAAATGCTTCTGGGTGAAATTGCAGACGTGAAGACAGGGCTCGTACTAAGCAGAAAGAAAGCGGAAGTCCCTTTTGATATAAAGGCGAAATATAATTTGCTCTCATTAAAAAACATAACCGAAGATGGAGTTATTCAGACCGGGTCCTATGATCAGTTTGAAAGCAATGACATCCTAGACGATTACTACTTTACAAGTAAAGGCGATGTTCTGATACGCCTTAGCCAACCAAATATGGCGGTGTACATAGATGACGACAGGAGTGGCCTTCTAATTCCATCTTACTTTGCTGTCATAAAGATTCATCAACCTGATTTTTTGCCTCAATACGTTGCTTGGTATTTGAATTCAGAAGAAGTGAAAAAAGAATTGGAACGATTCCAATCAGGAAGCCGTATTCCGAGTATGAACCAAAATGTTTTAAGAAGTTTGCCCATTGCAAAATTACCATTTGATAAACAAAAAACATTGGTTGAACTTTGGAAGCTTCATTTAAAAGAAAAACATCTGTATCGTCAGTTATTAGCTGGAAAAGAACAACTTTTTAAAGGAATTACAAGAGACCTTATGAATGGATTATAGAGGAGGAAACAACGTGAGTGGGAAAGTGACACAACAGCAAATTAATCAAGTTTTATGGGAAGCGGCCGATACGTTCCGTGGCAAAATAGACTCGAGTACATATAAGGATTATATTTTGACAATGCTTTTCATTAAATATTTGAGCGATGCTTACAAAGAGCATTTGGAAGAATACACGAAACGTTATGATGGTGATGAACAACGTATCCAACGTGCTTTATCAAGAGAACGATTTGTATTGGATGAGCATTCTACATTCGATTACCTTTACAGTAACCGAAATGATGCGGAAATTGGACAAATCATCAACAAGGCATTGGCACATTTGGAGGATGAAAACACAGCAAAGCTTCGAGGGGTATTCCGTAATATTGACTTTAACAGTGAAGCGATATTTGGAAAAACAAAAGAACGGAATGCTATGCTACGAGCGTTGTTAGAGGATTTTAATAAGCTTACCTTGAAACCATCCGTCGTGGGGAATGAAGATGTTATTGGTGATGCCTATCAGTTTATGATTGAGCGGTTTGCATCCGATGCGGGCAAAAAAGGCGGCGAATTTTACACACCAACAATGGCTTCAGAGCTGCTGGCACGGTTGGTAAAGCCGCAGGAAAATGATCGTATTTACGACCCTACATGCGGGTCGGGTTCCTTGCTTATTAAAGTAGCAAACCAAGTACCAAGCAAAAAGGTAGCCGTTTACGGACAGGAACGAAATGGCGCCACCCATTCCTTGGCCTTAATGAACATGTATTTGCATGGTATAGATGATGCGAAAATAGAGTGGGGCGACACACTTTCCAACCCGCTTCATCTCGAGGATGGAAAGCTGATGAAGTTCCAGGCCATCGTAGCCAATCCGCCATTCTCTCTGGATAAATGGGCAATGGGCTTTGCAGGCGAAGGCAACACGGACAGTAAATTCAAAATGGAGGCTAGCCTTGACCCGCACCGCCGTTTTGAATGGGGCGTACCGCCAGCCTCAAGGGGAGATATGGCCTTTGTACAACACATGCTTTATTCACTAGCGGAAAATGGACGGATGGCAACAATCCTCCCACATGGCGTACTATTCCGAGGCTCCAGCGAAGCGAAAATTCGCAAGCAAATTATCGACATGAATTTGTTAGATGCTGTAATTGGCTTGCCTGAAGGACTGTTCTATGGAACGGGTATTCCGGCTTGCATCCTAGTCATGAAGAAAGACCGCAAACGTAAGGATATTCTCTTTATTGATGCATCAGGTGAGGAACACTATGAAAAAGGCAAGAACCAGAATAAGCTACGTGAACAGGATCTTGCAAAAATTGTTGAGACATTTGAGAACTATGTAACGGAAGATAAGTATTCATATGTCGCAACTCTTGAAGAAATCAAAGAAAATGACTATAACCTAAACATTCCACGTTATGTTGATACGTTTGAAGAAGAAGAACCTGTCGATATGTCACAGGTGAAAGAAAATATAAAAAATATTAAACAAGAGCTTGCGGAAGTAGAAGAGCAGATGGAGAAGTATTTAGAGGAACTGGGACTTTGATTTCAGAGCAGTTGTACGGATCAATTGACTATTAAAATTCTTACATTTAATTTTTCGGAAAACCCGAAGTCTTCAATAGATGGTTTTTTTAGTTTCCAATACGAAATTGTAAGAATTACTTACAAGTTCGTAGAGAATTAAGTGTAAAGGGGATATAAAACGACAGACATGAAAACTATAGTGAACATACCTTTGAGCAATACAAGCATGTCAATGAGTATGGAGAGGTTTTTTAGTTTGCGAGGTATCTGTAAGTTGATCTTGGCGGAACACAATGCCAGAGGATTTGCCTGCTCCTGAGAAGAGTGTTAAGCAGATTGATTAACGAGGGCAGAATAGGAGTGGGGAATGAAAGGTGAAAACGTTGATTGAAGTTAATAAGAATCAAAAGGTAAAAGACAATGAATATATGCTTGCAGAGAAAACTGACCCATGGAGCCACAAGAATTTAGGCGAGTTATTAGAATTTAAAAATGGCTTGAATTATAGAACTGGCGATGTTGGAGAAGAGGTACTAATTGTAGGGGTTTCCGATTTTAAAGATGCGTTTCATGTTGATGAAACAAAGCTATCAACGGTTACTGTTGAATCACTGCCTGAAGACTATTTAATGAATGAAGGTGATTTTGTTTTTGTTAGGTCTAATGGAAATAAAGAACTAATTGGGCGAGTTTTATTTGCAAAGAACATCTCAAAAAAAATCACCCATTCGGGCTTCACTATTAGAGCGAGAAACAAAAGTGACTTATTATTAAGCGAGTACTGTGCAATCTTTTGTTCCTCATCTTTAGTGAAAAGGCAGTTCATGACTAAGGGTGGAGGATCAAATATTAGCAATTTGAATCAGCAATTGTTATCTGAAATAGAGATACCTTTACCTTCAATTCCTGAACAGAAAAAAATCACCTCCATTCTCTCCACCTGGGACAAGGCAATTGAGCTGAAAGAAAAGCTCATTGAGCAGAAGAAAGAGCAGAAAAAAGGGCTTATGCAGAAGTTGCTGATGGGACATGTTCGTATAAGTGATACAAAAAATTATTCCGAGGTTGATCTACTAGAGAAGAATGAAATGATAAAAAGAGGAGAGGCTCCTAAAGGATATAAGAAAACAAAAATCGGTATAATTCCAGAAGATTGGAAAATAGTTCATTTATACGAGAAGTTTGATAGATTAACAAAAAGAAATATTGAAGGTAACCAAAATGTACTAACGATATCCGCTCAATATGGCTTAGTTAACCAAGAAAGTTTTTTTAAAAAATTAGTCGCGAGTGAAAACTTGACCAACTATTATTTATTAGCAAAAGGTGATTTTGCTTATAACAAAAGCTATTCTAATGGATACCCCTTTGGTGCAATTAAAGTACTTAGAAAATATGAAAGTGGGATTGTTTCCCCTTTATATATATGCTTTTCACCTAAGAAGAATAATTATTGTCCTGAATATTATCAGTACTATTTTGAGTCTGGCTTATTTAATCATGAAATATATGCAATAGCTCAAGAGGGTGCAAGAAATCATGGGTTATTAAATGTACCAGTAGGAGATTTTTTTAATCTATATGTATTAGACTTTGACAAAACTGAAATGAAAATGATTGCTGAAATAATAGGAAAATCAACAGAAGAGGTAAATTATTTAGAGCTTGAACTTGAGTTTTTAAAGCAACAGAAAAAAGGTCTCATGCAAAATCTTCTTACTGGAAAAATCCGAGTAAAGGTTTGATTCTTACCGGGTACAGTGTGTAAAGATATGGAGGTGTAAAAATGCCGCGAGAAAAGCTATTCGATGAGCGTTACATAAGCCAACAACCCGCAATAGAAGTATTGAAAGGATTAGGTTATGAAACGATTCATCCTATCCAAGCAGAAGCAATGCGGGGCAATCTTTATGAAGTGCTGCTAAAAACAGTATTGGAACAGAAGCTTCGGGAGTTGAACCGTTACGAATACAAAGGGGTTTCTTATCGATTCAGTGAGACGAATATCAAGCAAGCCATTCGGGATTTGGATGAAGCATTGACAGATGGACTTGTTAAGACGAATGAGAAGATTTTTGAAACATTGTTGTTGGGCCGTAGTTATACGGAGTTTTTGCCTGATGGTTCAAAAAAATCATTTACGATGCAGTTTATTGATTGGGACGATGTTCGGAACAATGATTTTCATGTCGTTGAAGAGTTTTCCATTGAGAGGCAAGATGGAAAGGGGACGATTCGTCCTGATATCGTTCTGTTTGTGAACGGGATTCCTTTTGGTGTGATTGAATGCAAGAAGGCATCGATTTCCATGCAACAAGGCATCAGCCAATTTATTCGTAACCAGGGGAAGGATTATGCTCCCCAGCTTTTCAAGTATGTACAGATTGTCATGTCGACGAATAAAAATGAAACCCAGTACGCCACGTGCAACACACCGAAAAAATTCTGGTCGGTTTGGAAGGAAGAGCACGAAGACTGGCTGCAGGGCAGGCTTGACAAAATGGTTCACGACCGCCTGCCAACGATGCAGGATAAAAACATTATCTCGTTATTCCATCGTGAACGTCTGCTTGAACTGACACAGTTTTTTACGCTATTTGATAAAGATGTGAAGAAAGTAACCCGTTATCCGCAATATTTTGCCATAAAGGAAATCTTGAAAACGATTGAGATACGGGATGACTATGGCAATCGGCAGTCAGGTGTCATTTGGCATACGCAAGGTTCGGGGAAAAGTTTAACGATGGTCATGCTGGCGAAGTATGTCCTTTCGGAGTTGAAGGATTTCAATCCACAAGTCATTGTTGTAACTGACCGTGTGGAGCTGGATAAACAAATCCATAACACCTTTAATCATACAAGACTTAAAGCAAGCCGGGCAACGAAGGGAAGCCATCTTGTTGAACTGATTAACGATGGAAATGTTGATATTGTCACAACGCTTGTTCATAAATTTGATACGGCAGCAACAATACAGAAGCCAATCGAATCAAAAGATATTTTCATTTTAGTCGATGAGTCGCACCGATCACAGTATGGTGAACTTCATATTAAAATGAAAAAAGTATTTCCTAACGCGTGCTATTTAGGATTTACAGGGACACCTCTCATGAAAAAAGAAAAAAGCACGATGATTAAATTCGGGAAACTTATTCATACGTATACGATTGCGGACGGGGTAAAAGACAAGGCGATTGTGCCGCTATTGTATGAAGGAAAAATGGTTGATCAAACGGTTAATCAAAGGGCGATCGACAATCGGTTGGATATGATTACCCGTCATTTGAATGACGAACAAAAGCAAGAAGTCATGAAAAAGTGGAGCCATTTTGAACGGATTGCTTCCTCAAATCAGAGGATCAGCATGATTGCGTTTGATATAAATGAACATTTTTTAAATAACTACAAAACACAAGGCAGCCAGTTTAAAGGCATGCTGGCAACGAATAGCAAAATTGAAGCGATCCGGTATCTGGAATCGTTTGAGGAGCTTGGCGATTTAAATTGTGCCGTCGTTATTTCCCCTCCCGACCAGCGGGAAGGTCATGATACTGTCGATGAAGAATCGAAAGATAAGATTCAGTCGTTCTGGAAAAAAATGATGAACCGCTACGGCACCCCGGAAGCGTATGAAGATGCAATTAAAGAAGAGTTCATTCATGGCGATGACATTGATCTTTTGATTGTGGTCGACAAGCTCCTGACAGGCTTTGATGCTCCACGTGCTACAGTTTTATATATTGATAAGCCAATGAAAGAGCATACCCTTCTGCAAGCCATTGCACGGGTGAATCGGTTGTATGAGGGGAAAGATTATGGTCTGATTATCGACTATCGTGGGTTGCTTGAAAAGCTGGATGATGCACTTGAAATGTATTCGGGAGCGGGACTTGAGAATTTTGACCCGAATGATTTAAAAGGAGCGATTTGCGATGTAATCAGTATAATTGGCCAGCTCCGCCAAACACATTCCGATTTAGTGCAAATGTTTTCATCCATTCGAAATAAGAGTGATATTGAAGAATATGAAGTATCACTTGAGAATGAAGAGCGCCGAAACGCATTTTATGATTGTTTAAGTAAATTCGGGCGAAATGTCGGTATTGCATTAGAGTCAGAGAAAGTGTACAACGCCCTTCCGCCTGAAGAGCTTCAGACATACAAAAAAGACTTGAAGTTCTATCAGGAATTAAGGAAAAGTGTGAAACTCCGATACTCTGATACGATTGACCATAAAGAATACGAAGCGAAAATGCAGAAGCTGATGGATCACTATATTTCAGCGGAAGAGGTAATCCGTATTACCAATCCAGTTGATATTCTCAATGAAAAGAAGTTTGAGGAAGAGATTGAACGACTTGGTTCAAAACGTGCAAAAGCAGATGCGATTCGGACGCGCTTGACGAAAAGTGTCAATACAAAATGGGATGAAAATCCTGCTTACTATAAGCGATTCTCCGAACGAATTCAGGAGGCAATCCAAGCGTATAAAGATCAACGAATATCTGAAGCAGAGTATTTGAATTCCATGAAAGATATTATGAAAGAATACCGCCGAGGAGAGCCAGTGGATGATTTTCCAACCGTGATTAAGGAAAATACGAATGCACAAGCGTTTTATGGCGTGACGAAGGATATTCTTAGTGAAGTACACGAAGATGCTGTCAGTTATGACACAATTGGTGAGCTGGCTCTGAAAATGGATGAAATCATTCGTGAGTATACGAAGCGGGATTGGCACGATAACTTGGAAGTCCATAATCGAATTGCTCAGGAATTAGATGACTTATTGTATGATTTTTCTAAGGAACATCAGGTAGGTATAAACCTAGATCAAGCGGATAAAATTATTGAACAAATTAAAACGGTAGCACTTAGGCGTTACTAAGGACGTGAACAACAAATGGAAATGCACCAAGTCCAATTTGGGTCAAAAAGGATAGAATTCGAACTGGAAAGAAAAAACGTCAAAAACGTCAATCTTAATATCAAACCAGATATGACCATAACGGTATCTGCCAATGATGCTGTTCCCCTTCCTTTTATTTATGATTTTGTAAAAGGAAAGGGAGCCTGGATTACGAAACAGGTAAAGCAGTTTGAAGAGGTTCAACCGTACAAGCAAAGTGAACGTGAGTATGTAAGTGGTGAATCGTTCAAGTATCTTGGCAAGCAGTATCGTTTAAAGGTACAGGAAACGGAAGAAGAAGGAGTAAAATATTTTCGGGGGTTTATATACCTATTTGTGAAAGACCGTCATAACTTCAGCAGGAAAGCGAAGCTAATGGACGAGTGGTATCGTGAGAAGGCGCATCGTACATTCCAACAACTATTGGATAAGGTGTACCCGCTTGTCCAAAAGTATGGTGTTGAAAAGCCAATAGTAGATATGCGGGTTATGAAAGCACGATGGGGTTCCGCTTTGGTTGAATCAAACACCATTTTACTTAATTCGGAGTTAATCAAAGCTCCAAAATACTGTATTGAGTATGTTATCTTACACGAGATGATCCACTTTAAATACAACGACCACAGCGATGATTTTTACAATCTTCTTTATGCTTTGATGCCTGATTGGGAAAAGAGGAAGGCAATCTTGGATGAAGAAATAGTGAAAGAGCTTTAGACAGCCAAAAAAACATAACTAGATAAACACAACAAAGGGCAGTTCCTACATCTATATTTGTGATACAGGGCTGCCTTTTTTGTATAGTTATTAAGCGTTGTACTTAAGTTGAGGTGCCTGTTGTCCCCTGTATTCTGTCGTGTTCCTATTGACAAGGTTCGAGGAGTGACAGGCACATCTCCTTAACCTATATCTCTTTAACAAGATTTTATTGAATAGTATCGGTTGTACCGACGAGATTAAAACAATAGATTGATTCTGGATCCTTCCCCTTTGTGAATCTCTTGGATTTAACTGAAGGACCTCCTCCAAAACACCCTTAAAATTTCCAAATTATGATAAAAATATTTTAAAGGAGATGGTTATCTTGGCTCAAATCCCATTTGCTGACACTAACAATTCCTTGTCAGTTGAAGTCCAACTGAAACATGCTGCTGATGTGTTTCTCGTAGACAGTATCAACTTCCAAAACTATAAAGCTGGACGTAAATTCAAGTATTATGGCGGCCACTACACTCGGACACCGGTAAACATTTCTGTTGTAGGAGCTGGAAGATGGTATCTTATTGTCCGTGGTGGGGGACAGTATAAATATCGATTCTATTAATCTATTTTTGTCTACCGATTAATTTCGGTAGTCTTTTTTTATCATTCGAGGTATGAGTCAACATGGATAAACGATTGCTCTAAACGTAATCGTCTGAGAGAGGGGAAATTTATATTCAAAAGGTGGTAATATTTGTTAAAATTACATAGATATACAAATTAAGTTTATGGATTCAAACACAAAATAAGGGGGCGGCTGTTATGAGTGTTACAATGTATCGCAACAAAGTTCAGGGTTTAGAAAAGGAGATTGCTAATATTGAAAAAGATATAGGAATAGAACAAGAAAAGTTGGCAAAAGCATTGAAAACTATACAACGAACAAATAGTACCTCGACCTTTAATTCTAAACAAAGAGAATTGATTAATACCCAAAAGAAGATAGGTGACCTTAAAGGAAAAAAAGCAAATAAAATTAAATCTTTAAACCAAGCGTTAGATCAATTGCGGCGCTTAGAGGATAGAGAATTAAAAAAGAATAAGACTGCTGAGTTAAGACACACAAAAGCAATTACAGATGAGTTAAAAAAACAACAAAGAATTAGTCAAGAAATATCAGCCAATCCCATATCAATTAACTTCAAATTACTTCCAGAAAAAATAAACGTTCTATTCTTAGCTTCCAATCCTACTGACCAGAGTTCATTAAGACTAGACCAAGAAATTCGTCTTATACACGAAAAAATACGCGCTTCTGAATACCGGGATTCAATCAATTTACAATCTCGATGGGCAGTACGTTCCAACGATATATTACAAGCTATAAATGAAGTACAGCCCCATATAATTCACTTTAGTGGTCATGGTTCTCCAGACCAAGACATTGTACTAGAAACTACTGAAGGAACTACAAGTCTTTTATCCAAAGAGGCGGTCACTCTATTAATGAAAACAATGTCTGATTCTATTAAACTTGTAATTTTTAACAACTGTTTTTCAAGTGGACAAGCAGAAGCTGTAACAGAACATATTGACTGTGCAATAGGTATGAATGAAGCCGTCTACGATGATGCTGCAAGAGAATTCGCTGCACAGTTTTACTCTGCTATTGCCTTCGGTAAATCCGTACAAAATGCTTTTGAACAAGGGAAGCTTGCATTAATTTTAGCTGGACTAGAAGGAGATGAAATACCTGAGTTATACACTCGGACTGGCCTTAAACCTAGTGATATTATATTAGTCAAACCAGCACTATAAGTTATAGTTGTTTTTAGGAGATATAACGATTACATCTATACCCCTTTTAATGAGAAAAATTTTTTAAACGATTATTAATTCAATCAGTTTTAGAAAAAATAACTAGTACCAATTCAAAGTATACTATCATTAATTTCTTGTCTAACTTTCTCTTAATTCGGTCCTTGAATTGCAATATTAGACTACTACTGTGCAGCAAATAACTTTGGAATAATCAACTTAAAGTAATGTTGTATCTTTATTCTATAGTCGATTAGTTTCACCATACTGCAGAAGAGCGACCTTATTGAGAATAATGAATTTTTTAACATTTTTTATATCAATTATCACCAGGTAAGTTGAGGTGCCTGTCACTATCCATATTATTTCGAATTCTTATCGACAAAGTTCGGGGAGTATCAGGCACATATCCTGAAGCCCTTATTCTCAATTGATAAAGAAAAAGATATCAATCCAGTTACTAATTTAGAACCTGTCTTTTCAAATTGTCAAAGAATAATTCATCGTAAGGAGCATACTGTTCTCACCATAGAAAAGCTTAAATTGTTACTAAATGAGAAGCTAACATCATCAACTGATTTTTAGAAAGTAAGAAACATGTGGCTATTAATGGAAAATAAGTTTAAAATTGTTTTATCGAATTAGTTTTGGGGGCATACTATGAGTGATAGAATTGGTAAGATAATCAAATTCTTTGAATATATGAATCCAAACATACATATTAGTGTTTATAGAAGCTCTCAAGATCCTGGAGTAAGATCATTTTTATCTTTTTTTGGAGCAGAGGGTGCCGCTTCACTGAACCTTGACACAGGAGCGGTAGATATTTCAATTAATGACGATGTTTTTAGGAAAGCCATGATTTATGAAGAGTTAGGACATGCTTTGCAATATCATAGGGATGGACATGTTGATGTTGGGTCTATTGATTATTTTAGGCGGGAGATTGAAGTAGCGGAGTGTTTGATCGAAAGGGCTTCCAACGATAGACTAAAATTATCAGAAGATGAAATTAAACAGACTGAAATAAATATAAAAATCTATCAAGATAAACTTAGAAATCTGGAGGGATAGTAATGGCTGGCCGAATAGCGGGTTATGTTGATAATTCAATGAAACTATCCCCTGGAGAATATATTGTGACAGGTTCATGGGTTCAGTCTAAAGTAATAAGTGGGCAGGAGAATAATATTAACCAATATAGAAATGAAATGCTCATTAATTCCTGGAAAATCACATCTGTTATGAACTTTACAACTTTTAGCGGCTCCAAGATTGGATTAAAGCTTTCCTCAGAGAGCAAAGAAGCATCTTTGGAAATAGGAGATATTGTAGTTGATACGGAGCTGAAGATAGGATTCTTTAACGCAAGAATGTCTGATGAATATGATGGCAGAAGCTTAGTAGGCCAAGTAGAAAATACTAATGTAGGTGCAGTGATATACACTAGCCTAAGTGGTCATATACTCGCTGCTGTTTCAGAATTTAATATAGGTTCATTGCAAAATGATATTTTAATCAGAAGTAAGGATGGTTTATTTGGAGTCGAAGTTTTTGGGGAGAATATAACTGTAGACAAAGAAAATCCTCTTGAAATAAGGGTTGATTCAAACCCTAATATATTATTAAATGAACTGCTAAATACCATGAATCCATTAAGGGCATTCATTGTTGGAGTTAGCAAAGAATATAACAATATTGATAAAGTGAGGAAGCAACTTTTATCTGAACCAGCAGTATACCTAAAAACTGGGAGTATACGTATAATACTATCTCCAAATAATGAAGGACAGCTAAGCTTATTCGATACTCCACCAAGTCTACCTTATTTATTATTATATAAGGTGTTAGCGGCAGCAGAAACTGGAGATGTTCATTCGGTGGTTCAAATGATGAGTAGTAATTTAATTAATGCACGGAAGCATATGTATAACTTATTATCTATGATAAGGCCCTACTATAAAAAAGGCACAATCGAAGTTTCCCTTGCTGGATATAAAAAACTTAAGTTAGAGGAGAGAACTTTCCATACAATAAAAGATGCAATAAAACTAATTTCAACAAGAGAAGTGGAAATAGTGGGAAAAATTTATGCAATTGATACAATAAGAAGATGGTTTAAAATTATTGACGTTGAATCTGATATAGATTGGAAGATAATCTATTCGAAGCAATTTAAAGATCAATTTAATTTAAGAAGCATAGAAAATGTTATGATGAGTGTAAATGCATCTACTTATACTACCCCTAATGCTAAGAAGGGTATTGCAGAATATATTAATCATAAAATCAAGGGAGCTGAATAGCCCCCTTTTTTAATGAATGTTTACCCTATCCAACGTTACGGTGATCCTTATCATAAGTAAAGAAGGTTTTTTACTGTTATAAAAATCCTGATGAAGCTTAATAAATATTTGGTATAATTATGAAAGAAAGATCAAAATTCTGGTTTAACGGTGATATAGTTCTAAAAGGAGAGTGCTAGAATGAGAGTTATTGACAGTAACTTTGATTATAATGCTTCAGCGTTATCTATCTCAACAGTTATCAAGTTAGAGAAATATACTTACGTAACTGATTACGCATTTAAACAAGATGGTAATATTGAAGGCCAAAGAAGTGTTATTTCCAAATCAGCAGCTGCTAGTAAAATAAGGGATAGAATGATTAAAGATTTTAAAAATGGGGGAGTTTTTCCTTCTGTAGTATTGGGGTTAATTGTAAAAGAAGAGGAATTAACAATGTTAAAGGAGTCTGAAAATTTAAATTACGATTTTGCAAGAATATTTAATTCCTATTCTATAGAAGATATTTCAATAATCGATGGAATGCAAAGAACTAATATATATAGAGGCTGTTTAGAAGGAAATGAGGAAAGAGAAGTTCGTGTTGAGTATTGGGTAGCTACTAATATTAGTAAACTACTTTATAGGATGCTTGTATTGAATACGGGGCAAGTTCCTTGGAATGTAAGACGACAAGTTGAGGTTATATATAAACCTATTATAACAACAATAAAAGAATTAGTAGAAAAAAAAGACAATGAATTATTTCCACAATTAAAGTTTTTTGATATAAATGATAAAGGCCGTAGGACAAATTCAGGTGAATTTCATAAGAATCAAATTGTAGATTTATTTTTGGTATATAGTCTTAGAAATGAAAAAACTGATATTTCTTCACAATTGGCTGAAGAATACAAAAAAATAGATTTAATGGACTCATTAGATCAATCAATAAGTTTAGATAGGTTCATAGATATTTTTATCGCTATGTGTAAGTTAGATCTTGCACTGGGAAGGTTGGATTTGTCTAGAATTGAGTTAGAGGGTAAATTTACAAATGGGAAAGATTTGTTTTCAAGTCATCCTGTTAGAGTTGGTTTCGTTGCAGCTGCTACGGAGCTAATAATCGGGAGAAAGGGTAGAGAAAGAAATACTGAACAGTCAGAAGAAGCATTAATTAGATTAAATGAAAATATTGAAGAAATTGTTTCAAGGTTGAATACGGATTTACATTCAATTGATGAAATAGAGGAATTCTTAGATTTTCAAATCCTAAATCAATGGCTAACTACACTTCCTAAGAGTAATGTGGGGGAAGCAGAAAGAACGGGATTTAAAAAAGCCTTTACTATGATATTTGAGGAAAAGGAAGGCTTTATTAAACTAGGCGAGTATTGGATGAATATCTAAGATGGCAAGAAATATTATTGAGACAATAATTAATATATTCGGTCAACTAGAAAGTTTGATAAATGATGAGGAAAAGGTAAGAATTATTCCGGCAGAGAAAAGAATAATTGCTCCATCCAATCATGATTATATCAATAAAAATATGAAAGTTCTGAAAAATAGTAATGTTATTAATAAGGTGCTTTTAAATTATAATACAAACATATTTGGGCTTTCATTTGACAATCGGTCATATGTCCTTATACCGGGAACAAGCCAATTAGAGGATGGATTTTCTCCGGGATTCATATTAAAAGCTACTGATATTGAACAGTTTGCAGATGGATTCAAGTTAATTGCAATGTCTGAAAAGTTAGTAGCCATAAAATCAGAAATTGACCTAAGTTTACTTCTTGTAGATAAAATATTTGGTTTACAGCCTAATGATAATAAAGAAGTGATATATGACATAAATGAAATAGTACCTTTCTATGCCGATTTCGAAGTATGGGAAATTGATCAAAAAATTTTTGATATTAATAACGAAAATGATTTATTTAGAATATACATTTTATGGAGAATCAGTAATGAGAAAGAGACGGAAAATAGACATAAATTTTCATTGAATTTTTTATTTAATACTTTGGAGCAATATGTAAAATTAACACAAAATCCAAATAGCAAGCATATTGCTAAGGTTTTATTTAGAGCAGTTTCATCCACAAGTTGGGAGCATTGCTATTTAGAGTTATATAGATGTATTGAAAAATTGTATACAATCTATCATATTGATTATTTACAGGGACAATTGAAAATGGATACAAATAATATTGCTAATTCTCTTGAAAATATAGGCTTTAAAAGCCGGGAAGTAAATGACGTTACAAAGTTATTTAAAAAAATTAGTACAAATCAATACTTATTTAAGAAGTTAAAAGAAGAAGTTTTTAATATTAAAAGTAGTTCTGAAAAAATTAGTCTTAGTCAAGAAACACTAAATAATCTTAAAGATTTAGTAGAAAATAATACTACTGCGAATGAGTCGGAAATCAGTTTTTTATTTAATAAACTAAAGAAAGAGTTTACCAGGAGTTCAGAAGATAACCTAATAGAAATTTCAGAAAAAATGGCAGAAAAGCTATACACGATTAGATGTAATATCGCGCATTTGAGTTATAAACATAATCATGTAGATTATGACGATGAACAATGGAATAATATCATCTTTATTATTCTAAATATAATTGAAGAATTATATGATATATATGGAAAACGCTTAGAGGAATTAAGCCTCATTTAGATACACTCGCAAAACTTTGTCATAAGTAAATGATTGAGCATCTAGGTAAATAACAACTGAATGTTGTTTGACAACCTATCGTTTTCCTGTAATAATGATTGTTAATTGCATACTGGTACCTTTAATTCAGTCCCGTGAGGCTGGCAAGGACAGCGGAAATAATGATGATTGCTATGGCAACCTATGTGTGTAGGTTTTCCATGGTTCATTATGTTAAGAAAAGCTTCTTGTCAGAAATGGCAAGGAGCTTTTTTTATTCCCAATCTCCTAAAGTACCAGGTTCTTAAATCTTACTTAATAGGAGGAAATGGTATGTCAAAAGTGGATAAAGAGTTTTCGTTACAGGCGGTGCCTAAGGCGAATCGAAACGGGTTTTGGAAAATTCTCGCGGTAATGCTTTCACTCAGTTTCTTCTCAGCAAGTATGTGGTCCGGGGGAACATTGGGAACGGGATTGTCGTTCACACAGTTTATTTGGATTGTGCTAACAGGTAACCTTGTACTTGGTCTTTACACAGGTGCATTGGCCCATATTGCAGCAAAAACAGGGTTATCCACTCATTTATTGACTCGCTATTCATTTGGTGAAAAGGGTTCTTATCTTTCTTCATTTTTGCTGGCATCTACCCAAGTAGGCTGGTTTGGTGTAGGGCTTGCGATGTTTGCCGTTCCGGTTGCAAAAGCGACTGGGGCCAATATTTATCTTTTAATAGCGATTTTTGGTCTGGCGATGACTGTATCAGCCATATTTGGAATGAAAACATTAACGATCTTAGGAATGGTTGCTGTTCCGGCGATAGCGATTTTTGGCAGTTACTCGATGGTCGACGCGGCGAACACAGCTGGAGGATTTCATGAATTGTTCGCTTACGAACCGAAACAGGCCATTAGTGTTGCTTTGGCATTAACAATTTGTATTGGGTCGTTTATCAGTGCTGGTACGCTAACGCCTGATTTTGCACGTTTTGCAAAAACATCACGGTCTGCTGTGGCTGCTAATATCATTGCCTTCTTTCTAGGGAATTCGCTCATGTTTTTATTTGGCGCAGTCGGAGCAATGGTTTACGGTAAAGCGGACATTTCGGACATCATGTTTTTACAAGGGTTACTAATCCCGGCAATCATCGTTCTAGGTTTAAATATTTGGACAACAAATGATAGCGCGTTATATGCTTCAGGACTTGGGTTTTCCAATATCACGAAAATACCGAAACATAAAGTGGTTGTTTTCAATGGAATTGTTGGAACACTGGCGGCGATGTGGCTGTATAACAACTTTGTTGGATTCTTGACGATTCTCGGCTCAACGTTGCCATCCATCGGAGCGATTATATTGGCGGACTATTTTTTATTGAAGCGCAGAAACTATCAACCATTTGAAACAATGAAATTTAAAGCCGTAAACTGGATTGCTATTGAAGCATGGGTCGGCGGTGTCGTCATCGCGAATGTTGCACCAGGGATCCCTCCGATCAATGCATTGTTGGGAACGGCCGTCATTTATGTGGTTGTAATGAAAACTATTCCGCAACAAGCAGTATCACTTAGCAAACTAAATCGTAAAGGTGAGATTATCAGTGATCATTAAAAATGCAAAGCTAAGAGGAAAAGATGGCCTTTGGCACTTATTTATAGAAGATGGCAAAATTGAAAAAATTACGCAACAACTTGGCGAGGGGTATGAAAAGGAAATAATCGATGTTGATGGTTCCCTAGTCCTTCCGCCGTTCATTGAGCCGCATATCCATTTGGATACAACCTTGACAGCAGGCGAACCTGAGTGGAATAAAAGCGGGACCCTATTTGAAGGAATCCAAAGATGGGCGCAGCGAAAAGAGACACTAACGATTGAAGACGTGAAAAAGAGGTCCAAGACAGCGTTAAAATGGCAAATTGCCCAAGGCATACAGCATGTCCGCACACACGTAGACGTAACGGACCCGGAGCTGACTGCTTTAAAAGCTATGCTTGAAGTGAAGGAAGAAATGGCACCTTTTGTAGATATTCAACTTGTAGCGTTCCCGCAGGAAGGTATTCTTTCCTATCCTAGTGGGTCAGATTTACTTGAGGAATCATTGAAAATGGGCGCGGACGTTGTAGGCGGCATTCCTCACTTTGAATTTACAAGGGAATACGGAGTGGATTCCTTAAAAATTGCCTTTGACCTAGCCGAAAAATATGACAGATTAGTTGACATCCACTGTGACGAAATTGATGATGAACAATCCCGGTTTGTAGAAGTTGTTGCAGCGGAGGCTTACAAGCGCGGATGGGGCACTCGGACAACAGCGAGCCATACAACGGCAATGGGCTCTTATAATGATGCGTATACGTATAAATTATTCCGTCTTTTAAAGCTTTCATCCATTAATTTCGTCTCAAATCCTCTTGTAAATATTCACCTTCAAGGAAGGTTCGATACGTATCCAAAACGCAGGGGCCTGACTCGCGTAAAAGAGCTGCAAGAGGCCGGACTAAACATTTGTTTTGGCCACGATGACATATTTGACCCATGGTATCCGCTAGGAACGGGGAACATGCTTCAAGTTTTGCATATGGGCATCCATGCTTCACAGCTAATGGGCTATGATCAAATTGTTGATTCCATTGATTTAATTACGAAAAACAGTGCAAAAACGTTACAAATTGAAGAGAATTACGGAATTGAAGAAGGAAAACCAGCTAACTTCATCGTCTTGTCCGCGGAAAACGAATACGAAGCGATTCGCAAGCAAGCAACGGTTAGGTATTCCTTCAGAAATGGCAAAATAATTGCTGAAACAAAACCAAGTGAGGCAACCATCACTCTGGGGCAAAAAGAGGAAAGGGTTAATTTTACTAAATAGAATTAACTGTCCGATATGAAAACTGCTTTCTCAAAACCAGCCTGCTCAATTAATGAGGCTGGTTTTTTTGAGTAGAAGCCCAAGGTGCATTGAAGCAGCCCTCTCCAGAGTGTAACTCGCTTTAGTGGTGGGAGTTATCTTGAAATAATGTTATCATGGAGGCATTATGCCTTTAGGAGACCAGGAATTTATGAATATACCAATATTATTTGAAGATAACCATCTGCTTTTGGTAGAAAAGCCAATTAACGTTCCTGTCCAGGAAGATAGTAGTGGCGATCTTGATTTGTTAACTGCGTTAAAAGATGACCTGAAATTACGATACCAAAAGCCGGGTAATGTTTATTTGGGACTTGTACATCGCCTGGACCGTCCAGTTGGCGGGGTCATGGTGTTTGCAAAAACGTCTAAGGCCGCCTCCAGATTATCGGATATGATACGCAGACATGTGATTGAACGAAAGTATTTAGCGGTTGTTCATGGAACCCCTAACAAGAAAAGGGCACAACTTGTCCATTATCTTCATAAGGATCATCGGAAGAATAAGGTGTCGGCTGTTTCTCCTGATCATCCAAACGCAAAAAAGGCTGTGCTTGAGTACGAGGTTCTGGCATCGAAAAAAGGATTCAGCCTCCTTTCTGTCAATCTTCACACAGGAAGACCCCATCAAATCCGGGTCCAGTTGTCTACCATCGGCCATCCGATTTTCGGGGATCAAAAATACGGGGAACATCTTACTAAACCGGGACAACAAATTGCACTTTGGGCTCATTCGATTCATTTCGAGCATCCTGTCGGGAAGGAACCAATAGAAGTTTATTCAATCCCGCCAGTTAATGATCCTTGGGATTTATGGGAGCTTGTTACAAACCGAGAATTTGCGGAACTTTCTACTTCGTTGTAATGCCAAGTACCGTCCACGTTTTGTCCGTTCTTTTTTGACACTATTCGGAGAGAGACGATACGTACTGTTTTAAGTGTCTCAATTTAATGTTACAATAATAAAATCCGAAACTTATCGTAGGTGATAAAATGATTTTGACATTTAATCGCTCAATTAAAATACACTTTTTCACAAAAAAACCTTGACTGGAGATGGTCAAGGTTTTTTTTGCCCAAGGGAAACAATTTGTAGGGAGGTAAAATGATTGAAGCAAGTAGTGAGCAACAAAGCGCCGCTTATTGCGGGGTGGATTAGTTTAATCAGCAATATTGTCCTTACCGTTTTAAAGATTGTTGTCGGAATCATATTTCATAGCCCAGTTTTGCTCGCGGATGGGTATCATAATGCAGGTGATGTTGTCGCGAGTGGTGCGGCGTTAACATCAATGCGAATTTCCAAGCTTCCTGCTGATGATGATCATCCTTATGGCCATGGCAAAGCAGAGGTGATTAGTTCTGGAATTGTCGCGCTTATTTTGGGTGCTGCAGCCATATATATTGCATACGAGTCTATTTCGGCGTTCTTTTCAGCACCTGAAAAAGCAAGCATCATTGCATTTATGACAGCCATTTTTTCGCTTGTGTTGAAAATAGGTTTATATTTCTACACAATTCGTATCGGTAAAGATGTGAACAGTAAAGGATTGATTGCGACTGCCTACGATCATCTTGCAGATGTTTATGCTTCATTAGCAGCTGTCGCAGGGATTGGGCTCGGACTCGCAGGAGACCATTACAGCATTAAGTTTTTATCTTACGGGGACCCCATTGCAGGAATCATTGTAACGGTTTTAGTCTTTAAACTTGCATATGGAATGGGAAAAGAAGCGCTCGACACACTAATGGAAAAAAGTGTAGGGCAAGAAAGACTGGAGAGTTTTTCTGAACTGATTCGTTCAGTGCCAGAAGTGAGAAGAATCGATCGTCTTCGTGCCAGGGAACACGGGCATTATATTTTAGTCGACCTTCGTGCTAGTGTCGACGGAAAATTAACGATTCAAGAAGGGCACGATATTATACGGAAAATAAAGAAGACCATTATGGATGAAAACGTTGATGTCGATGAAGTTCTTATCCATTTAAATCCATGGTATGACGAAAAAATTTGAAAGTATTATAATCATGGGTAAAGATTTGACTTGCCGAAACCGATAGTAAATGGCGGTACCACTGTCACCGCCCGTATTTTGTCGAATTTTTGACGACATGATCCGGGGAGTGACAGGCAGTTGTTTTAATCGCAAATCGTCAAATATGTACAAACCACTTTAAAATCAGATATAGTTAAGAAACAAAACGGAGTTACATTGGGCGTTAAAATGAAAGAAGGGTGGAGGATCATGTTTTTGTCATATCCAATCCTGGCATCTCTTTTGGGCGTCCTGATAGCCCAATTTGTAAAAATTCCGATTCATTACCTGGCAACCGGAAGGCTGCAGTGGAATCTCCTATTCAGCACCGGCGGTATGCCGAGTTCGCATACGGCCTCGATTATCGCTTTGACGACAGCGATCGGTATGACAACCGGCATTGATTCAAACGAGTTTGCGATTGCCCTGGTGGTTTCCCTGATTGTCATGCATGATGCGACCGGGGTCCGCAGGCATGCGGGGTATCATGCGGCCACATTGAATAAGTTGCTGGACGACTTTAATCGTCTGATTGATTCCATCCGGGACCACCAGTTTGAGAAAACCGAGTACAGGGGACCGCTGAAAGAATTGCTGGGCCATAAACCGCTCGAGGTGTTTTTCGGTATCATTACGGGGATTTTGATTGCGGTTGGGACGTATTATATTTATCCGTTTTAGCTTTAGTTTCCAGTGGAGGCCTTTCCACAGCTTGGATTGGGAGAAGCCATTTTTTGATGATACCGTAAAAAAAGATGCCTGGCACGACCTGTACTTTGCCAAAAAAACGGCGATTTCCAGGAGTGGCAGGCATTTTTTTAGTTCCATTCACTTACATACTGAGCGGAGCGTTTCCTAGGTTGTCCATGCCCAAGTATGAAGGAACCTTCAACTTCCTTCACCTTTTTCTCAAAATCCTCAAAGCCATTCAAAATGTAATAATGAATGTTTTCAGGAATTTGGAACTCTTGAGCATATTTTTCTAATAATTGATCAGTGTATTCTTCTTGCTCAACATCTTCTGGAATTTGCACGGTAAGTGCCAGCGCATAAACCTTTCTTTCGGGAATTAACTCAATGACTCTACGAACAAGATACGCCTCTGAAATTTCATTGTGGCGGCTAAGTTCGTCGACAATTGCCGCAACTTCCTCCGGAGTTTGATTGTGTGGGACGTAATGGTCATCAAAGCTGAGGGCGGCAAATTCTTCATCGAACTGCTCGATGATATTTGGCCATGCTTCAAGCTGGGCTCTAGCTTCTTCAAAGGCCTCCATTTGGCCGGTATAATAGTAATATTCACAAAGAGACTCTAAGGCCTCTTCCTTTAGCTCCCAATCAATATCCACCGATTTTTTGATAAAAACCTCACCCTTTTGGGCAGTTTCTTCTTTATGCAAATAGATATTTCCGAGTGAAAGGTAAGCGGGGGCAATCCCCTCCTCGGGATATTGGGCAATAATTTCCTCAAGCAAGGCAGCCGCCGGTTCATTGCCAACAAGTTGGCGGACCAGAACTGCTTTATCGAATTTTCCTTGGAGATCAAGCTCCTTACGATTCTCTAATTCTTGCAATCTATTTTTTGCTTCATTATAGGAAGCAATATGGTCGTTCCACTTTTCACCATTCCATTCAAGCCAAGATTGATTGAATTGCTGCAGGATTGATTCCGGATTGGAAAAGAAATAGTCAACTGCCGACTCCTCATTTTTTGGAATATTTGAAGTCATCCCGATAGCCTTTAACCGGTCAGTCAGGCAAGGGTGGGTATCGAATACGCTGCTTTCCCTATCGAGTTGATTTTTTAAAAATGAATTGGCAATTACCGGATCGAGCCTTTGTGACTTATTGAAAAACTGAGAGTATGGCTGCGGTACTGCATTGTTTTTTGAACTTTCTTCGAAAAGCTCTTTAAAGTAATCTTCATAGTAGTATTGCGCGCCAATTGAAATGGCACATAAAGTATCGCGGACTGCTTCTGGAGAGGTTACCCTAGCAGCTGCGGCATCGGCAGCATATTCCTCCTGGCGGGCCATGACAAACGTATGAGCCGAATAACGAGGATAAAACCATTGGATAAATTTCCGGAATAAGAAAGTTCCAAATTGTTCATTTTTTTCTAAGGATGTCATAAGCTGTGCCCAAGTCATTCTCACACGGTAAATCATCGCACCGAACGACGTGTCTGAATGTGAAATATGTGCTAACTCGTGGGCTAATACGGAGATGAACTGTTCCCGGGTCAAACTGGACATCAGCGGAATTCCTATCAGCAAAATATTTTTCTTCGGACCAAACAAACCAAACTTATGATGCTGTAAAACAGCTGCATTAAAATCATCGTCTAATACAATCGCATGAATTTTAGGTGTTTTAAGCTTATTGCTAATATCCGAGATAGCTTTCTGTAATTCAGGCGCTTCATTTTCCTTTAAATAATGCCCTTGGGGCAGCTGCATTTTAACAAAAAGGGATTTAATAATGAAAAATGATAGTCCCCCGGTTATGGCCAATACTTTTAAGCTGCCAAACGTAAAATGCCCGTCTGCCAAATACAGGACTGAAATAGTAAGAAAAAATAAAACCAGTGCAAGAGAGAGTAAAATATACCCGTAGCCAAGTGCCGTTAAGAGAAGAACCTTAAAACGGTAACTCCCAGGATTCTCTTCCGCTTTTTTCTCAAGCTTTCTTACCAGTAATTCAAACTCCTCGTTTGTCATGCCTCTACCCCTTTCAAGTTCTTCCAATCAACTCCATTAAATCATGTTTTTTACAGATGGGATAGTCCTGTTTTTGGAAAATCCTGTTTTTTATGTTTTTATAGTCTCCTGGATTTGTCCTTTTAAAATATGTCCTTAATGATAAAAAAACGAACTACAGAGATGTGAGCAGCCGCACAATAAGTGAGCGTAAAATTAAAGAAAGGAACCGGCATAAGCCGGTTCCAAACAAGGGTTATTGAATTGTTTTTGCCGCCCGCGTTGGCCAGAAAAAACCGATTAATGCACCAACTAGCGCAGGTATCATCCAGCCAAGCCCAATCACATAAAGCGGTAAATAATGCTGATAGAACAGTTTTATGGATTCAAATAAAGACAAAGACGCACCGGGTAGACTGGCGACTAACGAGCTGTAGCCGTCAAAGAAGCTAACGCAAAAAGTGAAGAAGATTGCGGTTGCGTATACACTCTGCTTATGGGCAAAGATGGGTGAACATAAGGATAATAAAATTAAAACAATAGCTAAAGGATACAATAACATTAAGACGGGAACCGCAAATTGAATGATATTGGTTAACCCAAAGTTGGCAATGCAAAATGACAGAAGACATAGCAGCAGAACGAACCATTTATAACTGATTCTTGGAAAAAGTTTATTGAAAAACTCACCGCAAGCCGTAATAAGTCCGATGCTCGTCTTTAAACAAGCGAGGACAATAATAATGGCTAGTAAAATATTTCCGAATGATCCGAAATAATGCTGGGCCACTGCCGCGAAGATTAACCCGCCATTATCGTAGGATCCAATAGCCGAAACGCTTGATGCCCCCATATAGGTAATAAGTCCGTAAATGAGCATCATCAGGACCATGGCGAAAATACCTGATTTCCAAGTGACTTTGGCAATTTCCTTCGTATTGGTAATGCCTTTTCCCTTAATGGCCTGGATCACGACGATGCCGAATGCGAGGGATGCAAGAGCATCCATTGTATTATAGCCCTCTTTAAAGCCCGTCATAAACGCTAAGCTGCTGTAGTCGCCAGTTGGCTTATCGAATGGACCCATTGGGTTGACAATGGCAATGACGATTAATAAGAATAGAAACAATAAAAATGCAGGAGTTAAATATTTACCGATATAGTCGATTATTTTTGCTGGATTCAAAGAGAAATAATAGACAATCGCAAAAAATAATAAACTAAAGATTCCTAAATATAAACTGCCATGGGCAGAGTGGATATAAGGCTCAAAGCCGACCACGAACGGCACCGTAGCTGTCCGCGGAATGGCAAAAAAAGGTCCAATGGTTAAGTAAAGCGCTATTGAGAAGGCAACGCCAAATACTGGATGGACCCGGCTTGCTAAATGACGCAGTCCACTACTAGCCGATAACCCAAAGGCTAATATCCCCAAAAATGGAAGACCGATTGCCGTAATAAGAAAGCCAATTAAAGCAGGCCAAAAATTTGTGCCGGCGAGCTGCCCCATTTGAATCGGGAAAATTAAATTTCCTGCACCAAAGAACATTCCGAACAGCATCGTCCCAATGATGGCATAGGTAGAAAATGATGTGTTTTGTTTCATATTTTTGCTCCTTCTAGATGGATGTCATTATATTAACATCTATCTTAGGAGTCAGCTATAGCAATATAAGGAACCTTTCAGATTTGATGGATGTCTTCAATGGTTATCTTTGAATCAGGATACCAGCCTTAGAAAACAGATAGTAAGTCATTCGTTTTGGTGTGATTTAAATCACACTGTCCCTGGTTAGCATTCTCTATAATAAACAACGTAGATATAGTGTTAACAAAGGAGTGTTTGGTTTGTTAAATCAACATAAGATTGACATTGTAAAATCAACTGTACCTGTTTTAGAACAGCATGGAGAAAAAATTACAACTCGCTTTTATGAGTTAATGTTCGGGGCGCATCCTGAGTTATTGAATGTTTTTAACCATGCAAACCAGAAACAGGGCAAACAGCAAAAGGCGCTTGCAGGTGCGGTGTATGCTGCTGCGATGTATATTGATCATCTTGAAGCCATTCTGCCAGCGGTTAAGCAAATTGCCCACAAACATCGCAGCCTGGGGATTAAACCGGAACATTATCCAATTGTCGGTAAATACCTCATCCTAGCAATCAAGGATGTACTTGGTGATGCCGCAACGGATGAAATCATTGAGGCTTGGACCGAAGCGTATGGTGTAATTGCCGATGCATTTATTAGTATTGAAGCACAGATGTATGAAGAATCAGCCACACAGAAAGGCGGCTGGGGTGGATACCGTTCCTTTATTGTCGACCGCAAAGTGGATGAAAGTAATGTGATTACATCCTTTTACCTTAAACCGAAGGATAATAAATCCATTGCTGATTTTCTGCCCGGCCAATACATTAGCATTCAATTGGAGATGTCTGGTGAGGAATTTACCCATGTTCGGCAGTACAGTCTCTCCGATGCGCCAGGAAGAAACCACTATCGCATTAGCGTAAAACGGGAAACAAGTCCTGAAAATCCAGATGGCAAAGTGTCCAATTATCTTCATGAACATGTGAAGGAAGGGGACGAGCTAAAAATCAGCGCACCAGCCGGGGACTTTGTCTTAGATTTGCAGAAGAAAACACCAGTCGTATTGATCAGCGGCGGTGTTGGACTAACTCCGATGATGAGTATGTTAAATACTGTGGTTGAGGTTCAGCCGGAGCGGGAGGTTACATTTATTCATGCCGCTCAAAATAGCAACGTCCATGCTTTACGTGATGAAGTAAATGTCATCGCCGAAAAAGAAAACGTAAACTCTTTTGTTTTTTATGATTCGCCCACAGAAGAAGACCGTCAAAATGGCAGCTTTGACGTTGAAGGTTATGTAACTAAAATGTGGTTGGAGGAAAATGTACAAATTCAAGAGGCGGATTTCTATTTCTGTGGCCCGACTCCATTCATGAAGGCCATCTACCGTTCCTTAAAAGAATTAGATGTAAAAGAAGACAAAATCCACTACGAGTTTTTTGGACCGAAGGGTGACTTGACAGCTTAATTGGTATAAAACTTCATGTCGAATATCTTAAAATGATCTGGCACCTTTTGTAGGTGCCAGATCTATTTTTTTTTAAGAAAAGGGAACAGCACCCTCTATTTTGGTTGGAGAGGGGTTGTTTTGTTATTCTTAAAAACTTTTTGCAAAACTGTAAAAGCAAAACTTTCAAACCCTATACGATTCAACAATGAAAGCGATTACCCTTAAAAAATAGAAAAATTTAAAATTGACTGAACAGTCCAATTATACTATTATTCTACTATTACATTATTTTTCGTAACACTAAATATACTAAACCTCTTAGAGAAAGAAGTGAGCTTATGTCACAAATGCTGGCGCTAGTGATTATTGTAGGCATCCTGTTGATTGGGGACTTAGTTGCTGTACGGACGAAAGCCTGGGTACCGTCCATGTTTGTCTGTGCCGTCCTATTCCTAGCAGGTTATTGGACGTTCTTCCCGAAAGACATTGTCTCCATAGCAGGTGTACCGCCTGTAGTGGCTACTATGATGATGTATTTACTCATCACTAACATGGGTACATTATTATCCCTTAAAGAATTAAAAAAACAGTGGAAAACAATCGTTATAGCTCTTTTTGGAATTGTTGGTATTATCGCCATCTTAATGACAGTGGGAAGTCTTATTTTTGGGTTTAAGACAGTTGTTGTCGCGATTCCTCCTTTAGTGGGTGGAGTCGTATCCGCTCTTATCATGTCTGAAGGTGCGAGAGAAGCAGGCCTTACTTCCCTTTCCGTTTTTGCCATCGTCATCTATGTTGCGCAAGGGTTTGCCGGTTATCCAATCACCTCAGTCGTATTAAAGAAAGAAGGGAAAAGGCTGTTAACCCTCTATCGCAGCGGACAGATGACCGCCTATAAAGAGCAAGAAACTGCACAGTCAGAGGTGGCTGCCGCTTCAGAGACAGCCAAACCGAAATTTAATCTTGTTAAAAACTTGCCAGAAAAATATAACACCGATTTCTTTAAGCTGTTTAGGCTTGCGCTTGTAGCTTATCTTGCCTATTTGGTTTCGGCCTTGGCAGCACCGGTTGTTTCCATCAGCCCGTTTGTTCTGTGTTTATTGTTTGGGGTGATTGCTTCAAGTGCAGGCTTTTTGGAAAGACAGGTCTTACAAAAAGCCAATGGCTTTGGCATGGCATTAATGGTACTGATGCTGTTTATTTTTGACGGCTTAAAACAAGCAACACCAAGTATGATGCTCGAAATTGTATACCCGCTGGTCGGCACGATTATTTTGGCCGTGATCGGGATGTATATTTTCTCCTTTATCGCCGGAAAGATTTTAAAGGTAAGCAAGCATATGGCATTCGCTGTTTCCCTAACCGCCCTGTATGGGTTTCCAGCTGATTATATTATTACCAATGAAGTCATAAAGTCGTTAACGGATGACGAAAAAGAAAGAGACATGCTGACAAGCCATATGCTGCCGCCGATGCTGGTTGGTGGTTTTATAACAGTTACGATTGTCTCAGTCATCTTGGCCGGCATCTTTGTTGGATTCTTGAAGTAATTGGAGGGGAAAGCATTGATAGGTTTACAGGAACGAATTGAAAAGCATATCGAGGCACTTAGTCAATTTACCGCTACCCCGGGCAAAGGGACAACGAGGCTGACCTATAGCAAAGAGGACTTACAAGCCCGCGAATATCTGAAGGAAAAAATGAGGGAATATGGTCTTGAAGTAAGAGAAGATGGTCTAGGCAATATTTTTAGCAGGGTGGAAGGTACGTTAAAGGATGCACCGAGTGTGCTGATCGGTTCTCATTTTGATTCAGTACCAAACGGCGGGTCCTACGACGGTCCTACCGGAGTGGTGGCCGCACTCGAGGTTGCTGGTCTGTTTTTGAAAAATAGGCTCAAACCCAAATATCCGTTAGAAGTCGTTGCCATGATAGAAGAAGAAGGAACGAGATTTGGCGGGGGCCTGATGGGCTCGAGGGGAATCGTCGGTCTGTTGGGCGAGGAAGAGTTTCTGAGGTTACAAGATAAAGATGGGGTGACAACGGAGGAAGCGATGAAGAGAATCGGCCTCGACCCTTCTCTTTCGAAAAAAAGAGACCCAAAAACGATGAAGGCCTTCCTGGAATTGCACATTGAACAAGGACCTATCCTTGAAGAAAAGGGAATTCCTATAGGAATGGTAGAGGCCATTGTCGGGTTAACCCAATTAGAAGTGACAGTTAAAGGGCAGGCTGGGCATGCGGGCACGACCCCAATGAACCGCCGCGCGGATGCATTAGTTGCGGCAGCCAACATGATTGCCCGGTTCCCCGAGATCGCCTCTAGTGAAGGGGAAGGAACCGTCATTACCACCGGCCGCTTGAACGTTTGGCCAAATGGGGCAAATGTGATTCCTGATAAGGTCGTATTCACGGTCGATATACGGTCAGGAAAAGAAGAGCACGTCCTTCATGCAGTCGAGGAGGTCATTGGATTGATCGAAGCCTATAATGGAAATGGAATCGAGACATCTGTGCAGCAGCAATTATATATGCCGCCAAAGGCCATGAATCAAGAAATCATTTCACTTTTTAAAGAGAAATGCAGTGAGTTGAACCTTCCATACTGTTCGATAAACAGCGGGGCAGGCCATGATGCGATGGTCATGTCCGAGGTGACCGATGTAGCCATGTTGTTTATTCCAAGCAAGAACGGACTAAGCCACTGTCCGGAGGAATGGTCGGACGCCAAAGAAATTGCAAACGCAACAGCTATTTTATATGAAGCAGCTAAGACATTAACGGAGGCAGAATAAAAGTGATCCATGCAAAATTAGCGAAAGCGATTCAAGCGTACAATGAGGAATTAATTGAGTTACGCAGAAAGTTCCACAGTGAACCGGAATTATCCTTTGAAGAATTTAAGACTACGGCCTTTGTTTGTGAATACCTTGAGAACCTGGGAATCTCTTATCGTAAGACAAAACCAACAGGGGTTATTGCGACCATCGAAGGGGGAAATCCGGGTAAAACCGTTGCGTTAAGAGCCGATATGGATGCCTTGACAGTTGAACAATTAAATAAGGATTTGCCCTATGCATCAAAAGAAGAGGGAAAGATGCACGCATGTGGACATGACGCCCATACGGCGATGCTGCTCATTGCCGCTAAAGCGCTAAATGAAATCAAAGAAGAATTGCCGGGCAATGTCCGTTTGATTTTCCAGCCGGCCGAGGAAATAGCAGCTGGAGCGAAAGCAATGGTATCACAGGGAGCAATGGACGGAGTGGACAATGTTTTCGGTATCCATATTTGGTCACAGATGCCGACAGGAACTGTTTCCTGTACGCCAGGCCCATCCTTTGCATCCGCAGATCTATTTACCGTCACCTTTAAAGGGAAGGGCGGCCACGGGGCCATCCCGCATGATTGTATTGATGCAGCGGTCGTTGCTTCCTCTTTTGTGATGAATGTTCAATCAGTCGTATCGAGGACAATTGACCCACAGCAGCCAGCTGTGTTAACTGTCGGGAAAATGGTGGTCGGGACAAGATTCAATGTCATTGCTGAAAATGCTGTGATAGAGGGAACTGTACGCTGTTTCGATCCGACGGTGAAGGACCATATTGAACAGCAGCTGCGAAACTACGCGGAACAAGTAGCAGCAATTTATGGAGCAACGGCGGAGGTAGAGTACACGTATGGCACCGTGGCTGTCATCAACGATGAAGAGAGTGCAAAACTCGTGCAAAAAACAGCCGCTGAAGCATTTGGTGCGGAGGTCATCTATCATGAAAAGCCAACCATGGGCGCCGAGGACTTTAGTGAATACATGATGAAGGCTCCTGGCAGCTTTGCCCTTGTTGGCAGCGGCAACCCTGAAAAAGACACTCAATGGGCCCACCATCACGGCAAATTCAACATTGACGAAGACGCCCTTGCAACTGGCGCAGAACTCTATGCTCAATACGCCTGGGCATACCTAAACGAATAGAAATGAAATAAGGAATAGTCGAAAAGAATGTCAGATGCTAATATAGACATTGTCTGTGTAGGATGAGGCCAGCTAGAGGAATAGCTGGCTATGCTTTTTATTAAGGCTGTGTTATAGGAGTATGTTTATTTTAATTACGTTGATTGGAGCGAAGGGTACCGACTCCGGCGGGATGAAGCGGCAAGGTGGAGACCCCGCAGGCGCTTTAAGCGCCGAGGAGGCTCCACTGACGCCCCGCGGAAAGAGTGTACCCGAAGCGGAAATCAACAGCCAAATGAACAACTCCGGTTAATTGGTATATATAAAGAGGCAGTACTCAAAGGAGCTAGTTATATGACTCAAAAAAACACCTTACATATTTTAAATGGACAGGTTATGTATGACCATTTTAAAAAGACACAATTTCTCGAAGAAGAATGGATGATTCCCTTTAACGAGGCGATGTGTTATGGAGACACGTGTGACGATTTATTTTCTCCTCAATTCACCGAAACACGGGCTAAGGTTCATCACGTTACAACTGAACAATATACTGACATCACGCTAAAACCATTGAAACCCCTCTTTTGCAAAAATTATACTCATCTTTTCTTATGGTTTGATGGAGATATGTTTTGTCAGATCAATATTCTGACAATCCTAGCCTGGTTGGACCAGACGGGTTATATGGGGTCTATTGAACTGCATATAGTCGGGGATAAGTATGAACGTAAGGAAAGTTTTAGCTTGAAAGCAGAGGGATATGATCCAATTTACAAACAAGTTTTGATTCAAAAAAAATCCCCCGAATCCATTTTTCCAGACGTATTAAAAAACGGAATCGAATTGTATTTAGCTTATCTTAAAGATGATAGTGACCTTATTCGCACTATTAAAAAGCACCAGCATATGCCAGAAGCAGAGCTTGTAACGAAATTAATTGTAGAATTCCAACATCTTGGGCTAGGGGATACGCAATATCTCGAGATGATCAGAAAATATCGTGAAACATAAAACAAGTGCCTGCCATTACCTACATTTTGTCGAATCATTTTCGACAAAACTAGGTGAGTGACAGGCAATTTTTCTATCAATGATTCAGATGCTCGTTTTGTTCGGGAAAAGGCTCTCTAATTCGGAACAGGTTCGGTCCGAGTTCATTAAATGCAATTGCTGCTAGGATAATTGCTGTGCCTAACCACTGAAGCGGCGTGACCGTTTCTGACAAAATAATGCTCGCCGAAACAATTGCGATAGGCAGTTCAATCGATGTTAAAATGTTGGCGATGCCTCCGGAAACTAACGGCATGCCCACTGCAAAAAATAGCGGAGGAAGAACTGATCCGAATAACGAAACGCCAATTCCAGTCGTTAACAGGTTTTTCTCCAACGGAAGTACAGATGGAATTTCCCCCATAAACAGGATCAGCACTAAAATCAAGGATCCTGTCACCATTAAAGCGCTTCGAATCCGCGAATCGACATTTACAGCGACCTTTCCACTGCAAAAAATAAATCCGGCATAGGTGAATGCGGATAAAATCCCAAACATGAAACCTTTCACTGGAAGACCCTGGATGTCCCCATGAAACACATTCGAAGCAAAAACAACCCCTATTAAAATGAGGATGATGGACATGATTGTTACAGGAGCGGGCTTGATTTTGCTAAAAATCCATTCTAATATGATACCAATCCAGACGAATTGGAACATTAAAATGATGGCTAAAGAAGCAGGCAGATACTTTAATGCACCATAATAAAAGATACTTGTTAAACCGATAAAACAGCCGATCATCATTATCTGAAGAATATTCCTCTTAGTAAGTCCTTTAAAACTAGATGGTTTCAAGAGCGCAAGAGACCACAATAAGAACGAGGAAATCAACATTTGAACAATATTGATTTGGCCAAGTGAGTAGCCGTTGCTAAACCCCAATTTAGCAAATATCGGTGTAAAGCCAAAAAACGAAGCACCGATTAATATATAGAGAATGCCTTTATTTAATTTCAATTGTGATACCTCCATGATGCAGATACATAACCAAACTATTATATCATAAATAAGCAGCTTCAGCTTAAGTTTGTGCCTGTCATTACCCGGATCATGTCATGTATTCATTGATATGATTCGGGAATGGCAGGCACCCTTTTTTATTTTCATGAATAGAGGCAATCATAAATTCAAATATTACTCACTAGGATTCATTATTTTTAAAAATAAATAAAGGGATGCTATAAAAGGAGGTTCATCATGGAAGCTAGTTATAAAGGGACCAATAAATTGATCATTGGAATAGTGTTTGGGGTTATTACGTTTTGGCTGTTTGCCCAGTCAATGGTTAACGTCGTTCCAGCGGTTCAAAAGGATTTAGGTATATCATTTGGGATGGTGAATGTCGGCATTAGTTTGACTGCATTATTCTCTGGGATGTTTATCGTGGCTGCCGGCGGAATTGCTGATAAGGTTGGTCGAAAGAAACTAACCTATTTAGGATTAATTTTCAGCATCATTGGGTCGCTTTGTTTAATTCTTGCAAACGGAGCAGCTCTTTTAATTATTGGACGTGTCATTCAAGGACTCTCAGGTGCATGTATTATGCCTGCCACAATTGCGTTAATGAAAGAGTATTTCGAAGGAGCTGAGCGTCAGCGCGCATTGAGTTACTGGTCCATCGGATCTTGGGGGGGATCAGGAGTTTGTTCTTTTGCTGGCGGTGCTATCGCTACTTATTTGGGGTGGAGATGGATTTTCATCTTTTCAATTGTTTTTGCCCTGCTCGCCATGTGGCTGATTAAAGATACTCCGGAAAGTAAAGGAGAAGAGTCAGGTAAATTCAACTTTGACTTTGGTGGACTGGCGATTTTTATCGTCACGATGCTTGCCTTAAACCTTGTCATCACGCGCGGAAAAGATTTCGGCTGGACAAGCCCATTAACCTTAGGCCTTGTAGCAGTCTTTATCATTGGCTTAATTATTTTCATAAGCGTGGAGAAAAAGAAAGAACATGCTTTAATTGATTTTTCTTTGTTCAAAAATAAACCATATTCAGGCGCGACGATTTCTAACTTCTTATTAAATGCCGTTGCGGGAACGCTTGTGATTGCGAATACGTATATTCAAGTTGGACGCGGATTTACCTCATTCCAAGCAGGGATGTTATCACTAGGCTATCTAGTGGCAGTACTCGCGATGATTCGCGTAGGTGAAAAAATATTGCAAAGAGCCGGCGCAAAAGCACCGATGGTTTGGGGTTCAATTTTAACGGCTATTGGTGTAGCAGTCATGGGATTAACGTTCCTGCCAGGATTTGTGTATACAGTTGTCGTTTTCATCGGATTTGCTACTTTCGGGATCGGGCTTGGAATTTACGCAACCCCATCAACAGATACCGCGGTTTCGAGTGCACCGGGTAATAAGATAGGAGAAGCTTCCGGGTTATATAAAATGGCAAGTTCCCTTGGCGGATCATTCGGTGTGGCCATTTCAACAGCTGTATATAGTGGGGTTAATTCAGTTGCAAGCTTGGAATCGGCGGCAGCAGCGGGAATTATAACAAATGTTGTCTTTGCGGTTCTTTCATTACTTTCCATCCTAGCTTTTATTCCAGGTAAAAAAGGTGGAAAAAAAGGTGAAAAATCAGTCCGGCCGACAGGGCAGCCGACCCCTGTAACGGAATAATTTTAAGCTTGCGCGCCACGAATTGTGGCGCTGCAAGTTCTACTAAATGGAAGGAGACCAAGGACATGAGAAAAGAATTAATGGAAATGTTGGAAGCACGGAAAGATGAAATGATTGAAATTCGCCGCTATTTGCATGAACATCCTGAACTGTCCTTTAAAGAAGAAAAAACAGCCCAATATATTGTAGATTTTTACGAGGGGAAGGATGTTGAGGTACAAAGAAATGTAGGGAACGGATATGGAATCATTGTGACCATTAAAGGAGGCAAGGCGGGAAAAACGATCGCTCTTCGCGCCGATTTTGATGCCCTTCCGATTGTGGAAGAAACAGATGTCCCATTTAAATCAAAAAATGAAGGCGTCATGCATGCATGCGGACATGATGCCCATACCGCCTACTTACTCATCCTTGCCGATTGTCTGATTCAATTAAAGGACTCACTTCCTGGTACGATTAAAATTATTCACCAGCACGCAGAGGAGACACCTCCCGGAGGTGCAAAAAGCATTGTCGAATCGGGGGTGCTGGACGATGTAGAAAATATTTATGGCATTCACATTTTCCCTACCCATCCTGCGGGATATGTCGGCTACCATAGTGGTTATTCACTTGCCGGAAGATCCTTTTTTAAATTGGTCATACAAGGTGTTGGCGGCCATGGTTCTTCCCCGCACATGGCCAATGATGCAATTGTCGCTTCCGCCTATTTTGTTACGGCTGTTCAAACAGTCATCAGCCGCCGGCTCAATCCGTTTGATCACGGCGTCGTAACCATCGGCTCATTCGACGGCAAAGGAACCTTCAATGTAATTAAAGACAGCGTGGAGCTTGAAGGTGATGTGCGTTATATGACCGTTGAAAATCAAAAGTTAATCGCCAAAGAAGTAGAGCGGATCGTCAAAGGGATTGAAGTCGAATTTGACGTTAAATGTACGCTTGATTATACGTTCGATTATCCGCCGCTATACAATGATCCGAAAGTGACCGCAGATGTCGTTGCCGCGCTGGAAAACATGAATGACCCAGATATTAAGGAAGTTGGCGAATACCCAATGCTCTCCGGTTCTGAGGATTTTGCTTACTATTTAGAAAAAATACCGGGCTGCTTCTTTTATATTGGCTGTAAACCAAAAGGGGTTGAGAACGCCTATTTCAATCATCATCCGAAATTTGATGTTGATGAGGATTGCCTGATTGTCGCCGCGAAAGCGGTTGGACAAGTCGTTTGCAGCTATTATGGGCTAGAGTAGAGCCGGAGCATGGAAAAAGGAAGGGAATAATCATGAAAAAGCGACTAATGGAGATGCTGGAAGCCCGTAAAGAGGAAATGATTCAGATTCGCCGCCATTTACATGAAAACCCCGAATTATCTTTTAAAGAAGAAAAAACAGCCCAATATATTTTGGATTTCTATAAAGGAAAAGACGTAGAAGTCCAATCAAATGTTGGGAATGGCTATGGAATCATCGTGACGATTAAGGGAGGAAAACAAGGAAAAACAATTGGCCTCCGGGCTGATTTTGACGCTCTACCAATCGTTGAAGAAACGGGGCTTCCCTTTAAATCGAAAAATGAAGGCATTATGCATGCATGCGGCCATGATGGGCATACCGCATATTTATTAGTCCTTGCTGATTGCCTGATTCAATTAAAAGACGAATTGCCTGGCACGATTAAAATTATCCACCAGCACGCCGAAGAAGAACCGCCAGGAGGAGCAAAGAGCATTGTAGAATCCGGAATCTTGGACGATGTAGACAATATTTTTGGGATTCATCTACTTCCAATGCATCCACCCGGTGTTATAGGTTACCACAGCGGTTTCTCGATGGCCGGCAGGTCGTATTTTAAATTAGGAATCCAAGGCGTAGGCGGCCATGGTTCATCCCCGCATATGGCAAATGACGCAATTGTCGCCGGTTCCTATTTTGTCACCGCAATTCAAACAGTGATTAGCCGCAGAATCAATCCGTTTGATATGGGCGTAATCACAATCGGTTCTTTTGACGGGAAAGGCACATTTAATGTCATTAAAGATCGGGTCGAACTTGAGGGTGACATTCGTTATATGAATGGGGAAACAAAAGAGATCATTGAAAGAGAAGTCCGCCGTATTGTCAGTGGGGTCGAAGTCAAATTTGATGTGAAATGTGAGTTAACTTATACCTCTGATTATCCGCCATTATATAATGACCCACAGGTTACCGAACAAGTGAAGGCAAGTCTTGAAGCGGCGAATGACCCGGATATTAAGCAGGTGATGGAATACCCAATGATGTCACCATCTGAAGACTTTGCCTACTATTTAGAAAAAATCCCTGGCTGCTTCTTTTACATTGGCGCAATTCCAAAAGGTGTCGAAAAACCTTACTTCAATCACCATCCGAAATTCGATATTGATGAAGATGCGCTTATTGTCGCAGCAAAAGCAGTCGGATATGTCGTTTGCGGGTACTATGGCTGGGAATAACAGGTTAGTTGGATTGCGGTTGAAATAAGTAAAGGAAGGAAGAGGAGTGAGTACCTCTTCCTTTGGTGTCTTTTTCTGTATGTGTTGGCGCTTGCCGGTTCATTTCCGTTCCTGAAGGGAAGGGGAATTGTGACGGAAATTTGACAGACTCGGATAAAACGAAAAATTTATTGATATCCCAATGAAATTTTCTGATATACTCAAAAATTTATTGATATATATAGGCTAAATTAAAGAATATAACATCAGTTGATTGGAGCGGAAGGCACGAAGACTCCTCGAAAATGCTACGCATTTCCTTCGTGCAAAGCCCATTCGAGGAAGCTATTTGTCCTGCGGGACGTAGCGGCAAGGTGGAGACCCCACAGGCGCTAAAGCGCCGAGGAGGCTCCACTGACGCCCCGCGGAAAGCGAAGTGCCTCGTGACAGGCAAAAACCGCCTGTCCCTGCGATGATTATTCTCTGAAGCTTTCCTTTGTGAAGCGCAAATCAACGGCAATGTACGAAAATTAAATTGATTTTATATAGTTGTAAAATCTTCCGATATATTTGAACCGGGCTATTTTTTGTCCAAACTCAACCCGTTTTCCTTAGTAAAATAGTCATCATTGCCAGTTGGTATGAAAAACTCCTGCCAAATCACGTCGTTCATACGTATGGGCGCCAAAATAATCACGTTGTGCTTGCAAAAGATTCGCATTCGAGATACCTGTTCGATAACTATCGTAATAGCTAAGGGAAGCACTTAAACAAGGGAATGAAATACCAGCATTGATTCCTTCGCAGACAACTTTACGCAGCCCCATTTGATAGTCTTGCACTCTTTCTGCAAAGTATGGCGAAATTAATAAATTCGCAAGATCTGCCTGTTCTTGATAGGCTTCGCTTATGACATTTAAAAAATCTGCGCGAATGATACAACCTCCGCGGAAAATAAGCGCAATGTCCTTTAGAGGCAAATTCCATCCGTAAAGTTCGGAAGTCATTTTAAATTGAGTAAATCCTTGGGCGTAGGCGCACACTTTTCCCATATATAATGCTTGTCTGATGTAGTCTATCCACTCATTTTTATCTAAATGGTTCTGAGAATTAGCCGGTCCTGTTAAAATCCCCTCCGCATGAACCCGTTCCTCTTTTAAAGCCGATATGTAACGGGCAAATAGCGACTCGGTAATAATGGATGCTGGTATGCCGTTATCAATCGCTTGGATGCTTGTCCATTTACCTGTGCCTTTTTGGCCGGCCTTATCCAAGATGACATCGATTAGCGGCAAACCTGTCAATTCATCTTCTTTGCGCAAAATTTCTGCGGTAATTTCGATCAAATAACTTTTCAGTTCACCTTGATTCCACGTTTCAAAGATAGAGGCAATTTCATCAACCGATAGGTGTAGTCTTTCTCTTAAAAACGTATAGGCTTCCGCGATTAATTGCATATCTGCATACTCGATCCCGTTATGGACCATTTTTACAAAATGACCGGCTCCTTTTGGGCCGATATACGTGCAGCAAGGGTTTCCATTCACTTGGGCCGCGATTTTTGTAAAAATCGGAGCTGCTTTTTCATAGATGTCTTTATCTCCGCCAGGCATAATGGAGGGTCCTTGTAATGCCCCGATCTCACCGCCAGAAATCCCGATTCCTAAATAACCGATTCCTTTTTCCTTCAACTCATCATATCTGCGCTCCGTATCTTCGTAATGGGAGTTACCGCCGTCCATGATGATATCGCCTGCTTCAAGATGAGGGATTAACGCTTCGATTACGGAGTCAATCGGTTTACCTGCGGTCACCATTAAAAAAACCTTTCTTGGCGTTTCGAGGGACTGAACAAAATCTTGAACTGTAAAGTATGGTTGGATTGATTCTCCATTCAATTTCCCAACAAGCTCGTCGGTTAAATCTCTTGTATAATTGTAAACTGCAACTTGTTCACCTTTACTAGCCATATTTAAAGCGATGTTGCTGCCCATTACTCCTAAACCAATGACACCTATTGTATTTAACATGTTATCCTGCTCCTACTATTAGATTAATAGACAGTAAAACCCCACACTTAAAAAAGATAGGGGATTTACTGCCTGAAATGCTTATACAAATAAACTTAGTAATAATACAAATCCTAATCCAGCTACTGAAATAACCGTTTCCAGTAACGTCCAGGTTGCAAAAGTTTCTTTCATACTTAAACCGAAGTATTCTTTAAACATCCAGAAACCAGCGTCGTTAACATGTGAAGCAATTAAACTTCCCGCTCCTGTTGCTAGTACGACTAGCGCAAGGTTTACGTCTGATTGGCCTAACATTGGAATGACCAAACCAGCTGTAGTTAAGGCTGCAACAGTTGCAGAACCTAGCGCAATACGTAAGATAGCAGCGATGATCCAGGCAAGTAAAATTGGAGACAATGCAGTTCCTTTGAATAATTCAGCGACATAGTCACCAACACCGCCGTTGATTAATACTTGTTTGAAGGCTCCGCCGCCGCCGATAATTAACAGCATCATACCAATGTGCAAAATGGCTTGTGTGCAAGATTCCATGACATTCTTCATTGGAATCTTCCTTGCGATCCCCATTGAATAAACAGCGAATAGTAGGGAGAGCAGCATAGCGGTACCAGCTTCACCGATAAAATGGATTGCGTCTAGTAAGGCATTTCCCTCAAAGCCCATTGTTTTTTGCATTAAAGTAATAATGGTCGCAATGGACATTAAGATAACAGGGAGTAAAGCAGTGAATACACTGATGCCAAACCCAGGTGTATCTTCAAGTTTAAATGTTTTTTGTTCACCTAATGAAGCAATGTTGCCCATTTTTGTAAATGAATCAGGAACAAGTTTTCTAGCAATTTTCGTAAATACAGGTCCAGCCAAAATGACTGTAGGTATAGCAATGATAAATCCATAAAGTAACACTTCACCAATGTCTGCCCCAAATTCCCCGGCAATCGTAGTTGGCCCCGGATGCGGCGGCAAGAAACCGTGTGTAACCGATAAAGCTGCTGTCATTGAAATCCCTAGAGACAAAATAGAAACCTTTAATTCTCTTGAGATTGCAAACACAATTGGAATCAATAATACTAGTCCGACTTCAAAAAATAACGCAATACCGATAACGAATGAAGCAACTAATACAGCCCACTGAGTATTTTTCGTACCGAATTTATTCACAAGGGTCATGGCAATTCGCTGGGCACCGCCAGAATCAGCGATTAACTTACCAAGCATCGCGCCAAGTCCAAAGATCAATGCGATATGGCCAAGGGTTCCGCCTAATCCGGCCTCAATCGTTTTAACAACTTCGTCTAGCGGCATGCCAAGTGCCAAAGCAACCCCAAACGATACAATGATTAATGAAATAAATGTGTTTAACTTTAAGCCCATGATTAAGAGTAATAATGCGACAATTCCTATTGCGACAATAACTAATGGCATTTTAATTCCCCCTGCTTAATTGGTCGTATTTAGTAAACCTCTTTGGTACTTTGCAATCTCCGTATACTCACTTTTTAGCACTCTTGATAGATTAATAAATATTGGAAGCAATTTCCTGTATTCTTTTACTGCTTCATCATTGGGCGTGTGCAGGTGAGTACTGCCGATCATTTCAGAAACGATCTCAAAGGAATCAATTTTCCCAAGCGCATACAATCCTAAAATACACGCACCCAAGCACGAACTCTCATAGCTTTCAGGAACCACGACTTCCGATTCGAAAATATCCGACATCATTTGCCGCCAAACATCAGACCTTGCGAAACCTCCGGTTGCTTGGATTCGGGTTACGGGGCCATCCATGCATTCGGTTAAGGCTAAAAACACAGTGTATAAATTGTAAATAACTCCTTCTAAAGCTGCGCGAATCATATGTTCTTTTTTATGTGACAACGTTAAGCCAAAAAATGAGCCGCGTACATCTGGATTCCATAACGGCGCCCGTTCGCCGGCGAGGTAAGGATGGAATAACAAACCATCAGCGCCTGGCCGTACACGTTCAGCTATTTTGGTTAATACTTCATATGGATCAATGCCTAGTCTTTTTGCTGTTTCTACCTCTGAAGAGGCAAGCTCATCGCGGATCCAGCGAAGGACTATGCCGCCATTGTTAACAGGGCCGCCAATCACCCAATGATTTTCGGTCAACGCATAACAAAATATTCTTCCTTTTTCATCTGTTTGCGGTTTGTCAATAATGGTTCGAATCGCACCACTCGTCCCAATCGTGACGGCAATTTCGCCCTTTCGGATAGCGTTTACACCAAGATTCGACAGGACGCCATCACTTGCCCCAATGACAAAAGGGGTTTGCGGATCAATGCCAATCTGTTTTGCCAAATCAGGGTCACAGTTGGTAAAAACTTTGGTAGTAGGGACGAGTTCAGATAGTTGGCCAGGCGTGATGCCAGCGATGGATAGAGCTTCTTCATCCCAATCCAATTTTTTTAGGTTCATCATCCCCATGCTTGAAGCGAGGGAATGGTCGACCACATATTGATGAAAAAACTTTTTAAAAATATATTCCTTAATCCCAATGTACTTTTTAGTTCTGGCTGCAATCTCCGGGTGTTCATTCACAATCCAAGTGATTTTGGAAAGTGGTGACATTGGGTGGATAGGCGTTCCGGTTCGTTTGTATACTTCATGTCCATTTAATTCATCTTTAATTTTTTTGGTCCATGCTTCACTTCGATTGTCCGCCCAAGTGATACAAGGGGTCAGCGGCTGGTGGTGTTCATCCATCGCAATTACACTATGCATTGCACTGCTAAATGAAATAAATGATAGTTTCTTATCAGAATGCCGTTTCGTTATTTTTAAAATGGCTTCCAAAACAGCTTGGAAAATTTCTTCCGGGTTTTGTTCTGCTGTTGAGATATCCGGTGTATAAAGGGGATATCCTATATTTTCTTGCTGAATGACATCTCCTGTTTCTGTGAACAAAACAGCTTTTGTACTAGTAGTACCGATGTCTACTCCTAACATATAGTTAGTCATTTTGTTGTTCGACTCCTTTGGAAAGCATCTGTTGCGCCATATATAAGTCTTCCACTTTCTCTTGCACATCATCAAAGTTTTGATGGAATGACTGAATCATAAGGTCTCGGTCTTTTAATTTGATCGCATCAATATAAAGTTGATGATTGTTGATGACCCGTGTAAAGTCTTCAGCGTTTTCTTTAAAACGATTGCGCATAGATAGAAGAATCAAACTTTCCATTACCGGTTTTAAATTATCCCAAATCATCCGGATGTAGGAATGATTGATGGAGCGAATAATTGTTTCGTGGAATAAAACATCTTGATAGGAAAACTCATCCGCATCCCGGTATTTTATAGCGACTTTCATCATTTCCACGATTTTACTAAGTTCCATGACCAATTCTTCCGTATCCATTCTTACAAGCCGTTCAAATACAAACGATTCGATAAGGATCCGTACATCATAAATTTCTGAATATTCTTTTTCCCCTAAACCAACAACAACGGCACCCATTCTTTCCAAACGAATAATATTTTCAGAGGCCAAAATTTTTAATGCTTCACGAATGGGGGAACGGCTCACATTAAAATCCGCGGCTAATTTATTTTCCGAAAGAACGGTACCGCTTTCAAGAATGCCGGAAATAATCCTCATTCTGAGCTCACAGGCTACGCGGTCTCCTGCTGAGGCTCTCGATAGCCACTTTTCGGGATATAAAAATTCCGTTGATTCAGCCATATATTCACCTTCTTTAAAGTGTAAGTATACTTGTATACAAGTATTATAACTGAACTTTTCATTTATGCAAGCGCTTTTATTTAGTATTTCACGAAAATAAAATAAAAAAAGAGCCCCTGATTTTAGGGATCGTCGTTGTTTGCGTCAAAGTCTTATCTAAAATCGGTTTGTATGGCGTGCAAGGCTGTGATTCGCGCCAAAGTTTGTTTAAAAATCGGTTTGCATGACGCACAAGTCCTGGATTTGCGTCAAAGTCTTATCCAAAATTGGTTTGTATGACTCGTTAGGCTATGATTCGCGCCAAAGTTTGTTTAAAAATCGGTTTGCATGACGCACAAGTCCTGGATTCGCGTCAAAGTCTTACCCAAAATCGGTTTGTATGGCGCGCAAGGCTGTTATTCGCGCCAAAGTTTGTTTAAAAATCGGTTTGCATGACGCACAAGTCCTGGATTCGCGTCAAAGTCTTATCTAAAATCGGTTTGTATGGCGTGCAAGGCTGTGATTCGCGCCATAGTCTAATTTGAAACCAGTTTGCATGCAAAGTATAGTTTCCCTCCAGAGATTACTTTGGAATAAATTCCAATAAATTATAACCTCGATTGGCTAACAATCAGTATGTCTCTTTAGGCCTGAAATCGCCAATCCCCTTTAACTTGGTATCAAAAAATTGAAGAATGAGTTTATTTTCAGTTTCGATACAATAATATGGATCAATGTTTGCTTTTCCTCTTTGCAGAATGGTTGAAAGGATGGGGGAGAAAAGCGGTAAATCGGTCAAGCTTAAATCTTTTGCGCCTTTAAAATGAACCGAATATGCTTCTTTGAAGTTTTCATTATTTGGCTTGTTGGCAACATAGTTGGAGTTGCTATCAAGCTGTTTCCATACATCGTCAGAATAAATATTAAGGAGAGGGGCCGAAAAGGCTTCGTTTCTTGCTACAAAATCATCGACTTCTTTCTTATACACAAGGTCACTAAAGAAAGGGGCATCAATATTGACAATTGCACTAATATCATTACGTTCTCTGCCCAGCCAAACGCTAGCCGCCCCGCCCATTGAGTGCCCGACACTCCAATTTTCTCAGTATTGATATGTTGATAAATGATGTCGTTGTCACTTTTAGCTTTTTGAAGGATCGTATCAATGACGAAATTCATATCATCCGTCCGGAGCTTCATCCACATTTGAATCGCTCCGTACAATTCTTCTTTTGTGTAAATGTCTTTTTTATTCATATCGCTGACTTCAAGGTTATAATCTGCATTTTTCGGATACCAAAATTCCACATTCAAAAATCTGTTATCCCCCTTGTCGGTGAATTCCTCTATTCGGTTTTCATCAATATATGTGTAAGCAGCGGTTTCGACTTTATAGTGACCGCTCAATTTTGGTGATTTATGCTGCGGAAAAACAACTGCAGGCGCAAGTGCAAAAACGAACGCTAAAATCATTACAATCGATTTCCACACAATAGCAGAGGTTTTATATTTTTTGTTATACGGTTTTTTGCGGTTAAGAGAAACGGTTCCTTTTATCGCCAACAGCAACAAAAGGATTCCAAGCATGACCCAGCGGAAACTCCAAACAATCACCGATGAAACTGTGAGAATGGCAAAAGCAGTAAATACAGCAATCCGAATCCAACTCTTTAGATTTGCATGATTTTCCTTCGTTGCCACACAGTAGATTGCAAAACCAATCTCAAAAATCAAAGCGATCATTAATAATAAAGTTCCCATAGTCGTTCTCATTTCCCTCCGAATAATTTTTTATGAACTCGTCATAAAAAAATGTTGAAAGGAAGTATATAGAAAAAAGGTAAGTTGTATCCACAGCCAAATAAGATGCAAAAAAAAACAATAAGTTATAAAGTAAAGGGTCTGTTTTTGCGAAGAAAGTGGAGACCTTTTGGATAAATAAAAAAATACTGCACCTTAGTTGGTGCAGCATTTTCTAAACTTACCTATTCAATTTCACCGAAATATCGTGGAAACGACCTGATCGTAACTCATAGAACTGTCTACCGTAAATACTCCGGGGCGCAGCTTGTTCATTAATCCTTTTTTCTCGATATCTTTTGAAAACGCAAAGGCATCTTCGACGATCCCCGCCTGAACCAGCATTCTTCCTACGGTAATACTTGTCATGCCTTCGGAAACATTAATAATCACTTTGGTTACTGGTTTGGAAGTGGACTCCTTTTCTGCCGGCTCAGTTTGTTCTGAAGATGTTGCAACTGCATCCGCTACGGTCTTGTCGTATTCCTCTTTCGTTTGGACGACAAAGCCTTTCTTTTCAAGCTTGCTTTTCATCTCGGCACCAGATGGTTCAACTTTTACAGTTTTACTGGAAGCCTTCGGTGTGTCAGCAGTAAAGTAAACAGCTGAACAAATGGCTGTTGTTAGTAACATTCCGGCAGCAAAGCTACTCAATAAGTTAATTCTCATTCGCAACTTTTCTCCCTTCATCCTTCACTTCATGATAAGGAGCAAGCATTTGTTGAATTGTACTCGGAGTGACCTTTTTCATTTCTGCAATACTATCAATTGAATATTTACGATCATATAAGTCTAGCACTTCACGCATGAAAAGCTTTTCCTCGGAAGACAGTGGGATTCCTGCTTCCTTCATTAACACCTCTTGATCAAGCTCAATGTTTCGAATTGATTTTTTTAAATCATTGATTTCTTCCATTATAGAAATATGAATCTGATCGATTTGATTATGTTCTGCCTTTGCTGCACGAGTTGATCTTAGAATAGAAACAATGAGTAATAGGGCGGATACGGCAAGTAATCCGGCAAATGTCCATTCCATCAATCATACCTCCTTCTCAAGTTGAATATGTACTCACAAGTTTTTATTATACAAGTAAATAGGGTGTTTTTCGATTAATAACCCTAAAAAACATGTTGTTAAAAAATGAGAAAGGATATAACAAGGAGGCGGTATGAAATCTATTTCTCAAAATAATGGTTTGGTTAGACTTTAATGAAGATTTTTATACAACTAAACATCTTTCTTTAAAGCTTTTAGTTTTTCGTTGATTTTTCGGGCTTCTTTTTTATCTTTTTGCCAAGACAGAAGACGGACTAGAGTATAGATCACTGCAATTTGCAGTGCGAGAATGAACCCATCTAATGCACGATTCACTATGCCAAAAATAGTGCATAAATAAAACAACATTATTTCCCAATTAAATGATAAAGTAATGATAAATACTAGAGGAAAAAGGACTTCTATTTCTAAATAATTATTATGGGGGAGGTTGGGTAATCATGGCAAAGTATGAAAAGACAATCATCGGTGACTTCGAGAAAGTGGTTAATCGTTTGGAACGTGATATTGGTAATAGTGGAATGAGTATGAAATTGGTTGATGAAAGCAACTACAATAGTGGGGATACTAAAATTGCTGTTCGAGTTTTTGATAAATTTTTTATGAGAAATGGAAACAGAGCAAGCTTAAGCCTTACTGTAGTAGGCTATAGAAGAAATATTTTTATATCAGCAATTGGTGCTGGAGGCGGGCAAGGTGTTTTTGTAAACTTTAGTCTCGGTGCAGAAGATAATATGGTGACAATCGTTCGAAATAGTATAGAACAAATGGAATAATAACATAAATTAATTTCAAATCACGGGTTGTCGTTTTGGACTTTAAAAAGTAAGGTCCCGGGTTCTTTTTGAAGTGCAGGAAAATGCAGGTTAAATGACTTGCAAAAGACATGGTAATTCATAAAGGAATTCACCATGCTTTTTTTAAGGGGAGAATTTCCCTCTATTTCAAAAAGAGAGGCTTAAAAGGCAGATATAAGGGGAGAAATTCCCGTTAATACGTCTAAATAAGGCGAAATTTAATAGTTTATATGATATAAACGGAAAAACTCCCTTTATTTTAAGGGAAATATCGGTATTTCCCAACTTAAGGGGAATTCGTCCGTCTATTTTTCAAGCACAGGGAAATCAACATTCAGTTCTAATAGAGCGAAAATTGATACAGTAATAAAGTGAGAAAATCACTGTGATTTCTCACCCTATTGGCATTGCAACTCACTGTTTTGCAGTTTTTAAACAAATCGTCAGGAGTAGTGTGCTTTTTAATGATATTGGTCTAGTTCGGCATATGATACGGTCAGCTATTGAACGACTTTAATATAAAAATAGATATCCTGCCCGACTTTTTTCGGTTCAGCCAATAGCTTGTAACCGTGTTTAACAGCTTCTTCGGGAACACTTCGAAAAGATTGCGGACAATCGGCAATCACTTGTAACACTTCCCTGATTTTCATGGTTTTTAGCGCATCCAGCGCATAAATGACAGGGTACGGTCAAGGCTCGCCACGAATATCCAGCGTGTAATTGACGTCAATGACTTGTGACATGGATTAAGCCTCCTTTGTAACAGTTGAAATCTGTCCTCTTTTTTTATCCTTGATTCCAGTACCGTAACGGAATCGCTTTTCCCACCAATTCGAGAGTAAAAACCAAACGATCAGCATGGCGATTGTTCCTACTAGTGCTCCAAGAGGGCCCCAGAGTTCCATTAAGTTCACTGGCTGCCAATTTTCTACTAACGCGCCATAAATACCGAGATGATCCCAGCCGTATGCCAAGAGGGTTGCCCCAACGATATTTCCTGCGCCTACTACCCAGTATAACACTTGGCCTTCCATTGCCCGGTACATCATGCCGGTCTCACAGCCGCCGGCCAGTACAATTCCGAATCCGAACAGCAGTCCGCCAATTAATGTGCTTGGAGCAGCCACTTTGATAATGGCAATCGAGCCGCTTTGAATGTAAAAGAACGTAACGACGACACTGATCATCATACCAACCGCAATCGCTTTCGACATGACAGCACGTCCGCTAATCCATAAATCGCGAAAGGCCGAGGTGAAACAAATTTGCCCACGCTCAATTAAAATGCCAAACAAGGCCCCGGCAATACAGGCAACTGCCAACATCGATTTGCCTATGACGAAAAAGTAAATGACCAGCCCCGTATAGAGGCAGGCAAAAAGCAAGCCTAAAACCGGCTGGATATTCTTTTTTTGCACATGTTCAGTGACAACCGGGTTCAGCGTTCCTTTTATTAAGGCCGGTTTCCCCCGCCACCATTTCGTGTTGACGACCTTCACACCAAAAAAGGTTCCGATGGCCGTAGCCACCATAAAGATCCAAGAGTGAAACGAAAACTGAGGAACACCTGTAAAAAATGCGGCTAAATTGCAGCCAAGCGCAAGGCGTGCGCCAAATCCGGCAATGATACCTCCGGCAAAACCTTGTGTTAATCGCCGCTTTTGTTTCGGAATACGAATTTTAAAACTGTTGCTTAATAAGATCGTAATCAGCCCGCCAACTAGCATGCCAATGACAATCCAACCATCGGTCCGGCTGATTGGGGATCCTTTCATGCCAACAAGATTAAAATATGCCCAGTCGGACACATCGACCCCGAACCACCTGAGGATATGTCCGCCTATCCTTGTGAATTCGCCAGTAACCGCCCAAACCGTACCAGTAATTCCAAAGTACAAAGCACTAACCAGCCCGGCAATGCTAATCGCAACGTACGGATTCCAATATTCTTTAAAGACCTTTTGATAAAGACTCATAAACCTTTAACTCCTCTTTGTTAAAGTAGGCTCCGTTTCAAGGGCTTCCTAGACATCCTATAATCCTATTAATAGTAATTGTTATTTTCTTGCAGAGCAATTTGATTTATCGATAAGTTGAGGAATATATTATCGGTAAAATGAATAGATAGAAGGGGAGTCGATTAGGAAAGATAGAGCTCGTCTTGATTGTAAAAATATAATTTTTATGATTGGCATAACCTTTAATACCTTAAATAGTATCTTAATAGGAAAAATAATGAGAAATTTTGCGAAAGGGGGGATAAGACAGTTAAAAGAAAACGAGTAATAAACAACTTGAAAGGAGTAGTTGAGATGAGTTTTTTGCAAAAAAAATCATGGATTCTATTGCTTCTCATTCAAGTGCTGATGCTGATTATAAGTATTTCAGGAGAAAACGGACCAGTAGGTGAAGGATCAGTCTTACACGCATATTTAACCAATGATCAAACCGACGCGGCCATTGAATTAAAGCTGCGTGGATCATTAGTAATAGGCATGACCATATTTGGCATAGCTATTCTGACAAATGCATATCGTAAAGGACTTAGATGGTCCTGGTATGCATGCTGGGTTTATCCGTTATTTTTTATCCTTCATATAATTGGTTTTGGGACATTTATGCCTGATATTATTTTTTTACTCCTATCCCTAGCGGCGCTGCTCTTGCCATATAGAACATTTTTTCAAAATAATTCGGATTGAAATAGGTTGGGTTCAACTGTTGAATCGCTATGAAATCGATTTATATAACAGGATAACAGTGGTGAAGCCCATGAATCGTTTGCGGTTCATGGGCTTTTATCATTACTTATACTATTTCTATCTTTTAAATAGTCAAAATTTAATTCTATTAACAACGGTGATATAATGGAAAAGTAATGTTTTGCTATCGGATTATCATGAATGCAGAAAAGGTGTGTGCCTTTTGCACGTCCTGGCTTGTGTGACGTCTGAGAAGAGCGCCCAACATTCTTTCTGCACTGCATAGGGGATAAGGATGGGAGAAATGATGAACAGTCAAATTGGAACAGATGTGATTTTAATTGGTGCTGGAATCATGAGTGCGACTTTGGGGACCCTGCTGAAGGAGTTGGCGCCTGACAGGAACATAACCGTTTTTGAAAAACTTGAAAACGCCGGAGAGGAAAGCTCGAACGAATGGAATAATGCGGGAACGGGTCACTCCGCACTGTGCGAGCTGAACTATACCGTTGAAAAGCCGGATGGTTCCCTCGATATTAGTAAAGCAATCAACGTCAACGAACAGTTTCAGCTTTCTAAGCAATTTTGGTCTTATCTTGTAAATAGAAATCTAATTCATGATCCACGCGACTTTATTATGCCTTTGCCTCATATCAGTTTTGTCCAAGGCGAAAGAAATGTGGATTTTTTAAGAAAACGGTTTAAAGCGCTTTCAAAGAATCCACTCTTTGCTGGAATGGAGTTTTCTAATGCTCCAGAAAAATTGAAAGAATGGATCCCGCTGATCATGGAAGGCCGCCATTCAAATGAACCAATTGCGGCTACGAAAATAGATTCGGGGACTGATGTTAACTTTGGCGCGTTAACACGACACTTGTTTGACCATTTAAAGAAGCAAAATGTTGAAATCAACTATAAACATCAGGTTGAGGACATTAAACGGACAAGCAATGGGCTATGGGAAGTGAAAGTATGGAACATGAATACCGGCGCAATCGAACGCCATACTGCCAAATTCGTTTTTATTGGCGGCGGCGGGGGAAGCCTGCCATTACTGCAAAAGACAGGTATCCCTGAAAGCAAGCGCATTGGAGGGTTCCCGGTAAGCGGATTATTCCTGGAGTGCAAGAATCCGGAAATCATCGAGCAACATCATGCAAAAGTATATGGCAAGGCTGCGGTAGGAGCTCCGCCAATGTCGGTTCCGCATCTCGATACACGATATATCGACAACAAAAAATCGCTGCTCTTTGGACCATTTGCCGGCTTTTCGCCAAAGTTTTTAAAAACCGGTTCAAACCTTGATTTACTGCGATCAGTAAAACCAAATAATTTCATCACGATGCTTGCGGCTGGGGCAAAAAATATTCCATTAACAAAATACCTCATCCAGCAAGTGATGTTATCAAAAGAAAAACGGATGGAGGAATTACGGCAATTCGTACCGAACGCCAAGAGTGAAGACTGGGATATTGTCGTAGCGGGCCAGCGTGTGCAAGTAATTAAAGATACTGAAGCGGGCGAGCGGGGAGTGCTTCAATTTGGCACGGAAGTCGTAAGTGCTGCTGATGGGTCAGTTGCCGCTTTGCTAGGTGCTTCGCCGGGCGCTTCAACCGCTGTACATGTCATGCTAGAAGTAATCAAAAAATGCTTCCCTCAACAATTAAAAGCGTGGGAGCCGAAAATAATCGAGATGATTCCGTCTTATGGTCTATCTCTATCCGATCATCCGGAGCTATTTCATGAAATTCACTCTCATACAGCATGGATGCTTGGGCTTGGTGGAGGTCGCACGATCGTTAGCCCTGAGAAGACGAAGATCGAGCAACCCTATGAAGAAAAAGAATCTGTATCCTAATATTGAGCGCCTTTTTGGTGCTTTTTATTTTGAGCAAAAAAAAGCCGCTAGACTGCGGCTAAGGCAGTAGCGGCTTCGTAATTTGATAGAATCAGATTAATTCCGGATTAGATAATCGAATGCGCCCAGTGAAGCGGCTGCTCCTGTTCCCATCGAAATAATAATTTGCTTGTACGGAGTGTTTGTACAGTCTCCGGCGGCAAATACGCCTGGCGTACTTGTAGCACCGCGGTTATCGACAACGATTTCACCCATGCGGTTGCGCTCAATCGAATCACCCAGCCAATCCGTATTCGGGACAAGGCCGATTTGAACGAACACACCAGCGAGTTCGATGTGATGTTCTTCGCCTGAGTCACGATCGATATAGCTAATACCGTTTACTTTATCGGTACCGGTAATTTCTTTTGTTTGAGCGTTCTTGATGACGGTCACATTTGGAAGGCTGAATAGTTTATCTTGCAGGACTGAATCAGCTTTTAGTTCTGGCATGAACTCAAGAACTGTTACATGCTTCACAATTCCAGCAAGGTCAATGGCTGCTTCAATACCGGAGTTCCCTCCACCAACGACTGCCACGTCTTTTCCTTCGAATAACGGGCCATCACAGTGAGCGCAATAGGCGACGCCTTTGCCTGTGAACTCGGTTTCACCTGGGACATTGATTTTACGCCAACGAGCGCCAGTAGAAAGGATGACGGTTTTGCTCTTTAGAACAGCGCCGTTTTCCAATTCGAGTTCAATGAGATCTTTCTTTTCCAGGCGTTTTGCCCGCTGCAAATTCATGACATCAATGTCATACTCCTTCACATGCTCTTCGAGAGTTGCAGCAAGTTTAGGACCTTCTGTATATTTCGTACCAATGAAGTTTTCAATTCCAACCGTATCCATGACCTGGCCGCCAAAGCGCTCAGCCACAATACCGGTGCGAATGCCTTTACGCGCGGCATAGATTGCTGCGCTGGCCCCAGCTGGCCCGCCTCCAACGACAAGGACGTCAAATGGATCTTTAGCAGAAAGCTCAGCAGGATCCAGTGTGCTACCCAATTTTGCAAGAATTTCTTCAATGGTCATGCGGCCGCCGCCGAACTCTTCGCCGTTAAGGAAAACAGTTGGCACTGCCATGACGTTCTTGCTTTCCACTTCTTCCTTGAAAGCTGCACCGTCAATCATTGTATGGGTGATGCCAGGATTTAGAACGCTCATCAAGTTCAAGGCCTGTACCACATCCGGGCAATTATGACAGCTCAAGGATACATACGTTTCAAAGCGGTATTCACCTTGCAGGCTTTTCACCTGGTCGATGACACTTTGATCAACCTTTGGAGGACGACCACTTACTTGCAATAGTGCAAGTACTAAGGAAGTGAATTCGTGTCCAAGAGGAATACCGGCAAAAGTAATGCCGGTATCTTCTCCGATGCGATTGACACTAAAGCTTGGTGTTCTCTCCAAAGTGGCTTTTTCAACTTTGACTTTATCCGACATGGATGCCAGCTCATCGACAAGAGCAAGCATGTCTTTGGATAGGTCATCCGATCCTGCGCTGACTTTGAGCAGGATTTCGTTTTCCATCAATTGAAGATATTGCTGTAATTGTGCCTTTATATCTGCATCTAATATCATTCATTGCACTCCTTAAATTTTACCAACAAGATCCAAGCTTGGCTTCAGTGTTTCAGATCCTTCTTCCCATTTAGCTGGGCAAACTTCGCCTGGATTGTTGCGTACATATTGTGCTGCTTTGATTTTGTTAATGAGTGTGCTTGCGTCACGGCCAATTCCGCCTGCGTTGATCTCAACAGCTTGGATAACGCCATCTGGATCAATGATGAAAGTACCACGGTCAGCTTGTCCAAGTTCTTCAATAAGTACATCGAAGTTACGGGATAGGACGTGAGCCGGGTCACCAATCATTGCATAAGTAATTTTACCGATTGTTTCGGATGTATCGTGCCATGCTTTATGTGTAAAGTGGGAGTCCCTTGATGCTGAGAATACTTCTACTCCAAGTTCTTGGAGAGCAGGATAGTGATTCTGAAGGTCTTCTAGTTCAGTTGGGCAAACGAATGTAAAGTCCGCTGGATAGAAGCAAAGAACAGTCCATTGGCCTTTAAAGTCCTGCTCGGTTACTTCGATAAACTCTCCGTTTTTGTAAGCTTGCAATTTGAATGGTAGTACTTCTGTTCCGATAAGTGACATAGTATAAATTCCTCCTATTAATAGAATCAATTGTTAGTATATAGGTTAAACTTGGATAATATACAAGGGGAAGCTCCCCGAATTGCGACGCGCCGCCTGTTCATCCAAATGAACCTATATAAATAAACAACTAAAAATAATTAGTTATTTATAATAATTCTAATACACAAACCATTATCATATAGTTTTAATTATTTGTCAAGAAAAAGGTCTGTTTTTGCAAAAGGGAGTCGAAATGTGGTTTTAAAAAGAAGATAATCATGCAGAAACGAGGGAGAGAAGGAATGTTAATTTTCAATTAGATGGTGATTTCTCAACTAATCATCGCAAAAAAGGGTGATTGCTGTTTAAATTATAGCAATCACCCTTTCATCATGTCATTTATTTTGAACTATATAACTCCATGTGCAATCATAGCATCGGCTACTCTAATAAAGCCGGCGATATTGGCGCCTACCACCAAATTGCCTGGGTGGCCATATTCTTCCGCGGCGTTGATGGTGTTCCGATAAATATTTTCCATGATTTGATGTAATTTTGCATCTACTTCTTCAAACGTCCACGACAATCGCATACTGTTCTGGGACATTTCCAAAGAGGAAACTGCTACGCCGCCAGCATTGGCGGCTTTTCCTGGAGCAAAGAGAACATCACTGTTCAAGAATACATCAATGGCTTCTAGTGTTGATGGCATATTGGCGCCTTCCCCAACAGCCTTCACTCCATTGGCAACCAATATTTCTGCGGATGATTCGTCAATTTCATTTTGCGTTGCGCATGGCAAAGCAATGTCACAAGGGAGGGACCAAATACCTGAACATCCTTCCACGTATAACGCCTGCGGATGCTCCTTTACATATTCACGGATTCTTTTTCTTTCAACTTCTTTCAGTCGCTTGACAGTATCGAGGTTGATTCCGTTTTGATCGTACACATACCCGTTCGAGTCGCTGCAGGCCACAACTTTCGCGCCGAGCTGCATTGCTTTTTCCATGGCATAGATGGAAACATTGCCGGATCCTGATACAATCACGTTGCTGCCCTTAAAGCTAAGTCCTTTGTCTTTAAGCATTTCCTCGACAAAATAAACCGTTCCATAGCCAGTCGCTTCTTTTCTCGTTAAGCTTCCGCCATATCCAAGTCCTTTTCCTGTCAGGACGCCCGCTTCATAACTGCCGCGGATTCTCTTATACTGACCGAACATGTACCCGATTTCTCGTGCGCCAACGCCAATATCCCCAGCCGGAACATCAATATCGGGTCCGATATGCCTGTAAAGCTCCGTCATAAAGCTTTGAGTGAATCGCATGATTTCCCCGTCGGATTTCCCTTTAGGGTCGAAGTCGGCACCGCCCTTGCCGCCTCCAATTGGCTGGCAAGTGAGGGAGTTTTTAAAAATCTGCTCAAAGCCAAGGAATTTAACGATGCTTGAGTTAACTGAAGGATGGAAACGCAAGCCGCCTTTATAAGGCCCGATTGCACTGTTGAATTGCACCCGGAATCCGCGGTTTACTTGCACTTTGCCTCGGTCGTCGACCCAAGGCACCCTGAAGGTTATGACTCTTTCGGGTTCCACAATTCTTTCGAGGATACTATGGTCCATGTATTGTGGGTATTTTACAAATACAGGAACGAGAGAATCGAAAATTTCTTTCACAGCCTGATGAAATTCGCACTCATACGGATTACGCGCAATGACAGTCTCAAACACTTCATTCACATAATCTTTCGCTGTTTTTATTTTAGCTACTTCCATTTCTTGTACAGTCATCATATTGGTTTACCCCCCTTTGGCAAAAAAATGCTTATAAATGAACACGAAAACTTTACCCAATTAAATTATTTAGTTTCCTTATTTTATAATTGTCAAACAATCTAAACAATATGAAAATTAGATAATAATCATGCCGATATGAGATAATTAGGATAGGGGTGACATAAATGGAGTTAAGACAGATCCAATATTTTATTGAAGTGGCAAAACGGGAGCATGTCACAGAGGCCGCTATGGCTTTGCATGTCGCTCAATCGGCAGTCAGCAGGCAAATATTTAATTTGGAATCGGAACTCGGCGTTGACCTTTTTATTCGGGAAGGGCGAAATGTAAAATTAACCCCGATTGGAAAAATGTTTCTTGAATATATGGAAGAAGCCATGAAGGTAATCGAGAATGCGAGGCAGGAGGTCCAGGAATATCTCGATCCGGAAAAAGGGATGATCCGCATAGGGTTTCCGAGCAGCCTCGCTTCCTATACGCTACCCACTATTATATCTTCTTTTCGTGAACGTTATCCTCATGTGAAATTTGAACTGAAACAGAGCTCCTACCATGATTTGATTCAAGGCGTGGTAAATGGAGAAATTGACATGGCGCTCTTGGGCCCGCTTCCGAAACCCGAGAAGAAGGTCAAGGGGGATATTTTATTTACAGAAAAAATTGTTGCGTTGCTCCCGGTTAGCCACCCGCTGTCGAAACAACCTTCAGTGAACTTAAGCCAATTAAAAGAGGATTCATTTATTCTCTTTCCCAAAGGGTTTGTTTTGCGTGAGATTGTCGACAACGCCTGTAGGCAGGTTGGCTTTCAGCCCGACGTGTCATTCGAAGGGAAGGATATTGATGCAATTAAAGGATTGGTCTCCGCAGGGCTTGGGGTGACACTTATCCCCGAAGTGACACTGGTTGACAGCCTGCCGCGCTCAACTGTTAAGCTGCCGATCAATGAACCCCAAGTTACCCGGACAGTCGGCATCATCATTCCCAGTGACCGTCAGCTGCTTCCCGCTGAAAAGCTTTTCTATGAGTTCGTCCGTGAATTTTTTAGTATGTTGAATCGATATCAGACTTGACGATTTCTTTTTGCAAAACTTGAAACACGTAAAAAGTCAGGAAACCGTTTTTGATTTCCTGACTTGGTGATCATCACAGAACCGTGTTCGGTGTTACTCAAGAGCCGTTTGCGTGACAGCTTCGGGCAAAATACTGTCTTGCTGTCACAAATCCACATAAATAGTTTAATAGACAACAACCGGATCATACGTTGTAAGATTAGTATAAATGGCTTTCATGACACTTGGCGGGACATTGACACAGCCCCCAGAGCCAGCTCCGATATAGGCATTCGAGGACCAGTTCGACCGCCAGCTCGCATCGTGGATGCCTTGGCCGCTGTTTGTAAACGGAACCCAATAGTTTACTGGTACGGCATATTCACCGCTGCCAACCCGGCTGCCTTTGAGTATGGATGGCGATTTTTTGAAAAGGATATACCACACCCCGGGCGATGTATCTTCACGGGTATTGTGGTTTCCTGTGACAACATTCGTGGTGACGACTAATTTACCGTTTTTATAAACCCAAATCCGCTGTTCCTTGATTGAAACTTCCGCATACGTATTGCCAATGCCGTTGTTCGCTGTCGTTTCATAGCCATAGCCTTCATTGTTCCATCCATTTCCGTGTATATTGGAAGCAGAAACCGATTTTTCTCCCTTTTCAAAAGCTTCCATCATCCGTGCCGCTTCTTTTTCCACATCGAGCGCCCACCCATAGCCTTTTCCTTTAATGGTGATAACTGATCCGGAATGGGTTTTAAACTTGAAATCCTTATTCAAAGTAGATTGCGTGTTGTTAATTTCAGTGAGTTTATTTTTAAGGTCTTCTTGATCAAAGGTGATTTTCATGTCATTGGAAACGGTGGCACTTTTAATCAAATCACTGGCTTTTAAGGCATAGGTTTGATCCTGTACCTTATAGTCAATGGTTTGCTGGAGGAGCGCTTGCAGCCTTTGCTCTTTGTTTTTAATGATGGCACTGTCTTCTTTGATAGGTTGGAAATAGACAGGATTCAACCGAACTTCACTGCTGTAAGCCTGCTGGTCATACTCTTTTAAAAGGCCTGCCACATCATATTGCTTCCCGGCGGCACTGTTTAAGACAGTAATCTTGCCTTCTTTAAGGACAACATCGGCATCCTTTGGAGCTTGTAAACTTTTATTCATTGTTAAAAGTTTATCTTCAAGCTGTTTTTTCAGCTCGTGGCTTCGAAACGCGTCTGGATTGCCCGGATTTAATGAATAATCTTTCTTTTTAAAAGAAGGGATGTACGTCTGCTGGTTGTTGAAAATTTCTTTGACCCCCGAAAGATCTTCATCTGCGAACCCTATCTTTGTATCTTTTCCATCAATTATTTGCTGCTGCCCAATATAGACCACATTCTTTAAAGTGGCTGTTTTTAATTCATCCAGAGCCTGCTCCGCGGTCAGTCCATTGACCATTACGCCATTGATTGAAACATTGGCATTAAAGCGGGTGGTCTGATAATAAGCCACTGCCGCCGCTAGAATGCCAATAAAAATAAGGATACTGGCCGTGATCAGCTTCCATTTCCCTGATGATTTGGCCTTTTGCCGGCTAACTTCCTGAACTGGTCTTTGAAGTGAAGTCTCCATTCTTATTCCCCCGTTTTGCATAAATCTCTATTTATAGCCATCTGCCACCGAATTATAACTTCCAATGAATTACCAAAATCAAAATCAACTACTATTCTACTCGATAGCAAAGCAGAACTTTGTCACTATTTGTATCTAATTTATAAATTTTTTTCATGTATAGAATAGTACGTGCCAAACGCAATAAAGTTACGAGATAATCATGAAAAATAGCCCTTTTATTTAGAAATGGTCAAAAAAATAATGGACCTGCAATTGTACATGCAAGTCCATTAGTGATTGGTTATTTATGTTCACCTTTCTTTGCTTCATTTGCCAGCTGCTCAAAGGTTTTCACTTTTCCATGCGGGTTTTGAGATTCCTTTCTGGCTTCCCATTGTCTTTCTTTCTGTCGTTTGGATTGTGTCATTTTGAAAAGCTCCTTGCGATAGATTTTAGAACGTTCTTTTAGCTAACTTCTATTTTCAAAAGCTCTTTGTTCTTTTTCTTTTTGTTTTTTTGCCCGATTGGCATTCGCGCTTCCAAACTCCTTAGAGAATTCAGAATCGGTTTTGCTGGAATCGAAGCCTTGCTTGTTTTTCTGCTGCGGATCGTTTTTCTTTGTTCGTTTTGCCATGGTTTTCCCTCCTTTTGCCTTTAGTATAGGAGAAGAGGAATGAACTATTCATTTTCCTATTCCTCTTGGCAAAAGGAAGGCATGGTTCGTGTCATTTTGGAGAATTATCGGTCATGTACGCAAACAGGCCCCCGGACTGCTGCCCGGTGGCCTGTCAAAAATATCCCTATTTCTTCTTATCATTCGCAAGGAAGTTGTAGATATTGGCTTCGCCTTTCCCGAAGAGCGGGTCTGCGCCGACTTTTCCGAAATCAATGGCGCTCTGTCTGATTGCCGCCGCAACCTGGGCTGGTGAGTACTCAGGGTGGGCGGCTTTAATGACGCCCGCTACGCCTGCCACTTTCGGAGCAGCCATGGATGTTCCGTGCAAATAGGAGTATCCATGCCATTTACCATCACTGAATTGAGTCGTTGCATTATTGCCTCCGCCTACAGGATAGCTCGGATAGGTAGATAATGTACGGTAAGTAAAGTCGCGTTTGTTTAAATAATCGCCCTTTGGATCTTGGCGGTACAATTGATCATACAATGGGCCGTTATCCCCGCCAGGGCCGGCGACATCAATGGCGTTTCCATAGTTTGAATAGAAAGCGATCCCATTCTCGGACCACTGATTTGATGAGGAAACCGTAATGACGCCCGGGATTTGGGCTGGTACAACACGGGATGGCCCTTTAATATCGATTCCATACGTATCTTTCCAGTAAGCTTTCATATCATGCGGGTTGTTTAAATCCCTTGAATCATTACCAGATGACGCAACAACAGTTACACCTTTTTGAATAGCATACTGGACTGCCCGGTGGTAGGCGACCATCGATGCCGAATCCCCTTTTTCATCGAAGTTATTGGCCATCCAGCGCCATCCGCCAATCGACATGTTAATGACTTCCACGCCGTCATTTGCGGCTGCTACGATAGCATCAGTAATCCACGATTGCTGAGCTCCGCCTGTTGCCCCAAACACACGGTAGGCACGGACAGTCAGTTCAGGGCCTACACCTTTAACCTTTCCATTCGCGGCAATCGAACCAGCAACGTGAGTTCCATGACCATTTTTGTCCCATGCATCTGTTGTGCCAGGAACAAAAGTTTTAGAACCGGCCAGGTCGGCATTATCCTTTAAATCTGGATGGCTGAAGTCGATCCCGGTATCAATGACTGCGACAACCGTATCCTTGTTGCCTTTGTTTAATTGATACGATTTGCCGTCGTTGGTTAGGCGGTGCATATCCCATTGCTTATCCCAATAGCTGTCTGCATTGGCATCCAGGGTCACTTTCTCGCCATTAGGAGTTCCAGGGGTAAACTTTACCTTATCATCCGGGTCAGTTTCCAGATAGGCTTCCAGCTCCCGGCCAGCTGATTGAATATTCGTATCCTTTTTCACCTTTGAAAGGAACGTTGAATCTGTGGACGAAGCCTGAACAATCCCGACCTCAGGAATTACCCTTTCGACAGTTCCACCGGCTTTTGAAATTGCTTCAGCATAATTGCCAGGCAGCTTTCCCTTATAGGCGAGTAGATAATACTCTTTCTCAGGCGCGGCACTTGTTTTCCCCGTTTGTGCTCCTACTAATAATGAAAAACACAGCATAGTAAAAATAGATAGTAAAGCCAGCTTCTTCTTCATTCAACTTCCCCCTATGTAAATGATAATGAACAAATTATGGACTTATCTTATTACAAGGTCTTAAATTAAGCTGTCGATTCTTAAAATTGATAGTTAAAAATAATCTGACTATTTGCGACATTGACTGAGAGTTTATTCGAAAACATAACTTAAAACATCAATCGCTTGATCAATTGTCTCGACAGTGACATTTGCTTTATTGGATAGTTCCTTTAAAGGATGAATGAGCGATTCCGGCCTGATGATGATGGTTGGTTTGTTCAATGCAATCGCTGTGCTTGCATCCATAGCCGTATTCCATTGTTTATACTTTTCACCAAACAAGGCAATGACAATGTCGGCTTTTTGCAATAAAACCTGCGTCCTGAAATTGTTAATATCAGAGGCGGCATCGTCCTTATAAAAATTGCCCGGCTGTTTCCCGAGAATTGCTTCCCCGATATCATCCGAACGGTCATGGTTCGTCTGCGGACCAACAAAGACAAGCGGCAACTCTCTTTCCTTTGCTTTTTTCTCTACCTCCTCTCGCCAATCATCGTGAATCTGTCCTGCTAAATAAACAGTTAGCTCCACCTTATCCCTCCTAGTATTAGTTTCCTACATTTTCATACTAATAAAATTCCTAACTACTTTCAAAAAACAACCACCCTGAGACCCTTAAAAAGACAAAAATGGTACTATATGACTAACAGGTTAAGGAGCGGATGAACCTAATGCCTCATACCAAAAGCAGTGAGGCAGGGGACGGTTCCACTGCTTCACCGCCGGCGATATCCTAGACCAATAGTAGCTAGAAGAGACGTTTTTCCCTTGTGCTATAATAGATGAGGGAAAAATAGAGATCAATGACAATATAGTTAAGTGGAGGAAATGAGAAGATATGAGTAATTTGCCAAATTGCCCAAAGTGTCAATCAGAGTATACATACGAGGATGGACCACTGTTTGTTTGTCCGGAGTGTGCGTATGAGTGGACGCCGGAAAGCATGGAAGCCAGCGATAATGAAAAGGTTACAAAGGATGCAAACGGAAACGTTCTCAACGATGGCGATTCAGTCACCGTCATTAAGGACCTTAAAGTAAAGGGAAGTTCTTCCGTCCTGAAACAGGGAACGAAAGTGAAAAATATCCGGATTGTCGAAGGAGATCATGATATCGATTGTAAGATTGATGGCTTCGGACCAATGAAATTAAAATCCGAGTTTCTCAAAAAACTTTAAACAGGAGGCCGCTAACTTAGCGGCCTGCTTTTTTATGCCTCAAATTCACTCATCAATGCATGGACATTGTTTTCTGTATCCTTAAAGAATGCCATCCATGTTTCTGTCTGGTCCATTTTTGCAATCAGGTGAGGTTCGTCGATAAACTGAACTCCTTTGTCTATAAGCGTCTCGTACGCTTCCTTTATATTAGGGACCTGAAAGTAAATGACTGAGCTTGGATGATTGAATTCTTCCTTTTCCGGCAGGCTTAACAGCAGGCGCAAGCCATTGCAGTCATAGAACGCGAGATTCCCTGTACTGAATAAAAGGGGAAGGCCCAGCTTTTCCTTATAAAATTGCACCGCCCTGTCAAAATCCTTAACCGGCACCCCGATCTGCCCCACTTTTTCAATAAACCCCTTGTCCACAGCTATTTCTCCCTTCGTTTTGGATTGTCTTAACCTACTTCTATATAAGTTTGAATTTTCAGATAAACAAATTATACATAATCCCACTGCAAATCTCTCTAATAAGTTTGCATTGCATGTAAATTTTGCAAAAAAAATGGGCATGTGCAGAGCACAGCCCGGTTTCTGTCAATCACCATTCATTCGGTTCATAATCCAAATCAGCAAATAGACGCGCTTTCTCCTTTTTCGTTAAATCCCTCCACTGGCCAACAGGTAGATTGCCCAGTTCAATGTTCATAATGCGGATTCGCTGCAGGCGATAGACCTCATAGCCGAGCGCCTCGCACATCCGGCGGATTTGCCGGTTCAGCCCTTGGGTCAAAATAATTCTGAAATCATACTTGGACAGCTTTTCCACTGTGCATGGAAGGGTTTTGGTACCGAGAATTTTAACGCCTTCGGACATATGCTTCAAAAATTCCGGTGTAATCGGCTTGTCCACCGATACTATATACTCCTTTTCATGCCTATTTTCGGCACGAAGAATTTCATTGACGATATCGCCGTCATTCGTTAGGAGAATCAGGCCTTCCGAATCTTTATCAAGACGGCCAATGTTAAATACCCGCAATGGATGATTGACGAGATCGACGATATTTCCTTTTACGTTCTTTTCAGTCGTGCTTGTAATGCCAACTGGTTTATTTAAAGCGAGGTAGACATTATTCCTGGCTATGCGAATTTCTTCTCCGCTTACCCGTACAACATCACCTGGATGGACTTGGGTGCCTAGCTTTGCAACTTTGCCGTTTACCGTCACTTTTCCATCTTCAATAAGTTTGTCAGCGCCGCGCCTCGAGGTTTTACCAGAGTCGCTAATGAATTTATTGAGCCGCAATGGAATACCAACCTTCTTTGTAATATTATTGTTTCTCTAACAATACAGCAGAAACAGCCTGGTTTGCAAAACCTATAGTTTATTTCGAAAAAAGGAGTTCACTTATATAGTCCTGATATATATTTAGTTTACTAATAAAGTAACCTTCTTTAAAATAAGGCATACAAAAACTTTCAGGAAGTGACACAAATGGAAAATGGTTTCGACAAGCGGGGGCAAACGGCCGCCTTTCTAAAAGGGTTGGGTATTACCTTACTCATTGCCTTATTTGCAAAAGGTTTATCGGGTTTTCCCTTCCTATCTATTATGGGGCAGTTGGTGATAGCGATTTTACTTGGAATGAGTTGGAGGGCTCTATTCGGTTTTAATGATAACCTTAAACCGGGCATTACTTTTGCTAACAAGAAGTTATTACGACTTGGCATTATTTTGCTTGGGATGAGGCTAAATCTCTCGGATATTTACGAGGCGGGTGGAAAAGTCTTTCTGATAGCTGCCTTGAATATTATCTTTGCCCTCTTCGTCGTTTACGGCTTTTCGAGGCTGTTCGGAGCCGAAAAGAGGCTCGGGATTCTGACTGCATGCGGAACGGCTATTTGCGGGGCTGCGGCGGTGGTCGCCATTGCGCCTCAGATTAAGGCGAAGGAAGAGGAAACAGCTGTTTCGGCTGCTGTCATTGCCATTTTGGGAACCATTTTTACATTAGCCTACACAGTGCTTTATGCGTTACTCAACATGACGCCAACCGTATACGGCGTCTTTGCTGGCGGAACACTGCATGAGGTCGCCCATGTTGTCGCCGCTGCGGCTGCGGGCGGAGACACTGCGGTCGATCTTGCAGTCATCGTTAAGCTTACCCGTGTCGCCTTACTCGTTCCGGTTGCGTTGGCCATCGGGTTCTTTATGCAAAAAAACGCCCGAGACAATGGAGGAGCTAAGCTTTCCAACTCCGTGGTGCCGTGGTTCATCCTCGGCTTTATTGCCATGAGCGGATTCAATACGCTAGGAGTCGTTTCGGAAGCTGTGGCAGGACATATCGTAACAGTTGCTTATCTTCTCATTGCGATGGCGATGGCCGCGCTTGGCCTGAATGTCGAAATAAAAACCTTCAGGAAATTGGGAATGAAAGCTTTTGCCGCAGGGCTGGCCGGATCAATTCTCTTATCGATTTTCGGGTATTTCTTGGTGAAGGTCATGCATATTCAATAAGTATTCTTGAAAACCAGTAGCTTTGTGCCGCTGGTTTTTTTGCATGATTGGGCGGTAGCCTATGGAGCCGTCCGAGGAAAGGGCATATAGTATTGGAAGCGAACAGAAAAAGGCTTATTTATACGCCGTTCCCTGTTAAGAGGTGAGATTATGAGGAATGTTGCAATTGTCTATCGCATGAAAACAAACATCATCACGCAAAACGGAAACATCAACATCGGGTCCACGGTTCAGAACAGCCACACGGCCAATGTGAAAGTTGCCGGAGCTTGTTTTGCATTCGGTGACTCTTCGAACGTGATTGAGTACCAAAACAAGGTAAATGTAGCCGATGTCAATAAAAATGAACAAAGTGAACCCCCTCAGTAAAAAGCTCTTTTTAACCATTTCAATAACCTGGGCATATATATAACCAATGATAAGTTGGGAGGGGAGAATATGGCCACGAATATAAATATATACAGCATTAAAATTAATAATATATCAAACAACGGATCACTCAATATAGGTGATGCGCTTCATAATTCCCCTTCAGCCCACACGAAATCGCAAGGGACCAATGCCTCTTATGGAGATATTTCCCCAACGACATCAGGAATGGAAAATGTCTTCATTGACCCGGATGTGAATGATCAGGGAGATATTGCAAACCCAGCAAATGTAAATTCGAACCAATACTGACATTTTCCTTTGAAAGGAGCAAACCATGCCTTATTTTATCAATATATTTAATGTGAAAACGAACGGGATTACGCAAAATGGGAACCTCGATATCGGAGCGACCATCCATAACAGCCATACAGCGAATTCAAAATATATTGGTGCTAATTTCTCGCTCGGCGATCTATCTCCAAGCTCTTCCATAATAGGCAATAACAGTGTGGATCCCGATGTAAGTGACCAAGACCAAATTGCCAACCCGTCACTTCCAATAAGTAATCAATTTTAAATGGATATAGGGGTGAACTCAGATGCTGCCATTTCCGTTTTCTAAAGGTGGTTTGCCAAAATGGCTTGACCAGTCTTATTTTAACAATGACATTCAAAAATTTGTCCAGGACCTGGTGGAACGATCGATTTCCTCTTCCATGAAACATGCGGACTTGGTGGAGAAAACTGCAGCGGTGGATATCGAGGAGGAACCAGAGTTAAAGGTAAATGAATCTATGGACGTGAAAACTTTTGAAAGCCACGATCATGTATATGTGAAAATCTATATTAAGGACCCCGCCGTACTATCCAACCTGAAAATCTACCACAATTCGAATCAGCTTCTGATTGAGGGAATGCCAAATCCGGAGGCCCGCCATGTCATCACGCTCCCGTCGATTGTTAAAATGAAGGAGTCTGTCTCGGAGTATCGGGACAGTTACCTGCAAATAAAAATGAAAAAAAGAACTGATCCGCAGTTTACTGAAGTAGCTGTGCCTCCGGTTGAATGAAGGAATAGATCTTCAGTAATTTTTTGCAAAAGGAGGGGCCAAAGAAGTGGATGCGGACAAAATAAAGCAATGGATCGAAATGACCCAGAAGTACCAAAATGGAAGGTTCTGGGAAATGGTTTTTGACGAAAACCCGCCTGGCGAAATCGTGGAGGAGAATGGCGTCCAGAGCGGCAGGCAACCAGAAAAAAAGGACAGTGGCAATTATCCAAAAACGGACATCTTCCTTACTGACACAGATATTATCCTGTTGATGGAAATCCCTGGTGCCATGAGGGAAGATATGGCCCTGTCCGTATCGGGAACTAAACTTACCGTCAGGGGAATCCTTCACCCACCGATGATTAACGGGGCAACTGTGGTGAATGAAAGGAAGTATGGTGAGTTTCAGCGGACAATCGATTTGCCTGAGCCGGCTGAGAGCAAGGGAATGCATGCCAGATTTGAGAATGGTCTTCTCATTATTACGTATCCAAGAAGATATGTGCGGGAAGAAACCATCCTCATTCGCTGAACTATCCATAACGATGAAGGTGTGATCCAATAATGCCCTTGAATAAACCATTAGATCCAGTGGAAGAGCTGCTTTTAAAGATAAGGGAACTCGAAAGCCAAGTGAGCAGAATGGAAGGACGAATTGAGGAGTTAGAACAAATATATGGCCATTACAGTGGCGGAACACATAGTTCGCTAAACGGGCATGATGGGTCTGGCGGAGAAAATCCGGGGGCCAGCCAGCCGGCGGTAATTTATCAGGAAATTAAGGTTGAGCGGTTATTTATTGATAAATTTGACCAAATCACAAATCTTGGGAATGTTGGAATTAGAGAGTTGGGCGGCCAGTTGAATATAGGCACAACGTTTGAGGGAGAAGCCATCCCGGCGGAATCCGCAAAGGAAATGGAAGAAGATCATAAAAAAATCAAGGATATCTTTGAAAAATTCAAACAGAAAACGAAGATAACCGAAGATAGTGACCAGAAAGAGTGAAATTAAATGTTGAGGGAAGGCGACTTCGGCATTTTATTTTCACTTTTTTTGTTGGAAATTGTTTCGTCTCCCGTCATTAGTGAAATGGATACATAAGTAATGAAACAGGGGTGAAAGAATTGTCGGAAAATCGAAAAATTGCTGAGGAGTTAATTGAAGCTGTCGGCGGCAGGGAAAATATCCATTCTGTTGCCCATTGTGCCACACGTCTGCGCCTAATGGTCAATGATAAGGACAAAATTGACCAGGAACGAGTCGAACAAATCAATAAAGTGAAGGGAGCCTTCTATAATTCCGGCCAATACCAAGTCATTTTTGGCACGGGAACGGTCAATCGGATATATGAAGAAGTTTCCCAGCTTGGCCTTGAAACAACGTCTGCATCCGAGCAAAAGAAGGAAGTAATTAAAACCGGTTCCAAATTCCAGCGGGCCATCCGGACGTTCGGTGATGTCTTTGTTCCAATTATTCCAGTTCTCGTTGCAACCGGATTGTTCATGGGGTTGCGTGGGTTAGTCATGCAGGAAGAGATTCTCAGCCTTTTCGGATACACACCTGATCATGTGCCGGAAAACTTCCTGCTGTTTACTGAAATACTGACGGATACAGCATTTATTTTCCTGCCCGCCCTCGTTGCCTGGTCAACTTTCAGGGTATTCGGCGGCACACCGATTATCGGTTTAGTTCTTGGTCTGATGCTTGTCGGCCCTGCCCTGCCGAATGCATGGGGGGTAGCCGGCGGGGATGTAGAGCCGCTTCTCTTTTTTGGCTTCATTCCGGTCGTTGGCTACCAGGGATCGGTTTTACCGGCCTTTATTGCCGGAATTATCGGTGCGAAGCTGGAAAGGATTATTAGAAGACGAGTCCCTGAAGCACTGGATTTGATTTTGACTCCTTTCTTGACACTATTGATTATGATTGCCCTGTCGCTGCTAGTCGTCGGCCCGATTTTCCACGTTGTCGAACAAGGCATTCTTTCTGTCGCGACAAAGGTTTTGTCCTGGCCACTCGGGATTAGCGGCCTGCTTATTGGCGGATTTAACCAGATCATTGTCATTACTGGGGTTCACCATATTTTCAATATGCTTGAGATTCAGCTTTTGGCAAAATATCACTACAACCCTTACAATGCAATCGTTACGTGTGCGGTTGCCGCGCAGGGCGGTGCGGCGCTTGCTGTCGGATTGAAGACAAAATCGACGAAGTTAAAGGCGCTCGCCTACCCATCTTCCTTTTCCGCTCTGCTAGGGATTACCGAGCCAGCTATTTTCGGGGTCAACCTCCGCTACGGAAAGCCATTCCTAATGGCACTGATTGGAGGAGCGGTAGGTGGATTTTTAGCTTCCATTCTCGGCTTGAAAGCAACCGGTATGGCAGTCACAGTCATTCCCGGAACATTGCTCTACTTGAACGGCCAGATTTTACCGTACATTTTGGTTAACCTTGTCGCCATTGGGGTGGCATTTGCCTTGACTTGGATGTTTGGTTACTCTGATAAAATGAGAAAAGAAATTGAACAGTAATAATCTGTAAAGGGGGCAGGTGAACTGCCTTCTTTTTTTGCAATTGGTATGAATCAGTTGGCTGATAGGCGAATGAGCATAGACAGTTGTCGAAGGCGTAATTCGGACGGACGAATGATGGCGGAATCTGGACGAATGGCCCCGTGATTTGGACGAATAAGGTGAGTTTTCGGGACGAATGAAGCGCGAATCCAGCCGAATGGAAGCTGAATTTGGAGGAATGGACACCAAGCAGGGGGATGTTTTCCGGTAATTAAGGACAAAAAGCCATGATTGGTGGATTTTGATTGAATAAATTGATTGTTTAATAAAAAATCGACCAATTCTAACTGGATAAATTCAATTTTTGCAAAAAAAAAGCGCTAGTTACTAATAAAACAACTTGATGCGGTAGAAGGAGGAATTCCAATGAGCGAAAAACAGGAACTCCTAATCAAAAAGGCGTATGAAGAGATAAAAAAACATAAAAACCAGGTTGAAAACGACCCTTATCGTCTCGATTATCATCTCATGCCGCCGGTGGGACTATTAAATGATCCGAATGGTCTTGTTCAGTTCGGCGGAGTTTACCATGTGTTTTACCAATGGAACCCGTTTGAAACCGCCCATGGAGCGAAGTTCTGGGGACATTATTCTTGAAGAATATGGTCAATTGGCGCGCGGAGCCGGTCGCACTGGCTCCTAGTGAATGGTATGAGAAGAATGGCTGCTATTCCGGGAGCGCCATTGAATGGGAAGGCAAGCTTTATCTTTTTTATACCGGGAATGTCAAACGGGAGGATGGGAACGTATCAATGCCTGGCCGTCTCTTCCGATGGAATCCATTTTGAAAAAAAGGGGCCTATTTTGAACTTGCCTGAAGGCTATACGGCCCATTTCCGCGATCCAAAGGTATGGAGGGAGGACGGCCGTTTTTATATGATTCTGGGTGCTCAAACTCTGGATGAAAAAGGGGCGGCTGCTCTATTCGTTTCAGATGATTTGTATCATTGGACGGAGGCTGGGAAGAATGTCGGGGCTGGCATGAGCGGGCTTGGTGATTTCGGTTATATGTGGGAATGCCCGGACATGACTCGGCTAGACGGGAAAGATGTACTGCTCGTTTCACCGCAGAGCCTTGAGCCGAGCGGTCACCTCTACAACAATATTTTCCAGTCCGGTTACTTTATTGGCCGGCTGGATTACGAAACAGCTGAATTCAGGCATGGAGCCTTTATGGAGCTGGACCGGGGCTTTGATTTCTATGTGCCGCAAACGTTTTTAGCCGATGGCGGAAGAACCATCCTGTATGCATGGATGGGGATTACCGACGAGACGGAGGCCTTTCAGCCGACTGTCGCAAAAGGCTGGGTCCATGCGCTGACGATTCCAAGGGTACTGAGTCTAAGAGGCGATAAAGTTTACCAGACGCCGGTAGAGGAATTGAAAATGCTCAGGAAAAATAAAGTTTCTTTTCAAAATGTGAAATTGGACGGGACCGCTCAGCTCGAAGGGATGAAAGGAAAGTCGGCCGAATTGGTGCTCGATTCCATTCTTGCTGAGGGGAGCGGGTTCTCTATCTGTTTTAGGAACGAAGCCGAATTGTGCTTTGATCCAAATAAACAGGAAATCTGGCTGCAAAGGCAGAACCTGAAAACAGGGGAGCCTGAAACGAGAACATGCAAGCTGACAGAGTTATCCAAGCTGCTCATTTTCAGGGACCATTCATCTCTGGAAATATTCGTGAACGATGGGCAAGAAGTGTTTACTGCACGCTATTTTCCAGACCCCAGTAATGACACAATTTCCTTCCAAGGCCAAGCAGAATTTCATTTAGCTAAATGGGACCTTGAGAAAATGCAAATAGGTTGAAAATGTTTAGGAGGCGGATTAGAGAGGAGCTTCTGTCCCATCTATTTTTGGCCTACGCACTGTTCAAAATTGAAGGGGGAGTCTTCTGTCGAAAGATGATAAAATCAGCAAATATTGGCACCTGCAAAAGATAGCATGAAAGGTTGACAGACTTGTCAGAATAGTATAGTCTGAATTGCATATAATTGAATACAACCACCTCACTTTCAACAGTGAGGTAGAGGCGCGGTATTTAACAGTCCTTAGTGGAGTTTGAGAAGCATTGAAGCTAAGGAGAAGGAAATATCGCCGAAGTGGGCAGTATACTCAGTATTGCCTGCTGGGCCTGCAGTGAAGAACTGTAGGACTGTCTCAATAAACCCCCAGTTTGTTGAGTTGTGCTATCTCATTTGGGATGAAGAGAGGATTTTAGGGGCAATCTATACATGTTGCGGCCTGAGTGAATCTCAGGCCGCTTTTTCGTGTAGTTAAAAATAAAAAATGGAAGGGGAAGGACAGATGAAGAAAAGGGGAGCTTTGTTTCTAACAGCCTTGATTTCGGTGATGCTTGTATTGGCGGGCTGCGGTGGCGGTGGTGAAAATTCCGGCTCAAAAGAAGGCGGTACATTTAAGGTAGGACTGGAGGCCGGTTATCCGCCGTTTAACTGGACACAGAAGGACGACTCGAATGGCGCTGTAAAAATTCAAGGAGCATCTGAATATGCGGGCGGTTATGATGTGGAAATCGCCAAGAAAATCGCCGATGCCCTCGGCAAGGAACTCGTCATTGTCAAAATTGAATGGGATGGCCTTGTACCAGCATTGACTTCCGGCAAAATTGACGCCATTATCGCGGGGATGTCCCCGACAGCGGAACGTAAAAAAACAATTGATTTTTCCGACAACTACTATAAGTCCAACCTTGTCATGGTCGTGAAGAAAGGAAGCCAGTTCGAAGGAGCCAAATCAATCCAGGACTTCAAGGGTGCAAAAGTGACGGCCCAATTGAATACATTCCATTACTCTGTCATCGACCAGATTAAAGGAGTGAAGAAGGCAACCGCCATGGATAACTTCCCGGCGATGCGCGTCGCTCTTGAATCTGGCATTATTGACGGATACGTTTCTGAGCGTCCTGAAGCTGTGAGCGCATCTTCGGCGAATGAACATTTTGCAATGGTTGAATTTGAAGATGGCTTTAAAACATCCGAGGATGATACAGCGATTGCTGTCGGTCTGAAAAAGGGCAGCAAGCTGACCGATAAAATCAATGAAGTATTAAAAGGCATTTCTGAAGAAGAGCAAACAACTATTATGGATGAGGCAATCAAGAATCAGCCAGCTGCAGAATAAACAATTACAGTAAACCGGCTGTTGCTTTTGCACAGCCGGTTTCATAGTGAAATGGAGGAGGAGAAATATGGACATCGAATGGATTATAAGAATCATCTCGGAAAACTGGCCGATGTTCCTCCGCGGGGCTGGCATGACACTCCTGATCTCGCTTATTGGAACGATAGCGGGGGCCATCATTGGTCTCATCGCTGGAATTATCCGGACGATTCCCGTTCCGGAACGCGGGACGAAAAAAATTGTTTTAGCTATTATAAATGCTATTTTATCTGCTTATATTGAGTTTTTCCGCGGAACACCGATGATTGTTCAGGCAATGGTCATTTATTACGGATCGGCAATGGCATTTGGAATCGATATGAATGTATTGGTCGCAGCATTAATCGTTGTTTCCATTAATACAGGGGCCTATATGGCGGAAATCGTCCGCGGAGGGATTATCTCCGTTGACAAGGGACAATTCGAAGCGGCTCAAGCAATTGGGATGAATCACATCCAGACAATGCTGAATGTGGTTTTGCCGCAGGTCATCCGGAATATCCTTCCGGCGACCGGCAACCAGTTTGTTATAAATATCAAGGATACATCCGTTCTGAACGTCATTTCGGTCTCAGAGCTATATTTCATGACAAAATCAGTCGCAGGGAACAATTTCAGGTATTTTGAATCATTCTTTGTGGCGTGTATCCTTTATTTTGTGATGACATTTGCCGTGACGAAAATCCTGCGTCATTTTGAAAAGAAAATAGAAGGCCCGGACAGCTACAAGGTTGTCGGCGAAGATATATCACCAGCAAGGTAAGACTTGTCGAAAGGAGGAGGACAAATGGAAAAAGTGATTGACATTCAGCATTTAAATAAAAGCTTCGGCAGCCATGAAGTTTTAAAAGACATCGACTTTTCTGTCAAAAAAGGCGAAGTGGTCAGCATCATCGGTTCTTCAGGTTCAGGGAAGTCAACGCTTCTCCGTTGCATCAACCTACTGGAGATGCCGAGCGGCGGGCAGATCATTTATAACGGTGAAAACATCCTTGATGACAAGCATGACTTGTTTCTTTACCGCCGGAAGCTGGGCATGGTGTTCCAGCAGTTCAACTTGTTCAACAATCATAATGTGCTGAACAATTGTGTCGTTGGTCAAGTGAAAGTGCTGAAGCGTTCCAGTGAGGAAGCTGAAGAAGTTGCGATGAAGTATCTGAAGGTTGTCGGAATGGACAAATATATTAACGCCAAACCGCACCAATTGTCTGGCGGCCAGAAGCAAAGGGTGGCGATTGCCAGAGCGCTGTCCATGGAACCAGATGTCATGCTGTTTGATGAGCCGACTTCCGCGCTTGATCCGGAAATGGTCGGGGAAGTCCTTAAGGTTATGAAGGACCTGGCGGAATCAGGCCTCACGATGCTGATCGTCACGCACGAAATGGAATTCGCCCGTGAAGTATCCGACCGAGTCGTGTTCATGGATAAAGGTGTCATTGCCGAAGAAGGCAGCCCGGAACAAATCTTCAGTAACCCAACCCAGGAGCGGACAAGGGAGTTTTTGAAGAGGACACTGAGGGAGTTTTAAGTCGGAAGATTAATTATAGGACGTTTACCAAGCGGTTATATGCATAAAGGATACAATAAGAAAAGCGCGGCTACTAACCAGAGGGTAAGCCGCGCTTCAATATTGTTAAAAAATATATACAACCAATACGAATAATCCCGCAGTGTATACTAGATAAAGAAGTACCAAGTTTATTTTCAATTGCTCACACATTTTTCTGAGAAGCTTTGGAAGAGTTCCCTTTCCGATGTACTTGCTTACCAGTAAAAAAATTGAAAGTATTGATAATAGCAGGATGAATTTGTTCGAAATGACCCTTTCAAATAAAGGATAAGCTTGGATTAAAAGTGTAAGCAAAACAAAATATAAAAATTGTTCATAACGCTTATCTAGACGCTCTGCAGATTGTAATTGGCTTTGTGTCACAATCAGTTTATCCTCCTATTTCCACCAAGATGTTACATCATAATATTGAACGCTTAGCGGAGTTGTGTAATTGCTATACTTGTAGTGAACCAAGGTTTCGTAGTACCGCCGTTGGCCAGTGTAATTGTCATAAGAACTTGAAGTCCAAGCACCAACGTAGGAAGGTGTAATGAGATTCACCCATCCTGACATCTTCGTCAGTATCCAAGTGCCAAGAGCAGTGGTGCGAATTGGGCTTGGAGCTTTTGAGACAAGATAGATGGTAATAATTTCAGCTGCATATTTTACGTCTCTATTAGAGTATGTTTTATACATCGGAGATATGACCCGCACAAAGCTCGAGCCTGGATCATTCCCCAATAGGCTAATTTCATCCTCTTCCCTTATTTCAGTAGAATCCCTCATAAGGTTGTTGTATAGTTCACTTAGTTCACGATCAGTTAACGCCTCATTCCCGCTAAACTCTATGCCGTTGTAATGGTAAATAAAATTAGGTTCTTGGAATTCATTGGTTATTTCGTCAATGTCACTATCAAGAGCTTCAAAGTTTTGTTCTGCGAATACAGGACTAACTATTCCTAATCCTACCACGAACGCCAAGACAGTTGAAAACAACTTCTTTGAACTTTTCAAAATAATTCCTCCTAATAGTTTTTTTGGTCAATTTTTAAAAAACTTATCCTCCTTTCCCAGATTTTTAAAACACCGTAACAATTCTCTGAATTATCTGTCTTTTCCTTTATCGTAATTCAACTGCTTTTGTCGAACGTAAAAATCAGTAAAATATGCCTATTATTAACAAAAATATTGACAAAAAATTCATATAATACTCGCAATAGCTTGAAAGTCCCTGTATAATAATGTCAGATAGTAAAATTGACCCAGGGCAACGTATCTGAAAAGATACGAACGCAAAGCTACAAGGGGCTAAAGCAGGAATCTGCTATGCCAGCCAGCTGCATGACAAGGGCCCTGATAAAAAGATTGGGTCTTTTTTGTTATACTTTTTGACATTTGAAAGGGGTAGGGATGTTGAAAAAGGTATTAGCAATTTTGTTCACAGCTATACTGGTGATGGGGCTGGGTTCTCCCGCATTGGCGTCGGAAAATGCCGACGTTGCCAAAGGGCTCCAGCTAATTGAACAAACCAACAAGGAAATTGATAAAAAGATTGAGAAAGCAGTAGCAAAGGCTGATAACCTCCAAGCAGAATACCTCTATGAACAAAAAAAAATTAAAGAAAGAAATGACGAATTTCAAAAGGATATTGAGGAAGCAACTTTGGAGTTAATGGCTGCCGAAGAAAAAGATGCCAAAAAGCTGGAAGACAAAATCAAGAAGTTGAATGAAAAGCTCTACGAGCAATCCAAAATTTATGAAGAAAAAACACAGAAATATACGAAGGAACTGGAAAAGGTAATTTCTAATGTCTATAATGAGACCCTTGAAATGTCTGCCGAAACAATAAAAAAAGCTGAACAATACGGAGTCATCGCGGAATGCGAGTGGAAGCTTGTTCGTTTTGCCGATAAGTGGGTATGGATTGATCCGGTGAGGGTTGTAAAATTAAAGAATTGAATTGATGAAATAATTTGAATACTATATGATAATATTAATCTGACGAGTCTTAAATAGACTCGTTTTTTGCTTACTGTAAAAAAAGGGGTGTAATCATGGCGCTTTCAATAGGAAAAAAAGGAACTGTCATTGAAAAGGTTTCTTTAGATACATTTGATATTGGATTACTTGCCCGGGGAGATGGGGTTGAATGCATGATACACACCATTTCAAAAGACAATCTTTTTTATGTCTATCCAAGTGATACCCCTAATGTGATGGAGTTTTTTTATATTCTTCAAGGCGAAATGATTTGTGAATTTAATGGCGAAAAAATTAAATTAGGACAAGGTGATTATTACTCGACAGTTAACTTGGAGGAGCCCGTTCATTTTTCTACCTTAACGGAAGTTACTTATCTTTGGGTGATTACAGAGCCGACCTTTTACCAGTTAAGTGAAAACATCACTCATTTAATGGAAATTGTTGATGAGGTAGAAAGGAAGGACTGGTATACATACAAACACAGTGAGCGAGTTTCCGAGTATGCTGTGAAAATCGCTAAAAAGCTAATGCTACCGAAGGATAAGCTTGAGAATTTATACATAGCTTCCATTTTGCATGATATCGGTAAAATTAATACCCCTTCAGAAATACTGAATAAGCACGGCAAACTGACCGATGAAGAGCTTGCAGTCGTAAAGAAACATCCTAGGGATGGAGCGGAAATGGTGAAGGACCTTTATTATAAGGATATCGCCAACATCATCGCCCAGCACCATGAAAGGCTGAATGGAACCGGCTATCCAAATGGCTTAAAAGGGGAAGAGATTCTTCTTGAGGCCAGGATCATCGCCGTAAGTGATACATTCGATGCAATGACAGAAGACCGTGCCTATCGGAAAGCGCACACTGTCCAGGATGCGGTTGATGAACTGAACCGGATGGTGGCTAGTCATTATGATGGGGTAGTTGTGGAGGCGTTTGTTGAGGTCTTGAAAGAAGAGGGCCGGGTATAAGGCGGCTTTTGCAAAAAGGAAAGGAATCAATCCTGGGAGCGGATTGATTCCTTTTTTTCTATTTCAAGCTGATTTGCACTGAATAGGATTGGCTGTCGTCAAGAACTATTGAAATAGTCGCCTATTGTAAGGCCTTGGCGAATCACTGTCCCAACAAAAAGCATCTTGTGACAAGAGGAAGCATAAATTCTCGTAGTCAGTCCCAACCTTGTTCATCTTGGGACAGCAGCCGGCTTTTTGGTGAATCCCTGTCCCAACATCAAGCATCTTGGGACAAGAGGAAGCTTAAATTCTCGTAGTCAGTCCCAACCTCGTTCATCTTGGGACAGCAGCCGGCCTTTTTGGTGAATCCCTGTCCCAACAAAAAGCATCTTTGGACAAGGGGAAGCATAAATCCTTGTAGTCAGTCCCAACCTTGACCAGCTTGGGACAGCTGCGGGCTTTTTTAGTGAATCACTGTCCTAACAACAAGCATCTTGGGACAAGAGGAAGCTTAAATCTGTCAAGTCGGTCCTAACCTTGTTCATCTTGGGACAGTTACCGGCTTTTTTGGTGAATCCCTGTCCCAACAAGTAGCATCTTGGGACAAGAAGAAGCTTAGATCCTTGTGCTCAGTCCCAACCTTGTCCAAAGTCGGGAGACAAGGAAGCTGCGGACATATTTTTGAAACGCCCCTGCTTCAAAAGGTAAAACAAAAACCAGGCACCACGAAGGTACTATCGCTTCATCTTTAACCACTAACCGCTTCCAGTGCGACTTCAATCATGTCGTTGAAGGTCGTCTGGCGCTCCATAGATGAAGTTTGCTCCCCAGTCAGGATGTGGTCACTGACAGTCAGCAGGGTCAGTGCCTTTACGCCGAATTTGGCAGCGAGATAATATAATCCAGCTGCTTCCATCTCGACTGCGAGTACCCCGTGTTTACCGAGGGCTATGACTTCATCCTGGCTGTCCATGTAGAAAAGATCGGAAGAAACGACATTTCCTACAAGGATATTCAACCCTTTTTCACTGCCAATTTCATACGATTTCTTTAATAGTTCAAAGTTCGCGATTGGCGGGAAATCGTATCCCGGAAACCTGCTGCGGATGATATTTGAATTGGTTGCAGCTGCTTGGGCTGCAATGACGTCACGGATTTTGACATCTTCCTGGATGGCCCCGCAAGTCCCGACTCGTATCAGGTTTTTCGCCCCATAGCCTTCGATCAGCTCCTGAATATAAATCATTGCAGATGGCATTCCCATCCCGGTCCCCTGAACAGAAACGCGGTTTCCTTTATAGGTACCTGTAAAACCGAGCATTCCCCTGACATTATTGTAGGAGACGGCGTTCTCAAGGAAGGTTTCCGCTATATATTTGGCGCGGAGTGGATCTCCTGGCAGTAAAACGGACTCGGCAACATCGCCGGCTTTTGCTTCAAGATGAACAGTCATAGTTATTCCCTCCATTATTCATAAGTAGATAACAGTTTCAACATACTAACCTTTGAAGAGCACTTTCATTGTGTTAGTATGTTCAACGCAGACTAGAGATTATTCCACTCCCGGAGGGCCTATGAGGGTGCGGTTATTTCCGGCCATTCAAGGGTAATACTATTGGACTGGAAGGCTTTATGATACTAGTTGGGATTTCACCATTTCCCGAAACTATCGGAACGCCTATACTTACATAGGTTTTCCAAAATGTAACTATTCCGTAACTGAGTGGAATACTGTTCTTAAAAAAATGTGCTCTTTAACGCATGTCCAATGATGTTCCTAGCACTCGTGCTTGTTTTCTTCATTTGCTATATAATATTTTAGGCATCTGCGGGGATCCGGCGGTTCACGAGCACCCAAATGCTTCCGATACGGCTGGTATAACCATAACAAGGTGTTACGCTTTTCTTTAGATTGAGGTGAACTTTACAGATGAACAAATTTTTTACTATCCAGTCAGAACAGACGACAATCCGATCAGAAATCCTCGCCGGGCTCACCTCTTTTATGACAGTGGCCTACATCATTGTTGTCAACGGGGCGATTCTGAATACCGCGGGCATGCCATACGAAGCGGTTACGCTTGCAACGCTCATCGTCAGTTTTGTCGGCTGTATGCTGATGGCGCTCTGGGCGAATTCACCCCTCATCATCGTTCCTGGGATGGGGGACAATGCCTTTTTTGTCTTCACACTTGTCCTCTCCTTTGGCCTAACATGGCAGCAGGCCCTCGCCGCGGTCCTGATTGCGGGCCTCGTGTTTATCATTGCGGCTTTTACGAAGGGGGCTGTTTATTTATCAAGGTCGATCCCATCGTCAATGGTCCATGGGATGACAGCCGGAATTGGGCTCTTTATCGCTTTTCTCGGTTTGAAAAACGGCTGGCTGGTTGTTGCGAGTCAAGGGACATTCGTTAAATTGGGTAACTTCGGGGAACCCCACGCCCTGACGACAGTGCTTACGCTTCTAATTGTCCTGCCGCTCTTCTTAAAGAACGTGAAAGGCAGCTTTTTGATTGGGATTATTGGAGGGACGATCATTGGCGCTATGCTTGGGATTGTCGATTTTTCTCCGCTTCGTGATTTCAGCATATCCTTCGGTCACTATAATGAAATCTTTTTTGCCTATGATTTCAGCAAGATCAATACGGTAAATTTTTGGACAGCGGTCTTTTCGCTTTCAATGGTGATTATTTTTCAAAATATGGGCGCGCAACTCGGCATGCTTCCTGATAAAGCCAAATTCCAGAGGTCATTCCAGGCGAATGCCGTTTCGGTTGCAGCGGCCTCTATGTTGGGATGCAGCCCGGCGACAACTGCTGCTGAGTCTGCGACAGGCATTGCTGCTGGCGGAAGAACAGGATTAACTTCTTTGACAGCAGGCCTATTGTTTATCCCGGCATTATTTCTCATTCCCTTTTTCAAAATTATCCCGAACGAGGCAATTGCCCCGGTGCTGATTATTGTCGGCTGCCTGATGGTGCAAAGCCTGAAACAGGTGCCGTTTGACGACTTTACCGAAGCGTTCCCGGTTTATTTAATGCTGGCAATCATGCCGCTAACATTTAGTATTGCTAATGGGATTGCGTTTGGGTTTATTGCTTACCCAATTGTGAAGCTCGTTACAGGTAAACGGAAAGACGTATCTATTACGATGTACGTCATTGCCTTTTTCTTTTTGCTCTACTTCATATTGGGAGCTCTTTAGCAAAAAAAAGACAGCGTTTTGCCAAAAGGCATCGCTGTCTTTTTTTGAAAAAATCATAAAGCTTCTTTGATCGTCTTTTTATAATACTGAACAGATAGGAGTCCGAAAACAGAGTAGAGGGCTGTATACAGTGCCATTACAACCAACATAGGGGTCCAAAGCTCCGTCCCGAATATGAACCAGCCGGACTGGACGGCAAAGTAACTGTGGAGGAGCCCGACGGCAAGCGGGATTCCGAAATTGAATAGCTGCTTTGCTTTGATTCCTTTGAGTAGGTCACCACGGGTAAACCCAAGCTTTCTTAAAATTGTATAATGCGGTTTTTCGTCCTCACTTTCATCCATCTGTTTGAAATAGAGGATACAGCCAGATGTAATCAGGAAGGTTAATCCAAGGAAGCCGACGATGAACATGGAAAGGCCGAAAATCTCTTTCTGCCCATTGGCTATTTCAAACCGCGAATCAGCGAAACCACTGTTAGGAAAACCAATCTTTGTAAAGATAGTATTGGCATCCTTCTGCTTATTTTCATCCTTAATGGTAATGCCAATATAGAGAGAAGATTCCTTCTGGAGTTCCGGAACTTGATCCTTCTCAAGCCTTTCAAAAACCCCATGGTCAACAATGGCGACGGGCACGCCCCCGTTCGTAAAGTACCAGGAGATATGGTACTCCTTCTTCATCCCGGTATAGGAGAGCGGAATAGCGCTCTTTTCTCCCTTTAATTCGATGCGGCCTGAATCCTTTATAGGCAGAAATTTTTGCAAGAGGTCATTATAGCCCGTAAAGTACACTTCCCCGGGAGAAACATCCTCGCCTCGCACTGACTTTTCGCTAATGACGGATATAGGCATGGATTCGGGATCGTTATCCACTCCTTTCATCTTGTTTTCCATCACGTCACTCAAATCCGCATATACCTGTAGGACAGGGATCCGTTTCTCATCATAAGAAATTTTTCTCTCTTTTAAAGCTGAAGTAAACGTTTCAGCATCTTCGGTAGTTGCAAAAGAAAAGTCGGCTGCGACATTTTTTTCAGCGGCCTTCTCCGCGGAGTAGTAGGAAATATAGGTGAGAGAAAGCAGGCCGATCGCCAGTGCCGAAACGGTTGTAATAATTGTCAGCAGCATTGCATTCGACTTCATTCTAAACATAATCGTTGAAAGCGAAAGCACTTCAGTAATGTTCAAATAACCATTTTTCTTTTTCCTTATCCTTTGGAAGAGAAAGCTGACCGAACCTTTATAAAAGAAATACGTCCCTATAATCACCGATCCTAGAATAAAAATCATCGCCCCGAACAGTTCAGTCATTGTCATAAACTTGCCGCTGAAAAGTTTTGAAGAGATAAAATAACCCGAAACGATGAGGAGCATTCCCATTATTCCCATCGCCGCTTCCCAGAACGACATTTTTTTGGCCTGTGCTTCGGTGGAGGAGGTTACCTGAAACAACGACAGGATGCTTTGCCTTTTAATAAAAAACATATTCATTAAGATAATGACCAGGTAGATTATGCCGAATACAATGATGCTCTGATAAAATGCTTGCGTCGAAAACGACAAGGTTGCCAATTCTTTCAAATTCAACATTTTGAAGAGAATCATTTTAACTAATTTTGAAAAAGAAAAGCCTATAAAAATACCGATTGCTGTTGAGGCAAAATAAAGAATAAAATTTTCGGCCCCGAGAATCCAAGCAATCCGCGCTTTTGTCATGCCGACCAGCTGGAATAAGCCGATTTCCTTGCTGCGCCTTTTAATAAAGAGATTGTTGGCGAACAGGAGGAAGACTGTAACGATGGCAACGAGGAGGATGGAAGCTGTCCGGATGGCTGCCGCGCCTTTTACAGACCCTTTCGCTTCCCCCATGGCCGGATCGAATTGCAGTGTGACAAAGGCGAAATAAAGTGCGACGCTGAATATAAGGGCGAACACATAGAGATAGTAATTCTTCAAATTCTTCTTCAGGCTCCGGAAAATGAGAGAATTAATGCTCATAATGGACACCGCCCAGAACACCTTGAGTTTTGATAATATCCTTAAAGAAGGATTGGCGGGATTCGTCACCTTTCAACAATTGACTAAAAATTTGCCCGTCTTTAATGAAAATGACTCTGCTGCAATAGCTGGCCGCAGCCGGGTCATGCGTAACCATCACAATCGTTGCCTGTCGCTTGCCATTTAGCTGGCTGAGCTTATTGAGCAGGTCGGAGGCTGATTTGGAATCGAGCGCGCCTGTTGGCTCATCGGCAAAAATAATGCTTGGTTCATGGATGAAAGCCCTCGCAGCTGAGGTCCGCTGCTTTTGGCCGCCGGAAATTTCATTTGGGTATTTATCTTTGACGTCATAAATGCCAAGTTCGTCGGCAACTTCTTTAAACTTTTCATTTGCTTCCTGTTTTGTGGCGCCCTTTATCGAAAGCGGCAGTAGGATATTTTCTTTCACAGTCAACGTATCAAGCAAATTATATTCCTGAAAAATGAAACCGAGGTGGTTTTTTCGGAACTCCGCTAGCTTCTTCTCCTTCATGCCGGTCATTTCCCTGCCTTCAATCCGTATGGAACCGGCACTCGCCCGGTCTATAGAGGAGAGGACGTTCAGGAGGGTTGTTTTGCCCGAGCCTGATGCTCCCATTATGCCTACAAATTCCCCTCTTTCAATTGTCAGATCCAGCCCTTTTAGCACTTCCTGCCTGTTGAACCTGTTGCCATATGACTTTCCAAGCTTTGAAGCTTCAAGTATGTTCATCTTTTTTACACGCTCCTATTGTTTCGATAGCTCTATCATACTGGCAAAAGCGTAAATCTTTCCTTCGATTCATCTAACAAAACGAGAAAAGCATGTGACATTTTTGTCACATGCCTGCAAGCTTTGTGAAGTCATTCCTCGTTGGAAAAACTAAACTAAAGGTGCTCCCTTTCCCGGGCATTGAGCGGGCATCGATCGTAATATTCAATGGCCCGGCGGCTTTTTTTGCCAGGTAAAGGCCCATGCCGGTTGCTTTATTATCATAATGTTTCATGGTGGAGGTGAAGCCTTTTTCAAAAATACGCGGCAAATCTCTCGCGCTGATGCCGCATCCATGATCTGTGATTTCAAGGATGGCGTGGCCGCTTCGTTCGAAGGAACGGATTTCAATATCAGTTGAATTACTGTATTTGACGCCGTTCGTTAAAAGCTGCCTGATGATGAAAGCGAGCCATTTCGTATCCGATAGAACTGTCGTAACCTTCAGGTCTACATCGAAACCAATTCCTTTTTGCATGCACCAAGACTGTAGAGTTTTCATTTCCGAAAATAGAACAGCTTTTAAATCGGTGTTTTCAATGAAAAGATCATTTTCCATGAACGGCAGCCGTTTTTGGTGAAGCTGCTGGTCCAGAAGCAAATGAATTCGTAGCCATTCGTAATGCAGGCTAGCCTTTGCGTTCCGGTCTTCAAGACGCTCAATGATCAGTTGCATAGCGGTCAAAGGAGTCTTTACTTCATGAATCCACGAGAGAAGTTCATCTTTCTCTTCATCAACTTTCTTTAAACTGAATGAAGTTTCTTGCTTTAGCTTCTCCGTCTGCGCAATAATGCTTTCTTCAATTATTTTTTCAAAAGGGCTTACAGCCTCGGCAAGGCTATTTCTATCAAGGGTTGAATCCCAAACACGAAGGCTTTTGTAAAAACGGGTTTCCTGCTGATAGCGATAGAGCAGGAACAGAATCAATAATCCTGAAGATAAAAAGACAATATAAAGAACCGGTCTGACAGGAATCACTGGGTCTAGATAGGCGATGAAAATAGAGAGCGCCTGAAGCAAGATGAACAAGGCAATCCAGCTGCGCCTTTCAATGAAAAAGGCCTTCATCATAACGGAATTCCCTCTTCCAGCGCTATGTATCCCTGGCCAATCTTTGTTTCAATGTATTGTCCAAGCCCTATTTCATCAAGCTTCTTTCTAAGGCGGTTAATATTTACAGTCAGCGTGTTATCACTGACAAAACGTTCATCATCCCAAAGGCTTTTAATCAGTTCTTCACGGCTGACAATTTTGTTTTTTTGCTCAATAAGGAGCTTTAATATGAAAATCTCATTTCGGGTCAATTCCACAGAACCCGATTCATTGCTTACAGTGCCTTTTTCAATATTCACGATAGACCCGCGCCAACCTTTCAAGGCGGGCGGCTGGTCGCCCGTATAGTTATGGATGCGGCGGAGAATGGCCTGGATTTTTGCAATCAGTACATCAAAATGGAATGGTTTCTGGATATAATCATCTGCCCCAAGCTGCATGGACATGACGATGTCGGCAGGATGGTCCCGGGACGATAGGAATAAAATCGGAACATTCGAGTGGGAACGGATCAGCCGGCACCAATGAAATCCATCAAATTTAGGCAATTGGATATCAATGATGACAAGGTCTGGATTAACCTCCATAAATTCGTGGAGGACATTGCCGAAATCTTGAATCCCATATACATCGTAGGACCATTGCGTTAACCGGTCTTTGATTTCGCTGAACAATGTTTCATCGTCTTCTACGAGAAGGAGAGAAAACATAGCATATCACCACACCTTAGCTTCGTTAACTATTATTCTATAGCAAAAAATTTCCTGTTGCCAGATTGGGCTGGGTTTCGGAGGAGATCTATAGAAGGTTTATATCTATTCGCCAATAGTAGGATTAACAATAGTTTTGCTAGAGCGAAAGAGGAAACGAAAACATAAACACGAACAATTGATATTGACTATGGTTTAATATTCGGTTATTATTACATTTGGTTCGAATAAAGTACTTATTATGCCCATTTTTACGATGGGAATTTTATTTTATAGGAGGGCATCATGGTAGAGCGCCTTTTCAAGTTAAGTGAACTAAATACAAATGTAAAAACAGAAGTCCTCGCAGGTCTGACGACGTTCATGGCGATGGCTTATATCATTGTGGTGAACCCGGCCATTCTCTCATCTGCGGGAGTACCGTTTAACCAGGTCTTTACGGCAACAATTATTGCCGCTGTCACCGGGACGGTAATCATGGCCTTGTTCGCCAATTACCCTGTCGCCATCGCACCGGGCATGGGGCTGAATGCCTATTTTGCCAGCGTTGTCGCAACACAGGGAGTCAGCTACCAAATTGTTTTCGGAACCGTTTTTCTCGCAGGGGTCTTGTTCGTGCTGCTTTCACTGACAAAGTTGCGCGAAATGGTAATTGAATCGATTCCGGAATCGCTAAAGCATGCGATTACTTCGGGCATTGGCCTGTTTATTGCATTCATTGGATTAAAAATGGCGGGAATTGTCGCTCCTAATAAGGAAACAATGGTTTCAATCGGCAACTTGCATCAGCCGGGAACCTTACTGGCGATTGCCGGATTGTTCATCACGTTGATCCTTCTTGTGCGCAAAGTGAAGGGTGCCTTGTTCTTTGGGATGATGGTAACCGCGGTTATTGGCTATTTCACGGGACTGCTGAAGCTGAATGGAGTTGTTTCGGCTCCGCCGGCGCTTGTTTTCTTTGATATGGATATTGCCGGGGTATTTTCCCATGGATTATTTACAGTTGTTTTCGCTTTCCTGCTCGTGACGATTTTTGATACGACCGGAACGCTCATCGGAGTAACCGAGCAGGCAGGATTAATGAAGGACGGGAAGCTGCCGCGGGCAAATGCGGCTTTTACCGCCGATGCGGTCGCCACTACGGTCGGTGCGGCGCTTGGAACGAGCCCGGCAACTGCCTATATTGAGTCGACGACCGGCGTGGCCGAGGGGGGCCGTACCGGGCTGACAACGTTGACGACTGCGGGCCTCATGCTGGCTGCATTGTTCTTCTCGCCGCTCGTATTAGCGATAGCCTCGCTGCCTGCGATCACGGCTCCGGCTTTGATCATTGTCGGCTGTTACATGATGGAGGGACTGGCAAAAATTAATTGGCGTGAACTCGATGACGCGTTCCCTGCCTTCATCATTATTCTTTCCATGCCGCTGACGTCAAGCATCGCAACCGGCATCGCACTCGGTTTCATTACGTACCCGATTATCAAGCTCGTAAGCGGTAAAGGGAAAAATGTGCATCCGTTGATTTACGCGTTTGGATTGCTGTTTGTTGTTCAATTATATTTCTTTTCATAAGCCTGTTCCCGGTGCGCTTTCTGGCATGCCGGGGCGGGCTTTTTTGTTTGGGGTTAATGGATTGAGTTTTGGAAGAAGGTGCAAATCCATTTCAATATCGCCTGGATAATGGAACGGGTTTGAGGATATTGCCCCACCTTTGTTAAGGTATAAGATTTTCTTATCAATTTTTATAAATAACATAAAATTACATATAGCCATTAACCCGCTTATACTGTAAGAGGGAGGTGGCTATTTTGGAGTATATTGCTCTTTTTTTTATAGGGATATGTGCAACCGCTATCGGCACACTCATTGGAGGCGGGGGGATAGTAAATCTTCCGGCAATGCTCCTCCTTGGCATGCCGGTCCATTCGGCGATTGGTGCCAACAAAGTTTCAAATACTGTCAGTTCACTCTCAAGCTTCTATTATCTTTATCGAAATAAACAAATATCAATCAAAGAATCTTACTGGATCATTCCCGTCAGTCTTGCAGGCGGAATGAGCGGCGGATTCATTGCCTCTAAAATATCTTCGGAAAATATGAATATCGTTGCCCTAATTTTTCTCATTTTTGCCTTTCTGGCATCTTTTCTAAGCAAACGGGGTTATTCCGGTAATGAACCATTAAAGATGAATAAAGTGAGTGTTCCGGGGCTTTATGGCATAGGGATATACGATGGGCTCTTTGGGCCGGGGCAGGGAACGCTTATGTTTTACCTGCTCGGCTATTTAAACATCTCGTATGTCAAGGCTGTCGGCTTGGTGCGGTTTGCTACTTTCTCAAGCTGCATTGGCGCTGCCGCGATGTATATTTCCACCGGAAAAATCATTTGGCCAATGACATTTGCGCTGATGGCTGGTTCCGTAACCGGTGCGCAGCTTGGGGTCCGGATTGCTGAGAAACTAAATCCCCTTTATGTGAAGCCTATTTTGGGCGCTGCAACGATTGTCCTCATTATTCAAGTAGTTGGTAAGATGAGTTAGGCTCTAGGACAACCGGGGATCGGTTATAAGTTCGCCAATGGAAGTTCTTGGTGAGTTTAGGAAGGAAAAATCGGTTTTAAACTCGCCAATACCTTTTCCAAAATCAACCTGCAGCCATGCCGTAAAAAGAGAAATATTGACATCACCAAAATGAATATGGTAAATAAATAGTGGGATTAGCACTCTCGAAACAAGAGTGCTAAAATGAACTTGTACACGTGAAAGAGAGGAGATAGATCCATGGAAAAGAAGCAATTCCAGGCCGAGTCGAAGCGGCTGTTGGAGATGATGATCAACTCGATTTACACAAAACGGGAAGTGTTTTTGCGGGAGCTGATCTCCAACTCCAGCGACGCGATTGATAAAATTTATTACAAAGCGCTGACCGATGATTCGCTTGTTTTTGACAAGGATAGTTACTACATAAAGATTGTTTCCGATAAAGAAAATCGGACCCTAAAAGTCATCGATACTGGAATCGGAATGACGAGGGACGAGCTGGAATCGAATCTCGGTACGATTGCGAAGAGTGGTTCGCTTGCTTTCAAAAAGGAAACTGAGTTGAAAGATGGCCATGACATTATCGGCCAGTTCGGCGTTGGCTTCTATGCCGCGTTCATGGTTGCTGATGTCGTAACCGTCATTAGCCGCGCGCTTGGCAGCGACGAAGCGTACAAGTGGGAGTCCACCGGTGCGGAAGGCTATACGATTGAGCCTGTTGAAAAGGATTCGGTCGGTACGGAAATTATTTTGAAAATCAAAGAAAACACAGAGGAAGAGAACTACGACGAGTTCCTCGAGGAATATAGCTTGAAGTCGATTGTCAAAAAATACTCCGACTTCATTCGCTACCCGATTAAGATGGATGTCAGCACGAGCCGGAAGAAAGAGGGCAGCGAGGACGAATGGGAAACAGTTGTTGAAGAACAGACGGTCAACAGCATGGTTCCGATTTGGCGCAAAAATAAGAACGAGCTGACAGACGAGGATTATACGAACTTTTATCATGAGAAGCATTACGGATTCGACAAGCCGTTGAAGCATATCCATACGAGTGTCGATGGCGCGGTCAGGTACAATGCGATTTTGTTCATTCCGGAAAACATTCCGTTCGATTACTATTCGAAGGAATTTGAGAAGGGCCTTGAGCTTTATTCGAATGGCGTCTTGATTATGAACAAATGCGCGGACCTGCTGCCGGACCACTTTAGTTTTGTAAAAGGGATGGTTGATTCCGAGGACCTTTCACTGAACATCTCAAGGGAAATGCTGCAGCATGACCGCCAGCTGAAGCTGATTGCCAAGAACATTAGCAAAAAAATCAAGAGCGAGCTGCAATTTCTCTTAAAGAATGACCGCGAGAACTATGAAAAGTTCTATCAATCATTCGGCCGCCAACTGAAATATGGCGTTTACAGCGATTTCGGCGCGAATAAAGAAGAGCTTCAGGACCTAATGATGTTCTATTCTTCAAAAGAGAAAAAACTTGTCACGCTCGATGAATATGTTTCAAGGATGCCGGAAGACCAGAAGTATATATACTATGCCGCGGGCGAATCGGTTGAGCGCCTTGAAAAGCTTCCGCAGGCAGAACTCGTTTCCGATAAGGGGTATGAAATCCTTTACTTTACCGAGGATATCGATGAGTTCGCCATCCGGATGCTCATGAATTATAAAGAGAAGGAATTCAAGTCAATCGCGAGCGGCGACCTTGGCATTGAATCGGAAGAGGAAAAAAAGGAAGCCGAAACAGAAGCGAAGGAAAATAAAGAATTGTTTGATGCAATGAAGGAAGTCCTTTCCGGCAAGGTGAAGGATATCAGGGTTTCGAAACGCCTGAAATCCCATCCAGTCTGCCTTGCAAGCGAGGGCGACCTGACGATTGAAATGGAAAAAGTCCTCCGCCAGATGCCAAACAGCCAGGACGTCAAGGCTGAGAAAATCCTTGAAATCAACCCGAACCATGAAGTTTTCCAGTCGCTGAAGGACGCTTTTGAAAAGGATAAGGACAAGCTGTCCCTCTACACAAACCTGCTCTACAACCAGGCGTTGTTAATAGAAGGGCTGCCAATCCAGGACCCAGTCGAATTCACGAATGATATTTGCAAAATAATGGTCTAATTGAGTTGGTTTTGCAAAAAAGTTCATTTGACGTTTTCATTCCGCTTCTGTAATATATGAAAAGGAATTGAATACCCGTACAAACGGGAGAGGTTCATAGCTGATACCCTCTTTAAAAAACTATGGATTAATGACAATCTGCCATGTCCATTATCGGACGTGGCTTTTTTTATTGGTCATTCCTCTGTTTTTAATAGTGTTATTGGCTAAAACCCTCTTGTAACGTGTACGGGAACTTTTACAAGGGGGTTTTTTTATGTCTGGACGAAGCCAAGAAGAAGGTTTAAAGGATTTGACGCTATTGGGGAATCAGAAGGTCCAATATGCGTTTAAATATGCACCGGAGGTTTTGGAGTCTGTCGATAACTTGCATTCTGACAGGGACTATTTCGTTAAATTCAACTGCCCAGAGTTTACGAGTCTTTGCCCGATAACGAATCAGCCGGATTTTGCCACGATGTATATTTCGTATATTCCAAATAAGAAAATCGTTGAAAGCAAATCGTTAAAGCTGTATCTTTTCAGCTTTCGGAACCACGGCGATTTCCATGAAGACTGCGTCAATATCATTATGAATGATCTGATTAAACTGCTTGATCCAAGATACATTGAAGTTTGGGGCAAATTTACGCCGAGGGGCGGTATTTCCATCGATCCATGGTGCAACTATGGGAAGCTTGGCACGAAGTATGAGGAAATGGCCAACTTCCGCCTGATGAACCATGATATGTACCCTGAAAAAGTAGATAACCGCTAAGAGGGAGAAGGACGATGATTTTATATTTGAATGGAGCCTTCGTCGGGCTGTTGATCTTGGCAAATATCGTAGCCGTTAAGCTGTTTAGTATTGGCTCATTTGTCATTTTGCCCGCCGCGGTTATTATTTATATTTTTACCTACCCGATTATTGATGTAATTGTCGAGGTATATGGGAAGAAACATGCCCAAAGGACGGTCCGTGCTGGATTGATTACCCAAGTCTTTGCCTTGGTTTTCATTTCAGCCGCCATCGCCTTGCCTTCCGCACCTGTATTTTCCGGCCAGCAATCGTTTGAAACGATTTTGGGTGGAAGCTTCAGGGTCATTATCGCGAGCCTGATTTCCTATTTTGTCAGCGTGAACCTTGATGTCCTTGTTTTCAATAACTTAAAGCGCCGGCACGGGCAAAAAAAGCTTTGGCTCCGTAACAATGCTTCCACAATGCTTAGCCAGCTTGTTGATACGGCGATTTTCATCGGGATTGCCTTTTACGGCATCGTGCCGACTCCCGTATTGGGAATCATGATTGTTACCCAATATACGTTTAAGTTTTTTGCAGCGATTGCCACGACGCCTCTTGTCTACTTGATGGTCCATTTAATTAGGAAAAGAGAAGTGGAAGGCGCTGCCGAAAATGGAGCATTAGTAATTAAATAGCGTTAAAAGAACTCCGCCATTTGAAAAGTGGCGGAGTTCTTTTCATTATTGCGAGGAGGCTGCTTTTTGCACAGCCTTATAAGCATTCACATATCCGGCGCCAACTTCATGGTACTTGTAGCCTGCCATCGGGTCCGCGGTCTGGACCATATAATCGAGTGCCTGGGCCGGCGTCAGGTTAGGCTTTGCTTCCTTCATTAAGGCCACAACCCCTGAAATATGCGGCGTCGCCATGCTTGTGCCACTTGAAGTCGTATAGAATAACAGGTGCTCAGGGTCGATATACGAAATATCGGTTGTAGTGCCGAGTACATTCATGACAAGGCCGGTGGAAGACCTTGTTGCGACGATGTCAACGCCTGGCGCGGTGATGTCAGGGTGCAGGAAGGCATCGCCCGCGACACCGCGTGATGAAAATTCAGCCAGCTGCTTATCCTTTGTACCGGCCGCAACGCTGATGACCCAAGGAGCGGCGGAATACGGATTGAGCGTGTTGTCTCCAGGCCCTTCATTCCCGGCTGCAAAAACGACCGTCATCCCTGCATCGTGCGCGGCCTTTGAAGCAACGTTGATCGGGTCGTTCGGAGAGTAATCCCCGGTTGTCCCCCAGCTATTGCTGATCACATCAATCCCGTATTTGTCCTTGTTTTTAATCGCATAATCGAAAGCTTCGAGCGACCACAAAATATTAATTCCTTCACCGACCCCAAGGCCGACGAGCTTTGCATCAGGCGCAACGCCTTTATAAAGGCCACCACTCGCTTTGCCGCTGCCGGCAATCGTTCCGGCGACATGGGTGCCGTGGCCGGAGGATGTATCTGTATTAGGAAGGTTTTCAAGATAAATCGGCTTGTTTCCGAAAAGATCCCCGACTGCAAACTTTACATTTTGAACAACTTTTTCGCCGTATTTCAAATCCTGATGGGTGGCGTCAATGCCGCTGTCAATCACGGCAACTGTGACCCCTTTTCCAGTATACCCAAGGTCGTTCCAGACCGACTCGACGCCAATCAGCTCGCGGCTGTCACGCAGGAAGTATTGAAGGTCTTTATTTTCGTAGACTGAGAGAATGTTAGTCGACGAAAAGAGAAGACTGGCGAGCGCGGCAATTTTACCCTTTACCACAACGATCGGCAGGTGTTCAAACGTTTTCGTTTCAAAACCAAGCGCTTTTAAGAGCTGGACATCGGCCAGAGCGGGTGGCTTCTTATAAGTAATAACCGCTTCTCCTTCACTGCCGGATAAAGTTGATTTTAACAGTTTCGAAATGGCGGGGCTTACTTCGACAGACAAGCTGAGAGCTTTTGGCTGTGGCGCGAACGATGGCGCGGCCAAGGTGAAAATTAGAACAAGCAGGGCAAGGATTTTGAGCTTTTTCATGAGAACCTCCTAAATGTTTTCATAATAGTCCGACTTATTCTCTTTATCCAGCAAGCCGGCCAGCAAACCTATCGGAGGTTGGGAAAATTTTTGCAAAAGAAAAAGCCTCTGGTATTGTGTTTGAAATATAAACGGAAGAATTCCGCTTAAGTTGGGAAATACTGATATTTCCCTAAAAATAATGGAAGTTTTTCCGTTTAAATCATCCAAATCTTTGGATCTGGCCCTCATTACAGAAGTTAACGGAAATTTCTCCGCTTATTTCTGTCTTTTAAGCCTCCCTTTTTGCAATAGAGGGAAATCCTCCGCTTATTCGCAAGTCATTTTACCTGCTTTTCTGCTTATTGCACTTTAAAACAGACCCGTTAGAGCTCTTTTCTTCCTTATAATCAGGCACCTTTGTGTCACGCTCCAAATTTCTGTAAAATGAATGCATCAGTACTTTAAGAAAAAGGTGTCATCTATGAAAAAAGTGATAGTTATTGGCGCCGGAATCCTTGGCGCATCCACAGCATATCATCTGGCAAAAGCGGGAGCTGATGTCACCGTCATTGACCGGCATGACCCCGGCCAGGCGACGGATGCGGCCGCCGGCATCATCTGCCCGTGGCTGACGCAGCGACGGAACAAGGCATGGTACGCTCTAGCGAAAGGCGGGGCTGCCTATTATTCATCACTCATCCGGCAGCTTCAAGAGGATGGGGAAATAGAAACAGGTTATGCCCGGTTAGGAGCTTTGAGTTTACATACTGACCTTGGCAAGCTTGCCAAAATGGAGGAGCGGGCGTTAATGAGAAGGGAAGATGCGCCTGAAATTGGCGAAATTGAGCAATTGGACCCGGGTGAGACAGCGAGGCTGTTCCCGCCGGTTTCCGAAGAGTTTTCCTCGATCTATGTAAGCGGTGCGGCCCGCGTTGATGGCCGTGCGATAAAGAAAGCATTAGTGCATGCCGCCGGAAAGCATGGAGCCAGATTCGTAAAGGGTTCGGCTCAGCTTTTACTTAAAGAAGGTCGCGTTATTGGCGCGGAAGTGGACGGAGTACAGTATGATGCAGAAACGGTTATTGTAACTGCCGGTGCCTGGGCTCCCGAGCTTTTTGAACCCCTCGGAATTACATTGAACGTAACCGCGCAAAAAGGCCAGATTGTCCATCTTCAGCTTGAAAATTGCGATACGGTGGATTGGCCGGTTGTCATGCCGCCAAGTGACCAATACATCCTCGCTTTTGACGATGGCAAAATAGTCGTCGGAACTACCCACGAGGAAGATAAAGCTTTTGACATGCGCATTACGGCGGGCGGCCTGCGGGAGGTACTTGGGAAAGCGTTGATTTCGGCTCCGGGGCTGGCGGATGCAGCCTTTACTGAAGCCCGCGTCGGGTACCGGCCGTACACACCTGGTTTTCTTCCGGTCGTTGGGGCAGTGCCGGGATACTCAAATCTCCTTTTTGCAAACGGACTCGGTGCTTCGGGCCTTACGGTCGGGCCGTTTCTTGGAGCCCAGCTAGCAAAACTGGCCCTCGGGCAGGAATTGGAGATAGATTTAGGGCTTTACTCTGTGGAAGGTGCAATCGAGGAATAGGATTCAGTTAAGGTCGCCAATTATTTAAAATGTTGGCGGCTTTTTTGTGCGCCATTCCCGCAGATAAATCTAGATACATTGGCGCGAATCACAGTCTTGTGCGCCATTCCCGCAGATAAATCTAGATACTTTGACGCGAATCGGAGTCTTTTGTGCCATTCCCGCTGAATTAACCAGATACTTTGGCGCGAATCGCAGCCTTTTGCGCCATTCCCGCAGATAAATCTAGATACATTGGCGCGAATCACAGCCTTTTGCGCCATTCCAGTAGATAAATCTAGAAACTTTGGCGCGAATAGCAGCCTTTTGCGTCATTCCCGCAGATAAATCTAGATACTTTGGCGCGAATCGCAGTCTTGTGCGTCATTCCCGCTTATTTTAGCAAAGTAGAAAACCATTTCTGAAAATAATCCCAGTCCTATTTTGATTTTAAAGGCTGCATATCGGGGTATAGAAGTAAAAGTAAATCTTATTGATCCGACTTATATATACTCCGAGGAGGAACACATATGCAGTGGAGAGGCAGACAGGGAAGTTCGAATGTTGAAGATAGAAGAGGCATGGGCGGCGGCGGAATGCTCATGGGCGGCGGGATTGGCGGGGTTGTCCTTGTATTGATCATGACGCTTCTCGGCGGGGGAGACCTTGGCGATGTGCTGAATAATATTGGCGGCGGAACAGGGGGGCAATCGCCCGCTCCATACCAGGAAACGGCAGAGGATAGGGAGCTGGCGGAATTCGTGTCGGTCGTTCTCGCTGATACGGAGCAAGTATGGACGGAAATTTTTGAGGAAGAGGGTATGGTGTACAAAAAGCCGACACTCGTCCTTTACTCAGGCAGTGTGCAATCGGCTTGCGGGGTGGCTGGATCGGCAGTCGGACCGTTTTATTGTCCGGGTGACCAGAAACTTTATATTGATCTAAGCTTCTATAAGGAGCTGCAGACGAAATTCCAGGCTCCGGGCGATTTTGCCATGGCGTATGTCATCGCCCATGAGGTTGGCCACCACGTCCAGACCCTACTAGGAACGAGTGAAAAAATGGCATCATTGCGGCAGCGGCTCAGTGAAACGGAATACAATAAATACCAAGTTCGGATGGAATTGCAGGCCGACTATTATGCCGGCGTATGGGCGAACCGCGCAGAAAGTCTGAATCTACTTGATGAGGGTGACATTGATGAAGCGCTGAATGCGGCCTCTGCGGTTGGCGATGATACGCTTCAGAAAAAATATCAGGGCCATGTGGTGCCGGAAAGCTTCACGCACGGAACTTCCGAACAGAGGAAACGCTGGTTTTACAAAGGCTATCAGGCAGGAAACCTCGACCAAGGCGATACCTTTAAAGCAAGGAATCTCTAGTATTTTGCAAAAATCTAAACAAATTTACAGAAAGGAGAGCTCTATGGTGGCTGCGAATGAACGGTCTTTTTTTCTAAAGGACGATGGCCAGATTCCGAACAACCCGGATTTGCCTGTCATTATTTACGAAGGGGTTTTTAATGACAATCCGAATGGAATTGAGGAAACATTTAACCGGAACAAGTGGACAGGCAGCTGGTCCGGAGGGGTTTTTGATTACCACCACTACCACAGTAATGCTCACGAAGTGCTTGGGGTAAAATCAGGAAATGCAACTGTTCTTCTTGGCGGCGATGCCGGTGAACGGGTTGAACTAAGAGCCGGTGATGTTATTCTGCTGCCGGCTGGTACAGGCCATAAGCTGATTAAAGGAAGTGAAGATTTCGAAGTTGTCGGTGCCTATCCGGAAGGAACGAGCCCAAATATGAGGGAGAAGGATCCGGCCGGACGCGCACAGTCGCTCCAGGAAATCCGGAATATCCTGGTTCCTGAAACCGACCCTGTCTATGGCGATAGCGGTCCGCTTCTTCGGAAATGGATGAAATAACAAAAAACCACGATGCGCGGTTCTTACGGCTCATCGTGGTTTTTTGTTGATTGTTGCAAAAATTAGCAGAAGGGTTTTAGCTGTCTGGCCTTTCATTCAATCTTGCTTAACGGTTAATTCAACCCCTCAACCTTTATCTGCACGACCGGCAGGAAGATTTCACCGGTATCTTGATAAGTAAGGTTTACCTTATCCCCTTCTTTCAGGTAAATCGCCAAAGGTTCTTTTTCAGAGGAAATGATGTAGTTTTTCCGGTTGTCGAGCAGGAATGTCACGGCTGTGTAATCGCCGGACTTTTCTTTGTAAACACGCACAACCGTGCCGCTTACTTGTTTTTCTTCCGCTTTCGACGTGCCGTCTAAGGTTCCGCCGCCGCGCTGGAGGGCAAGTTTATATTGGCGGAGGGCATCGTTCGGTGTTGTGCCATAAACGGATATTTCCGGATTGGCAGCTGATACGATGAAATAGTTTTGCAAAAAGCCGTTTGAATCAAGGACCGGCGTCAGCCAGCTTGCTTCCCCATAAAAATTGTAGAGAACTGGCATTTTCCCTTTCCATTTCTTTTCAATGAACTTCTTTTCAATAATCTGCAATGCGCCTTCCGAATCCATGTAGGACTCTTCCAGATTGCCAGTATAATAGGTTGCTTTACCGGTCCGTGAATTTGTGAGGGAGTAGCCGAGCATCGAATCGACGCCTTCCTTGGGACTCGTGAAATCGGTAAAGTAGAACATCGTGCCGTTTTCGTCAAAAATCGGCGTCACGTTCGCCTCTGTTCCTTCATCGGACGGGAGCTTGACATCCTTTTTCCCAAATACGCTGTTCCAGAAGCCGTGCACATAATTTCCGAAGTAACTGTTCTGAAGGCTGACAACCTCAGGAGATACGGCCCCTTCAATAAATTCCGGAACTTTCCCATGAGGATACGACTCAGTCTTTCCGCTTAACGGATCCACCACGACAATCCCTTTTGCGTCAAAACCATTCCGGGCTGAAATAAAATCCCCGTATGACCGGATATAAAAAGGTTTGCCCTCCTCATCAATTTCCAATTGGACGTCTCCGTAAAAAATACGTGTCGGGTACTTCATCCTTATGTGGCGTTCGATATTTTTGCCAAAATAAGAGGAAGGCGTGTAAATCATTTCCGACTTAATGAATTTCGGATTTGCGGTTGAGTCGGTTGCGCTTATTGTGAAGTAGCCTGGCGTCGTATCGCCATTCACCCATTTGAAAAACCCGGAAAACTCAACGGGCGCAATATACACATACTCGCCGTTCACCTTTTGAATCTGAAGGCTGCCAAGCTCGTAATAGCTTGTGTTCGGCACCTGCCCGAATGCTTTCCTCATCTTGTTCCGGGCAAACTGCGGCGGAACGCTGGCGGGTGTCTTTGTTTCATCAAACGTTTTAATCTCAATTTGCTGATCCATCTTCGCCGTTTCATATTTCTCGCCCGCATTAAACAGGAATGCTGTCAGCAAATACACACCGAACAAGAGGCTGCCTATAAACAGCAGTCCCTTAACCATTTGTTCCTTACCGGTCGAAAATAACGCTCCTACCGCAGATGAGACAAGGATAAAAAACCAGAGCGAAGTAAAATTCCTGTCGATATTAAATAAATAATAGAAAGCAAAAACGAGAATAACCATGAGGACCGCGAAGGCAATCATAGGTATGCGGCTTGTTTTGCTGGCGCCTTTCTTTTTAGCACCTTTCTTTTGGTTATCGGAACCGTTCAGGCCGTAGAACGGGACAATCAACATGGCCATAATCAGTCCGGCAATCAATGAAAATAAATAAATGTTTCCCATAATGGCTCCTTTCAAGGGCACGCTGACATATTTGCTGTACAGTAAAGAAATACGGAAAGTGAGCGGAAAAGATTCATTAATTATGTAATAAAGAAGGACAATGTTTAACTGCGTTGATTGTAGCGGAGGGCACCGACTCCTGCGGGATGCAGCGGCAAGGTGGAGACCCCACAGGCGCTGAGGCGCCGAGGAGGCTCCACTGACGCCCCGCGGAAAGCGTGTGCCCGCAGCGGAAATCAACAGCCAAATTTAAACCTTAATGAAAAACACAGGCCTTCCGAAACAGGAATAGCCTGTGTTTAGCGTTTCAATTATTCGCCTAAATCGACGTTGTGGTACACCTGGCGGACGTCTTCCAAATCCTCGAGTGCATCAATCATTTTCTCGAATTTCTCCTGTGCGTCTTCAGGAAGGGCAACCTCATTTTGCGCAAGCATTGTCAGTTCCGCAACGGTAAACTCGGTGATGCCTGCTGTCTTAAACGCTTCTTGCACGGCATGGAATTGCTCCGGTTCGGCATAGACAATAACTGAATCTTCCTCTTCTATAATATCGCGCACGTCCACATCAGCTTCCATTAGCAGTTCCAGTACCTCTTCAGCTGATTTTCCTTCGACGCCGAACACAGCGGTCGCATCGAACATATAAGCAACTGAACCGCTGACGCCCATATTGCCGCCATTTTTGCCGAAAGCCGCGCGGACCTCTGAAGCAGTCCGGTTCACGTTATTGGTCAGTGCATCAACGATAACCATTGATCCGCTTGGCCCGAAGCCTTCATAGCGTAGTTCGGTGTAGTTTTCGTCAGAACCGCCCTTCGCTTTTTCTATTGCCCGGTCAACAATGGCTTTCGGGACATTATATGTTTTCGCTCGCTCGAGGACAACCTTTAATGCTTGGTTCGATTCGGGATCAGGCTCACCTTGCCTTGCCGCCACATAAATTTCACGTCCGAACTTGGCGTAAATTCGGCTTGTGTTTGCATCCTTTGAAGCTTTTTTCTCCTTAATATTATTCCATTTGCGTCCCATTCTGAACACACTCTCTTTCCTTTAAAATCTCGGGTGAGATGATGAATGACATTTCAATAAATACCCTGCATTTTGCAAAAGCAACCGATCATGTAGCTACAAAACCACCATGAATTATTATACATCAAAATTCCCTGGATTTTAATTGAAAATTGTTGGACGTGTGGAGAGGACCGCACTCATATAGGCAGAAGTGGTTGCTTTTTCTACCACTACGAATAAAATAATCCGATACCAAAAACGGAGTTGGGAAAATAATGGCTTTTCATTTACTAAAAATAGAGTGTTTATAACAGCAGAACGAAATGGATCAAAGATCGAATGGAGGAACACGGATGGCATTAGTAAAATTGTCGGTCAGCGATTCATCAGGGCCGACTATTGAATTGAATCGAAAGATGGCCCTAAAATCCGGGCTGTCAAAGGGTCAGTACATTGATCTTTCATACGGATTAAGAAAGACAAAAGTGAAGGTAATCACCAAGAAAAGAGCGGAGGAGGATACGATTTTTATTTCAAGCGAGGTTCTGGATGAACTGAAAATTGAAATGACGCCCTCCTACAGCTTCCGTCTAATTGGGGATTGCCTTGTGATTGGCCCTGTCCTTGGAGTGCTTTTCAAGGAGAGAGATAAACATATGAAACAAGATTTAAGTGAAAATCCGGAAATGTTTTTCCCTTATGCGCAATCAATCAAAAGGCTTGGGGGATTACTGTTCTTTTTTGCGGAAGATGGGATAGATTATAAGTCCTGTGAAATTAGTGGATATGTGTATGATTTTGAAACAATGTCCTGGAAAAAGTCCATTTTTCCCTATCCAGCCATTATCTATCGGAAAATAAAAGCAACACGCATATTGAAAGAAGCATTTGGGAAGCGGCTAATCAACCCACCTTGCTACTATAAGTGGAAGTTTCATACCACTTTAAAGGAAAATCCTTCTTTCGACATGTATTTGCCCGAGACGACGAACATTATTTCAAAAGAAAACCTGGATCATTTTTTGCGTAAATATGGAAGAGTATTTCTTAAAATGAGCAATCAGGGCGGCGGGGTCGGTATGCACATGATTTGGAAGGATGGAAAGGAGTATCTGTCTAGGCAAAACTTTACGGATAAGATTTTTAGGTACTCATCCAAACAGATGAAAACGTTGCTTGCTTCGTGTGAAAAAAACCATATTCTCCAGCAGCCGATTAAGATTAAAACTGTTCAAGGCAAGCAAGTGAATTACAGGGTCATTGCAGTAAAGGAGCGAGCAAAAAGATGGAGGGTTCGGACAATCCACGGCTGGCTCGGGGAATCGGGCGGCATTTCCACCCAAACAGATGAATTAAGTGCAAGGTATCCAGAGGATTTGTTGAGAATGCAGTTTGATTATTCTCCAAGAGAGGTGCAGAAAAAGATACGCGAGATGGAATCTTTGGCCATTGCGCTCGCTGAACACTTGGAGAAGGCGTGCGGCACCTTTGTCGATTTCGGCTTTGACTTCGGCCTTGATGAAAAGGGGAATATCTATATTTTTGAAGGGAATACGCTGCAGCAACTGGAAATGGCGCTTTGGCTTGGTGACCATATGATGTATGGGAACTTGATTCATCGAATTGTCAAAGGATTAAAGGAAATGGCACTGGATGAGTAAGCGTCAAGCCCAAGTTCCGGAAAGGATTGGTTCGTAAGGAGGAGGGCAGTGTCTGCTTTTGTAAAAAAGAGTGTGGTAGTTCTATACCAACAATTGGAGTTGAACAGATAGTGGGTGTCTCAAATGTACGCATATTGATTTCAAAGAAAGCAAGAAGAAGAGTAGGTGTGTCATCTTCCCTCTGGCAAAAGTGGAAATTATCGGAAGATGAGTTTTATACACTTTCTTTCGGGGGGCGCAGTTTAAAAACAAGACTAAAGCGAGTGAAGGGAAAGAAAGAACGGGTGATTTTACCACCTGAACAGTCTGATGACTTACTGCTTCCATTTCCTAAGCAAGTCCAAGCCACTTTTCGAAATAACACAATAAAAATTGGCCCCGTAATCGGATTAATGACGGAAATCCACCCGAATTATAAAACAATTTTTCACGAAATTCTTCAATCTGAAGATTATACAAATCACTACTGCTTTGTTTTTTCGCCTTTCGATATCGACTTGGACAGCGGAACCGTAGTTGGAAGGTTTTTGGATTGGGACGAAGGAGAGCGGCGTTGGCATAAGCATACTGTTCCGATTCCGGATGTCATTTATAATCGGATTACGTATCGGTCTGCTGAAAGGAGCAGCGAAGTAAAATCCCTCTTTAAAAGAATTCACGAGGATGGAGAGGTGAAGCTATTTAATCCGCACTTTTTCAGCAAACAAACGATCCACAAGCTTTTGCAATACCATCCTGTCGTAAAAGAATATTTACCCGAAACGCGATTCTCCGCAACAAAACGGACGATTAAACAGCTTTTGCAAAAACATGATGAAATATTCATAAAGCCGAAAGATGGTACGGAAGGACTCGGCATCTATAAGATCACAAAGGCCGGAATGGGTTATACGTGTCACACAGAAAGGCAAATAATTCATTATGATTCTCTGAGTCTCTTACTAAACAATATAACGGCCACAGAAAAGGCTAGGCGATATGTTGTGCAGCAGGGAATTCACCTGATTCAGTACAACGGAAGGAATATTGACTTTCGGGTGAACATGAACAAAAACATACAAAATAATTGGGTTGTATCTGGGATAGCCGCAAAGGCTGCGGGAGCAGAAAGTGTCACGACTCACGTCCGTCTCGGCGGGCGAGTATATACATGCAACGATATTCTGACTCGCATTTTCGAAGATGAGGCCCAAAAGGTAAGGAACAAAATTGAATTTGCCGCAATTGACCTAGCCATTGCGATTGAGGAGGGTATCGGGAAGCCCGTAGGTGAACTTGGTCTAGATATCGGCATAGCCAAAGACGGGCGGGTATGGATGTTTGAAGCGAACTCCAAACCAGGGCGGAGTATCTTCAAGTTTCCAGGGTTGGAAGAAGAGGGAGTCCATTCTCTTAATCTTTTATATGAATATGCCTATTACCTTGCGGGGTTCGGAGAGCAAGAGCCCAGCTAGACGCGCACTCTTATTTACCTTTATCAATGTTCGAACTGGATGCATAAGCTGTGTATACAGGAGTGAATGGGCTACTAGCCAAGTAATGAAGATCGGGGGAGTAAGAATGTCATTGTATAGATTGCTTGCTGCAGATTCTCCGGACCGAGTCATTCAAATGAATAAACGAACGGCTCGGAAAGTAGGGCTGTTGAAGGGACAGGAAATTACCTTATCATATGGAATGCGAAAAGCGAGGATGAAGGTACTTATCAACAGAAAGGCTGCCGGAAACACACTTATTTTGCCAAGCAGGAGCATAGAAAAGTTAAAGATTGTGTTGTCGGTAACATATAACGTTCGCCTACTTGATGATGTGCTTGTGATCGGGCCTGTCATTGGCATGCTTTATCATCAAGACGGCAATAAAATGGAGGCCGATTTGCGGGAAAATCCGAACTTATATCTTCCCTATGCGCAATCCATTCGGAAATTGGGTGGCATGCTTTTCTTCGCAGCCGAAAATCAGATTGACTTTCATTCGGGTGAAATGGAAGGCTGTGTTTTTAACTTTGAGACAATGGCATGGGAGAGGGCAGTCTTGCCATTTCCGTCCATTTTATATCGGAAAGTAAAAGCCACGAAGGCTCTCAAGAGTTCTTTCGGAAGCCGTCTGTTTAACCCGCCATGCTATTATAAATGGAAGTTCTTCTCTATTTTGAATAAAGAACCGGCCTTCCGCAAGTATTTGCCGGAAACGAAAAACGTGATAACGAGAAATAACCTGGATCGCATGATCGGAAAATACGGTATGGTATTTTTGAAACCGATTAATAAGGGCGGCGGCGCTGGAATGCATCTGATCTGGAAGGAAGGCAGGAACTATTTTGCCAGGAAGAACTTTACGAGCGAAGTGTTCACCTACACATCAAGGCAACTAAATGACTTATTGGCATCATGTGAAAAGAACCATATTTTCCAGCAGCCTATCCACCTGAAAAGCTATAAAGACAGAAAGATAGATTATCGAGTTATCGCAGTAAAAGAGAAAGCCCGAACATGGAAGGTTGATCCGATTATAGGATGGCTTGGGGTAAAAGGCGGCATTACCACACAAGGAAACAGAGGGGTAAGTGGCAGGTATGTAGAGGATTTGCTGAAGCTGCAGTTTAATGATTCGGATGAAGGAATAGCGCAAAAAGTGGGGGAAATGAAATCGCTCGCCATCGCTCTTGCTAACTATTTGGAGGGTGAATGCGGTACATTTATCGATTTTGGCTTTGATATGGGTCTGGATGAACAAGGGGATATATACATCTTTGAAGGCAACACGCTGCAGCAGCTGGAAACTCCCCTCTCTCTGAATGACCATATGATGTATGGCGAGCTGATTTATTGCATACTTGAAGCGTTAAAGGAACTATCAATGGAGGGGGAGGAGCCCGTCAGTTTCGATAATTAGTGAAAACAAATGCTGGCTTCCGTTAAGGAACCAGCTTTTGTTTTGGTATTGAAACGGGCATGTTCCCTTGCTTGTTTGAGCCGTCAAGCGCCGTGATTCTGTTCCGGCCATGCTGCTTAGAGGTGAGCAGCAATTGGTCTGCCTGGATATAGCCTTTTTCCATAGAAACTTTATGATGAATCCGGTAAAAATAAAGGCCGAACGAAGAGGTATAGGAAATGGAAGCTGTGCCAGGGCCATATTCAGCCTCCACAGCGCTCTCCTCAATCCCGCGCCGGATCCTTTCAACTAAATCGAGGCATTGACGATAATTTCTGTTTCTAAGGAACAGGGTGAATTCCTCGCCGCCGCTCCGGAACAAGTTATCATTTCCATTGATGTAGCTTTTCAGTGTCTTGGCAAAATGCCGGATGACCTGGTCTCCGACGGAGTGGTTGTAGGTATCATTAATATGCTTGAAATTATCGATGTCAGCGACGACAATCCCGATATATTCCCCGGTTTCATCCAACTCGGCCATCCTTTTATCCATAAAGGCACGGTTATTGGCGCCAGTAAGAAAGTCGGTATACGCCATTTGTTCAAATTTATCTCGTTCAATTTTATTCTTGATGCTTTGTGATTTCGAATAAAATGAACGGCTGACAAGATAATTGAGAAAGAATAACGCGAAAAGCGCCCCCCATTCCCCTTCTCGTAGAAAGAGGAGCAAGAGTCCATTCGTAAAGGCAGTTTTGCCCATATCAAGGATGCTCCTGCTTTTAATAAAATCGACTGCCTCGCGGACTGTTTTGATGTCACTGGTTAGGAGGAAAACAATGATTAACAGCAAATCAATCAAGAGCGAGGTGATGCATACGAGCAAAAAGATTAAAATCCAGTAACCAAATGGAAACAATTCAAATACCGGGCGCAAGAGGTTGTACAAATAATATGCAGCGGAGTAGGTAAGCACAAATGCTCCGATATTATAAAACGTATCAGAAAATTCTTCGGGATCATCTGTCCCCGTCCGCTTTTTATTAAAATAAACGGTAAAACGGTAAATGGTTTCAAAGATGAACAAGCCAAGCGGCCCGGCAAAAATCCCAAAAGAAAGGCTGTAGCTGATTCCGTAATCAACGGTTGTGTTCCCAGTTTTGTGCAAGACGCGCAAATGATGGTACATCGTAGAAAAAAGCCAAAATAAAACGAGTACTTTCACATAATGATCTGCATTCAATGGTATAGTTTTCACGTTGAAAGCGACTGCCAGCCCGGCGAAAAACAAAATAAAGTTAAAAAATCTGGCTCCAACCATAAAACTGCAGCCCCTTTCCATCCTTCTACCATTTATCATACTGTATAGTAGGATGGGAGTGCATATAAATTTAAAGAATATGCAGAATTAATAAATTTCCTAATTAATAGATACCCGTTGGGTGAGGGAGGGAAAAACAATGTCTCCATTTACAAAACGCGTGATTGAATTGATTGCTCAAATTCCCCCCGGGAAAGTGATGACATATGGGCAAATTGCAAAATTTGCAGGCAGTCCCCGTGCGGCGCGCCAGGTTGTTAGAATTCTTCACTCGATGAGCAGCAAATACAGCCTCCCCTGGCATAGGGTCGTCAATGCACAAGGGGAAATTGCCATAAGGGACGAAGAGGCAAGTGGCTATCAAAGGTTTATGCTTGAAGAAGAAGGAGTATCTTTTAGCGGCCATAAGGTTAAGCTTTCTGTCAGTTTGTTCGAGCCGGAAGAATGGGAAATGGGAAAAGATTACTAAATTCACCAGATAAATATTGCAGCCGCCCCGGTGACGTGTTACGATGAATAGGCCAGGCTGTGCAAACGTTTTCACTGCTAACTCGTTCTTGCTAAGGAGGAGGTCCCTAACGGCTATATGTACAAGCCTTGCGATTTTGAGAGGCTTTTTTTAGGATGGTTGTGCAAGCGATTTCGCGAATGTTTCTTGGCAGATTACTATTTTCCTTGGCAGTTTCGGCGCTTTTTTTGCGCAAAAAAATTACCATTATTGGAGGCAAGTCATGAAGCAGAAAAAACTGATTTCAAGCTTATTCGCATGTGTCCTACTGTTGAGCCTTGTATTAGCAGGCTGTTCTTCTTCCTCGGGAGGATCGAAGAAAACCGGATCGAAAGATGGAAACGTAACACTTGATATTTTCCAATTCAAAGTGGAATTCAAGGATCAGTTCGAAGCAGTGGCAAAACAGTATGAGAAAGAAAATGAAGGTGTGAAAATCAACATTACAACCGTTGGCGGCGGCGAGGATTATGGTGCTGCATTAAGGTCTAAATTTGCTTCTGGCAAAGAGCCTGCAATTTACAACATCGGCGGGCCTCAGGACGTTGCGGACTGGAAAGCAAAGCTTGCTGACATTTCCGATACAGAGGCTTCCAAGGCTGCCCTTGAAGGAACGCTTGATGGCGTTACTGTAGACGGTAAAGTAATGGGACTTCCATTTAACCAGGAAGGCTATGGCTTTATTTACAATAAAGAAGTTTTTGAAAAAGCAGGCATCAAGCCTGAAGAAATTAAGAGCTTTGCCGCTCTTGAAGAAGCAGTAAAAACGCTTGACAGCAAGAAAAAGGATCTCGGCCTTGAAGCTGTTTTTGCCCTTCCTGCAAAGGAAACTTGGGTAACTGGCCTGCACTTGTCCAATGCGTTCCTTGCAGGTGAATTCGATGGCAATGTATTGAAAGCCTTCGATGCAAAAAAAGTCGACTTCACATATGGCGACAGCTTTAAAAAGGTACTTGACCTGCAGAATAAGTTTTCTGCGCAGCCAACCGTGAGCCTTGACTACGCAAAGCAGGTTGAAGAACTATTCTCCCTTAAGAAGGTTGCTCTGATTCAACAGGGGAACTGGGTTTACGGCTCTATCGCTGGAATTGACCAGGAATTCGCTGACAACGGCATTGGAATCCTCCCAATTCCTGTTGAGGGCTACAAGGAAGACGCTCTGCCAGTAGGTATTCCAATGTATTGGGGCGTTAACAGCAATAAAGATGAAGCGACAATTAAAGAGGCGAAGAAGTTCCTTGATTGGCTCTATACTTCTGATGAAGGCAAAGAAACCGTTCTTAACGAATTTAAGTTTATTCCTGCCTATGACGGCTATGACTCTTCAAAAATATCAGATCCACTATCAAAAGAGATTTATAAGTATTCTCAAGAAGGTAAGACGATCGGCTGGACATTCATGGGCTATCCAACTGGCTGGGGACAAGAAACTCTCGGAGTCCAGATCCAGAAGTATGTCAGCGACGAGGCAAAGTGGGACGATGTTGTAAAGGAATCGAAGAAGGCATGGGAAGACGCACGTAAATAATCAGGCAATGGATTTATTCATAAGTTGATTGGAACGGAGGGCACCGACTCCGGCGGGATGTAGTGGCAAGGTGGAGACCCCGCAGGCGCTAGAGCGCCGAGGAGGCTCCACTGACGCCCCGCGGAAAGCGTGTGCCCGGAGTGGAAATCAACAAAGCCAAATGAATAATAAATTTTAATGGCAGTTGCAAAGGGTCTGGTTTCATAAGGCAAACACCTTATAAATCAGTCCCTTTGTTGCTACCGGAAAAAATTACCAGTATTTATGAATTTGAGCACAAAACGGCTGTCCAAAGGCCGTTATGAAATATACATCTTTACCCGGTATTGTGAAATTCAGCAATTACGGATGGTGAACGCGATAGCGTCTGGATTCCACTACAATGGATGTGGATGCCCATACCGTAAACGAAGCAAATAATTTGGAGGGTTTTTACCATGCTCCGTACAAAAGACCTATCATATTGGCTATTTCTTGCTCCTGTTCTTTTGGCATTATCAATGGTCGTTATTTTACCGCTTGGCCTAGGGGTCTATTATTCATTTACAAATTGGAACGGCATTGAGACAGGCGGTTTTATTGGGTTTGAAAACTATGTGAAGGTTTTCCAGGATAAAAAATTCATGGATGCCCTCTGGTTTACGGTCAAGTTTTCCATCGTTTCTATTATCCTAATTAATTTCATTGGCCTCTCTTTGGCATTAATCGTTACCTCGAGAATCAAGTCAAGCAATTTCTTGAGAACGATCTTTTTTATGCCGAACCTAATTGGTGGTCTGATTTTGGGTTTTATCTGGCAGTTTATTTTTATGAAGGTATTTGATGGGATTGGCAGCCTGATGGGGGTTGAGAGCCTGCAGGGGTGGTTATCAACGACACAAACAGGGTTTTGGGGGCTTGTCATCCTGATGAGCTGGCAAATGTCAGGCTATATTATGGTTATTTATATTGCCTATCTCGAAGGGGTGCCGAATGAACTTCTTGAAGCAGCAGAGATTGATGGCGCAGGACCATTTCAAAGGCTGCAATATATCGTCTTTCCGCTTGTTGCTCCAGCGTTTACGGTTAGCATGTTCCTGACACTGTCGAATACTTTTAAGCTTTATGACCAAAACTTATCATTGACTGCCGGCGGGCCGTATAATTCGACCCAAATGGTTGCTATGGAAATATTTAAAACTGCATTTGTGGAACTGAATATGTCTTATGCGCAAGCGAAAGCAGTCATCTTCTTCATCATTGTTGCAATCATCTCATTGACCCAGGTTTATATAAACAAGAAAAGGGAGGTTGAACTATAATGCGCAGAACATCTAAATTACCGATTGAAGTTCTGGGGCTTATTCTTGGCCTTTTATGGCTGTCTCCCTTTTATCTCATGATCGTCAACTCATTTAAATCAAAACGTGAAATTTTTGCAGATACTCTAAAACTTCCGGAGGCATTCAATCTTGATAACTATATTGAAGCTTTTACCCGGCTGGATTTTTTGAAGACATTCATGAACTCGCTGATCATTACGGTTGCCAGCGTCGCAATTATCATTGTGTTTTCATCGATGGCGGCCTATGCCCTTTCACGCAATAAGAGCAAAATTAGTACAGTTATCTTTTTCCTTTTTGTGGCGGCTATGTTGATTCCTTTCCAGTCAGTCATGATTCCGCTTGTGACCATTTTTGGAAAACTCGATATGTTAAACAGATCGGGACTTGTTTTCATGTACCTCGGTTTTGGAGCCAGCCTGTCTATTTTCCTTTACCATGGCACGCTGAATAATATCCCAAAATCGCTGGATGAGGCTGCAACGATTGACGGGGCCAATAAATTCCAGGTTTTCTGGTATATTATCTTCCCGATGCTCAAACCTATCACAGTAACAGTAGGGATATTGAATACAATTTGGATTTGGAACGACTACCTTCTGCCATCGCTTGTCATTAACCAGGATGGAATGGAAACGATTCCGTTGAAAATGTTCTTCTTCTTTGGGGAGTATACAAAGCAGTGGCATTTGGCGCTGGCCGGCCTGTCGCTTGGAATCATTCCAGTCATCATTGCTTATTTCTTTGCCCAGAAGCAGATTATTAAAGGGATTTCTGAAGGGGCAGTCAAGTAGGGAAGCTTGGTTATTAAAGAATTGATCATGTCTGTAAAGCTGGTTGATTGGAACGGAAGGCGGCGAAGACTCCGGCGGGATGCAGCGGCAAGGTGGAGACCCCACAGGCGCCCATGCGCCGAGGAGGCTCCACTGACGCCCCGCGGAAAGCGAAGCGCCTAGAGTGGAAATCAACCACAAGGTTTATTCTAATCAAAATCTTAGTTTAACATTATAGAAATAAATAGAAGCTTTTAGAACCGGGAGGAAGCAGGATGGTTACGATAAAAGAGGTTGCAAAAGAGGCAAAAGTGGCACCTTCCACCGTTTCAAGGGTCATAGCTGACAGCCCCCGTATTAGTGAAAAGACGAAACAGCGTGTCAAGGAAGTAATGGAGCGGCTTGGCTATTACCCCAATCTCCAAGCAAGGAGCCTTGCGGCAAAAAGTACTCGGACCATTGGAGTAATTATGCCAGCATCTGCTGAAAAAGCCTTTCAAAATCCCTTCTTTCCGGAAGTGCTGAGAGGAATCAGCAGGCAGGCCCATGCGACAAAGTATGGAATTTATTTATCAACGGGCACGACTCAGGACGAAATTCATGAAGAAGTGGTTTCCATGGTGATGGGAAGACGGGTTGATGGAATAATCCTGTTGTATTCGAGAACAACTGACCGAACGATGGAATATCTAATGGAGAACGGCTTTCCTTTCACAGTTGTCGGGAGACCTTATCGAAACAAAAATTCCATCACATATATCGACAATGATAATGTGGGGATTACGAAGCAAATGACTGAGTACTTATTAAATTTGGGGCATACGGAGATTGCATTTGTTGGTGGAAATCGGGATTTTGTAGTCACAATCGATCGGCTGAAAGGATACAGAGAGGCACTTGCAGAGGCAGGAATATCGTATAGGGAGCAATATATCTTTACAAATGATATGGTATCCGGAAATGGGAAGGATGCGGTAAAGGCATTGATGGAGCTTCCATCACGACCTACAGCCATTGTGACACTGGATGATCTGCTTGCTCATGAAATGATTGGTAGTTTTGAGGTATGTAATATAAGAGTGCCTGAGGATATTTCCATCGTGAGTTTTAACAACCTCTCACTCTCTGAACATTCAAATCCTCCATTAACATCAATTGATATTGGAACTTTCAATCTGGGCTATCAAGCAACCCAATATTTAATTGAAAAAATAGAGGATCCCGAAACTGAGCCGAAAGGGGTCATAATCCCCGCTGAATTAATTGAACGAAAGTCATGTGCCCCGCTAATCCTAACGGCCTTGTAATGAAAAGAAACCCGCGAAAGCGGGTTTTTCCGGTGGGAATAATAACCTGAATTGTAAAATAATTATTGAGAGGTTAATTATGTTGAATTATAGTTAAAGAGAATGAAGGAGGGAAAAATATGGGTTTGGAAATTCGTAATCTAACAAAACGGTACGGCGATACGATTGCAGTCAACGATATTTCAGTCAGCTTGCCGAAAGGCCAAGTACTTGGCCTGCTCGGCAGAAATGGCGCCGGTAAGACAACAACGATCAAAATGATGTTGGGGCTTGTTCAGCCGGACAATGGGGAAATTCTTTGGAATGGTAAGCCTTTCAGAAGGGATGGGCTTTCAATAGGGTATCTTCCGGAAGAACGCGGCCTTTATCCGAAATCAAAAATTGCCGAACAGCTGCGTTATTTTGGCCAGCTGGAAGGAATGAACCGGAAACTGGCGAATGAACGGATTGAGTATTGGCTTGAGAAATTTGAAATGATCGAATATAAAAACAAACTCGCAAGTGAGCTGTCAAAAGGAAATCAACAAAAAATCCAAGTCATCGCAACGCTACTCCATGATCCGGAAATTATCATCCTTGACGAGCCATTTAGCGGGCTCGACCCCGTAAATGCCACAATGCTTGGAACAGTGATTGAAGAGCTTGTTGAACAGAACAAGACGATTATTCTTTCGAGCCATCGCATGGAGTCTATTGAACTGTTTTGCGAAAATGTCTGCATGATGAAGCAGGGCAGAATAGAAGTATCTGGGAAGCTTCAAAAGGTGAAGGATGATTATGGCTACAAAAATTTAAGGATTACATCCGAGCTGCCGCTTGCACCTGTTTTCCATAAGTTTAACATGCCATTTGAGCAAAACGGCACAGTCTATACTGCCAAAGTACATAACGAAAATGAAGGCATGGACATCATTAACGCGGCCGCAGAAGCGGGGATCCAGTTGCAAAACTTTTCCCTGCTCGAACCAACACTGCATCAAATTTTTGTGGAGAGGGTGGGGTAAATGGAAAAGTTTCTGACGGTATTGAAGTTTCATTTAAAAGAAGGCTTGTCCGGCAAGGGGTTCATCATTACCGCGGCTGTCCTGTTTGCCGCCATCTTTGGCTATTTTGGGTTCACCCATTATTTCGGAAAAGAAGAAAAAATGACCGTTTATGTCAGCAATCAGTCTTCCGGCTATTCGTTTGAAACCAAGGGGGTTAAAGCTGAATTTGCCGACATAAAGGAAGTCGATGAGGCAAAAACCGAAGGCATCAAAAAAAGAGTAAAGGATGGCAAAGTGGATGCATTGATCATCCTAAAGGGCAGCGGTGAGTCACCCGAGGTAGAGTACTATTTTCGGAGGATGGCTGACTTTCAGGTGCTGGGCCTGGTCAATACAATTGTCCAGCCGCAATACTTGAATGCGGTCATGACAAAAAACAATGTGGATCCTGCTGTTGCCAATGCGTTATTAACCCCGGTCAAAGTGGAAGAAATTGCGCTTAAAAAGACCGAATCACTAGGACTCGTTTACTTCTTCCTATTTCTGATGTATATGTTTATCATTATGTTTGGCAACACGGTTTCGTTAAGCATCGCCGGAGAAAAAACAAGCAGGGTTATGGAAATCATGATTACAAAGGTAAAGCCAATTACCATGATGTACGCGAAAATAACCGCAGCCATGATATCTGGGCTGCTTCAGATTGGCATGGTCGCGTTTGCATATGGCGTCGCCAAGTTTCTCGGCTGGACATCAGGTGATTTGCAAATATTCGGCATGCCCCTGGACTTGTCAGTTCTGAATCCAAAAATATTTTTATTTTTAAGTCTTTATTTTGTTTTGGGCTATGTCGTTTATGCCCTGCTGTTTGCCTCAATTACGTCTGTGATCAGCAGGATGGAAGACATCGGCTCCATCATCTTCCCGGTCTCAATTTTGCTCATGGGGGCCTTCATGCTCGGAATGAAATCAATGCTCGATCCAAATGCCGGGATTGTCCTTGTCAGCTCCTACATTCCATTTTTCTCACCGATGGTCGTCTTCTCGCGCATTGTCCTCGGTGAAGCAGGAGTACTGGAAATCCTTATGTCAATTGTTGTCCTGCTGGCGTCGATTGGATTGCTGAGCTTCATCGCCAACCGGATTTACTCAAAAGGCGTCATGAGATACAGCGGCAAAACAAGCCTCGCGGATATCATTAAAATAGCCAAAAATGCAGAAATGTAGTGAGGCAGGGGAACCGTCCCCTGCCTCACTTTGCTTTCGGTCTATATAGACTTTAGGCTTTCTGTTCAAACAGCTTGGAAATACCCACAATCGTTTCAACTGATTTGAGCATATTGTCGACTGAAATAAATTCATACCTTCCGTGGAAGTTCTCCCCGCCTGTGAAGATATTCGGGGTAGGAAGCCCCATGTAGGACAGTTGCGAACCATCCGTCCCACCCCTGATCGGCTTAACAATTGGCGTAATCCCCAAGCTAGTCATGGCCTCATGGGCAATATCGACAATTTCCTTCACTGGCTCAATTTTCTCCCGCATATTATAATACTGGTCATTCAGCTCCAGTTGGATTGCATCCTGGCCATGGATTTCTCTCAGTTCTTGGGCAATCTCTTTCATCTTGGCTTTTCTCGCAGCGAAGTTTTCCTTGGCAAAATCCCTAATGATGTAGGAAACCTTCGTTTCCTCGACATCCCCATAAAAAGAAATAAGATGATAGAAACCTTCATACCCTTCAGTTCGTTCCGGAGCTTCCTCTTCTGGAAGCCTTCGGTTAAACTCCATGGCAATTTTCATGGAGTTGACCATCTTGTCTTTTGCAGTGCCAGGGTGAATATTCGTTCCACGAAAAGTCAGTTTGGCGGAAGCGGCATTGAAGCTTTCGTATTCCAATTCACCAAGCGGCCCTCCGTCAACTGTGTAGGCAAATTTTGCACCAAATGCACCGACATCGAATTTGTGCGGCCCCCTGCCAATCTCTTCATCAGGAGTAAAAGCAACCCTAATTTTCCCGTGCTTAATTTCTGGTTTGGAGATCAGATAACGCATTGCTGTCATGATTTCCGCAATGCCTGCTTTATTGTCTGCGCCCAGTAGTGTTGTCCCATCAGTCGTGATAAGGGTGTGCCCAGCATATTCTGGCAGTTGGGGAAAGTCTGCTGTTTTCATCACGATGTTAAGGTCTTCATTAAGCAAAAGATCGTTGCCATCATAGTTTTCAATCACTTTGGGATTAACGTTCTTCCCGGTAAAATCTGTCGCTGTATCGAGGTGGGCAAGGAATCCAATCGTTGGAACATCTTTGTCGGTATTGGAAGGGAGCGTTGCCATCACATACCCGTTTTCATCCATCGTAACCTCTTGCATGCCAACCTGCTTCAACTCTTCAACAAGATTTCGCGCCAGTTCCAATTGTCCAGGTGTGGACGGGCAGGAGGAGCTATTCTCATCCGACTGGGTATTAATTTTTGCATAAGAAATAAATCGTTCAATTATTTCGTTTTTCAATGGGAAGCATCTCCTATGTATAGTATTAATATAATCTTTCCTTACATTCCATTATAATACAATCTGGCGGAAAGACTGAAACTAAAGGTTCAAAATGTCCAATTGTCGATTCATGTTGGTTACTGGCTACAAAAATAAATAAGAAAATCATTTCAGGACTAGACGATAATAAGGGAATCATGTACAATGTTTTCAGAATATTATTTTTATTATGAATAGATAATATTCTGTTGAGCAGCGAGAGTATACTAAAATTGGCAAAAAAGAAAATAGGGGGAAACGTGATGAAGAAAAGGAGATTGGCAGGAATTTTTCTATCATTTTCTTTGATTGCCGGGGTTTTGGCAGGCTGCGGCAGCCAGGGGAGCAGTGGATCGGGAGGAGGAAAAGATACCATTAAAATAGGGGCGAACCTTGAGCTTTCGGGCGGGGTGGCATCCTATGGCCAATCTATTTCCGAGGGCCTCCAGTTGGCAGTGGATGAAATTAACAAAGAAGGTATCGATGGCAAGAAAATTAAACTCGTAAAGTTTGATAATAAGTCAGAGGCCGCTGAGGCAACGGCAGGAGCGGTCAAGCTGATCAGCCAGGACAAAGTGGCAGCGATTGTCGGGGCAGCAACCAGTGGGAATACCCTGGCACAGGTTCAATTGGCTGAGAAGCATAAAGTGCCAATCATTACTCCTACCGGGACCAACCCTGATGTGACGAGCAAAGGTGGCAAATTGAATACGTTTGCTTTCAGAACATGCTTCATTGACCCGTTCCAGGGAACCGTGGCGGCGAATTTCGCGGCTGACAAGCTCCAGTCCAAGAAGGCGGCTGTCTATGTTGATACAGCGAGCGACTACGCTAAAGGGCTTGCTGCAGCATTTAAGGAGGCCTTTAAAGCAAAAGGCGGCGAAATTGTTTCCGAAGAAGCATATGTAGCGAAAGACACAGATTTCCGCGCAACCTTGACACGAATGAAATCCGAAAACCCTGATTTTGTTTTCCTGCCTGGTTACTATGAAGAGGTAGGCCTGATTGTGAAGCAGGCGCGCGAAATTGGACTTGATGTTCCATTCATGGGCGGAGATGGCTGGGATTCTCCGAAGCTTGTTGAAATTGGCGGCGCGGACGCTCTGAACAATACATTCATTACAAACCATTACTCTTCAGCGGATCCTGACAAGAAAATTCAAGATTTCGTAGAAGCTTTCAAGAAGAAGTATAAGGGCAAATCACCGGATGCCTTTGCCGCTTTAGGTTATGACACTGGTTTATACCTAGCGGATGCAATTAAGCGCGCTGGCAGTGCAGATCCGGAAAAAATCCGAAAGGCATTGGAAGAAACCAAAGATCTTCAACTTGTTTCAGGAACATTGACTTTGGATGAAAACCATAACCCGGTTAAGTCAGCGGCCATCCTGAAGTATGAAGGCGGCGAGCAGAAGTTCGAAACAAAAGTTAATCCGTAGGAAGGCTGGAATCAGGAGCCAATCGCTTCCTGATAGCTGGCGGGATAGGGGGCATTGTCCCCCTATTTCGGGTTAAACAGCTAATCATCTATTGGTAAGCGATACAGTAATTCCTTCTATATAGGTTGAAGTTAATTTTTACACAAATTAGTCTAGGAAGCAGGTTGATTGGAGCGGAAGGCACGAAGACTCCTCGAAAATGCTATCACATTTTCTTCGTGCAAAGCCTATTCAGGGAAGCTGTATGTCCTGCGGGATGCGGCGGCAAGGTGGAGACCCCACAGGCGCCAAGGAGGCTCCACTGACGCCCCGCGGAAAGCGAAGTGCCTGAAGCGCAAATCAACCAAGATTCACCTAGAAAAGAAAATCTCTAGTTCAACCTATATAAAAGTCAAGCTACGGATGAAAAAGGAGGAAAAACATAAGGAACACCTACTACAGTACCTTTCAAGGGGAGTTTGATTATGGAATTTCTACAACAATTGATTAACGGAATATCACTGGGGAGCATATACGCCTTAATAGCACTCGGCTATACAATGGTTTATGGAATTGTAAAATTAATTAATTTTGCCCATGGCGATGTTTTTATGGTCGGGGCATTTACCGGCTTTTACTCTATCACAATCCTGGAGCTGTCATTTTTTCCTGCCCTACTCATATCAATGGTCGTCTGCTCGATTTTCGGCGTTCTAATTGAGAGGATTGCCTATAAACCACTCAGGAATGCCACTCGAATTGCCGCATTGATCACGGCGATTGGGGTTTCGCTTCTGATTGAGTACAGTGTGATTTATGTCCGGGGAGCCCAGCCGGAAGCTTACCCTTCCGGCGTGCTTCCTAAGGAAACAATCAATTTGTTTGGCGTATCAGTCAGCAGCCAGTCTTTGTTCATCCTCGGTGTATCTGTTGCCTTGATGGTCATCCTTCAGTTCATTGTCCATAAAACAAAGATCGGCAAAGCGATGCGGGCCGTTTCACACGATGCGGATGCAGCGAGGCTGATGGGAATCAATGTGAACAATACAATTTCGGCGACTTTTGCGATGGGGTCGGCCCTTGCAGGAGCCGCAGGGGTCATTTTTGGAACCTATTATACGAAGATTGAACCATTAATGGGCATCATTCCCGGGCTGAAAGCATTTGTTGCAGCGGTTCTAGGGGGAATCGGCATTATTCCAGGCGCGATGGTAGGAGGCCTTCTGCTTGGAGTCATCGAGGCACTTGTCAGCGCGACGGGCTACTCCCTATGGCGCGATGGGGTTGCGTTTATTGTCTTAATCCTGATTCTTATTTTCCTCCCATCCGGACTGTTCGGCAAAAATGTGAGAGAGAAAGTGTAGGGGGGAGCACTATGAATTATGTTAAGCGCGCAAAAGGTTTCTGGCTCTCAATTTTACTGGCTCTTGTCATCTATACTGTCATTCAGGCATTAATAACGGGGGAAATCCTGAACATATTCCATGTGAATACCATCGTGACGATGGGAATTAATATTATGCTTGCTGCCAGCCTTCATTTAATCATCGGGATCACGGGACAGTTTTCAATTGGACATGCCGGTTTCCTGGCGGTTGGAGCTTATACAGCAGCTATCATGACAATGATGTTCGAGCTTCCTTTCGCTGCTGCCCTTGTTATTGGCGGGCTTGCCGCAGCGGTCGCGGGCTTGATCATCGGCATTCCAAGCCTTCGCCTAAAAGGGGATTATCTGGCGATTGCAACTTTGGGGTTTGGCGAAATTGTCCGAGTCGCCTTATTGAACTTTGATTATGTTGGCGGGGCAAGCGGCATGCAGGTCATGCAGATGAGCACCTGGACTTGGACATTTGCCTGCGTCCTCATCACTCTTCTAGTCATTGTCAATTTTACAAACTCAACTCATGGAAGGGCCTGTATCTCCATCCGGGAAGATGAAACGGCCGCGGATGCAATGGGAATTAATACAACCTATTATAAGGTTGTAGCTTTTGCTATCGGTGCATTCTTTGCCGGGGTAGCAGGAGGCTTGTTTGCCCATAACTTTTACCTCATCCAGCCATCGAACTTTGGATTTTTGAAATCTTTCGATATATTGATCATCGTTGTGCTTGGTGGACTCGGAAGCTTGTCGGGGTCGGTCATTGCCGCTATCCTGCTGACAATTGTTTCGACATTCCTGCAAGCCTATCCCGAGACAAGGATGATTTTCTACAGTGTCATTCTGATCCTGACCATGCTGTACAGGCCTCAAGGGTTGCTTGGAACGAGGGAAATCACTTCATTCTTTAAAAAGTCAAAGAAGGCGGGAGGGGATCATGATGGCACAGGACAAACCGTTGCTTAAGGTTGAAAAAACCGGGATCCGCTTCGGGGGCCTGAAAGCTGTATGGGATGTCAATCTGGAGTTGTTCCAGGGCGAACTGGTCGGGTTGATTGGCCCGAATGGCGCGGGAAAAACAACCTTTTTTAACCTGCTGACTGGGGTCTATGTTCCGACTGAAGGAGAAATATTGCTAGACGGCGACAGCCTGAAAAAGCTGCCTCCTTACAAAATAACAAGGAAGGGAGTCAGCAGGACGTTTCAGAATATCCGCCTGTTCGGTGAACTGTCCGTCATAGACAATGTCAAGGTGGCTTACCATTCACTTGCCAAGCATGGAATCCCAAGCTCTGTTTTCCGTCTCCCGAAACACTTTAGCGGGGAAAAGGAAATGGATGAGAAAGCGGTCGAATTTTTAAAGATTTTCGGGCTTGATCGTTTCCGGGATGAGAAGGCGAAAAATCTTCCATACGGGCAGCAGCGAAGGCTGGAAATTGCCCGCGCGCTCGCAGCCAATCCGAAGCTGCTTCTCCTTGATGAGCCGGCTGCAGGTATGAACCCACAGGAGACAAAGGAACTTATGAACCTTATTTCCTTTATCCGTACAAGATTCCATCTGACAGTCCTGTTGATTGAACATGATATGCCCCTTGTCATGGGGGTTTGTGAAAGAATTTATGTCCTTGACCACGGCCAGCTGATTGCCCAGGGAACACCGGACGAGATCAGGAATAATCCAAAAGTTATTGAGGCGTATCTGGGCGAGGAGGTATCTTAATGCTGAAAGTAGAAGGGATCAACGTTTATTATGGAAATATACAGGCGTTAAAAGGTGTATCCCTTGAAGTAAACAAGGGAGAAATTGTGACACTGATTGGTGCCAATGGAGCCGGCAAGAGTACATTACTTAAAACAATTTCTGGACTGCTAAAGCCTAAGCAGGGGGGAATCTTATTTGAGAACCAGGGAATTGGCGGCAAGGCGGCGCAAGGCATTGTAAAGATGGGAATCTCACAGGTTCCGGAAGGCCGCCGTGTTTTTGCCAATATGTCGGTTGAAGAAAATCTTGAATTGGGTGCCTTCCTCCGTAAGGATAAAGCAGGGATAAAGGAGGATTTCAATAAAGTCTATGAAATTTTTCCGAGGCTCAAGGAGCGCCTCAAGCAACAGGCAGGAACTTTATCAGGTGGGGAACAGCAGATGCTGGCCATGGGCAGGGCACTGATGGCTAGGCCAAAGCTTCTGCTTCTTGATGAGCCATCGATGGGTCTGGCACCCTTGCTTGTTAAAACGATATTTCGGATCATTACCGAAATCAACGCAGCCGGTACGACCATTCTCCTCGTTGAGCAAAATGCCCATATGGCCTTATCGATTGCAAATCGGGCTTATGTCATTGAAACAGGAAGGGTTGTTCTATCAGGTTCCGCACAAGAACTCCATGCGAGCGAGCAAGTAAAAATGGCCTACCTCGGCGGCCACTAGCATAATAATCCAATAAACCATCCATCCTAAACAGGTGGGTGGTTTTTTGTTGTTTTTTGCCGAAATTTGTTTCCCGGGAAATATTCCTGAAAATAAATGATGATAACTGTCTTGACACCTGTTAAAATAAAAAACAGACAGCTAAGGGGCTGTCCAAAAAAGGGACAAAATTCATCGTAGCAGGGGGATAAAATGAAAAAGTCAAAAAGCATTTCAGAGAAAAGATTATTAGGGATTGCCGGACTCGGCTGGATGTTCGATGCCATGGATGTCGGCATGCTTTCGTTCATTATTGCCGCACTCAAAATAGATTGGGATTTGACACCAAAGGAAATGGGCTGGATAGGCAGTGTCAACTCCATCGGAATGGCAGTCGGAGCCTTACTGTTTGGGCTAATGGCAGACAGGGTTGGCCGGAAAAATGTTTTTATTATAACGTTATTATTATTTTCAGTCGGCAGCGGTTTGTCCGCTTTAACGACTTCACTGGCCATTTTTCTCGTCCTTCGTTTTGTGATTGGAATGGGGCTGGGCGGGGAACTGCCGGTTGCATCGACTCTCGTCTCCGAAATTGTACCTGCTGAAAAAAGGGGCAGGGTGGTTGTGCTGCTTGAGAGTTTCTGGGCTGCAGGCTGGCTGATTGCAGCTGTCATTTCTTATTTTATCATACCAACGTTTGGTTGGCAGGCCGCGCTTATTCTAGGAGCGCTTCCGGCATTTTACGCCATTTACCTGAGGATTAACCTGCCGGATTCACCCCGTTACTTGACACTGAAAGAAAAGCAAAAGCCCACTGCCTTAGAAGGGGTAAAAACAGTGTGGTCCAAAAAATACTTCCGCGAGACGGCCGTGCTATGGATCCTTTGGTTTTGCGTTGTTTTTTCCTATTACGGCATGTTTTTATGGCTTCCAAGTGTGATGATTATGAAAGGGTTCAGCATGATTAAGAGCTTTCAATATGTATTGATCATGACACTTGCCCAGCTTCCGGGCTATTTCACGGCAGCGTATTTTATTGAAAAAATCGGCAGGAAATTCGTGCTTGTCGTCTATCTTACGGGAACAGCGGCGAGTGCTTACTTCTTTGGGACAACAGATACATTATGGGTCCTGATGACAGCTGGTGCATTTCTGTCATTCTTTAACCTTGGCGCGTGGGGAGCACTGTATGCTTATACCCCGGAACAGTATCCGACGTCTGTCAGGGGGACAGGTGCCGGCATGGCTGCTTCATTCGGAAGAGTTGGAGGGATTCTTGGCCCGCTCCTCGTCCCGTATCTTTCCGCCCAAGGGTACTCCATCCATGTCATTTTTACAGTCTTCTGCATTTCCATTCTGATAGGGGCGGCAGCTGTGTTTTTCTTCGGCAAGGAAACAAGGGCAAAGGAACTTGCTTAAATTTTTTCATTTACACTCCGTTTATAATGCTCATGATTAAAAGGGTACCAGCTTCGGCTGGTCCCCTTTTAAGTATGCTTGATTCCTATTTCAACCCTGTGGTGCTTAGGAACTCCTTTGTTCTTTCTTCTTTCGGATTACTGAAAAACTCATCAGGATGAGCCCTCTCGACAATCATGCCTTCATCCAAATAGACCATCTTGTCCGCAACCTCACGTGCAAAGCCCATCTCGTGTGTCACGATTACCATTGTCATCCCGTCATCCGCAAGCTCCTTCATCGTCTGGAGAACTTCGCCGACAAGCTCAGGGTCAAGAGCGGACGTAGGTTCATCAAACAGCATGATATCTGGCTTCATCGCCAGCGCCCTCGCAATGGCGACTCGCTGTTTTTGCCCCCCGGAAAGCTTGTTTGGAAAGACATCCGCCTTGTCCTTAAGCCCGACTTTTCGCAAAAGCTCCAACGCATCCTTGGAGGCTTCCTCTTTCGAAATCTTTTTAACATGAACAGGGGCTTCAATAATATTTTCCAGTACGGTCATATGCGGGAATAAATTAAAGTGCTGGAAAACCATTCCGACATGCTGGCGCACTTCATTAATATCATGCGTTTCACGCCGGACCTCCTTGCCATTTATAACAATTTTGCCATGATCCTTCTTCTCCAGGAAATTCAGGCAACGCAGCAGGGTGCTTTTCCCTGAGCCACTGGCGCCGACGAGGCAGACCACATCATTTTCAAACACAGTTAAATTGATATCTTTTAATACATGTAAATCTCCGAATGATTTATTCAGATTTTCAACTTTAATCATTTCACGTGTTTCCATCCACAATTCCTCCTATCGGTCGCTTGCTGCCAGCCTTTTCTCAAAGCGATTAACGACAAATGTGAGCAAGGCTACGAGAATCAGGTAATAAACGGCGACAATCAGCAAATACGTCATTTCATCGAAATTGTTTGACCCGAGTGTTGTCGCAACATTGAACAGCTCATCCATTGAAATGAAGGCGGCCAGGGACGAATCTTTCAGACCGATAATAAATTGGTTCCCAAGCGGCGGCAGCGCCCTGCGGAAGGCTTGTGGCAAAATAATCCTTCTCATCGCCAGCCACTTGCCCATACCGAGCGAACGGCCTGCCTCCATTTGGCCATTATCAACTGCCTGAATGGAGCCGCGGAAAATTTCGGCAATGTAGGCGCCATTATGGAAAGCCAAGGCAAGGGAGGCTGCCCAAAAGTCAGGAAGGAGGAATAATCCGCTGATCCCAAAATATAAAATGAAAATCTGGACAATGAGCGGTGTTCCCCTGACAAGAAACACATAGACGTCGGAAATATAGCCGAGCCACTTCACTCTGGAAATCTTTAGAAGGGCGAAAAACAATCCGATAAGTATACCGACCAAAATGGATACGACAGTCAGTTTTAAAGTTAGGAGCATGGCGTCCATAAAGAGGCCGCTGCTGCTCATTAATGTCTTAAAAAAATGAGAAAAACTAGGCAAAATAATTTCTTCCTTTCTGCACGGAATTTGGCTGTGATGCCTGATTTCTTTTTATATGGCTACCCCACGATCAATCAGGTTTTTTCGTAATATCTTCACCGAAGTATTTCATGGAAATTTTGCTTAAGGTTCCATCCTGCCGCAACGCTTCAAGCGCTTCATTGACTTTTTTTAGAAGGGCCGGATTATCCTGGGGAAGGACGATTGCCTGCTCACTGCGCTCAATCAACTGCCGCCCCTCAATTTCGAACCCTTCCTTTGCCGCGCTTTTTCCGGTGACAAAGTCTGTTATGACTGCATCGTGTCTTCCAATGCTTAATGCATTCAGAGCAGTGATGTCACTGTCGTACATCTTCAGGTTAGATGTATATTTGCTTGCAGTATCCGCATAGGTGGATCCTTTTGCTACGGCAACCTCTTTTCCTTTTAAGTCGTCGACCGTTTTAATCTCGCTGTCAGGACGTACAAAGATTTGTGGTCCTGAGTAGTAATAGGGGGTCGAGAAGGAGACATGCTTACTCCGCTCGGGATTAATGGTGTGAGAAGCGACGGCTGCGTCCGCTCTTCCTGTCTTCACGCCTTCAACAATCCCTTTAAATTTTATTCGCTTTGGCACAGGCTTTAGGCCTAGCTCCTTCGCGACAGCCTTGCCGACCTCAACATCAAAGCCGGTCATCGTTAGGTCATCCTTCATATAACTAAAGGGCTTAAACTCGCCCGAAGCCGCAAAAGTAAACTCTCCCTTGCGAATAAGCTTAGAACCGTCCTCCAGCTTGGCCTTTTCGGCACAGCCCGACAAAAGCAGGACAGACAGTAAACAAAAAGAAAGTATCTTTCCAAATTTCATGCTCAAGGTCAAACTCCTTTCGACATCTTCTGATAGGAGTATTTACCCTTCAAGCAATTTAGTAATCCTATTGGAGTGGAAAAAATATATTCGGATAATAAAAGTGTTTTTAGGAATTTAGTAAAAAAATCGGGGGTGGTTTGAGGGAAGAGGTACAAAATGAATAAAAAAAGAAACCCTAAATGGGTTCCTTTTACAAATCAAGCTTGACCTGATGCCGTACTTTTGGATGGAATTGCTTGCGGAATTTAATTGAATAGTCCTCGAACAGCTGCTCGAGCCCAACCATTGCCAAGGAAAAGAAATTGGCATAGTTTTTCTGGACTTCCCATTTCAATTCATTGCTGCCGCAAATGCTGTGTTTATTCAGCTCTTCAATTTCCTTCTTTATATTAGCAAGTTCAATTTGATACTCATCTTCAGGCAGAGTCATCATATGGTCAATTCTTTCAATATAGTGGATCGATTTCTCTATCTTGTTTTCAATATCATCATAGCTAGCCTGGTCAATCAGTCCGTATTTGAGCTTGAATTTGTTTAGGAGCCTGGCAGATTCATAGGTCGAATTCACAATATCATCCCTTGTCATGTCGACCGTTTCATAGCTTAACATATGCTTCCATGAAGGCTGTGTAATCGCCTTCCGGTGATCTTCCAATGTATGGCACAGCTTTTTATAGCCGTGCAGCTCCGGATTTTCGAAAGCGGCGCTCGCAGGATCAAGGAACGGTGCAAGCGGTGCGATGAAATAGAACAGGCGCGGATCTTGGCCGCATTCAAGGTGGATCCTTTCTGCAAAATCAACATTTTCCAGGACACTTTCATATGTTTGGCCTGGAATGCCAACCATGAAAAAAAGGTCAATTTTCTTGCAGCCATGCTTCAGGGCAAAATTTAGGGAATCAATCACCTTCTCATTCGTGCAACTAAATTTCCCGTTATACTTGCGGATCTTCTCATCATGCGTTTCGAGTGTCAGTTCGATGCTGTATTTGGGGACAGCCTCGTTAATCTGCTCAAAGAACTTTTCATCTGCATATTGGAATAACTCAAAAACTAGTTCATTTTTCAATGTAATTTGTTTCAAGCGGCTGAAGAATTCTTCTACGTACTGTTTGCCTCCCTGCCGTATGTCATGAAGAATGAAAATAGGGGCCCGGCTGAAACGCTGGATAAATTGGATATCCTCGATTAGCTTTGCGGGCGACCTAAGGGCGAGTGATTGCCGGTTGCAGTTTTGGTCATAGCCTTCCTTCGATCCTCCGCAAATAAGGCATCTCTGTGTGCAGCCGCGTGCAGTCAGGATTGCTGTATTTGGGTACTGAAGCCACCCGTTATAAGGCAGCGGATCCATAAAGTTCTTGTATTTAAACACGGATCGGATTGTATACCTGTACCCTGGCACATCAAATTCATCAAGGTCTTTAGGAACATAAGAAAGGGGGTTATAGCCAATCTCAGTTCCTCTTTTCCAGGTGAGGTTCGGTATTTCCTCGTAATGTGAATTGCCGAACTCAAGTTTATTCATCAACATGAGCATTAGCTTTTCCGTCGAATCACCGCGCATGACGAAATCAATGAATGGGTATTCAATTAAATCTTTGTGGTAGTAAGTTGATGAGAGCCCGCCGAAGACAATTGGGGTTTCAGGATGCAGGTTCTTGACGATTTTAGCGAGTTCGATACTTCCGTGCGCATGGGGGAGCCAATGGAGGTCAATGCCAAAAGCCCGGGTATTGATTCCGCGCAGCTTTTTTTCCACATCGAATTTAGGATCCATCAGCATCCGGTTGGCAATATTAATGATTCGAACTTTAAGCCCGTATCGTTCAAGATAATCGGCAATGCTCGTCAACCCAATTGGATACATTTCAAAAACCGGGGATGAGGGAACAACATCACTAATCGGGCCAGCCAATAAAGAGTTTTCGCGGAAATCATAAACACTTGGTGCATGCAATAAAACTAAATCGTATTTCATTTACTTCACCCTCTGTAAAAGTAGTAAGTTCCCATTCTTGTTCAGATGAAGGTGAATTTCAGCCTATCATTCAAACAAATTGAGAAGTTTAGTATATTTCCATATTTGAAAGGTTGTTATGTGAAAAGATTCACAAGTTTATACAAGGGAAAGGACTGGTATTTAATACATCTTAAGCTTAGTCTATAATTCACCCTCATTTCTTCTCATACATTGACAAAAGAGTGACATAAATACCTTCAAATTTGTGACAAATGATAACTATTTTCGCTAGTAATACAAAAGTAGTAGATAAAATATTGCTTTTGCTGAATAGGAAATACGTTGATTCCCTGTCATACTATATATAAACAAACCAAAAGGGGTTTGTCCCAGCATCGGACAGTGGAATGCCATTTGACCGGTCTGGGTTTTTTTATTGAAAAGGCTTTTTTATTGTTTGGCTAGCTTAAATAACATAAAGTATAATTAACTGAAAATTTAGAATCGGGTATTGGGAGGACGGGTTTTATGGCCGCTAAAGATTCTTTAAATCGAAAAGAAAAACTGGCCAGGTATGCTATGACGGGTATTTCACTTGCAGGAGGCCTGCTCCTCCTCTATACCCTTTCAGGAATGGAGCGGCCAAATGAGCCATTGATCCTGGGCCTCCTGGTCATATTCCTCGGAATAGTCGAGTTTTATCCGATGCCAGTCTGGCGCGGATTCACGACCATCTCCTTCCCGCTTGTCTATGCCATCTTGGTCATGCATGGGTTGGAATATGCCCTATGGTCCTATGCGTCCGTGATATGTATGGTCAATGTTGTAAAAAGAAGGCCGGTCAGGATTATCTTCTTCAATCCGGCCCAGCTTGTCATAAGCTTCTACAGCGCCGTTTTGGTCGCTCGCTGGATGATGGATCTCACGAGCCTGGATGCTAAATCGGCTGTGATTGGCGGGCTTGTCCATATAACAGCCACCATTATCCCTTTTTACATCATAAATAATTTGCTAGTGGACTTTATCCTCATCGCCCGTCCACAGCCATATACATTTATGATGTGGAGGCAAAAAACGCTTCAGGAAGTAAATAGTTTGATTGTTTCCTATATCTACCTTTTCCTGTTTGTCGTTCTCGGCAATCAAAACAGGGGAGAAGTGGATGTTATAACTTTCTTTTTCTTTTTTGCCCCGTTGGTTGGCTTTGCGCTGCTGAGTTCCATCATTGTCCGACTCAGGAAGGAAAAAGCGAAGTTGAAAGCACTTTTCCGAATATCATCGGAGTTGAATAAGAAAATTGCCTCCGATGAGTGGCTCGGATTTCTTGGGAAAAACCTTCCCGAATTCATTGATGTCGATGCATGTATTCTCTGGACAAAGCAAAATGGAAAATGGGAAAGACGGTATTCTGCCGGACTGGTCAATGATGATGCCGATTTCGATGAAGGGCAGGCTGCTGCCCTGGAAACCATCCGGCATATGGTAATTTATCATAACTCGAGGAAGCAGGCAGGGCCGGCCTCGGGTTATTTCCTTAATGATATTAGAACAAAGATGTATGCGCCACTCATGCTCGAAGAAGAACTACTAGGTTTATTCGTTTTTGGGCGGAGCAGGACAAAGAGCTTTACAGAAGACGATATTCAATCCGCAGTTACACTTGCAAACCAGCTGGCTGTCCTGATCAAGACAAAATGGCTTTTCTCCGAGGAGGAAAAGCGGCTTATATTGGAAGAGCGGAACAGGATTGCCCGCGATATCCATGACGGGGTTGCCCAAACGCTTGCCGGGGCGGTCCTTAATCTGGAAACAGCGGAACGGAAATTCTTAAAGACGCCTGAAGAATCACTAAAGCTTATTCATGACAGTACAGATAAACTCCGAAAAAGCTTGAAGGAAGTCCGTGAATCGATTTATGCTTTGCGGCCGTATCCGACAGAGCGGGTAGGGCTGATGACAGCCATTGAATCAAGGATGCACTCCCTCCGAAAAGAGCATGCAGTTGAGATCCTTTTGGAAAAAAGAGGGGCGGAAATTGAGCTGAGTTCCATGACGGAAAAGGTTATTTTCGATATTTTCCAGGAAAGCGTCCAAAATGCATTAAAACATGCCAAGCCCACTAAAATAGACATTATGCTCAGCTTTCAGCGTGAGAATGTCTTTTTGAAAATAAAGGATAATGGCATTGGCTTTTCCTTGTTCCAGGCGATGATTAAGGCGAGGAATGAGCCTCACTTTGGCATTTTGCATATGAACGAAGCTGCAGAAAAAATAAAGGCATCCCTTCAGATTGACAGCAAGGAAGGAACAGGGACGGAGATTACCCTGACAGTACCTAGAATGGGAATTGAAGGAGGAAAAATGGATGATCAGGCTTATGCTGGTAGATGACCACGCGGTGCTCCGCGACGGGTTGAAAAACATCCTTGATCTTGAATCGGACATCAAGGTGGTCGGGGAGGCGGTTTCGGGAATGGATGCCCTGTCCAAAGTCCCCGATCTCATGCCGGATGTCATTTTGATGGATATTAATATACCTGATAAAAATGGAATTGAAGTGACAGGTATTCTTAAAAGGGAATACCCGGCAATCAAAATATTAATGCTCACGATGTTCGATCACGATGAGTATTTTATGTCGGCAATCCGTGAAGGAGCCGATGGCTATTTATTAAAGGATGCACCGTCCCAGCATGTGATCGAGGCGATCCGGTCGGTAGCCCGAGGCCAATCCGTCATAGCGCCGTCGATGACGAAAAAATTCCTTAATTTTCAACAGAAGCCCGCTGAAGCTCCTAAGGAAAAGAAGGATGAATTGCTGACTGAACGGGAAAGGGAAGTGCTTCTTTGCCTTGTCCAGGGGATGAACAATAAGGAAATTGCCCAGGAGTTATTTATTAGTGATAAGACAGTAAAAATCCATGTGAGTAAAATCTTTAAAAAGCTGGATGTAAAAAGCCGTTCCCAGGTCGTGATTTATGCGGTTCAAAACCAGCTCGTACCCTTGCCTTAAAACTTGTGGCCAATCAAGCCAGGTTTCCCCGGAAGCCTGGCTTTGTTTTTAGAAACTATTTGCCTTTGGCAGGTTGCTGTACGGTTAGGTACTACTTTAGGCGTACGAAAATTAGTACTTTTGCGTCCTAATATACAGCCTGTGGAGAATATTACTTCCAGCTAATCAATGTGATAATGGGGATAAAGTAGAAAATTGAGAACCTGGAGGGTAAGCGAATGAGGAAAAAATCCTTCTTACTATCATTACTCTTGTTCATTAGTCTATTGATCCAGCCATTTCACCATGCAGAGCCGAACCGCGCCAGCGCGGCAGGGACAGCGGTAATCGAACCTGGGCTGCTGGCAAAATTGACATCCGTTGTTGAGCCGCAGCAGGTTATTGTCACCTTCAAAGAAGATGCGGGAAGCCAATCAAAAATCATGTCTATTTTGAAAGGGACAGGACTGTCAAAAGGGTTTGTATTAAATCAGCTTCCGATTGCAGGCGTGTTGGCAACGAAGGCACAAATTGAAAGGCTAGCCCAAAACGAAAATGTGCTCTCCATTTATCCGAATAAAAAGCTTAAATACGAAAATAAAGAAGCAACGGAATTGACCGGAGTCGACCGCCTCAGGACCGAGCCATCCTTTACAAAATTAAACGATGGCCTGCCGGTAAACGGCAATGGGATTGGCGTAGTCATCAATGACAGCGGCGTCGATGGTACACATAAAGACATCGAGTACGGCGGGCACCTTGTCCAAAACGTTCTCGGCGCGACCAACTTGAACGCGCTGAGTGAACTTTTGCCTGTGACATGGGTTGAAAATGTACCGAATACAGACACGAGTTCCGGACATGGAACTCACGTTGCCGGGATTGTCGGGGGAACTGGCGCGATGTCAAAAGGGGAGTACGAAGGGGTTGCCCCCGGCGCGAAATTGATTGGCTATGGATCTGGGGCAGCGGTTGCCATGCTGGATACACTTGGCGGTTTCGACTACGCCCTCACCCACCAGGCTGAATACAACATTCGCGTCATTACAAATTCATGGGGCGATACGGGGGATGCAGGGACCGACTTTGATCCTTATGATCCAATTAATATTGCGACCAAAAAGCTTTACGACAGAGGCATCGTCACCGTCTTTTCCGCGGGAAACTCCGGGCCTGGGGATTCGACGATTTCTGGAAACTATAAAAAGGCACCATGGGTCATTACGGTTGCGGCCGGTACTAAACAAGGCGAGCTTGCTGATTTCTCATCGCGCGGCGTGAAAGGAAAAGGAGGTACGGTGGCCGTAGGGTCTGGGACGTGGAAATGGGAGGACCGTCCAACCGTCACGTCACCAGGCGAAACCATTATCTCAACGAGGGTTATTTCCCCACTGGCGGCACTTGGCGCGACTGATGATGTCAATCTTATTCCGCCTGCCTACCTGCCGTACTATACAACGATGAGCGGTACATCCATGGCCGCACCCCATGTTGCTGGGATAGTGGCCCTCATCCTGGACGCAAATCCGTCACTCAGCCCTCTTGAAGTAAAGAAGATTATCGAACAGACCGCAACGAACATGCCGGGCTATGAATCATGGGAAGTTGGTTCCGGATATGTGAATGCCTACGCGGCCGTTGATGCTGCACTGAACAATAGGGAGTATGGGTCTATCCTAAATATGAACCGGACGTTCAACTCCAATGCGCAAATGACAGCTAAGTCTGAAAAGATCACCCTTGATTACAGCCCTTTGAATCTAAAAAATGAGGTCAGCTTTCCTGTTGGTTCGGGGCAGACTGAACTCGTGGCCCGCCTGAATGCATACGGACTGCTCGGCCAGACCGGCAATCCTGTCAACCTCGTTTTGACGGCGCCGGACGGAACTAGGCATACCTCGGGGATATCCGTGTTATTTTCACTCTATCCTGACCGGACCGTTCAAGTGATTAATCCAGCGGCAGGAACCTGGAAGGTAAGTGTGGAAGGCCTGCAAGGTTCGCTTGCCCTCCCGGAAAAACTGGCTATTGAACTAGTAACGAAAACTGCTGGAAGCTTTAGCGGCTTGAATGACATAAACGGACACCCTGCCGAGTCAGCCATTAAACTTGCCGTAAGTAAAAGGCTCGTCGATGGCAAAAGCACGAAAAATTTTGACCCCGATGCTGCTTTGAAGCGTTCCGAATTAGCCAACTATTTAGTCATGGGAGCAGGCGTCCGCCAACAGCTGCCTTTGGCTGGAGTTTCCAGTGTGTCTGATGTCAAAGCGGCCGACCGTCCTTATGTAGAAGCAGTTCTAGGCAAAGGCGCGGCTCTGAAAAATGTGGCCCAGAACCAAAAAGGCGTCATGCTGCCTTCCTTGGCTGGCAAATTTTCGCCCGATGAAAAAGTAACCCGCGCTCAATTAGCCTATTCACTGGTCCAGGCATTGGGGCTTGAAGAAAAGGCAAATGAGTTGAAAGGGCAGGAACTGACGGTCCAATATAATGGGTCACGGGTCCCAATCCAGGATGCAGCCAACATCCCTGCCGAACTTCGGGGGCATGTCCAGCTTGCTCTCGATCTGAACATCCTGAATGCGTACTTCTCAGTGGTGCAGGATCGGTATGCGTTGAAGCCAACCATCACCGCTAAGTACGAGCCTGGCAAAACAGTATCCCGCGCCGACTATGCGGTCGCCATCACGCGCTATTTTGCGAGCTACCATCCGGCTGCGGAGTAGGATTTATAGTCGGTAGCCGTCCGCATGGTAAAATCAATTATTTCTCTACCCAAAAACTGCCTCCGAATCGGAATGATACGGAGGCTATTGTTGTTTTTGCTCTTTGATAGGAATATTCTATGATTCCGCTACTACCACAGCCTATCCAACTCTCAAATCCTATAACTTTCGTATGATGGCAAAATAGTACTTTTTCCAAGGCATTTTATATCCTTAGCTGAATAGTTAGCATTCACTATATTTACGATAATGATAGTAGCAAGAGAATGAACCTTGGAAGGGGATTACAAGATGAAAAAATGGTTCTCCGGTTTGGTCAGCTTATTCATAGTGCTCTCATTATTGGCTCCGGGTATGGAAAAAGCAAAAGCGGCAGTACTTCCGGCAGTGGTCGACGGCCATCTCGCCAAGGCGATGGAGACAGTCGCTGGCAGCCTGCAGGTTATTGTCACTTTTGAAGGGGAAGGCGCTCCTACAGCCAGTCAGCTGGGCCTCCTGAAACAGCTTGGCATTTCTACAGGCGTTACAATGAAGTCCTTGCCAATTGCCGGCGTCCTGGCGACAAAGGATCAGATCCAGCAGCTTGCTTCAAAAGAAGGGGTAAAGTCGCTCTATCTGAACCGTAAACTGAAATACTCTAATTACGATGCAACTGAATTGACGGGCGTCGATAAGGCTCGGACGGACTCAGCGATGCAAAAAGCAAATGGAGGACTTCCGGTAACCGGCAAGGGTGTCGGAGTTGTAGTCAATGACAGCGGGGTTGATGGTACCCACCGTGACCACCAGCTTGGCAAAAACCTTGTTCAAAACGTGCTTGGAAGCATTAATTTGGCCTCCTTGGCCCCTGGCCTGCTTCCGGTAACGTATTTGGAAGATGTCCCTAATACCGATACAAATTCCGGACATGGAACCCATGTTGCGGGGACAGTCGGCGGAACAGGAGCCAGCTCGAGCGGGAAGTATGAAGGAGTAGCCCCTGGAGCAGACCTGATTGGCTATGGATCTGGAGCGGCCCTCTTCGTACTGGACGGACTTGGAGGCTTCGACTATGCCATTACGAACCAAACAAAATACAATATTCGCGTAATCACGAACTCTTGGGGCGGCTCCGGTGATTTCGACCCAGCCGATCCAATCAATATTGCAAGCAAAGCAGCGCATGACCGCGGCATCACGGTCCTTTTTGCGGCTGGAAATGAAGGGCCTGCGGAAAATACGCACAATCCATACGCCAAGGCGCCTTGGGTCATTTCGGTTGGCGCAGGTGAAAAGGATGGTTCGCTTGCCGACTTCTCCTCAAGGGGAACGAAGGGTGCCGGCGGAACGTTTGAAATGGACGGAGCAACGTATATGTGGGAAGACCGGCCGACGATCACAGCCCCCGGCGTTGATATCATTTCAACCCGCGTGTTGGCGCCAGTTTCTTCACTGGCTATCGATTCGGACGCCACAATGATTGAGCCGGCATACCTTCCTTTCTATACATCGATGAGCGGCACTTCAATGGCGACTCCGCATGTTGCGGGAATAGTAGCCCTTCTCCTCGAAGCAAACCCGGCATTGTCGCCTGACGACATAAAAAAAGCTCTCCAGGACACTGCCACAAATATGCCGGGTTATGAAACATGGGAAGTGGGAACCGGCTATGTCAATGCCCATGCTGCACTGGAAGCGGTTATGTTCAGCAAAGCCTACGGAAAAACAGTCAATGAATACCAGAAGTTTAATAGCAATGTTTCGGCAAAAACAGATCGTGTACCTTTTGAACTTGCTTATAACCCATTACTGAAAAGCCAGCACATCTTTACAGTGCCGGAAGGAGTTTCCCAGCTGACAGCGCGCATCGATGCGTTTGGTTTGCTTGGCCAGACTGGCAACCCAGTCAATCTTGTGCTGATTGCACCGGATGGAACAGAGCACAGCTCGGGAGTAAACCTGTTATTCGCCCTCTATCCAGACAGGACGGTTTCGGTTACTTCCCCTAAGGCAGGACAATGGAAGGCTGAAGTAAGAGGGTTGCGCGGGAACGAACTAAATCCTCTTGGTCTGGCGCTTCCGGAAACGATTGCAGGCTCGCTCGCTTTTACGAAAGTCAGCGGCTACACCGGACTCGGTGATATTTCAGGCCACGCAGCCGCATCTGCCATCCAAATGGCTGTCAACGAGCGTCTTGTGGACGGTTATTCTGACGGTACATTTAAACCAAATCAGTTTTTGCTAAGGAAAGAACTAGCCCGATACTTAGTCATGGGGGCGGGAATCCGCCAGAGCCTGGCCGGGGCGGCGAAGGATGTTTCAGCAACTGATCTTCCTTATGCCTCAGCTGTCATGGCAAAAGGAGCGGCCATCAAGGATGGCAAAATTACGCAAAATGGCGTCATGAAGCTTGATGCTGCCGGGAATTTCAACCCGAACGGCACACTGACACGCGCCGAGCTTGCTTATTCACTTGTTCAGGCTTTGGGGCTCCAGCAACTGGCCAAGGAGCATACGGGTGATGTAAAGGTACTTTATAACAATGAACGAATCACACTGAAGGATAATGCTGGCATTCCGGCAGACCTGAAAGGCTATGTCCAGCTTGCACTCGATTTGAACATTCTGAATGCGACGTTTAACGTGAAGCAGGGCCTGTATGAACTAAAACCAACAATCGAAGCCACCTTTGAGCCGGCAAAAAAAGTCACCCGCGCCGACTACGCAGTCGCATCCTCAAGATGGTTCCAGGCCTGGTTTCAGTAAGTAATATGAATAAAATCACTATAGTCATAATATAAAAGGAAGAGGAGCAGATGTTTGCTCCTCTCTTTTCATGGTTTAGAAAATCTCTCCTGAGGAGAAATGTTCGGTTTCAAATTGGATTTTACGGCTGCGGACGAATGAAGTGCCATTTTGGACGAATCACTGCGGAATCAGGCGGAATGCCCTCAATTCAGGACGAATCACTTTTGAATCCTGCGTACGACAGTGCTTTTTGTTCTCTCCATATGATTAAATCTGCGTTTCTTCGACAAAAATGAGTAAAAAGAGGGATTTTCTCCTCTGTATCCTTTGAAGTATACTTTACTCTATTATGTAAAAAAGGGGCGGAACTATGAAAGAAGAATATAGAAGCCTTTTGCAACCGCTTCTGATCCAATCAGGGAGCAAGGCAAAGATCGAGATGGAAGGCCACCATCCGGAATCCAGGCTTGTTGGCGGAAAATACTCGTTAACGACTCATACCATTACACTTTATATAGAAGAAATTAAGAAACAGTGCATACAGCTGTTCGGATCACTGGCTTTCCTTGAGGCCTACATATGTATCGTTTTTGCCCACGAACTAGGCCATGCCGAGGATCAGGCACTCAGCATTCTGGCAGACAGGCTCGATGCGGCAAAAAGTGAAACAGAAAAAGCAAGGCTGCAGTTCCTAATAGAGAAAAGAGCTTGGAACTACGCGGAAAAACTGCTTCAAAAAACCCACCGCACTATCACCAAAAAAATTATCACTCAATCACTACAATCCTATTATCAAGAAATCGAACTCCAATACGGCGCTTGAAATTTTCCCTCAGAAGAAATAGGCTATTCCTATGAGGCAGGGGGACGGTTCCACTGCTTCGTTTTAAAAGCTTTTGAACGAGAGGGCGGGTTGGAATGGCCGTTTCAAAAACAAAAACAAATGCAATGAGGCTGCTGGATTCAATGAAGGCAAACTACTCAATGTTGTCCTATGAGGTAACGGATGGCAAGGTCGATGGGATATCGGTTGCCGAAAAGATTGGCAAGCCGATGGAGACTGTATTTAAGACGCTCGTCACCCAAGGGACATCCAAGAATTACTATGTGTTTGTGATCCCGGTCGAGGCTGAGCTTGATTTAAAAAAGGCCGCGAAAGCAGCCGGGGAAAAGAAGGTTGAGATGGTTGCCGTTAAAGAGATCCAGAAGCTGACGGGCTATATACGTGGAGGCTGCTCACCGATTGGGATGAAAAAGCTATATCCGACATTCATTGACATTAATGCGGAACAACTTGAAAAAATGATTGTCAGCGGAGGAAAAATAGGCTGCCAAATCGAACTATCCCCAAATGTATTAAAGGAATTGCTTACTGCCAAAATGGTGCAATTAACCGACTGACTTACGCCACGGGGCACGCCCACGTGGCTTTACAGGCAAATTAAATAACGTAAAAAAGGCGCATTGAGGAATGCGTCTTTTTATTTTGGCGAAATAATTACCTGGACCATGTCCTTTTTCCTCCCTGATTTATATATAAAGGGTGAGAGGAGGTGAGGGACATGGCACAAGCACTTCTAGCTGAATCAAGGCTGCGCCTTAGTTTTGAAACAGGCGTGGACGAAAAGGGAAAACCTGTTTATAAGTCAAAAACGTTTAACAATTTGAAAAAGGAAGCAACACCGGATCAAATGCACCAGGCTGCGTCTGCGATTGCAGCATTATGCAAAGACCCGCTGAGCACAGTCGAAAGGACTGACCGCTCCGAAATACTCGGTTAATCGGTTGAACATCCGGTAAGGGGAGGAGGTGAACAGGATGGCAAAAACACTTGAATTGAGTTTTAAGACTGAAACAGGCAAGGTCTCTAGACTGGCAATTGAAAATCCAGCAGAGCCAATCAGTGAGGCAACAGTCAAGCTGGCCATGGAGCAAATCATCGCTTCTAACGTGTTTTATTCCGTAAATGGGAACTACACTGGAGTGGAAGGCGCGAGGGTGATTGAGCGGAATGTAACGGATGTAGAAATCGTTTAATAGGGGGAGGGAGCCGGTTTCGGATCGAAGCCGGCTCTTATTATAAGTTTTCGAGAAGGAGGTGCTCGTATGGATCAGATTATGCCTATCATAAGTGAAGTCGGATTCCCGGTGGCAGTCACCCTGTATCTGCTTTATCGGATTGAAACCCGACTCGACATGGTTGTCCAATCGATCCAGGACTTGCCGCTAAAATTAAAAGAAAAAGCATAAAGAATATGTAGTTTTCCGGTGTTCTTGGTGCCTTTTCAGTCAAAAAGCTTTGTGAAGTTCCCGCTAATGTAATAAGCCAGACATTTTAAAAGCACCCGGTCAGGCCCTTTGCTGGTTCTGGTCGGGGTTTTCCTTTTCCAAAATTTCATCAATCTTCTGATCAAGGCGGATAATGCTTTTTAAAGCACGGTCGTATTCGATGGTGCGGTAATGGTGCATGCCGCCTTCTTCTTCATCCTTTTCGTCGGCCCACTTCACAATTTGCTGAAGGGGTGTACGGACAATATCGTTGGTCGGGAGAAAGGAATCCGTATGGAACAGGATGGCGAGGGCGATTGTCTTCGCCTTAACCGGATTTTCCCCTAGGCGAATCAGCAGCTTGTGGGCTCTTTCAGCCCCTTTTATCGCATGGATATCATTTTTTCGATACAACTCGTAATCCCATTTCCCATTTCTATACCATGTGTAATGTCCCATATCGTGCATAAAACCGGCTTTTGCCGCGATATCGGCATCCTCTCCATGCTCCCGGGCGAGATGAAAAGCATGATAAGCAACGGCAATCGCGTGAGCCATTCCTGACCGGTTCAGGAACTTCTGGGCAATGTGGTGTTTAAAAATCTGTTCAAGCTTTACATCCCTCATAATCCACCTCCGTTTTTTTAACATCATACATGATTCCCAATTAAAAAGAAAAGACTCCAAATTTCGGAGTCTTTTCCTGTTCCAGCTTCAGCGTCCAGCGACTAGTGTACTTCGGTCCCCTCGCTACGATAAGTCAACATCGCTCTTCGTGTATCCTTTATCTCCATCGGGGCCCTCCATTCCATACGGCGCTAAACGGACGCTTCCGCTTTCCTTACATCTATATCAACCGCCCCGGGGCGGAGAAAAGCTGTTATTCCATGTATTCCCGCGTTTCTCCCGTTTAAACTCGGTGCAGAAAATGTTGAAAATTGGCCAAGCCTAATTCTCTCACTAGGCATTCACCTATCAAGGAACGGTGCATATGATAGTGGATGAAACAATCCATTTGTCAGAATAAGGGGTGTGTATGAGTGGCAGGCAAGGTCAGGAACTACTATGCGGGCGGGAATACAGCGCGGGGTTTTTACAGTTTATATCCATCTAATCTGAAAGGTCTTGACTTGCTGTTTATTTTGAAGGGAGGGCCTGGCACCGGTAAGTCATCTTTAATGAAAGAGATTGGCAAGGAGTGGCTTGAAAAAGGCTTTGATCTCGAGTTTCTTCATTGTTCATCCGATAATGAGTCCATTGACGGGATTGTGATACCTGCTTTAAAAACAGGCATTGTGGATGGGACACATCCACATGTCATCGAGCCTGAAGCCCCCGGGGTGATCGAAGAATATGTAAACCTGGGTGAAGCATGGGATTCAGCCGTCCTGCACTCACAAAAGGAAGCAATCCTGACATTGAACAGGGAGATTACCGAGACATTTAATCAGGCGTATGCCACGTTTAAAGAAGCGTTGGATATCCACGATGAGTGGGAGAAGATTTATATCCAAACTATGGATTTTCAGAAGGCGGATGAGCTGACTGAAAAACTGATTGACCAATTATTCGGCAAAATAAAACACAATAAAAAAAGTGACGTCCGCCACCGCTTTCTCGGTGCGGCTACTCCAATAGGCGCGGTCGATTTTGTCCCTAACCTGACCGAGGATATTCCAAAACGGTATTTTATTAAAGGAAGGGCTGGGAGCGGAAAATCAACGATGCTGAAGAAAATGGCAAGGAGTGCTGAAGAGCGTGGCATTGATGTTGAAGTTTACCACTGCGGTTTCGATCCCCATAGTCTGGATATGCTGATTTTTCGGGAACTTGGGGTTGCCATTTTTGACAGTACGGCCCCACACGAATACTTCCCCAGCCGGGAAGGCGATGAGATTATTGATACGTATGAACTGCTGATTCCTGAAGGAACAGATGAACGATTTAAGGAAAAAATCGACGGTATTTCAGCCCGTTATAAAGCAAAGATGAAGGAGGCCATTTCCTGGCTGGCCCGGGCAAAAGATATGCATGATGAGTTGGAGAAGATATATGGTGCGGCTATGGACTTTGAGAAGGTTGACGGGATTAAGGAGAAAATTGCCCGCCGAATCAGAGAAGTAGCCCAGACAAATGTGTAATATAAGGAGGAGGAATCCCTTTGGAATACAACAATAATCAGTACCCTTACGGATCAATTCCGGATGAGCAGATGGTCGGTGACGACAGGCAGTTTCCACAATTTCCGGGCGGGGGACAAACAGGAGGCCAATTCCCGGGGGGTGGTTTTCCAGGAGGCCAGTTCCCGGGTGGAGGACAAACAGGAGGCCAATTTCCGGGCGGACAATTCCCAGGAGGCGGAGGATTCCCGGGGGGAGGAAATGATGGCCCGCCATCGGGTCCGCCGCCGTTCGCGACACCCCAGGAGTCGTTCGGAGCGACCTCGTTCGCTGTAGACCCCGGTGCGATTTGGCGATGCCGCCATCGTTTTACGTATATTTGGCTTAATAGTGGCCGAAGCTTCTGGTTTTATCCGACCTTTATCGGCCGGAATTCGATTGCAGGCTGGCGCTTCAGAAGAAATGGCTGGACATTTTATGGAACCGACCTACGGAGAATCCGTTCTTTCAGGTGTTTTTAACGAACAGAAGGCGTGCAGATTTCAACCTCTGCACGCCTTCTTCCATTTACCCTAAATAACTTGCTAATTCCAGGTCATCATCATTTAGCTCCCTGCCAAGTCCTTCTTTCATCGCAGAATGAATGGCCTCGCGATTACCTTTGTTCTCCACCGCAGCTTTAGTAGTGATCCTCATTTCAAAAAGCTCCTGAAAAAACTCCGCCTGTGTTGCCGGATCGCAATGGGAATGAAGATAGACAGCAGCCTGGAAATGTTCAAGCTCATCCAGCAGCTTTAGAAAAACCGGAGCTGTATAGTTCCACTTTTTCGCATACATGTTTTGTGTATAACAGTCACCGAGGAACAAGACCTTGTCTTTTTCAACAAAAACGACAATTGAATCATCGGCATGGTCTCCGCCGACATGCTGAAGCCTGACACGTACTCCGCCCAGGTCGATGGCAAGGGAATTCTCGAAGGTTATTACTGGCGAGACGATCTCAATTTCATTGCGCCTTTCACCAAATTCCTTTTTAATCATTTCCGCGCAAAATTCAATTTCGACGCCAGTTCGGACGCGTTCGTCAAGTGCTTCGTCTGTCCACTGGAGCCCTTTTAGTTTTTCAATGTACTTCTTTGTTTTCGTATGGGCGATAGCGGGCAAATTCATTTTCTTCATGCCAAAAATATGGTCCCAGTGCCAGTGGGTCAGGACAAGCAGCCTGGATTCAGGTGCCTTTATTTCTTTTAATTCATTAAGGAATAGCTCCGCATGTGCGGGTGAATTGCCCGCATCAACAATCAGCGTATAATCATTTCCAATGACAGCACCAAGAACAGGCCGGTCCGTTTCATGGTCTGCTGGCAGATACCTTACATGCTTGGATAGTTGTTTTAATTTTTGTTTAGCCAATTTATTGCCTCCCCCGTGGCAGCCAGTAAAGTAGGCTGGAATTAATTACGGAATTATGGTAAAATTAAGAAAATTAACGGAACCTTTTATAGTTTAAACCGTACTCATAGATAAGTAAATCCTTAACCGAAGAAGGGTGGGAAAAAAATGAAAGAGTTAACAGTGTTCAAGCGTTGGCTTTACACATTTGGTTTGGCTCTCATACTACTACTTCTGGCACTAGTCGTTGATGTTGGTTGGATTAAAAAGACGATTTGGATTTTACTAGCAATTATTGGCGCGGTCGCTGCGGGTTATTCGTATCAAATGTATGAATACGGATTCGATATAATTGAAAAGAGGAAAAAGAAATAAGCGACTGAGTCCGGCATGAGGGAAATGCCGGATTTATTTGATAATATTTGTGCTTGATTTCACAAACTAATGAACGTTCAGAGAAGGAGGATGAACATATAAATAGTATAACAGTTGCATGACAGGAGGTGATGGGCATGGGACCGAAACGCCGGGCAATGTTCTTTATCGTCTTCTTTATAGCAATAATTATCGGCTATTTTTCGTTGGGAATTGAAGAGACGTGGCTCAAAAAACTGATTCTGATTAGTCTTACGCTGTTTGTCTTCGCTTTTTCCGAAACCGTCCGGCAAATCTGCGATCAAGTCAGAAAGGAGTTATTTAGATGAAAGTAACTAATTTGCCCGGCTGCGGGTAACAGGCAGCCGGGAATTTGTATTTTTTGGCCCCTACTATATACTCTTCGTCTTTTGTTTTTTGTCCCGCTTGTTTCCCTTGCTGTTATCTCCGCTATTTTCAGTCGCAATTTCCATTTGATAATGGCCGTTTTCAGGAGCATTCTGGTTTCGGCTTCCCTTGTTGAATTTTTTTGTCAAAATAGACCCCCCTTTCTTAAAAGATGAAAATGTAAAAAATGTCTAGCTTCAGCGCCTATCGACTAGCAAACTTCAGGTCTCCTCCCTACGATAAGTCATCATCGAATCGCTTACGCTCTTCGTGATTCCTTTATCTCAGTCGAAGTCCTTCCAGTTTGTACGGCGATGACCGAGGCGCTTGCGCTTTTCTGCTTCATTTGTAGTTTGGCAAAAGAGGTCTTTTTCATACAGAGGAAATCGCCTCTATAAGAGAGAATAAGGTTAAGATACCAATTTTGGAGTTGGTTAAGTTAAAGAACTATGCTGGTTTTTAATTGCGTTGATTGGAATGGAGGGCACCGACTCCTGCGGGATGCAGCGGCAAGGTGGAGACCCCACAGGCGCCTTGGCGCCGAGGAGGCTCCACTGACGTCCCGCGGAAAGCGTGTGCCCGGAGTGGAAATCAACAGCCAGAATTTTGGAGTTGAAAACAAATGGACGTATATTTAAATAAGACAGGCCCTGAAGATGCAACAATCCTGAAAAACATGTATGCTCTCTATCTTCATGATTTATCAGCCTATTCTAATTCACTTGAAGAAACCCCTGATGGAACGTACGAATTTGACTCGTTCTCTGTGTTTTGGAGTAAACAGGGCGTTAATCCATATTTCATCATGGTGGGTGAAGAGCGGGCAGGATTTTTGCTTTTACTCGAACCTCCCTTTACGAAAAATATCAATTATGTCGTGAATGACTTTTTTCTTTATAACCGGTTTCGCGGGAAAGGGGTCGCAGCCAAGGCGGTGGAACAACTGTTTGAACAGAAAAAGGGCAGCTATTTTGTCGGACAGCTCAGCGGAAATGACCGGGCGATTGCTTTTTGGCGGAAGGCATACATTCAGAATGGAATCCACTATGAGGAATATGAGGATGAGGAAGAAGGAGAATCAATTATCTGCCAGGAATTTACGGTTTGAACCAGGCCGTAGGATGCGAAAATTAGAAGACGGAGGGAATTTGGATGATGGATTATGTGTCTGTACTAAAAGCTCTTTTTGAAGAGCAGCGAAACACGGAAAACGCGGTGGCAATGGAGAAGTACATGAAAAACCATTTCCCGTTTCTCGGGGTAAAAAAGCCGCTCCGGGCCGAACTGGAAAGAAAGTTTTTTGCCACTACAGGGCTGGTGAAGGAGCCTTTTCAAGAGAGTTTTGTCAGAGAACTTTGGGCGGCACATGAGCGCGAATACCAATATGTTGCCCTCGGATACCTTGAAAAGTTCAGTAAAAAGCTAGAAGCGGGCTCTCTTAGCCTGCTAAAAGAGCTCATTACAACAAAGTCCTGGTGGGATACGGTTGATGCCCTCGCGCAAAAGCCTGTCGGGGTGCTTGCCGCAAAATACCCTGACACAATTCCTGCAGAAATGGACAAATGGGCTGTTTCAGACAATATGTGGCTGCGGAGAACCGCGATTCTCTATCAGTTAAAGTATAAGAAAGAGACAGACGAACAGCGGTTGTACGAAAACATACGCCTAAACACAAGCAGTAAGGAGTTCTTTATCCAGAAAGCGATTGGGTGGGCGCTTAGGGAATACTCGAAAACGAATCCCGGATCTGTTAAGGACTTTATCGAACGTACGGAGCTTGCCGCACTGAGCAGGCGGGAGGGCTCGAAGTACCTGAGCTGACGGCCGGGTGGATGGAAACAAGGTTCATTTTGCCACAAAAGCCTTTGGGTTGGGCTTGGTAGGAGGATTTAGGGTAGAATGGGCTGATAGAAAGGTAATGAGGTGACAGCATGATTAGGTGCATTGCGTCCGATATGGACGGGACATTGTTGACAGCAGGACAGGAGATTACGCCGGAGACTAAAGAGGCGATTTTCAAGGCCCAGCAGCTTGGGGTGGAGTTTGTGGTGGCGACTGGTCGGTCGTATCAGGAGGCACGGTTTGTGCTGGAGGAGGCCGGGGTAAGCTGCCCAATGATTTGTGTGAATGGCGCGGAGGTGCGTGATGCGGACGGTGCGGTTGTGTCGACGAGCGCGCTTGGGACGGAGGAAGCGCGTGACATTGCTGCAAGGCTGGCCGCAAATGGTGTGTACTTCGAGCTATATACGAATAAGGGTACGTATACGGACAGTTATGCAAAGGCGCTGGAAATTATTACAAATATTGTTTTGAGTGCCAATCCGGGGACAGAGTTTGAAAAGGCGGCCGCGGTTGCGGAGGAACGATTCCGTAAGGGTCTAATTGAAAAGGTGGGCGATTACCAGGAGGTTTTCGGGGACCCGGATACGAAGATTTTAAAGTTGTTGGCGTTTTCACTTGAATCGGACAAGCTGGACGCGGCAAAAACGGATCTGGAAGGCATTCAGGATATCGCAATCAGTTCTTCAGGAGCGGACAATCTTGAAATTACTGCAATCGGTGCGCAAAAAGGGCTGGCGCTTAAGAAGTTTGTTGAGGGGAAAGGGATTTCACTTCAGGAGACGATGGCGCTTGGCGATAATTATAATGATGTGTCGATGTTTGAACGGGTTGGCGTTTCGGTTGCGATGGAAAATGCGCCTGGCGAAATTAAGGAGCTGTGCAGCCGGATAACGGAGACGAATGAAGAGAGCGGAGTCGCGAAGGCGATTGTGGAGGCGCTTGGGCTTTAAAGTGGAAAAGCCGGTTCGATGTGGCTTTGAGTTGCTCCCGGATTTGTGCGGCAGGTTGTATCGTTTTTGACGGGCGGTACTGGTTGCGGAGGATGTACATAAGGAGTTGATATGAATGCTGAGGAAAATCGGGTCGATTTTGCTGGGGGCGTTGCTGCTGGCAGGCTGTTCATCGGGCAGGGAAGCAGAGCCTGGCAAAACACAGCCGGAGGACAAGCCTGCGGCCACACAGGTTCAAGCGGAAGTACTAGCCGAAAATCTTCGGGTTCCTTGGTCGATTGCAAAATCGGGTGAGGCGTTTTATATTTCCGAGCGTCCTGGTGCCATTGTCAAAATTGAAAATGGCAAGGTGGAGCTGCAGAAGGTCGTTTTGAAGGAAAAGCTGTCTGACGCTTCGGAAGCGGGGCTTTTGGGCTTTGTCCTTGACCCTGATTTTCCTCGCACACAGTCAGCTTTCGCCTATTATACGTATAATGATGCCGCCGGCCAGAAAAACCGGGTTGTCGTGCTTTCTCATCGCGATGGTGTGTGGAAAGAGGAGCTGACGCTCATTGACGGGCTTCCGAGCGGACCGGTGCATCATGGCGGCAGGCTGGAAATTGGTCCGGATGGGAAGCTTTATATTACGGCCGGCGATGCGGCCAACCCTGAGCTTGCCCAGAACCCGAACACTCTCGGTGGCAAAATCCTCCGGATGAATTTGGACGGAAGCATTCCGGATGACAATCCTTTCCCCGGCTCTTCTGTTTACAGCTATGGCCACCGCAATCCTCAAGGCCTTGCCTGGCTTCAAGACGGGACGATGGTTGCGAGTGAGCACGGGCAGTCCGCCCATGATGAAATCAATGTAATCAAACCGGGCAAAAATTACGGCTGGCCGGTCATTATCGGGGATGAGAAGAGGCAGGGAATGGAAACGCCGGTTTTCCATTCGGGCGATGTGACTTGGGCTCCATCGGGTGTGGCCGTGTATGGAGATAAATTGGTTGTCGCGACGCTGAGGGGAAACGCTGTCCGGGAGTTTGATTTAACGAGGAAAACAACCCGTGAACTCGTGAACGGACTGGGCCGGATCCGTGATGTGCTGATTGACGGGGACGATCTGTACTTTGTCAGCAATAACACCGACGGCCGCGGAAATCCGGATGAAACGGATGATAAGCTGTATCGAATACGGCTAAAGTAATCTTTCAGAGCAAGAAGGCTGCCATCCCGGCAGCCTCTATTTTTATTTCGTTTCCGTTCCGAGTCCCCGTAAAATGAACTGGATGGTCCGTTCCATTTCAACTTCATCATCCCATTCCGATTCCGGAAAGATCACGTATTTTGCAATAAAATAGCCGATAATTGAAGAAGCAGTCATTCGGAGCGCGCTCGCCGGCGGGATTTCAAGCAACTGCCCCTTCTCTTGATAATAGGCAGCGGCCTTCGTAAAACGCTCAAACAATTTTGCTGCCACATGCTCCTTGAATTGCTCGCGCAGTTCAGGCTGAAACGGGATCTCTTGAAGGAGGATGCGGATGATTTGGCTGTTTTTTTCGATGAATTCGTGGCGGTTTTTGAATACGGCCCGCAGGAATTCCTCAAATGTATCAAACCGCTTGTTCAAAACCTTGTCGAAATCGCGAATCACGAAGGGCGCGACCAATTTTGCCATGACGGGTGAAACGATATTGAGCAGCAATTCTTTTTTTGTTTTATAGTGCCGGAAGATGGTTCCTTCGGCAACGCCCGCTTTTTTGGCGATTTCATTCGTCGAGGTCGCCGCGAAGCCTTTTTCGGAAAAGGATTCAATTGCGGCGATGAGTATTTTTTTCTGTTTCTCCGTTAGTTCTTCCCCTTCAAAAAGTTCTTCATCAAATAAATCCTGGTCAGACATTGTATTCCCCTTTTCGTTATACTTTTCTGTGTTTTTTCAATGCAGCAACATTCAAGACCATAAATAGAAGAGATAGGCCGAACAGCAGCAGGAGATCCGGATAAATTTCACCGAAGCCGTACCCCCTCACCATGACATCGCGGACTGCGTTGGCGGCATAGTAGAGAGGAGTGAACGGGCCAATCCAGCTCAGCCATTCCGACATTGTTTCCAGGTTGAACAGGCCGGAGAAAAATACTTGCGGCACGATGACGAGCGGAATGAACTGAATGATTTGCATTTCATTATTTGCAAAAGCAGACAGAAGGATTCCGAGTGTCAGCGCCGTAAATGACAGAAGTAGAATCGTCAGCAAAACAAGCAGGAAGGATCCTTCCATCAGCATATCAAGGATATAAATGCCGTACCAAGTGATGACCGTCGCTTGGATTGTCGTGAAAATGCCGAAGCCTAGTACATATCCGGCAACAATCTCCCAGCGCCTTAATGGGCTCGACAAAAGCCTTTCAAGCGTCCCGCTCGTCCGCTCGCGCAAAAAGGAAACCCCCGCGATTAAAAAGACAAAGAAGAAGGCGAAGTAAGCAAGCAGGACGGGTCCGAAGTAATCAAACTGGCTCATCGAGTCCGATCCGTGCAGATAATCGACAGCCATTTCCCCTATGTCCGATTTTGGCATGAAGGGCTTAAAAGCTTCTTGGACCCAAAGCATGAATGCCCGGTTTGCAGTCGGGTCGCTTCCTTCCAGGGTGATTGAGGGCTTGTTTTCTTTTAGTGTAAGATAGCCGTCCAGTTTACCGGTTTTCAATGCTTTCTCTGCATCAGTTGTTGATGTGTAGTCCTTGACTTTAGCATCATCGAGATTCAACTGTTCCTTTACCTGTGCCGGGAAATCGACAAGCCCCACTTTCGGAATATAATCCCTGCCGTTAAAGACGAGGTTCAGCATCGTCAGAATTAGGATGGGAGCGAGGATCATCAGTGCCATTGTCCGTTTGTCGCGCAAAAACTGCCTTAAAATCCTGATCACAAGTGCCTGGATCCGCATTATTCCGCACCTCCGTAAACAAGGAATGCCTGTTCAATTGTATCTGAGGAAGTGTGCTCTTTTAGTTCTTGCGGGGTTCCAACCGCAATAAGACGGCCGTTCCGAATCATGCCAAGCCGGTCACATTTTTCCGCCTCATCCATGACATGGGTTGTGACGATAAGGGCTGTCCCTTGTGCTTTAAGGTCATAAAACCGTTCCCAGATGCTTTTTCTTAAGACCGGGTCAATTCCTACTGTTGGTTCATCGAGGATGAGCAGTTCCGGTTCATGCAGCAGAGCTGCTGCCAGTGAGAGCCGGCGTTTCATTCCCCCGGAATAGTTGGTTACTAGTTTGTTCAAATCGCCGCTCAACTGGACGATCTCCATGACGGCCTCAATCCGTTCTTTCAGTCTTTTTCCCTTTAAGCCATACAGCGCCCCGAAAAATTCGAGATTGTCCCTCGCTGATAGCTCCTGATAAAGGGCATCCGCCTGAGCCATGTACCCCGCCTTTTCGACCAGCTTAAGAGAAGGCATTTCCTCATTGAACAGCCAGTTTTCCCCTTCTGTTGGGAGTTCCAGCCCGACAAGCTGCCTAACAACCGTCGTCTTCCCTGCCCCTGAAGGACCGAGTAAACCAAAGATTTCCCCAGGGTAAATATCGAGATTAATATTTTGCAAAACTTGCTGTTTGCCAAATGACTTAGAAACATTCCTAATTGAAACAATCGGGTCACCTGCCATCCCCATCCACCTTTCCAGTCTCACAAGAATTGCAGTGAGTAATCACTCACCATTATACTCATTATATACTGAATTGGCAGAAAAAAGAAGCAGGGGACGGTTCTACTGCTTCATTCGGGAGTCGAAAGAAGCACTGGAACCGTCCCCTTGCCTCACTTGGGAAAAGAGTCATTAAAAAAGTTATAATAAAAGTAATGTGTAATAGATGATGTTATGAGGTGAGTTTTAGAATGGTGGATTTTCAGTCGAGTGTTTTAATTGAGCAGCCTGTTGAGGTTGTGTTTGAGTATGTGGCGAGTATGGAGAATATGCCGGAGATTATGCCGAATGTTGTTAAGATAGATAAAGGTGGCCTGGAGAAGCTGAAGTCAGGCGACAAGGTTGTCGAAACCCGGATGATCCGCGGCCGGGAAACTGAAACAGAAATCGAAATTACTGCTTTTGAGGAGAACAAATTGTTTGCTTATAAAAGTGAAATGAACGGGCTTCAGTCCGTTTATCGGTATTTGTTTGAAGAGACAGCTGAAGGCGCTACGAAGGTAACCTTTGAAATGGCTATTAAAACGAGCGGCTTTGTTATGGGCCTGACAAAAAGGTTTCTTGTCAATATGCTAAAAAGAGAAGACGGCAATCAGATGGTTTATTTGAAAGACATGCTGGAGGGGAAGTCAACTTCCTGAATTAAGAGTCACGGAAGGGCCATATCTGCCAATTGGCATTAGATGTTGAAACCTTTAGTATTGGTGCCCTTTCGGCAAAAATCTCGTTTAAAAAGTCACTGAGAAGCTCTCTTGGTGCCCTTTCGGTAGAAATCTCGTTTGAAAAGTCACTAAGAAGCACTCTTGGTGCCCTTTCAGCAAAAATTCCGTTCGATAAGTCATCAAAAAGCACTCTTAGTGCCCTTTCGGCAAAAATACCGTTCGAAAAGTCATCAAGAATCGCTACGGTGCCCGTCCGGAAACATTTCTCCTAATAAAACCGCAGAGAACGGCAAAATAACACCCGGCAGCATGCTAGGATGCTCCGGGTGTCTCGTTTCCATCAGAAAAATTTTGCCGGGGAATCTGTTAAAACTTATACGTCCAAAACCGTTCATTGTTAACCCAGACCATCATTTGCGGGTCTTGGTTCTTCAGTTTTTCTTCCATATCTTTGACCATTTGCTGCGTTTGGGAGCGGTGTGCGCGGATAGCGTCGAGCTTGATATCAGCAACGGGTGTGATGTCATACACGATATCGGCGTCGCCTAGTTCCTCTTCACAGTTGTGGGAAAAAGCGACGCAATGGAGTTTCGGCCTTTTGCCAGGCGCCATTTCACGTACTGCCCTGACGACTGCCCTTGCGGTGGCCTCATGGTCGGGATGAACGGAATAGCCTGGGTAGAATGTAATGATCAAAGACGGGTTGACTTCCTGAATAATGGAAGTAATTTGTGCTGCAAGCTTTCCTTCATCCAAAAATTCAATTGTCTTATCACGGTAGCCGAGCATGCGCAAATCGCCAATGCCAAGAACTCTTGCCGCTTCCAACAGTTCCTCCTTGCGAATTCCTGGCAAAGATTCACGTGTGGCAAAAGGAGGGTTGCCCATATTCCTGCCCATTTCGCCAAGTGTCAGGCAGGCGTATGTCACAGGTGTCCCATTTTTGGTATGCATGGCAATTGTGCCCGAAACTCCAAACGCTTCATCATCTGGATGCGGGAAGATTACGAGCACATGGCGTTCCTTTTCCATAATCCACTCTCCTTTTGGATTGGTTGCTGCTAAAAAATTGAGCTTTATTTACCCAAAACAATTCTCGTGCAAAATAAAAGTCTATTCAAACGGCGTCGGGCTGATTTGAAGCGCCACAGCGAGTTTCCCGCTAAAATCATGGCCCGCCATCAGCAAGCGCCCCTTTTCGTCCACCTCGAAATGGGTAATACCCTCTGCATATACCCAGCCAAAAGGTATTTTCAGGCCCACTCTGTATGGCCCATCCCCGGTGATTTTGCCGAAATCATATTGGACTTTGGCATTGCGGATATGAGCGCCTGATGAAAAAAAGGATTGGTCATGATGGGCTGCATAGGCACCGTTTGTTGTTTCCAGATGGATATAAACCTCTTTGCCGCAAAATTTGTCAATGGCTGCCTGGACTGCGTTAATGATAACTGGTTCCATACGATCCCCTTCCCAATGGCAGTTGCCTAGTCTTCTTTTCTTAAACTGTCGTTAATTCTTTTATCATACTAAAAACGAGAATGAAATGCGAAAGCAAAGCACTATTTAACCAGCTATCCCTTTCAAAAAAGGTTGGTTAAATCGAAAAAAGCCGGATGAGAAAATCCGGCCTTCCGTGTTTGTTCCTTTAGTTTTTTGCCAATTTCCTGTATTCACCCTGCCAAGTTGGACCGACATACTCATTTAATTTGAATCCATGGCGGATGGCTTCAGTTATGAATACTTTTGCCGTATCAATCGCATCCTGGACCGATTGTCCTTTTGCCAGCCCCGCTGTGATTGCGGAGGAATACGTGCAGCCAGCCCCGTGCGTATAAGTTGTGCCGAGCTTTTCCGTCTCGTACAATTTATAATCCTTTCCATCGAACAGCAAATCTACGGCTTTGCCTTCATAGTCGAATTTGCTGCCGCCTTTTATGACAACAAATTTAGCGCCTTTATCGTGAATGATAGCCGCGGCCTGTTTCATTTGTTCCATGTTGCGGATCGGGCCTGTTTTTGCAAGCTGTCCTGCTTCAAATAAATTCGGTGTGATGACGGTCGCCCGTGGAACAAGCAACTCCCGCATCGCATCGGTTGTTTCAGGGTTAAGGACTTCGTCTTCCCCTTTGCACACCATGACCGGATCAATGACCACTTTGCCAACTTTCTTTTCATCAATGACCTTTGCGGCGAGTTCAATGATTTCCACCGTGCCGAGCATACCCGTTTTCATTGCATCGATGCCCACTGAAAGAATTGTAGCGAGCTGCTTTTTCAGCGTATCAACTGGCAGTGGATGAACTTCGTGGCCCCAACCATCGGGCTTCATTGTCACGATTGTCGTCAATGCTGTCATTCCGTAAACTCCGAGTTCCTGGAATGTTTTCAGGTCGGCCTGAATACCGGCCCCCCCGCTAGTATCTGAACCTGCTATCGTCATTACTTTCTTAACTGACATGCTGTTGCCTCCTTATGAAGGGATTCATGGCGGATTGTTTTCAATGATCCATCCCAAAATCCGGCTGTTTAACTAACCCAACCCTCATTTTACTTAGTATACCCGTTTTTTGTAAAGAAATTGGATAGAAGCCCCACGTTCATTTTGCCAGCGAGCCGTAAATGGGTGGGAATTGTGTTACAGATTTGTGGAGATAAGTCTTTGCCGTGATAAATATTACTGCAAAATATTTCCGTTCAACTTACTCTAAATAGAAAGTAAGGGTAATAGAGTGGTAAATTTCGAAAGTGCTCTCAAGGAAATATCACCAGGTTTGTATCATGGGCACTGTGATTAACTGATTGTTTCACAAATTATACAAACAAATGACACAAAGCTGCAATCAATCTGCCATATTAAAGCCACCATTCACCTGGTTTTTCCTATAAATTTTATAAGGTGACACTGAAATCTCCTTTGTTTACAAGGGTTCCTTGTTGTTATCCACCCTTTTTGGATGGAGTGACAGATATCACTGCTCATACTTACAGCTATTTCTACAATGGAAGTAGATGTAAATAGCAGTGAGTAGAAAAGGAGGAAAGGCAATGAACAGAAAAGGCTGTCCCGACGAGTACCCGATTAATCTGTCCGTCAACGGCTATGAAATTGCCGTTTTCCAGCTAACAAAATCCGATTTGGAAGACTGGGCTTACGGTTATCTCTTTTCTGAAGGGATGATCGAAACCGCAGACGATATAGATAGAGTCGAGTTTCAGGAAGGAACCGGGACTTTGCAAGTGACATTGAACAAATCATTCGATGGTGAAAAGATGTTCTCCAAGAAAAAACACTATACAGCAGGATGCGGGAGAGGCGTCACATTTTTCTCCATGACAGACGTAAAGCAGTTTGAAAAGGTCCATTCCGGCAAAGTGTATCCACTAAGTTACCTGTTGAAAAAACGGGCTGAATTTGCCCAGGCATCAGAACTTTATCTCGAAACCGGAGGCATGCATGGCGCATGCATTATCGATGAAGAAGGCAATATGGCCATTCGGGAAGATATCGGCAGGCACAATGCAGTTGATAAAATCATCGGGCATGCAATCAGGAAACGGCTAAAACCAGAGGAATTGGTTCTCTTAACAACAGGCCGTATCTCCTATGAAATGTTATCCAAGGCAGCAAAATTTGGCTTTGCCGTCATCGGCTCAAGGACAGCTGCAACGAAGCAAGCAATCCAGTTGGCCAAATATTTAAATATTGAGGTTGTAGGCTATTTACGGGGGAAGATGGCCGCCATTTATACCTCTGAGGGCAGGGTCTACCGTGATTTAAGGGAACCTGCCGCTGCAGAAGTAAATTGAAAGGGGGAATTATCTAGGCAGCTTAAGCGGATGACTCGTTAAATTGGGGAATAAGGGATGCTCTAGTTAATTAAGGGAAGGAGACAGAGAGATGGTTGAAATAAACCTGAATCGCCGGCAGTTTTTAAAACTGTCAGGTGCCACAGCGGCCACACTGGCCATCGTTGAACTTGGCTTTGATGAAAAATCAGCTTATGCCAAATCGAAAGAGTTAAAAATTGCCAAAGCGAAAGTAACACCGACTATTTGTTGTTATTGCGGTGTTGGGTGCGGAATTCTTGTCCACACAAAAGACAATACGGTTGTTTATACAGAGGGAGATCCAGATAACCCGATAAATGAAGGAAAGCTTTGCTCTAAAGGAACAACTTTAAGGCAGCTTTACACTTCAGAAAAACGTTTGACAAAACCTCTTTATCGCGCCCCTGGAAGTGATACATGGGAGGAAAAAGACTGGGAATGGATGTACGACACGATTACAAAACGCGTCAAAGAAACCCGTGATGCGTCCTTTATCGAAAAAGAAGACGGCATGATTGTCAATAAAACTGAGCGTATCGCAAGTATGGGCGGTGCCGCGCTTGATAATGAAGAGTGTTATTTGCTCGCAAAAATGATGAGAGGGCTTGGCGTCGTATATCTCGAACACCAGGCACGAATATGACATAGTTCTACGGTTGCCGGTCTGGCACCTACATTTGGTCGTGGAGCAATGACTAACCACTGGAATGATCTGCAATATACGGATTGTGCACTAATCATGGGAGCAAATCCTGCCGAGAACCATCCGATTTCCTTTAGATGGCTGACAAAAGCCAGGGAAAAGGGAGCGAAAATCGTTTCTGTCGATCCGCGTTTTACAAGATCTTCAGCAATGGCTGATGTTTATGCGCCACTTCGTTCCGGTACGGATATTGCATTCCTTGCGGGAATGATTAATTACGCAATGGAAAAGGATTATATTCACAAAGAGTATGTTGCTAAATATACAAATGCCTCCTTTATTTTAAAGGATAGCTATGACTTTAATGATGGATTGTTTACTGGATATGATGAAGCAAAACGAAGCTATGACAAAACATTATGGGCGTTTGAAACGGATGAAGAAGGCAAGCCTGTCAAAGACCTGACTCTTGAGCACCCGCGTTCTGTCTTCCAAATGATGAAAAAACATTATGCGCGCTATGATTACGATACAGTGGCGGAAGTAACAGGGACTCCGAAAGAAGACTTCCTGAAAGTCGCTGAAGCATTCTGTTCAACTGGGAAAGTCGGAAAATCAGGCGTCATCATGTATGCGATGGGAATCACCCAGCATACTGTCGGTTCACAAAACGTACGTGCGATGGCAATGCTGCAGTTACTCTTAGGTAATGTTGGCCTTCCAGGAAGCGGACTTGCCGCAATGCGCGGTGAATCGAACGTTCAGGGATCAACAGATTTTGCTCTCCTTTACGGCGATCTGCCAGGTTATATTGGAGTACCGAAAGCAACTGTTCCTGAACACGCTACTCTTGCTGGCTACAATGAAAAAGAAACACCTAAAACAGGCTACTGGAGCAATAAGCCTAAATTCCTCGTCAGCTTGCTGAAAGCATGGTATGGGCCGAATGCGACAAAGGACAATGAATTTGGGTACCAGAACCTGCCTAAGGGGAACAAAAACTATTCTCACATCAACTTGTTCCATGCGATGCATAAAGGCGAGTTGGATGGCCTTTTCTTATTCGGAACCAATCCAGTAGTTGGAGGCCCGAATGCCGGAAAGGAAAAAGAATCGCTCTCGAACCTTAAATGGCTAGTTGCTGCTGACCTTTGGGAAACAGAAACATCCGCATTCTGGAAAAAGGAAGCAGGATCCGACCCGAATAAAATTGCGACAGAAGTATTCCTTCTGCCTGCCTCCGCTTCTTTTGAAAAAGAAGGGTCTGTCTCAAACAGTTCCCGTTGGATGCAGTACCGCTGGAAAGCAATTGATTCCAAGGGTGAAGCGAAATCCGACCTAGAGATGATCCATGAGTTTGTTACGCGAATCAAATCGCTTTATAAAAATGAAAGCACACCAGCTGCAAGAACGATTAATGCTCTGTACTGGAACTATGGCGAAGGCCACCATCCGGACATTGATCTCGTCTGTAAGGAAATGAACGGATATGATGTAAAAACCGGCAAGCAGATGGCTACGTTTGGCGACTTGCTTGATGATGGTTCTACATGCAGCGGAAACTGGATCTACTGCGGATTCTATCCGGAAGAAGGCAAAAACAGGGCGAAGAACCGTGATGCAAAAACAGGAGGCCCGAACTTCCTGAACTGGTCGTTTGCATGGCCTGCAAACCGCCGTATCCTTTATAACCGTGCATCTGCAGACCCAAGCGGTAAACCGTGGAGCGAGAATAAAGCGGTTATTCATTGGGATGCCGTCCAGGCAAAGTGGGTTGGGGATGACGTACCGGATTTCAAGCCAATTGTTTCTCCATCAGAACCAGGCGGACAGAATCCGTTCATCATGATGAAGGACGGAGTGGCAGGCATATTCGCGCCAACCTTGAATGATGGGCCGTTCCCTGAGCATTACGAGCCTTTTGAAAGCCCAGCAGGAAATGTGTTCTCAAAACAGGAAATCAATCCCGCCATCCAGCTTTTCGAAGGTGATTTCAACCTGAAAGGCGAAAAGAAGGATTTCCCGATTGTCGCGACAACATACCGCGTGAGTGAGCACTGGCAATCCGGTTCCATGACGCGGAACCAGCAATGGCTATCGGAGCTTGTCGGTCATATGTTTGTTGAAATCAGTGAAGAACTGGCGAAGGAAAAAGGCATCAAGAATAAAGAAAAAGTTATCGTCAGCTCTGCCAGGGGTGAGATTGAGGCATATGCGATGGTTACGAAACGCTTCAAGCCTTATACAATTAAAGGCAAGAAGGTCCACCAGATCGGCATGCCTTGGCACTTTGGTTACAAAGGATATGCAACTGGTGATTCAGCTAACCACCTGACACCTCATATCGGGGATGCGAATACGACGATCCCTGAATATAAAGCATTCCTTTGTGACATAAGGAGGAAAGCATAATGCCGGCATATGTAAAATATGTAGACGTCACGAAATGTGATGGCTGCCGTGCCTGTATGGTAGCCTGTAAAAACTGGAACGACCTGCCAGCGGAAGAAACAGAATTCATGGGAAGCGCGCAGTCCCATCCAAAAGTAACAGCTGACACGTGGAATGTTCTCGAATATATCGAACATGAAAATTCGAAGGGCGGCCTTGATTATCTTTTCCGCCACTCCTCATGCTTCCACTGTAAAGATGCGGCGTGTGAGAAGGTCTGTCCTGAGAATGCGATCTCTTACACTGAATTCGGATCGGTTGTCATCGACCACGAGAAATGTGTAGGGTGCGGATATTGTGTGCAAAACTGTCCGTTTGAAGTCATTTCCCTCAAGGAATATAAAGACAAAAACGGCAAGGAATACAGAAAAGCCCATAAGTGTACAATGTGTACGGACCGCCTTGAAGAAGGCATGCAGCCTGCCTGCGTAACGACTTGCCATACTGGGGCAATGGAATTTGGCGGCAAGGAAGAAATGATTCAAAAAGCAGAAAAGCGTGTTCAAGAAATAAAAGACAGATATCCGAATGCTATGGTTTACAATCCTCCTGGTGTCGGCGGAACCCATACTGTTTATGTACTGGCAGAAAAACCGTCGGTATATGGCCTGCCTGAAAACCCAAAAGTCCCTACTTCAGCAGTCCTATGGAAGGATTATGCACAGCCGCTTGGTAAAATGATGATCGGCGCAACAACGATGGGTGTCCTCGGAATGTTTGTATCTAGCAGACTATTTAATAAAGGCAAGCAAGACGAAGACCAGCATGACGAAGAGGGGGGTGGCAGCAATGAGTAAGAAAATCAGGCCGGATCTTAAAGTAAGGCGTTTTTCAAAAGCGTTCGTATGGGCGCACGGTATCAATGCCATTTCATTTTTCGCCCTGTATATTACTGCCCTGCCGATGTATACAGATTTCTTTAACTGGCTGTATCCAGTCCTTGGAGGCCCTGCCAATGCCCGCCTGCTCCACAGGATCTTCGCGGTGGCGTTCGTCACTCCAACCTTTATTTGGCTGATTTTTGATCCGAAAGGCTTCAAACTCTGGCTGAAGGAACTCGTCACCTGGAAAAAACGCGATGTCGATTTCTTCAAGGAGACTGGTAAAGAATTATTCGGTTTTAAATTTAAACCGGTAAGGCAGTCGTTCTTCAACGCAGGGGAAAAAATCAATTCTTGGATTCAGATTTTTACGGCATTCCTGATCATTGGTTCCGGTTTCCCAATGTGGTTCCCGGATCTGTTCCCGAGAGCTGTTGTCCAGTGGGGTTATTTCCTGCATAACGTCGGATTTGGGCTTGCAATAGCAGTCGTCGTCGGACATATTTATCTCAGCGTTGTCCATAAGCATTCCGCTCCGGGCTTCACAGGCGTCATTACCGGAAAGGTACCTGCCTGGTGGGCAAAAGGGCACTATGCTGACTGGTATGATGAAGAAGTGAAAAAAGGCAATTTCCCTGACCTGGATAAACTAGATAAGAAGAAGAAACACAAAGGAGCCTAGGAAACTACTGCCCGGCTAAAAGCCCAACAGCAAACCTAGCGCTTGAATAGAAGCAAAAAGGGAATGGCTGTCTATATAGGCAGCCATTCTGCCTAGAAAAGCGGAGGAGGCCGTATAGCGGCGTATGGACTGGAGGGCTCCGAACGAGATAAAGTGAAACTTCCATCAGTGGGGTTTTTCCACTGATGGTTAGTTGAACGAATCGGACCTTTAGGGACAGTTGCCCTTTAGGGCTTACTGTCCCTTAACGGTGGGATAAAGGAAACACGATGAACGGAGTGAATCGATGTTGACTTATCGTAAGGAGGAGACCGAAGTCCACTAGACGCTGGCCACCGCAGCTAGACAAATAGAAAAGCGAAAGCGGCTTGTCCAGGGGCGACAGGCGTAAGACGAGCCGGCCAGAAGGCGTCCTTTGCCTTCTTGCCGGATTGGCTTAAGACCCCGAGCCCCTAGCCGCTGCAGCTAGACAAGTAGAAAAGTGCAAGTAATATAAATTGTAAAGAAAATTGAACCTAGTTGATTGTAGCGGAAGGCGCGAAGACTCCTCGAAAATGCTATCGCATTTTCTTCGTGCAAAGCCCATTCGAGGAAGCTGTTTGTCCTGCGGGATGTAGCGGCAAGGTGGAGACCCCACAGGCGCCAAAGCGCCGAGGAGGCTCCATTGACGCCCCGCGGAAAGCGAAGCGCCTGAAGCGAAATCAATGTTTATCGCCAATGCAGTACACTAAATGAAAAGAGGTGCAACCGGGGTGAAAACATCCGTCGTCTCAAAAGACTATCAAAAATTGCACAAGGAAATCATCGGTTTGCAAGAAAATTGGAAGAAAAGCCTGAATGACCAGGCAGTCGAAATCAAACTAGATAAAGCCGCAATGTCAGCAGGGGTCCCAGTGGCAGCGCTGGCAGTTTTTAACTTCGATATTCCACTATTTTTACAGTGGATAGAGGAAATTAAAGGGTTATTAGTGAATAATAATGATAGAATGGAAGAGAAGCTTGCTTTTCTAGCCAATGTAATGGACGAAAGCACGGCGCAGCGCTGGATTGATGAAGCGCTAGCGTTTAATCATATTTACTTCCAAGGCTTTGCAGAAGAACATGAAGTAGAGGAATGGATTCCGCACTTCCTCGCCGAAACAGCATTAAGGCCTTATTTGCAGCTTGCTGCTGAAAAGGCTCAGCCTGAAATACACACAGCAGTCCATGGTGCTGGCTGCCCTGTTTGCGGCGAGCCGGCAAGAGTGGCCCAGCTGGAGGAAGGGAAAAAAGAGCTTTATTGTCCGCGCTGCCTTGTCCATTGGAATGATAAGAGGCTTACCTGCTCGCATTGCGGAAATGATGATCATGAAACAATGAGGGTCATGACAGTTGAAGGCGATGCGGCTTCCCAAATTCAAGTTTGTGAAAAATGCCACGGTTATATAAAAATTGTTGACACGAAACAGTTTATCAATAAGCCGTCTGCTTCAATGCTGGACCTTAACACTCTTCATCTTGATTTTGTCGCCCAGGAAAATGGTTATCACACCGGCGGAAGCGGAAAACTTGATAATTAGTCATTCAGGGTAAAATTGGTGAAGTAAGAGGTGTTTACATGAAAGCGACTGCCATTCTTTTATCCGGTGGGAAATCAAGCAGGATGGGCACGAATAAAGCGTTGTTAAAAATCCAAGACAAAACGAATATTGAAAGAATTAAAGATGAGCTCATTAAAATCTTTGATGAAGTGATTCTTGTAACCAATGACCCGGAAGCTTATGAATTTTTGCAAATAAATACAATAACAGATGAGTATCCAGGCCAAGGACCGCTGGCAGGCATCCACGCGGGGCTTAAAGCTTCCAGCTCTGATGCAAATCTCGCCGTCGCATGCGATATGCCATTTGTTTCAGCGGAGCTGGCGGAAAGTATGATAAAACGGCTCGGGCACCATGATGCGGTCATTCCGGTCATCGAGGGGAGACAACATCCCCTCTTTGCCGTGTATCAAAAAACGATCGTGCAAGAAATAGAGGAATGTATCAAGTCGGACAGCTTGAGGCTAAAGGCTTTACTCGAAAAGCTGGATGTCCTTTATTTGACCGAACAAGACCTGGAAATTTATTCGAACGGTCCGCTTGACCGAATCTTTTTTAATATGAATGTGCCTGAAGAATATGAACTAGCGGTTCAACAGGCTAAAGGTAAAGAACAGGAATAAACAAAAGAAGCGGTTTAGGGAGAAAGGAAGTCAGGCAGATGCAATTTTTCAAAGTCAAAACAGTTGAAGAAACCTTCGCGCTAATTGATGAAAAGATAGAAAAAATCAAAAGTGTAGAGAACAGGGCGATTGAGGATGCGATGGGCTATATTTTAGCCGAGGATGTTACTGCCCGTGAAAATGTTCCCGGCTTTGACCGTTCAACAGTGGATGGTTATGCTGTCAGGGCAGAAGACACCTATGGTTCATCAGAATCGATGCCCGGGTTTTTGACTGTAACCGGCGAGGTACGGATGGGTGAAGCCGCCTCCATCCCGGTTGGCTTTGGAGAGGCAGTCTATGTCCCAACGGGTGGGATGCTTCCCGCCGGCAGTGACAGTGTCATGATGATTGAACACTGTGAGGAAATTGCCGGCCTCCTCAATACATATAGGCAGGTTGCACCAGGCGAGAACGTGATCCGTGAAGGGGAAGACATCCGGATTGGAGAGTTGGTGCTGGCCGAAGGAACTAGGCTGAGGCCGCAGGAAGTCGGCGCATTGGCCTCTTTGGGCATCACGCATGTGAATGTTTACCGGAAGTTAAAGGCGGGCTATTTATCCTCGGGTGATGAAATTGTTCCGTTTGAAACTCAGGATTTGGCGATTGGGCAAATTCGCGATATCAATTATTTTACGATTGCGGGGCTGGCGAATGATTGGGGGGTCGATGTTGTGTATGGAGGCATCGTCCCGGATGATTATGAAGAATTCCAGCGAAGGGCAAAAGAGCTTTTTGACGAGGTTGACTGTTTAATCCTGTCCGGGGGAAGCTCGGTCGGGGCAAAAGACTATACAACAGATGTCATCCAGTCATTAGGCGGTCCCGGAGTTTTTGTGCATGGGATATCCGTCAAGCCAGGCAAGCCGACGATCTTGGCCATGGCGGACGGAAAGCCGGTTATTGGGCTGCCGGGGCATCCCGCATCTGCGATGATCATTTTCCGCCTTTTTGGCGAACGGGTGTTAAAGAGGCTTAAGGGCGAGACGCTCCGCCCCAAGGCTGACAGAATTTTTGCCAGGATCACGAAAAACATCCCCTCGGCACCAGGAAGGTCCGATTATATTCGGGTCAGCCTGTTTGAAAAGGAAGGCGAATGGTGGGCCGAGCCGATTATCGGCAAATCAGGGCTAATCACAACACTGGTGAAAAGCGATGGAATTGTAGAAATCGTTTCAGAAAAAGAGGGCATAGCCCAGGGCGAGTACGTCCCGGTCATTGCAACAAGGTAGGGGGAGTGGCACATGGACCAGAAGCAGTATAAACGGAAAATTTATCTTGAGGACAAACCTAGAATTGAGGCAAGGGATGAATTGCTCGCGGCTTTCGACCTGCCATCGCAGAAGGAATGGACCAAGGTAGAAGAAGCCCTCGGCAGGGTTACGGCTGAGCCCGTTTTTGCCACAGAGTCAATGCCCCATTACCATGCTTCCGCAATGGATGGAATTGCGGTACAGGCTGCGGACACATATGGCGCCCATGAGCAAAGCCCGCTTAGGCTGGCCCTTGGCGAACAATTCGCTTATGTTGATACCGGCAATGCCATTCCGCCGCAATACAATGCAGTTATTATGATCGAAAATGTAAATGTTATTGATGACCAAACTCTCGAGATTATTGAGCCTGCGACGCCATGGCAGCATATACGCCCGATTGGCGAGGATATTGTCCAGGAAGAAATGATTTTCCCGCAGGGCCATAAATTGCGTCCGGCTGACCTTGGTTCCTTGCTGGCGGCCAGGATAACAGAAGTAGAAGTCTTTAAAAAACCGGCAGTGGCGATTATTCCGACTGGCAATGAACTGATTGAAGTAACGGAAAAGCCACAATCCGGAAAAATTATTGAATTCAATGGCACCGTCTTTGCCAATTTTGTAAAGGAATGGGGCGGGGAGCCGCATTTGAGCGGAATTGTGAAAGATGAGCCTGAAAAGATAAAGGAAGCGCTGTTAAACGCAGCTGAAAACGCCGATATTGTCGTCATCAATGCCGGCTCATCGGCTGGCTCCAAGGATTTTACAGTCCATATTATTCATGAAATTGGCGAGGTCTTCACCCATGGGGTGGCAGCTAGGCCTGGAAAGCCTGTGATTTTGGGCAAAATAAACGGCAAGCCTGTCGTCGGGGTGCCGGGCTATCCCGTCTCCGCGTATCTTGCCCTGGAATGGTTTGTCAGGCCATTGGTTTGCAAATATTTGCAAATACCGGAACCAAAGAGGCAAACCGTTCAAGTGAAGCTTGGCAGGCGGATTGTTTCGACGATGGGCCAGGAAGACTTTATCAGGGTAAATATCGGCTATGTGAACGGGCAATATGTGGCTAACCCGCTGACAAGGGCCGCGGGTGTGACGATGTCGTATGTGCGGGCGGATGGCCTGCTGATTGTACCGACTAATGTGCTTGGGTATGAGCAGGGAGAATTGGCAGAAGCAGAACTATTAAGGCCTTTGGAAGAAGTGGATAGCAGCATCGTCTTCAGCGGAAGCCATGATTTAACGATTGACCTGCTTTCCTCCCAAATCAAGAGAAACCGGAATGATATGAAAATCATTTCGTCCCATGTTGGCAGCATGGCAGGGCTGCTTGCCATCCTGAAGGGAGAGGCGCATGTAGCGGGTATTCATCTGCTCGACCCTGAAACGAAAGAATATAACTTGTCCTATGTCAAAAAGCTGCTGGACGGCATGGACATCGTCCTTTATCCTTTTTTAAAACGGAAACAAGGCTGGTTCGTCCCGGAAGGAAATCCGCTTGGCATTGAATCGGTTAAGGATATGGCCGAGAAAAAGGCCCACTTTGTCAACCGTCAGAGGGGAGCGGGAACAAGAATCCTGTTCGACCTGCTTTTAAAGGAAGCAGAGCTGACTCCCGACAACATCACCGGCTACTCCCGAGAAATGTTCTCCCATCTAAGTGTTGCTGCGGAGATAAAAGGGAACCCTGAAGCAGTAGGACTCGGCATTTACCCGGCAGCGCGAGCAATGGGGCTTTCGTTTGTACCGATTGCAGATGAAGAGTATGATTTAGTTATGACAAAAGATTTTTTTGAGAGCGAAAAAGGCAAGATGCTCATTTCTGTCATCCAGTCGGATGACTTCAGACAAAATGTCGAAAAGATTGGCGGTTATAAAGTTGTCACCGGCGCAGTTCCGAAAATCGGTTGAATTCCGCCGGGAAAAGGTTTCGGGGAGGGTATGTCATGTTTAAAATTTCTAAGGAACCGATTGTTATTCAATCAGTTATTGATAAAGTCGTCCAGCGGGAGGCCGGTGCCATTGCGACCTTCATTGGAACGGTCCGCGAGCTGACCAAGGGAAAAAGAACCTTGTATTTGATTTATGAAGCATATGAAGCGATGGCTGTTAAAAAGCTTGAGCAAATCGGCAGGGAAATAGAGGAGCGCTGGGCTGGTTCCAAAGTCGCGATCAGCCACCGTGTTGGCAAGCTTGATATTACCGATATCGCCGTCGTCATTGCTGTATCAACGCCTCACCGCGCCGATGCCTATGAGGCGAACCGGTATGCGATTGAGCGGATCAAGGAAATTGTCCCGATCTGGAAAAAGGAGCATTGGGTGGATGGTGAGGAATGGGTTGGCAATCAGCTTGAAACCGTCGCTTATCCAACAGGCAAGCCAGAAGAGGAGGATCTGAATGAATAAGGTGATGTTTTTTGCCCATTTGCGCGATGCCGCTGGGGTGGATTCCATTACGGTTGATGCAGCCGGAAAAACAGTTGGGGAGCTAAAGGCAGAGCTCGCCGAAAAATATAATCTGCCAAAAATGGACTCTGTGATGGCAGCGATCAATGAAGAGTTTTCATCAAATGATGAGACCATCCGAGAAGGGGATGTCATTGCTTTTATTCCGCCGGTCAGCGGAGGCTGAATACCCGCATCTTGGGATAATAATGTTGAATGAAGGCTTCCTGAAACGGGAAGTCTTCTTTTGAATAAATATAGGTTAGACATGATTTTTGGTCATATTCATTTGAAAACTGGTTGATTGAAGAGGAAGGCATGTAGACTCCGGCGGGATGTAGCGGCAAGGGAAGACCCCGCGGGAGCTAAGCGACGAGGAGGCTCCCCTGGCGCCCCGCGGAAAGCGAAATGCCTAGAGCGAAAATCAACTACATGGTTCCTAATTTAACCCAATCTTAAATTCAACCTATACACTTCCGGAAATGCTTGAAATGAAATGGGGACAGAGTTATGGCAGAACGATATTCAAGACAAATCCTTTTCCCTGGCATAGGAAAAGAAGGACAGGCGAAAATCGGCTCCAAGCACGTGTTGATGATCGGGGCGGGCGCCCTTGGTTCAGGCAATGCCGAGATTCTGGTTAGGGCGGGAATCGGCAGGCTGACAATCATTGACCGGGATTATGTGGAGGCAAGCAATCTGCAGCGCCAACAACTATACACAGAGGAAGACGTATCCGAAAAACTGCCGAAAGCAGCCGCGGCTGAAAAACGGCTGAAAGCAATCAATTCAGACGTAGAAATTAGAGCGATTATCGGCGATGCCAATCCGGAAGTGCTAGAGGAACTGGCAAAAGGGACCGATTTAATCATTGATGCGACAGATAATTTTGAAACAAGGATGGCAATTAATGATGTTTCCCAAAAATACAGGATTCCGTGGATCTACGGGGCATGTGTCGGCAGCCACGGAATGAGCTTCACGATAATCCCGGGTGTGACGCCATGCCTGAACTGCCTGCTCCGGACCATCCCTCTGCAAGGGCTGACATGTGATACGGGCGGAATCATTGCGCCGGCTGTCCAAATGGCCATTTCCCATCAGTCTGCCGAGGCTTTCAAAATTCTTGTCGAGGATTGGGATGCGATCCGCGCTACCTTTGTCAGCTTTGATTTATGGCGTAACGAATACACGTCAATGAAGATGTCAAAAGCAAAGTTCGCGGGCTGCCTTTCTTGCGGTGAGGAACCAACCTACCCGTATCTTGATAAAGAAAATAGGACGAAAACAACCATTCTTTGCGGCCGGGATACAGTCCAAATCCGTCCGTCCGTACAAGGGGAAGTGTCACTCGAGCAGCTCGCCGGCCAGCTTGATTCGCTAGGTTATTCGGTAAAAGGGAATCCCTATCTACTTTCAGTCGAGCTTGGCGTGGAGCGGATGGTCATATTTAAAGACGGCCGCGCGCTCATTCATGGAACGAAGGATTTGACCCATGCGAAGTCGGTGTATCAGAGGATTATGGGGTAGAATTCGGTAGACAGCCAAAATCCGTTAAGGTTGTCACGCAAAGCCCGAATGAGTGACAACAAACAGCCAAAACCCGTTGAGGCTGTCACTCAAAACCCGGATGAGGGACTAGACCGGTAGGTGACAGGGACTACTCGGTTACTGTCGAATAATTACGCGATAGTGGGGAGAACATGTATGCAGCTTGCTGAACATTTTTTGAAATTGAATAAAGAATTGCTGGGTGAATCCCCAATTCGAACTGTCCATATTACGATTTCCGGGCTCGCAAATATACTCGAATGTTCTGAGCGCAATGTCAAATACATTATCAAGGAAATGGACGCTCAAGGCTGGGTCGAGTGGAAGCCAAAGGCAGGGAGGGGCCACGCTTCCTCCCTTTCTTTTATTCGTAAGGCTGAAGAGGTGTTCTTTAAAATAGCCAGGCAGAAGCTTGATGCCGGCGATTTTGCCTGGAGTTTCTCTCAGCTAAAATATTTGGATATGGATGCTCGCGAACAATATTTCCAACTGCTCCCTGGATACTTCGGATTTCATGAAATAGAAAAGAATAACAGAAGCCTTGATGTCGCCAGGGTGTTGTATCCTTCACCTGGAATCACTCTAAGCCCAAGAGGTCCCTTATACATAGAACAAACACAAATCGTCAAACAGATATTTGACACACTTGTTCGTTTTAATGAAGAAACAGGGAAGATTGAACCGCACATAGCCCACCATTATGAAATTGAACCTTCCGGACAGGCGCTTCATTTTTATATCAGGAAAGGGGTCTTTTTTCATAACGGGATGGAGCTGACAGGTTCTGATATTAAATATTCATTTGAGGAAATGATCAGCCAGGGAGGCCGGGGAATTCTCCCAAGGATGTTCAAAAATATAAAGCGGATTGATGTTCAGCAGCCTTACCACGTTTCAATTTATTTAAAAGAACCCAATTTCCTTTTTATTCACTTACTGGGATATCCGGAAGCGTCCATTGTTCCAGAAAAAATCCATCAGGCATTAGGAGATGATTTCAACCGGCATCCTATAGGAAGCGGACCATTCAAAGTAGCGGAGCATACTAAAAAAAGACTTGTCCTTGATGCGCATGCTATTTATTTTAAGGAAAGGCCGCTTCTTGACCAGCTTCAGTTTTATTTTGTTCCTGAGATTATCCATTTTAATGCGCAGCTTCCAGCTCATTTATCAACAATTAACCGGATTGAATCACATGATTTTGAAAGAGGGGCAACGTTCCTTACGTTTAACCAGAATAAATCCGGGATATGCCAAAACAACGATTTTCGAAAAGCACTTTATTACGGCCTGGATAAACAAGGACTAACTTCAAAGTTGCAATCCTCAGCCCGGCCGGCAGATTCCTTCCTGAGCGAGAGGGAACACACACCTAAATACAACCCTGAACTAGCAAGTATATATTTGCAAAATTCAGGTTATAGCAGAGAGACGATCCATCTGTTTACAAAGCAGGGGAACACGCATGTGAAGAGCGCGGAAATCCTTAAGGAACAATGGTCAAAACTGGGAGTTGATGTGGCCATACATTCAGTTTCCCTTGAAGAGATTGGTACCGGCGATTTCTATAATGTGTGTGATATTTTTTTATCGAAGGAACTAATATCCGGCAGTGATGCCGATCTTGAATTAATTGAATTGCAATCAAGGTTTAAATGGTTTTTGAATGATGATCTTATAACAGGACTCAAAAAGGTACAGAAGCAAATTTTCCGTGAAAGTTCCCCGCAAAAACGATACCGGCATTATTTAAGAATAGAGAAATCGCTAAAAAGGGATTTTCTTGTCATATTTCTGTTCCGCAATAAACAAATGCTGCAAACCTCGCTTAATTCGCTAGAAATTTCACTATACGGGTATGGAACCCCCTTTGATAAGTTGTGGAACAAACCTGCTTCGGTTTCAAAAATATAATTATTTGCATTTCCCGCCACCTGGCGGGATTTTTTTATTTTAACGACATTTAGCAATTTCTTTGAAAAGAAAAGGTGCAAAAACTTTTTAGTTTTTTCACTTTTTGCATAATTCTTGCCTGTTTAATATGTAAGTAAGGAATGATTGAGTGACTTACCTTGGAATAATGAAAAGGCTTGACCAAATATAACGATTGGAAGTGAAAAGGAATGACAAAAGAATACAGGCGCAACAGCCTCGAGGCATGGGAAAAAATCGAGAAAATGAAAAAACCAGGTAGTCCCAGGAAGAATAAAGAAGTTGCAAGTAAAGGCGGCTATAAAGGAGTAAGGGATGGAGAAATCTTTCTTCTGAGAATGTTTTATCCTTTTTAGCAACGGGTGCGACAAGTAGGACATACAAATCCCCGGAGAATAAAACCTCCGGGGATCATTACTTTATTTCTTGCAGGCAACGAGCACTAAGCGGCCTTTATCTAGTTCTTTTTCATAACGCTCTGCCTCGTCCGCTGTAAGCCCCAATGCCTCGAATTGCGCACGCAGCTCGTCACCGCGTTTTTTGAAGACGTTTGTGACTGTGTCAATCAGACCCTGCTCCTTCAGGCCGACTTCACCCGCATCAAGCGCTTCGGCAAGATCTTCCGTCCGCTCCTTATCATGGGCAAAAAGGTAAACCTCGTCTTTCGCATACCCTTCTGTCGCGAACAAGGATAGCTTTTCCCTCGCTTGAACGCCATTTTCTACTACATCTACTTTAACCATTATGAATTCCTCCTTCACTGTTTCTTCGCACATTTTTTATATATCCTTTCCTGTCCTCCTTAAACATGGAAATGCCAGATTTCAGTTTGTAAGACCTGGATGATAGAATGATAGAAAAAAGGGAATAGGTATAGAAAAGGAGGGATACGATGCTTGAAAATAACCTGCCGCCAAGCTGGGCAGAACTGCTTGGACCGGAATTTGAAAAAGATTATTTCCAAAACTTGCGGGAATTTTTGATAGAGGAGTATCGTACAAAAACGATTTTCCCAGAATACAGAGATATCTTCAATGCGCTGATGCTGACGGGGTATGATGACGTAAAAGCGGTCATTCTTGGCCAGGACCCTTATCATGGCCCCGGCCAGGCGCATGGGTTGAGTTTTTCAGTGAAACCAGGCATCAATCCGCCGCCGTCACTTAAAAATATATTTAAGGAACTATGCAGCGACCTCGAGATTGAAACACCGGATCACGGCTATCTTGCCAAATGGGCCGAGCAGGGGGTGCTCCTTTTGAATACAGTGCTGACTGTCCGCCAGGGAGAGGCCAATTCCCACCGCGGTAAAGGCTGGGAGCAGTTCACCGATAAGGTTATTACCTTGCTAAACGAAAGGGACAAGCCTATTGTTTTCATCTTATGGGGAAAACCAGCCCAAAGTAAAATTGAATTAATAGATTCATCCCGGCACCGCATAATAACTGCCCCGCATCCAAGTCCGTTTTCGGCGAGGAAAGGGTTTTTCGGAAGCCGGCCTTTTTCAAAAACAAATGAGCTGTTAACATCAATGGGGCAGGCGGATATCGACTGGGAACTGCCGCCGCTTGAGTCAGTGGAAGAAATGGTTCCTCCACATCATTAGAACACATTCTGAAAAAAATATTATAGTAGGGCTAGGGGCTAATGGAGCTTCTAGCCTTTTAGGCCGTTTTACTGGGACGAGGGATGTGCGATTCAGAATGGAATCATGTAAAATGGAATTGTTGTTTCAAGCAGGCAGGGAGTGATGAAGTTGAACATACATATCAATAAGCTGTTGTCAAAAATCGGCGATGAACTCGCTTTGGCAAAATCCGCCGATCGTGAGGAATTGCTTCGTGAAAAAATATCCTCGATTAAAACCTTATGTGAGGTTATTCTTGATGGAGGAAAAGCCGGGATCCCTGAACCAGAACGGTTGATTGAGGTAAGACCAGTAGGGCCAGTCCGAATGCAGGGTAATCAGGAACAGAGGCTTGAGGAAAACGACGGGGCAAACGGCGATTCCATTTTTGACTTTTAGAAAGAAGGGTTTTATAAATGAAAACTTTTATTATCATCGGGGCAATTAATGCATTCTTGGCAGTAGCACTTGGGGCATTCGGCGCACACGGGCTGGAAGGAAAACTTCCGCCAAAATATCTTGAAATATGGAAAACAGGTGTGACCTATCAAATGTTCCATGCGGCCGGTCTTTTAGTAATTGGGCTTTTACTCGGGAAGGTTCCCGCAGGCTCCCTGTTTTCGACCGCAGGATGGCTGATGCTTGCCGGCATTATCCTGTTCAGCGGCAGCCTCTACACGTTAAGTTTAACGAAAATCAGCGTGCTCGGCGCCATTACCCCGCTTGGAGGAGTTGCCTTCCTAGCGGCCTGGGTACTAATCATCATCGGTGCAGCGAAATACTTATAGTTTTTTTGCAAAAAGAAAGGAGAACCGCATTTTGTGATGCGTTTCTCCTTTTTATATGGGGAATATGAACCAATTCATCCCGCATTAACGGCCAGTCGGACTCCCGCCCGCGAATGGATAAGTATATTCTATTTCTTCATCAAATGTTACGTAGTCAAGGTAAACCATCAATAGCAGGTAGCGCGTTCCAGTCTGCGGATCACTAAGGATTAAATGGTCACGGCCCGCAGCTTCAATAATCCCTTTAAAAACCTGCTGCCTCCTTTGGCCATCCCTCGTTCCTTCAAAGGTCATATAGACGGTTGCGAGCTTGCCCCGGTTCAGCCTGAGGATGTTTTCAATAAACGATTCCTCAACCGGAAGCATTCCAGGAATTTGGGGACCCGTTACCTGCTGGAGGCTTGGCGGTGGCGGTACTTGGAACCCCCCTGTGCCTGGTGCCATCGGGAATCCTCCCATTTGTCCCATTTGCCCTCCTCCAAAAGGCTGTTGCTGCTGGGGGCTGATTGGTGCCCCGCCGGTACCTGTATAGGGCTGAAATCCTTGCATCTGGCCGGTGCTAAAACCATGTGGATTCATTTCATTCCCTCCTCTAAAAATAAGCATAGGAAACTGCCCAATCGAATTGGGCGATTCCGCCGCATTATTGCCGATTTCCACACTCCCGGCGCAAAGGCTTGTGCCTGCCAGGGAAGTGAAGATTCGCTACTTGAATCATATGAGAAGGAAAGAGAGATTATGACTGGCCCTGTTCACTTTGGCAGGGAGGTCTTTTGCCGGCAAAAAAGCCCCGGACGTTACATCCGGGGCTAAAAAGAAACACTATATAGTTAGGAAAGCATCGATTCGGTCTTCGGCCAAAAGATTGCCGACAAAGAAGGAGCCGAATTCGCCATAGCGCGCGCTCACTTCATCAAAACGCATTTCATAGACGAGCTTTTTAAATTGAAGGACATCGTCTGAGAATAACGTAACGCCCCACTCATGATCGTCAAAGCCGACGGACCCGGTAATGATTTGCTTTACCTTGCCCGCATATTGGCGGCCGATCATGCCGTGGCTGTACATAAGCTTCTTGCGCTCTTCCATCGGAAGCATGAACCAATTGTCATTGCCCTGGCGGCGCTTGTCCATTGGATAGAAGCATACATACTTCGACTTTGGCAGCATCGGGTAAAGACGCGCACGGACATGAGGGTTCTCATATGGGTTTTCCCCGTCATGCAAGTAATTGCTCAGCTCTACAACTGACACATAGGAATAAGTTGGAATCGTGTATTCAGCGAGCTTGGATTTATTGAATTCTGTTTCGATTTCATTCAATTCCTCCATTGTCGGGCGCAGGATCATCATCATAAAATCCGCTTTCTGTCCGACTACCGTATACAATGCATGGCTGCCTTCCTTGTTCTCCATCGTGCCATTCCACTTCTCAACCAGACCCTTAAATTCATCTATAGCGGCCTGGCGCTCATCGGCAGGCGTCATCTTCCAGGTTGTCCAATCCACACTCCTGAAATCATGAAGGCAATACCAGCCATCAAGCGTCTGTGCAGCTTCATTCATTCAAATCACTCCCCAATTGTTCTGATTCATACACCAATCTACTATATCATAGTTTCGCCAAATTGCCCCAAACCAAACCCCTGGCGACAAGGCGCCGTTTAATAAGACCAGATAAAGGATAATTTAATAAAGGTGACATCTGTTTTGGATTAAGCTTTCTGAATAAACCAACATTTGAGCGAGGGTTGCGTTCACCTTGAATTTTGCCGGCAGTAAAGTATGCTAGAAATATAAGGAAAGAAGGAGGAAACAAAACGTGAGCGATTTATTTTCAGGGATTAAACAGAAAATTTCGGGACATAATCTGAGGATTGTTTTTCCCGAAGGTTATGATGAAAGAATTCTCCGGGCTGCGGGCCGTCTTGCCGCCGAGGGAATCATTACGCCCGTTTTAATTGGCAATATTGAAAACGTCCAGGCAAAAGCAAGGGAACTTGATATATCGATTGAAGCAGCGGAAATTTATGATCCCGCCAATTATTTGATGATGGACGAGCTAGTTGCGGCTTTTGTCGAGCGCCGGAAAGGAAAGGCCACCGAAGAGGATGCCCGGAAGCTGCTCCTGGATGAAAACTACTTCGGCACGATGCTTGTCTATCTAAATAAAGCGGATGGGCTTGTAAGCGGAGCGGCCCATTCAACAGCGGATACGGTGAGGCCCGCGCTGCAAATCATTAAAACGAAGGAGGGCGTAAGAAAGACTTCCGGCGTATTCCTGATGGTGCGCGGCGATGAGCAGTATGTATTTGCGGATTGTGCAATCAATATCAACCCGGATAGCCTCGACCTCGCTGAAATTGCGATTGAAAGCGCGCAGACAGCAAGGATGTTCGATATAGAACCGCGTGTTGCGATGCTGAGCTTTTCGACGAAGGGTTCGGCAAGATCGCCTGAGACGGAAAAGGTAATGGCAGCGGTTGACGAAGCGAAACGGCGCGACCCTCTCCTCATCATCGACGGGGAGTTCCAATTTGACGCCGCGTTCGTGCCGGAAGTGGCGGTTGCCAAAGCGCCTGATTCCATCCTTCAGGGCAATGCGAATGTTTTCGTATTCCCAAGTCTTGAGGCTGGTAATATCGGCTATAAAATTGCCCAGCGGCTTGGCGGCTTCGAAGCTGTCGGCCCGTTATTGCAGGGGCTGAACCGGCCGGTAAACGACCTGTCGCGCGGCTGCAATACAGACGATGTCTACAATCTTGCCCTCCTTACAGCGGCACAGACGCTGAGCAAGTAAAGAGAGCATTACATGATAGCGGCTGACAGTGTTGGGACAAGTGTATAATTAGCAGACAATACGAATTAGAAAGCCCGGCATTTTGTGTGCCGGGCTTTTCGCATGGTGGAATGCTTTATAAAAAATTGATATTTGGCTCTTTTTTGCAAGGTTAAATGATCAGCAGCAGGCTGACCGCCATGACAGCCATCCCGGCAATCAAGCCGTAGATTGGCAGGTGCGTTTCATCGTATTTTTTTGCAGCCGGAAGCAGTTCATCAAGGGAAATGAAGACCATGATCCCCGCCACAGCCGCGAAGATGATGCCGAACATAACGTCATTCAGAAACGGCATGAGGAAAAGATAGGCTACAAGTGCGCCAACCGGCTCGGAAAGCCCCGACAGGAAGGATAGTTTAAAGGCTTTTTTTTGATCGCCTGTTGCAAAATAAACCGGCACCGACACAGCGATTCCCTCTGGAATGTTGTGAATGGCAATCGCAATGGCAATCGCCACGCCAAGTTTAGGATCTTGCAGGGCGGACGTAAACGTCGCAATCCCTTCAGGAAAGTTGTGGATACCGATTGCCAAAGCGGTAAAGGTACCCATTTTCAGCAGTTCGGCATCCTGGACCGTTTTCCCAGGCTGCATTTCCTCAACAATTTTCAACTCATGCGGATTGGTTTGCTTTGGGATGAATTTATCAATCAAAGCAATTAATAGGATTCCACCGAAAAAACCACCTACTGTCGCCCAATTGCCCCAATGGGGTCCAATTGCCGTAACCAGGGCAGTCTTGGCCTTTACAAAAATTTCAATCATCGATACGTAAATCATGACTCCAGCCGAAAAACCAAGCGTGAGAGATAAAAACTTCGTATTTGTTGTTGACGTAAAAAAGGCCAGTAAACTCCCGATTCCTGTGGCAAGCCCTGCAAATAATGTCAACCCTAAAGCAAATAATACTTCCTCGGACACCCTTACTACCCCTCTCGAAAGAAAAAAGTTTAAAATATATGGGCAATAGCAACAACTAGCCTTGTAAAAACATATCTTGTTGTATCTCCCTGTAATCAATATATTCACTTCACCGAAAATGTTTCCTTAAGTAAACATTTTATCTCAAGGTGAACTAAAATTGCACGAAAAACATTTTGGAAAAGAGAATTTTTTTAAAACCCTTCGTATTTTCCATTGAAACCCACTGAAAAGTGATGCTCTTCATTCCATATTTCCGGCTATGCTATAATAATTTGACACGAATACTGAAGGAGACTTTCTATGAGGAATGAGGCACTCACTTTGCTCCGCCAAGACCAATGGCGGCTGATTGACCAATCAACAACTGGCATTCTGATGCCTGCTATAGAATCATTTGCGATTGATGATACATTATGCGCGTCTGTCGGTTCGCACCTGGCCCCTGCTACAGCCCGAACTTGGGTTCACCGGGACACAGTCGTCCTGGGAATCCAGGATACGAGGGTCCCGAACCTCAACGAAGGTGTTGAATTTCTCCGCAGCAGGGGATATGAAGTGATTGTCCGGAATTCTGGCGGCCTTGCTGTTGCTCTGGATGAAGGCGTCCTGAATATTTCCCTTATTCTGCCCGAAATAGAAAAAGGTATTGATATTAATCGAGGGTATGATGCGATGTGGATGCTGATTCAGCACATGTTTGCGGATTTTGGCAAAACGATTGAAGCCAGGGAAATTGTCGGTTCGTATTGTCCTGGCAGCTATGACTTAAGCATCGGCGGTAAAAAATTCGCAGGCATTTCCCAGCGCCGGCTTCGTAAAGGGGTGGCGGTTCAAATCTACCTAAGCGTCATCGAAAACAGCGTAGGGGCAAGGGCTGAACTGGTCCGCGATTTTTATTTGCGCGCCCTAAAAGGGGAGAAGACCAAAATTGCTTATCCGGAAGTGCGTCCTGAAGTGATGGCAAGCCTGTCGGAACTGCTCGGCACCCCACTGACCGTCCAGGATGTGATGCTCAGGCTATTGCGCCAGCTGAAGGACAACAGCAGCCTTCTCTACTCCGGCCAGTTGACCCCGCATGAACTGGACCTCTTTCCGAGTTATTATGCGAGAATCCTTGACCGCAATGCGGAATTAACAAAGCCGTAAACCCAATTTGAGTTTACGGCTTTATATATTGCTGTGCTCTCCCCGCAAGCATCAGACTTTCTATCAAGCTTAGAATTGGATCATGTAAATCACTCAGCTACTTTTTCAAGATTCCCATTCCGGTCCATTTTGAATGTTGTCGCAGGGCGTTCGTCTTCTTCAAAAAGGACGAGCTTGCGTGCCTTGTTCATAATTTTTAACAATGTTTCATAATCTTCTTGAATCACGCCGGTATTTTGCTCAAGATCTTGAATTTTTGCTTCCATTTCTTCGTTTTGCTTTTTCAAATTGGCAATTTCGCGCTTCAATCTTTCATTCTCACTTTTTAAGGCTTGGGCGTGAACGCTTGTACTATCGTAATTTTGCAAAAAGGCAATGACGGCTTGCATGGTCAGTCCTTGAGGGGCTGCCTGCCGGGAATAGCCGTATTGGACTTCTGAGCCTGCAAATCTGGCATGCTGGTTTGCTGCAGTTTTAGCATTCAGTTCCTCAACCATTTTTTCCAAATCAAACTGTTCCTTCTCTTCAGGAATATCAGGGATCAATTCCCCGGCTGCTTCCATTGTGACGGGCGGGGTTACTTCCATAAGCGTGGCATCCAGTTCGACTGGAGGCGTATAAAGAAGCTTTTTCTTGCCGCCCTGGTCTTTTCCAAGCAATCTTTGGCGCTGTTTACGCTGTTTTTTCGCAAGCTGCAGCGCTTTCTCATAATTATGGCGGACAACAGCATTCCAACGGAACCCGCATGCGGCCGACGTCCTGTTCAGCCTGTCGCCAACTTCCTCAAACGCATTCAGCTGGGTACTGCCCTCCCTCACATGGCGGAGAACCGTTTCCGCTAGCAATAAGTCATCTTCTTCTGTCCAGGCATCCTGGCGCACCTTCATATCGAACAACTCCTTTTCTACTTTTGGTTCTGTATTCATAAAAAAACCAAGCCTCCTTGTGCAAAAAAGTCCTTTTCCTGCACCTGTTTTAAAAGTTTTATTTACCTAGCATTATCTTGGTCACTTTTTTTCTGTTTTATACAGGGAATTAAAAGGATAGTAGACTGTAAACAGCCAGACGGCTTGCATTGGGGGCAAAGAAGCAGTAAAATACGGTAGGATATGAACCTAGATTATTTACAGTTTGATTTTCGCTCCACAAAGGAAAGCTTTCTTGAATAAACATCGCAGAGACAGGCTGCTTTTTGCCTGTCACGAGGCACTTCGCTTTCCGCGGGAGTCTTCGTGCCTTCCGCTACAATCAATTAACTGTGTCGGCTAGTTTATGAATAAAAAAATTAAATTATATAGATCGAAGACCGGAAAGGATTTGAATGGAATGCCAAATGAATTCCGCGTGTGTGATGACTGCCAGGCAGTCAATCTTAAAACGCTCATTCCACGCCTAAAGCAGCTTGATCCAGAAGCGAAAATTGAAATCGGCTGCCAATCTTACTGTGGCCCCGGCCGCAAAAAAACATTCGCATTCGTTAACAACCGCCCGCTCGCGGCACTCACCGAAGAAGAACTAATGGAAAAAGTCCGTAAAAAAATAAAATAAACGCCTGCCAAAATCACCCACGCTGCCTCAGGGTGATTTTTTGATGCAGGGTGATGCAGGGGACGGTTCTGCTGCTTCATTCGGGACCCGAATGAAGCGCTGGAACCGTCCCCTGCATCATTGTAGATTTTTGGTGAAAGAGGGATGATTCTGTTAGGAAATGGGGATATAATAGAGAGAGATTTAGAGGGGCAGGGGAGATGGATGGGTTTTTTATCGGAGAAACTGAATGAAGAGAAGGTTTTTAAGGATCCGGTCCATAGCTATGTCCATGTCCGCGATAAAATTATTTGGGATTTGATTGGCACAAAGGAGTTTCAGCGTCTGAGGCGGATTAAGCAGCTCGGAACGACCTTTCTGACATTCCACGGAGCTGAACACAGCCGCTTCAACCATTCGCTCGGAGTATATGAAATTACCCGGAGGATTGTGGATGATGTTTTTTCGGGAAGGCCGGAATGGGACCAAGATGACCGGCTGATCGCATTATGTGCCTCGCTTCTCCACGATCTTGGCCACGGTCCTTTTTCACACGCGTTTGAAAAAGTCTTTGATCTAGACCATGAGGAATTTACCAGGGCCATTATCCTGGGGGATACAGAGGTTAATAGGATTCTCCAAAGGGCCGGGACCGATTTTCCGAAGCAGGTCGCCGAAGTCATCGCGAAGACATCCGACAAAAAGCAGGTCGTCAGCCTGATTTCAAGCCAGATTGATGCCGATCGCATGGATTACCTCCTGCGAGATGCGTATTTTACAGGCGTCAGCTACGGATTTTTTGATATGGAACGAATTCTCCGGGTCATGAGGCCGCGTGAGGATCAGGTCGTTTTTAAACATAGCGGTATGCATGCAATTGAAGATTACATAATGAGCCGGTACCAAATGTATTGGCAGGTGTATTTTCATCCTGTTTCAAGGGGAGCGGAGGTAATTTTGACGAAAATCCTCCACCGCGCAAAAGACCTCAACAGCCAGGGCTATGCATTCAGGCATGAGCCGCTGCATTTTTATTCGGTCTTTGAAGGAAAACTGACCGTCGAAGACTATCTGAAACTGGATGAGTCAATCATTCTTTACTATTTTCAAATGTGGCAAGAGGAAGAGGATGCCATCCTAAGCGATTTGTGCAGGCGGTTTGTGAACCGGAACCTGTTTAAATTCGCCGAGTTTGACCCGGCTAAAGAATATAAAAAGCTTGCCGAGCTAACCGGGCTGTTCCGGAAAGCGGGCATCGATCCAGAATATTACCTCGTTGTCGATTCATCCTCCGATCTGCCGTATGACTTTTACCGTCCTGGTGAGGAAGAGGAACGGCTGCCAATCAATCTTTTGATGAAAAGAGGCGACTTGCGCGAGCTCTCACGCGAATCGGAAATTGTCGAAGCGATTTCCGGCAAAAGAAGGACCGATCACAAGCTCTATTATCCGGCGGACTTTTTATTAGACGATTCTTCCAAAAAAAATATAAAAAAGCAGATTCGCAGCATTTTGGATTTTTGAAAGATTTGATATCGAATTCCATGTGAGAACTCGGCAAGATATATAGCTAGACTCTGGGAAACGTTGTTGATTAGCACCAAGATACGAGTCTGGCGGTACGAGCGCCAGCAGACACGGGAAATAGACACCCTTTCTTTATTTATAAGGGAGCAGGAGATGAAGAGATTTGTTAAGTGATCATGCAAGACTGATGCATGCAGTCATGGTTTCCGGCGAAATCGTCGGGAGAAAAAAACTGCAGAAGATGATATTTATCGCAAAAAAAATGGCGTTCCCCTTCCAGGAACGATTTCAGTTCCATTTCTATGGACCATATTCTGAAGAACTGACTCTCCGCGTGGAAGAGTTGTGCAATATGGGCTTTTTAGAAGAATGCAAAGAAAACAAGGGAGGCTACAGCCAATATCGCTATTGCCTCACCGAAGCAGGCAAGGAATTCCTGGGTGTGAGCGGCATTGATATGCCGAACGTAACCGAATGCTTCACAGATATGAACGGGCAAAGCGCCAGGTTCCTCGAACTTGTTTCGACGGTCCTTTATTTTGAAAATCTCGAAAAGCACGAGGTTACCGAAAAGGTCTTCACTCTGAAAAGCAGCCAGCGTTACACTGAAGAAGAAGTCAATGAAGCATATGAATACATCGGTTCACTGAAAGAGAAAGCTAAGCTCCACTAAAATGGGCTTAGCTTTTCTGATATTACTTGAATCATTGGAAGGCGAACGGCCTTATTGTTCGCTAGCCCTGACACCAGCTTTCGCATAGTGGTTCTTAGCCATTTCTTCAATAATGACAGTGACGTTTTCCTTCGGAGCACCGGCGGCTTCGACGACAGCGTCAGTCACTTTTTCGACGAGCTTTTTTTTCTGTTCATCGGTGCGGCCTTCAAGCATTTTCACAGTTACGATTGGCATATTCCATTCCTCCTCTTATGTATGTGATTTCAGTTTTTCACAAATCAGAAAAAACCGCAAGCGGGGGCAGGCGATTTTCATTTCACTGCCAAATTATTGTATACTTGAAGAAATGTGTTAGCCGGGCAAAATAGTAAGCGGCTCCGCAAGCATTTTTTGCATATAGATAGAACAACAACGTACAGGGGGAAAAATTTTGAGCCTTTTTCCGTATAATACACTTGAAAAATTCGTTTTTGCTGCGCTGACGCTCGTAGTGGCCTTTTCAGTGCACGAATTTGCCCACGCCTACACGGCCTGGAAATTCGGCGACAATACTGCGAAAAACCAGGGAAGGCTGACACTAAACCCGGTTAAGCATATTGACCCGATTGGCGCGATTATGATTTTTGTCGTCGGTTTTGGCTGGGCCCGTCCGGTTCCCGTCAACCGCTTCTTTTTCAAAAATCCGCGCCTGGCCGGTATCCTTGTCTCGGTCGCGGGCCCGGTAAGCAACTTTCTCCTCGCCTCGCTAGGCTTTTTGATTTTCTTCAGCCTTGGCCGATTTGGCGTTGAGGGGGCATTTTCTGACACAATGCTTGAGTTTTTGAATACATTTATTTGGCTTAATCTAGTCCTGTTCGTCTTTAACTTGATGCCGCTGCCGCCGCTCGATGGCTACCGGATTATTGAGGACCTGGCGCCAGGGGATCTTCGCGCAAAAATGACCCAGTATGAGAATTACGGATCGCTCATCTTTTTGATCCTTGTCCTCACACCGCTCGGAGAATACACAATCTGGCCAATCTTCAGAGTTATCCTGCCAGCCTTGGCAGACGGCATGTATGAATTTTTCTTATCGTTTTTTATTTAATAGATAGCTTTTTTGCAGGGAGGTAGGATGAAGTGGAACAAAAAAAGAGGAAAATCGGGTTTAACATTATCAAAACCGATCCGCTTGATGGTCATAAAGGCTTTGGAAAGGGTGCGCTTACTCTTGATAATATCTCACCGGTCATTATCGACGTGGAAGAGGGAGACGCAGTCATAGACGTTGGCGCCATGCACGCCCGGAGCGCTGCTGAAAGAGGCATAAAGTTTTTGCCAAATAAAGACGAAGTGCCAAATGCGAAGCCATATTGGCTCGTCTGGGTGACCATCGACCGAAATGAAGCCGGCCCTTATTATGCGGGAGTAACGGCATGCGAAATGACCATTGACAGGGAAATCCGCCGCGGCTACAAGTCGTTCCCGGAGCACGTCAACCGGATGGACAAATCGATGAAGCGTTACATTATGGTCGACCATATGGACGATAAATCGAAAAAAATTCTGGCTGATTTCCTGAAAGCGCACAATGAGGCGTTATGGGACAATTCGACGGATGAGCTTAAAAGGGGATTGGGCGTACAATAAAGCTTTTGTTCGGCTTGCCGCTGGCAAATAAGTGACTAGTCAGCCATAAAACCAACGCGTTTGTATAATGAAAAGTATGTTTTAACAAGCCTGTCCTTCGGGGCGGGCTTGTTTTCATTTTGTGTTCGGACAGTAAATGAGGTGTCTGCACGTGAGCTGTCCGAAGTTACCCCATGTTCGGACAGAGAAAGAGGTTTCTTGCGTTTCGTTGTCCGAAGATGCCTTCCCTTCGGACAGTGATTCCCCGAAAAAGCCGTGAGCTGTCCGAAGTCGCCCCATGTTCGGACAGAGAAAGAGGTTTCCTGCGTTTCGCTGTCCGAAGATGCCCTCCCTTCGGACAGTGATTCCCCGAAAAAGCCGTGAGCTGTCCGAAGTCGCCCCATGTTCGGACAGAGAAAGAGGTTTCCTGCGTTTCGCTGTCCGAAGATGCCCTCCCTTCGGACAGTGATTCCCGCAAAAAGCCGTTAGCTGTCCGAAGTCGCCCTATGTTCGGACAGCAACCCAGGAATCTGCGCCCCGGCTGTCCCGATACATATGAATTGCGTCAAGTTCCTAGGTGCATTCGTCGGGATTCATGATTGATTCGTCCAAAATCGTGGTGCATTCATCCAAATTAGCGAGGGATTCGACCAGATTAGCGAGGCATTCGCCCAAAATGGCACTACATTCAACCGACTCCAGAGTTTGCATTCATCTTTGTTAAAACACTTACTGAACGAACTGCCAGCCAACTAAAATAATCCGCCATAGGATTGTGGTACAAAATAAAATCCGTTTTGCTAAACGATCAAAGTTAAAGAAGAAAAAGGGCAGCCAGGCCGCCCCTATGTCAAGGCTGCCCAAACTGCCCAATCCATCTAACCAAACTATTCCACTCCAATAAACATAAACCATCAATCGCCCCAATCCCAAAGCCGCTTATACCACGTTTTCTCCCGCTTACTGCCCTTGCCATCAAGTCCTTTTCGATTGTTGCCGTCACCAAGGCCACCATCACCGAGATGCTCCGTACAGTATTCAACTGGCTCCGTTCCGGATTCGAAATACGTAAAACGCCTAACTGGGCAATCTTTTGTTGCCAGTTTTCCGTTTGCTACATCAACATACACGCCGGTGACGCCTTCCCTTGGTGCGCGGAAAGGTTTAATCGGCTGGCCATGCAGTGCTTCCTCCATGAACCGGATCCAAATTTGTTTCGCATATGACTTTTCCGGCACATTTTCAACCTTCCGGGCATCGTCGTAGCCGGTCCAAACAGCAGAGACGAGCTGCGGCGTGAAGCCAATCATCCAGCTGTCTGTCGGTGTCGAACCCGATTTTCCAGCATAAGGACGGGTCATTCCTTTCAAAATCGTACTTCCGGTCACATTTGCATAGCCGTTCAGCTTCGTATCGAATACACCCATCAGCATTTGCGTCATCACATACGTCCTGGCGGGATCAAGGACTTGTTCATCCTTGTCTTCTTTTTCGTAAATAATTTTGCCATCGGCGGTCTCGACCCGAGTGATAAGCGTCGGCTCAACTTTTTTCCCGCCATTTACGAACAGGCTGTAGGCGTTGGCCATTTCGATGACGCGAACCCCCGATGTGCCGAGCGCCAGGGACGGCACTTTTGCCATTGGGGTCGTGAGCCCGAATTTCGCAGCCGCATTAACGAGTGTCTCTTCCCCGAGGAACAGATGGGTTTTCACAGCATAGACGTTATCGGAAACAGCCAGTGCTTGCGCGAGAGTGATGTCGCCATTCGCATATTTATTATTGTAATTATGCGGCGTGTAATCAGGCTGGCCGTTGTCGAACCGAAACGTTGTCAGCTCGCTCCTTACAGTTGTTGATGGAGTGTATCCGTGCCCGAGCGCCGCGTAATAAAGAAACGGCTTGATTGTTGACCCGGGTTCCCGGAGAGCCTGGACAGCTCGGTTGAACGGACTTTTTTCGTAGTCACGCCCGCCGGCCATTGCCTTGATATGCCCATTTTTCGGGTTGACGGCGACAAGTGCGGCCTGAATGTCAGAGTCTGAAGCAATGACGGATTTAATCTGCTGTTCCGCTGCTTCCTGCTGTTTTGTATCAATCGTTGTATAAACCCTCAGGCCGCCGAGGGCAATAGCCCGTTCGCTTAGCCCTAGCTGATTTTTTAAAGCCGCCGCGACCGCATCCTGAAAATAGGGTGCCTTTTTCAGCTTTCGGTTTGGATCGGTTCCGGTTAGCGCAAGATCGGCTGCGGAAGCGGCTTCTGCCTCAGCCGTTTTGATATAACCGTTTTGGGCCATCGCTTGCAAAATAATGCCTTGCCTCTGCTTCGCCCTTTCCATTGAGGCAAACGGGGAAAAGGCGCCTGGGCCTTTCGGGATTCCTGCGAGCATCGATGCTTCAGCAAGCGTCAGGTCGGCAGCGTTTTTGCCAAAATAATACTTGCTTGCTGCCTGGATGCCATATGCCCGGTTGCCGTAATAGATTGTATTTAAATACCCTTCAAGGATTTTTTCCTTCGAATAATTCATTTCGAGCCTGATGGCGTAAAGGGCTTCCTTTAGTTTTCTCGTCCACGTTTTGTCATGGCCTAAAAACAAGTTCCGCGCATATTGCTGAGTAACAGTACTGGCTCCCTGTACTTTACCGAACGCCTTGATGTCAGCAATCGTCGCGCCGGCAATCCGCTTCAGGTCAAAACCGCTGTGCTCGTAAAATTTCCGGTCTTCAATCGAAATGGTGGCTTCAACGAGATAAGGGGAAATGTCTTTTATCGGCACCCAATATCTCTTTTGCCCGAAGTTGGTTTCACCGATGACCGTCCCGTCTTCGGCGTAATATAATGTCGACTGAGGAACAGCGAGCGGGGGCGGGCCAAGTACTTTGGCATAAACAAGAATCAGGAGCGCGGCAAGCGCAAGTGCCGCCGAACCAAACAAGCCAAGAAAAAACGCCGCACGCACATATTTCACCACTCTCTTAAACCCCTGGCCAGTCATGGTTTCCATCCTCTCACCCCTTTGCTTTTCATCAGGAAAAATCGCCCAGCAATTGGGCCATACATACAGTATGAAAAGAAAGGGGATTTTTTAAACATTTACCAGTTCGTTCACAAAATTTTTCTTGCAATTTCGCCCGTTTCCACTATACTTTTCTCATGTTTGCAATTACCCAATTGGGGAAGTATAGCAATAGATGAAGACTGCTTAAGGAAGCTTATTTTTTTGCAAAAAATGCAGCTTGACGGGAAATCAACTTTGAAAGGAAGATGAAAATGGGTGGACTTTGGTTTACTGAAAAACAAACCGACAACTTCGGAATCACCATGAAGGTGAAACGCACATTACATACAGAACAGACAGATTTTCAACTGCTTGAAATGGTCGAGACAGAAGAGTGGGGCAATATGCTTCTGCTGGACGGCATGGTCATGACGTCCATCAAGGACGAATTTGTCTACCACGAAATGGTCGCGCATGTGCCATTATTTACGCATCCAAACCCTGTAAACGTCCTTGTCGTCGGCGGAGGCGACGGTGGCGTAATCCGTGAAGTGCTGAAGCACCCTCAAGTGAAAAAAGCGACCCTTGTCGATATCGACGGCAAAGTGATCGAATATTCGAAGAAGTTTTTGCCGGAAATTGCCGGCAAGCTTGACGATCCGCGCGTTGACGTGAAGGTTGGCGACGGTTTCATGCATATTGCCGAAAGCGAAAATGCGTACGATGTTATTATGGTCGATTCAACCGAGCCGGTCGGTCCTGCGGTCAACCTGTTTACAAAAGGCTTCTATGCCGGCATTTCCAAGGCGCTGAAGGAGGATGGCCTATTTGTTGCCCAGTCCGACAACCCATGGTTCAAGGCCGACCTAATCCGTAATGTCCAGCGCGATGTGAAGGAAATCTTCCCAATCACCCGCCTGTACATTGCGAACATCCCGACATACCCAAGCGGCATGTGGGCATTTACAATTGGTTCGAAGAAATACGACCCGCTCGAAGTTCCGGAAGACCGTTTCCATGACATTGAAACAAAGTACTACACGAAAGAACTCCACAAAGCGGCATTTGTTTTGCCAAAGTTCGTTGGGGATTTAGTGAAATAAAATAATTAATTTGATGAACGTACAGGGGGAGGGAGGCCAAGTCTCCCTCTCGTTGTGCCTGGAAAGGGAAGTGTACGATGCGATTTGATGAAGCGTATTCAGGAAATGTGTTTATCAAAAGCCATCCTGACTTTGAAGAAAGTAAAGTGGTGATCTACGGAATGCCGATGGACTGGACGGTCAGCTACCGTCCAGGTTCCCGTTTCGGCCCTTCAAGGATTCGAGAAGTTTCCATAGGCTTGGAAGAATACAGCCCATATCTAGACCGCGAGCTTGAGGACGTAAAATACTTCGATGCTGGAGATATTCCGCTTCCTTTTGGAAACGCGCAAAAAAGCCTTGATCTGATTGAAGAATTTGTGGACAAGGTTTTGGCAGAAGGGAAGTTTCCGCTCGGTATGGGCGGTGAGCACCTTGTTTCGTGGCCGGTGATGAAAGCCGTCTATAAGAAATATCCCGACCTTGCGATTATCCATATGGATGCGCACACTGACCTGCGCGAGAGCTATGAAGGCGAGCCGCTTTCCCACTCAACGCCGATTCGCAAAATTGCCGAGCATATCGGACCTTCCAACGTTTATTCCTTCGGGATTCGCTCCGGCATGAAGGAAGAATTTGATTGGGCGAAACGTGTCGGCATGCATATTTCGAAATTCGACGTTCATCAGCCGCTGAAGGAAATTTTGCCGAAGCTTGCCGGACGCCCGGTTTATGTCACAATCGACATTGACGTACTTGACCCGGCCCATGCTCCAGGGACCGGGACGGTTGATGCGGGCGGCATCACTTCCCATGAACTGCTTGCTTCGATTCATGAGATTGCCCGTTCCGATGTAAAGGTCGTCGGAGCTGACCTCGTTGAAGTGGCGCCGATTTACGACAACTCCGAGCAGACCGCCAACACCGCAAGCAAGCTCATCCGTGAAATGCTGCTTGGCTGGGTGAAGTAAGCTATTTGGCAAAATAGGCATTTGGAATATGAGAAGCAGGATGATGAGTTAGTGAAGTTTTTTCCTAAGTTGCTTCATGTTGGGACAGTGATTCACTAAAAGAGCCATTAACTGTCCCAAGATGTCCAAGGTTGGGACAGGGAACGAGGATAAAAGCTTCAACCTGTCCCAAGTAGCTTCATGTTGAGACAGTGCTTCACCTAAATGGCCGTCAACTGTCCCAAGCTGCCCAAGGTTGGGACAGAGAACGAGGATAAAAGCTTCAACCTGTCCCAAGCAGCTTCATGTTGAGACAGTGCTTCACCTAAATGGCTGTCAACTGTCCCAAGCTGCCCAAGGTTGGGACAGAGGACGAGGATTTAAGCTTCAACTTGTCCCAAGACTGTTCATGTTGGGACAGTGCTTCACCTAAATGGCCGTCAACTGTCCCAAGCTGCCCAAGGTTGGGATAGAGAACGAGGATAAAAGCTTCAACCTGTCCCAAGCAGCTTCATGTTGGGACAGTGCTTCACTAAAAGAGCCATTAACTGTCCCAAGATGTCCAAGGTTGGAACAAAGAACGGGGATTTAAGCTTCACCCGCCAAAAAAAGTGCCTGTTTCCATCGCGAAGCAGGCACTTTTTGAATTGTTGCGTGCTAAAAGATATAATAAAGTGATACACCCCAAGAGCAGGGTAGAGCAAGTTTAGATTTCATGATATAATTTCATACTTATAAGACACTAATAGAGCAATTTTCTTGCGTTGAGAAGGAGTGGACCGGATGGACCCGAAGCCTGTCACGGTTACGATTACTACATCAATTGTCCAATCCGGCATGAAGGATGAAATCATCACCGGAGCAAGCGGATTTTTTTATAGAAAAGGCAGTGCCGTCTATCTTCAGTATGAGGAAAAGGCGGAGGGAGGAAGCATCCGGACCATTTTGAAAATGGACAGCGGAGAAGCGCTGCTCCTGAGAAGCGGTGCCGTGAAAATGAGGATCCCATTTAGGCTGTCGGCAGAAACACGCGGCAGCTACAATACTCCTTATGGAACTCTGCCGGTTAAAGCAGTCACAGAAAGGCTCGCCCAGGCAATCCGGGAAAATGGGAAGGGCGGCATGTTTTTGCTGAAATACGATTTGCACATTGCGGGCGCGCCCGCCGGTACATATAGTTTATCGATCACGTTTGAGGAGGAAATGGAATGAATCTAGTTGAACAGGTGCAACAGAACCTGAAAGAGGAAATCAAAGCGGCTGTCCTGAAAGCCGGCCTGGCTTCCGAAGACCAGCTTCCCGAAGTAATTCTTGAAATTCCGAAAGAGAAGGCGCACGGTGACTATTCGACCAATATGGCGATGCAGTTGGCCCGTGTCGCAAAAAAAGCACCGCGCATGATTGCTGACGCGATTGTCGCCAATTTTGACAGTACAAAAGCTTCAATTGAAAAAATTGAGCTGGCCGGCCCTGGCTTCATTAACTTTTACATGGATAACAGTTACCTGACAGAACTGATTCCTTCGATCCTTGAAGAAGAAGATCGCTATGGTGAAACGAATGCAGGTAAAGGCCAGAAAATCCAGGTCGAATTTGTATCGGCGAATCCGACGGGAGACCTGCATCTAGGCCACGCCCGCGGCGCCGCGGTCGGCGATTCACTGTGTAATATTCTTGCAAAAGCTGGCTTCGATGTTTCGCGCGAATACTACATCAATGACGCCGGAAACCAGATTAACAACCTTGCCCTCTCCGTTGAGGCGCGCTATTTCCAGGCTCTCGGCATGGAGAAGGAGATGCCGGAAGACGGCTACCATGGTGAGGACATTATACAAATCGGCAAGGAGCTTGCTGCTGAATATGGCGATAAGTTCGTCCATATGCCTGAGGATGAGCGCTTCAATTTCTTCCGTGAGCACGGACTCAAGGTAGAAATGGCCAAGTTGAAGAAGGACCTTCACGACTTCCGCGTTGAATTCGACGTCTGGTATTCCGAGACCTCGCTTTATCATAATGGCAAAATTGATACAGCACTGAAAACGCTCCGTGACAACGGCCATATTTATGAGGAAGACGGTGCCACCTGGCTGCGCTCCACTCCATTTGGCGACGATAAGGATCGTGTGTTGATTAAGCAGGACGGCTCCTATACGTATTTGACTCCGGACCTCGCTTATCACAAAGATAAACTGGACCGCGGTTTTGAAAAGCTCATCAACGTCTGGGGTGCCGACCACCATGGCTACATTCCGCGGATGAAAGCGGCGATCGAAGCGCTCGGCTATAAACGTGATGTTTTGGAAGTAGAAATCATCCAGCTCGTCCATTTATTCAAAAACGGCGAAAAAATGAAAATGAGCAAGCGTACCGGCAAGGCTGTTACGATGCGTGAGCTTGTCGAAGAAGTCGGACTCGACGCGACCCGTTACTTCTTTGCGATGCGCAGTGCTGATACGCATATGGACTTTGACCTTGACCTGGCTGTATCCGAGTCGAATGACAACCCGGTTTACTATGCCCAATATGCGCACGCGCGTATTTCGAGCATTTTACGCCAGGCGGCTGAGCAGGGCTTTAGTGTGGAAAAAGAGGTTGATTTGAAGCAAGTTGGCTCAGAGAAAGAAGTCGATTTGCTGAAGAAGCTTGGCGAGTTCCCGCAGGCAGTAAGTGATGCAGCCTTGAAGCGCACACCGCACCGGATTGCCAATTATGTTTTTGACCTCGCTTCCGCTTTCCATAGCTTCTACAACGCCGATAAGGTTGTCGACAAAGAACAGCCTGAGCGTACGAAGGCTCGCCTAGCATTGGTGAAAGCTGTAAAGATTACGATGAAAAATGCATTGTCTTTGATTGGCGTATCCGCGCCTGAAAAGATGTAAATAATATAGTTTTTGGCCCTCCGGTGTGAATTCCCGGAGGGCTTTTTGCATGGCCTTTCGTTCATTGGAAGGATTGTTCAAGGCCTCAAAGAATATCGAATTGTGTTGGATAAAAAAGGCGAATCCGGTAAATAGTAAGCGGGACAATCTTTTAAGGAGTGGAGCAGATGAATGTAGGCCGGGCAAAGGAAATCCTGGAGTCAGCTGAAAATATTGTTGTCACATACGAAGGCAGCCGGGTCATGATCCAGCACGTTGACGAAAGTGAAAAAACAGCGCGGGTATTCTGGCGCGAAAACCCCGAGCAGGAAGAAACGGTTCCAGTCATGAATTTGATTGAGGAAGAGACATTGAGATAGGAGATAGGTCCGTGAAAGGGTAGCCTCCTTTATGGGGGCTTCCTTTCATTTGATTTTAAGTTGTTTAATGTTTGTTTGTACAGAGCCGGAGTTCGGACAGCAAGATGGCTTTTTCTATGTTCGCTGTCCGAAGATGCCCCAAGTTCGGACAGAGAACCGTCTATTTTCTCGATAGCTGTCCGAAGATACCCCAAGTTCGGACAGAGAATCGTCTATTTTCTCGAAAGCTGTCCGAAGGTGCCCCATGTTCGGACAAGGAACCATCTATTTTCTCGATAGCTGTCCGAAGATGCCCCAAGTTCGGACAGAGAACCGTCTATTTTCTCGATAGCTGTCCGAAGATACCCCAAGTTCGGACAGAGAATCGTCTATTTTCTCGAAAGCTGTCCGAAGGTGCCCCATGTTCGGACAGAGAACCGTCTATTTTCTCGATAGCTGTCCGAAGATGCCCCAAGTTCGGACAGAGAATCGTCTGTTTTCTCGATAGCTGTCCGAAGATGCCCCAAGTTCGGACAGAGAATCGTCTATTTTCTCGATAGCTGTCCGAAGATGCCCCAAGTTCGGACAGAGAATCGTCTATTTTCTCGATAGCTGTCCGAAGGTGCTACAAGTTCGGACAAGGAACCATCTATTTTCTCGATAGCTGTCCGAACACACCCACACTCACATAACTTACTTCCACTCAATCGCCGCCCCGCCAATCCTTTTCACCCCGCGGATGGCTGCCACCTCAGGAACGAGTCTAAGCAAAGCCAAATCCTTCGTTTTTGCCTCAATCATAAAATCGACGTCCTGCCCAATCTCACGAAGCAGCTTCAACAGCGGCATAATGAATTCGAGATCAACATAGTCTGCGTGCGAGCGGAAGGCTTTCTCTGTTTTCGGGGAAGAGACGTGTATTTTCGGCACCTGCAGCCTTCCTGCCCACGTTGAAAACACTTTTGGCAAAAGCTCCTCCAACGGCCGCTCCGACGGATTCGCCACGTGATGGTGGTAATCAAAAGCGAGCGGTACGTTTTCCCTGACGCAAACAGCGAGCGTCTCTTCGGTCGTATACGTTTTATCATCATTCTCAAGCGTGGTCGCAGCCTTAATATGGCCGGGTAGCTGCTTAATATTTTCATGAAACCGCCCCAAGGCAGATTCCTTATCCCCGTAAGCTCCACCGACATGAATATTGAGAGTTCCCCACTCTTCAAGTCCCATGCACTCTAGCATTTTGTAATGGTATTCCATATCTCGCACGGCATTCACCGTAATCTCCTTGCGCGGTGAGGTGAACAGCGTGTACTGGTTCGGGTGGAAGCTGACCCTGAGCCGGTACTTCTTCACGAACGTACCAATTTCAAGCCACTGTTCCCGAAACGGTGTTGCATAATCCCATTCAGCCTCTGGATGCGTGGCAAGCGGGACGATTGAGCTCGACAACCTGTACACTTCAATGCCATGAGCAATATTGTAATATAGAATACGCAAAGTATTCCTAAGGTTTTCCGCCGTCAAAGCCAGCAGCCTCTCCCGCCGTTCATTTTCACCTAGCAGCTTGTACCGGGCGAAAGTCATCGTCCGTGAAGGGGAAGCCTCCCAGAGCGACAACGCCGTCGAAACATAGCCAAACCGTATCTTCACACATCATCCCCCCTAAAAGGTGTGAGGCAGGGGACGGTTCCAGCGCTTCATTCGGGACCCGAATGAAGCAGCAGAACCGTCCCCCTGCTTCATAGAAACAGTGAAACAGACCATCCTAGTATTTCTTTTGTGGAGCGGAGGATGTCTGGTTTTTCCAATTCTGAAAGTTTAAGTTCCCTGGATGCTTTCATATCGTTTTCGATGATGGCGGCGGCCTCGACAATTGATTCCTGGCTGTACATATAGCAATTGATTTCGCTGTTTAAAAACAGGCTTCTTTTATCGAAGTTGGCTGAGCCGATGTCACAAACCGTATCATCAATCAGGATCGTTTTTGCATGATAAAAACCGTACATGTACTGGTATATCCTAGCGCCTTTCCTGATAAGCGGCCGCAAATACCTAAAGGATGCTTCTTTGACAAGTGGATGGTCGGCGATGCCGGGAACAATGATGGACAGCTCAACCCCGCGTCCCAGGCAGGCGATCAGTTCAGCGAACAGTTTTTTACTTGGGATAAAATATGGAGTACCAATCACAATTTTCTGCCTGGCGCTTTTTAGAAGTTCGAGGCAGGTTTCCTCAAGCATGAAACCGGCAGTGGGTAGAAGCTGATGCTCGGCATCACCGACGCCTCTTTTGCAAAAATAGAAGGGAAGCCGGCGCAAGTCTTCTCCGTAAGCGTCTTTCCAATCTGTGAGGAACACTTCCTGTAAATCCTGGACTGATTCCCCGGTGATTTTGAGATGGTAATCACGCCAGGGGGAAAGCTTCGGATTTCCGCCAATGTATTCATTGCCGACATTATATCCCCCGAGATAACCGGTGGCGCCATCAATGACGGTGATTTTCCGATGGTTCCTTGCCTGGAGGGTGTAAAACAGAAAAGGGAGCTTCAGCTTGTTGGAAAAAGCGAGCTGAATTCCGGCCTGCTTAAGGGAAGCGGCGGTATCCTTCGTTAAAGCCTTGCTTCCTATCCAATCAACCAGCATCCTGACTTCCACGCCCGCCTTAGCCTTCTCGCTTAGAAGGTCAAAGAATTCATGGCTGAGGGCATCTTCCTTAACGATATAGAATAATACATGAATATGGCGTTCTGCCCGCCTGAGCTCAGTGAAGTAATCTTTAAACAATTCGCTGCCCCTAGTCAAAATCTTGATTGTGCCTTTTCGTATAGGCATTGGTTCGAACCTGGCCTTCTCAATTCTCCTTTTCCTGCCAAAATGGAGGTCGGCCGCCAGCCAGGCAATCAATAAAAAAAGACATCCGGCAAATAGCATAAAAAACATGCGGACTACCTCCTGTATCGCTGTTCCTGTTAGCTTTTACCTAATAAGGCTCATATATGAGTTGAAAGAGAGTGACAAAATTGTTGACTGAATGCTCATTCATCATATAATAAAAGTATACATAGTTCTGAAAATTAAATAGGTTTGAAATTTTCTTCTAACGGGATTGTGGGTATAGAACAGAAAAGGGAAGGGGAGTTTCGAGTGAACGGACCTTTATGGATTAATTTTATTGCGTTCCTAATTGTAACCGCTTACGCAGTCAGCCTGTTTGTTTATGTAGTTAAGACAAGGATTGCCTACATCAAGCTCGGCAAGAAAGCAGAGTTTGATGCAGCGGCCAAAGAGCGCTGGCAAAATATTTGGACGAATGTTTTCGGACAAAAAAAGCTGCTGAAAGATAAAAAAAGCGGTATCATCCATGTCATGTTTTTTTATGGCTTCATCCTCGTCCAATTCGGCGCCATCGATTTTATTTGGAAAGGGATTAAGCCAGGTTCACACCTGCCGCTTGGCCCGCTGTACCGTGGTTTTACGTTCTTCCAGGAACTCGTGGCTCTTGTGATCCTCGTCGCGGTTGTTTGGGCATTTTATCGCCGCTATGTGGAAAAGCTTGTCCGACTCAAACAAAACTTTAAAGCTGGGCTTGTCCTCATTTTCATTGGCGGACTCATGCTGTCCGTCCTGTTCGGAAATGCGATGGGCATCATTTGGCACGGCGCGGAAGGCACGTGGTCCGAACCTGTCGCCTCCACGATTGCAGCTGGCTTTGGCTGGCTTGGCAAAACAGCTGCCGTTACCTTGTTTTACTATTCCTGGTGGATTCATCTGCTGCTATTGCTTGCATTCCTTGTGTACGTGCCGCAGTCGAAGCACGCCCACCTCATCGCCGGCCCGGTCAATACGTATTTCAGCCGCACCGGCCCTGTCGGAAAGCTGAAGGCCATTGACTTTGAAGACGAAACAGCTGAAACTTTCGGCGTTGGCAAAATTGAAGATTTCAACCAGCTGCAAATGATTGATTTCTACGCCTGTGTGGAATGCGGGCGCTGCACGAATATGTGTCCGGCAACCGGTACCGGAAAAATGCTCTCGCCAATGGATATCATCCTGAAGCTCCGTGACCATCTGACCAACTACGGGGCGGCTGTGACACAAAAGCAGCCATGGGTCCCGGCGTTTGCTTTTGCCAACACGAAAGGGAACCAACTTGCCCTTGCCGCACAAGGTGCCGCCGCGGATGAAGCGGCTGCGGCCTCGGCATACAATCCAAGCCTGATCGGTGATGTCATCACCGAGGAGGAGCTTTGGGCGTGCACGACTTGCCGGAACTGCGAGGACCAGTGCCCGGTCATGAACGAGCATGTGGATAAAATCATTGATTTGCGCCGCTATCTCGTTTTGACAGAAGGGAAAATGGATCCGGATGCCCAGCGCGCAATGACTAATATTGAGCGCCAGGGAAACCCTTGGGGGCTGAACCGGAAGGAGCGCGAAGACTGGCGTGAAGCACGTGAAGATGTCTACGTGCCAACAGTGAAGGAACTGAAAAAAGCAGGCGAGGAGTTCGAGTACTTGTTCTGGGTAGGCTCAATGGGCTCCTATGATAACCGGAGCCAGAAAATCGCCCTTTCTTTTGCAAGGCTCTTAAATGAAGCCGGCATCGAGTTCGCCATCCTCGGAAACAAGGAAAAGAACTCCGGGGATACGCCGCGCCGCCTCGGAAACGAATTCCTGTTCCAAGAGCTTGCCGTAAAAAATATCGAGGAATTTGAGAAAAACGATGTGAAGAAAATTATAACGATTGACCCACATGCCTATAATATTTTCAAAAATGAATACCCTGACTTCGGGCTAGAGGCAGAAGTTATCCACCATACCGAGCTGCTCTATGAACTCGTCCGCGACGGCAAACTCGTTCCGCGGTATGAGGTAAAAGAAACGATTACGTTCCACGACTCTTGCTACCTTGGACGTTATAACGATGTGTACGATGTGCCAAGGGAAATCCTGAAAGCCATTCCGGGCGTCAAGCTCGTCGAGATGGAGCGCAACCGCGAGAACGGCATGTGTTGCGGCGCCGGGGGAGGTCTTATGTGGATGGAAGAGGAAACGGGCCACCGGATTAACGTCGCCAGAACCGAGCAGGCGCTCGCGGTCAATCCGTCCATCATCTCATCAGGCTGCCCATATTGCCTGACAATGCTGTCCGATGGCACGAAGGCAAAGGAAGTCGAGGAGAATGTCGGCACATACGATGTCGCCGAACTGCTCGAGCGGTCCGTAGTCGGCCAGCCAGCCCCGCTCGTCTCTTAATCAAAGCGTCTGGCTAAGCGGGAAGCAACAGCAAAGTAGTTTGATGAATGAAAAAAAGCAGGAACTGATTAGCGCAAAATTAAGCAAAGGTTAAAAATATTGCGTCTTATATTTCAGTTCCTGCTTTCTTTGCGATAAAATATTACATAAGGTAAACGCTTACATTTTTTGCTGGCGGACTGAGCGAGCGTTCAGTCGAACGGGTTATGGGAACAGAAGATTTCACAAAGGAGATGAGTTGAATGGCAAGGACGGTTATTTTAAGCGGGGTCAGGACGCCTTTTGGAAAATTCGGCGGGGCATTGAGCAGCCTGTCAGCTTCTGAACTTGGGGGGATTGCGGTCAAGGAGGCGCTCTCTCGGGCGAACGTAAATCCAGATAAAGTGGGTGAGGTCATCCTTGGTTCCGTTCTTCAGGGGGGCCAGGGACAGCTACCTTCACGGCAGGCAGCACGCCATGCAGGCATTCCGTGGGAAGTGCGGACAGAAACAATTAACAAGGTTTGCGCATCCGGTATGAGAGCAGTTACAGTCGGCGACCAAATCATCCGGGCCGGGGATGAGGAAATCATCGTGGCTGGCGGAATGGAGTCGATGAGCAACGCGCCGTACATTGTTCCGAAAGCTCGCTGGGGTCTTCGGATGGGTGACGCGCAGCTGAAGGACCTGCTCATGACAGACGGTTTGAGTTGCGGCTTCACGGGGGTCCATATGGGTTCGTACGGAAATGCAACCGCCGAGGAATTTGGAATTACGAGAGAGGAACAGGACCTTTGGGCGTTGAGGAGCCAAAAGCTTGCCAGTGAAGCGATCGAGAGCGGGCGCCTTGCCGAAGAAATTGTTCCTGTCTCAGTGAAGCAGCGGAAAGGTGAGCCGCTAGTTGTTGACACAGACGAATCACCGCGGAAAGACACAACGATTGAAAAACTGAGCGCCCTTAAATCTGTTTTTGATAAAGACGGAACCATCACAGCCGGAAATGCACCCGGCATTAATGACGGTGCGGCCGCAATCGTGCTGATGAGTGAGGAGCGGGCTGTGAAAGAAGGCCGGACGATTAGCGCAGTCATTCTCGGCCATACGTCCATTGCGGTTGAGGCGAAGGACTTCCCACAGACGCCGGGCCTTGTCATCAATGCCCTTTTGCAAAAAACTGGCCGTTCCCTTGAGGAAATCGACCTCTTCGAAATCAATGAAGCATTTTCGGCAGTCGCGCTTGCGAGCAATAAAATCGCCGGCCTGGACCCTGAAAAAGTGAATGTCAATGGCGGTGCGGTCGCCCTTGGCCACCCGATTGGCGCAAGCGGCGCAAGGATCATTGTGACTCTAATGCACGAATTGAAGCGGCGCGGGGGCGGAATCGGCATCGCCGCCATCTGCAGCGGCGGCGGCCAGGGAGATGCCGTCATGATTGAGGTGCCGAAACGATAATTCTGTATCAAGAAATCAGTTTACTAGATTACAAGGCTAAAGAGGCGGCCTCCGGATTCACCCGGACTCCGCCCTGCTTACTGGAGGGGATAGAATGGCAATCAAAAAAGTCATGGTGATCGGCGCCGGGCAAATGGGTTCGGGTATTGCCCAAGTATGCGCTCAGGCAGGCTACACGGTTATCCTAAATGACCTGAAACCTGAATTTGTTGAACGGGGAATGAACGGAATTAACAAGAATCTTGACCGCGCAGTTGAAAAAGGGCGTCTTGAAGCGTCGGCAAAAGAGGAAACACTTGGCCGGCTCTCATCTTCAACCTCACTTGAAGATGCCGCCACCGTTGATCTCGTAATTGAAGCTGCAGTTGAAAATATGGAAGTGAAAACAGAAATCTTCAGGAAGCTTGATGAACTCGCCCCTGAACATGCGATTCTCGCAACCAATACTTCTTCGCTTCCGATCACGGAAATCGCAGCGGCGACAAAAAGGCCGGAAAAAGTAATCGGGATGCACTTCATGAACCCTGTTCCGGTTATGAAACTTGTGGAAATCATCCGCGGACTTGCGACGGCTGATGAAGTTTACAAGGAAATTAAGGACATGACAAAAGTGCTCAATAAAGTACCTGTTGAAGTCAACGATTTCCCGGGCTTCGTTTCGAACCGGATTCTGATGCCGATGATCAACGAGGCCATTTACACGCTTTATGAAGGAGTCGCGACAAAAGAAGCAATTGATGAAGTGATGAAGCTTGGCATGAACCATCCGATGGGCCCTCTGACGCTGGCCGATTTTATCGGGCTTGATACATGCCTCTACATCATGGAAACCCTTTATGAAGGCTTCGGCGACAGTAAATACCGTCCTTGCCCGCTTCTCCGGAAATATGTAAAGGCCGGCTGGCTCGGCAAAAAAACAGGCCGCGGGTTTTATGAATACTAAAAGGCTTCTGGCCTGGCAACTGGTCTATGAAAGAGGTCCGAAAACCGCCTGTCCCCCTCTGCGATAGAAGGAAGGTAGGCGAACCGCTCTTTGGGAGGGATGGTAGATGGATATCACGTTTACAGATGAACAAGAAATGATGAGAAAAATGGTTCGTGATTTTGCCGAAAAGGAAATCGCGCCATTTGTTGAAAAAATGGAACAAGGGGAATTTCCTCGTAAAGTCCTTACAAAAATGGCGGAACTCGGGCTGATGGGCATCCCAGTTCCCGAGAAATACGGCGGTGCCGGCATGGATTTCATGTCCTACATCATCGCCATTCATGAAATTTCAAGAGTCAGTGCCGCTGTTGGGGTCATTCTTTCGGTCCATACTTCGGTAGGAACAAATCCGATTCTTTATTTCGGCACAGAAGAACAAAAACAGAAATATGTACCAAAGATGGCCGCCGGCGAATGGCTCGGCGCCTTTTGCCTGACGGAACCTGGCGCAGGCTCGGATGCAGGGAATCTGAATTCGCGGGCGATCCAAAAAGAGGATCACTATGTACTGAACGGAACGAAAGTATTCATTACAAACGGCGGTGAAGCCGATATTTATATCGTTTTTGCCAGGACGGCCCAGGATGCGATTTCCGCGTTTATCGTTGAAAAAGACACACCTGGCCTGATCATCGGTAAAGATGAGAAAAAAATGGGGCTGCATGGCTCGCGGACAGTCCAGCTGACGTTCGAGGATATGAGAGTGCCGAAGGAAAACCTGCTTGGCGAGGAAGGGGAAGGCTTCAAGATTGCCATGTCCAACCTTGACGCCGGCCGGATCGGCATCGGCGCACAGGCGTTAGGTATCGCCGAAGCGGCTTTAAAGGCGGCAACCGAATATGCGAAGGAGCGCCGCCAGTTCGGCAAACCAATTGCTGCCCAGCAGGGAATCGCCTTCAAGCTGGCCGACATGGCAACCGCGGTTGAAGGGTCAAGGCTCCTCGTCTACTGTGCCGCAACCTTAAGGTCAGAGGGCCTGAAATGCGGCAAGGAAGCCTCAATGGCAAAACTGTTCGCCTCGAAAACGGCAGTCCAAACCGCAACCGAAGCCATCCAAGTATTCGGCGGCTACGGCTACACCGAGGACTACCCGGTCGAGCGCTATTTCCGCGACGCCAAAGTCACCGAAATCTACGAAGGCACAAGCGAAATCCAAAGGCACGTCATCGCAAGACAGCTGTAACAGACTTTTGGCAAAAAGAAAAACCGCGGAAGCTGAAGCGGATGCAAGGAGCGCCTCAAGTCCTGAAGCAAAAACCTTTAGCAGTCTGGCGGTACATACGTCAATTCCAAACCTGAGCAGGGGGATATCAATATGAACTTCAAACTATCAGAAGAGCATGAAATGATCAGAAAAATGGTCCGCGATTTTGCACGCAACGAAGTCGCTCCGACCGCGGCAGAGCGCGACGAGGAAGAGCGCTTTGATCGGGAGATTTTTGACAAAATGGCCGAGCTAGGCCTGACAGGGATTCCTTGGCCTGAGGAGTACGGCGGCATCGGCAGCGATTACTTGGCGTACTGCATTGCTGTCGAAGAGCTTTCCCGAGTCTGCGCGTCAACAGGCGTAACCTTGTCGGCGCACACATCACTCGCCGGCTGGCCGATTTATAAATTCGGATCTGAAGAGCAGAAGCAGAAATATCTCCGCCCAATGGCAGAAGGCTCAAAAATTGGCGCCTACGGCCTGACAGAGCCGGGCAGCGGTTCCGATGCGGGCGCGATGAAAACGACTGCCCGCCTTGACGGAGACCATTATGTGCTGAACGGCGCAAAGATTTTCATTACAAACGGCGGCATTGCTGATATTTATGTCGTGTTCGCCCTGACCGACCCTACAAGCAAGCAGCGCGGAACAACGGCGTTTATCATCGAAAAAGACTCACCTGGCTTCTCGGTAGGCAAAAAAGAAAAGAAACTTGGCATCCGCTCGTCACCGACGACTGAAATTATCTTTGAAGACTGCCGCGTCCCGGTTGAAAACCGCCTTGGCGAAGAAGGCGAAGGATTTAAGATTGCGATGATGACACTGGACGGCGGCCGGAATGGCATCGCAGCCCAGGCGGTCGGAATTGCCCAGGGAGCGCTTGATGCGGCTGTTGATTATGCGAAAGAGCGGCACCAGTTCGGCAAGCCGATTGCAGCCAACCAGGGGATTTCCTTTAAATTGGCTGACATGGCGACGGCGACTGAAGCGTCCCGCCTCTTGACCTACCAGGCTGCATGGCTGGAGTCGGAAGGGCTTCCTTACAGCAAGGCTTCCGCGATGGCGAAGCTTTTTGCCGGGGATACAGCCATGAATGTGACCACCGAAGCAGTCCAGGTGTTCGGCGGCTACGGGTATACGAAGGATTATCCGGTTGAACGCTTCATGCGCGATGCGAAAATCACCCAAATTTACGAAGGCACCCAGGAAATCCAGCGCCTCGTCATCTCGAGGATGCTGACGAAATAACAGAGAAGATTCTTTCTGAACGGGGAATGGGTATTGGCGCTCATGAGTAAATCGGCCGGCAAGAAGCCGTTTAGAGCCCCAAGGCCAGGTGATTTTCGTCCGTTCGGTCGCTAAGAGGTCATTTAGAGCCCGAAGGCCAGGAAATTTTCATCCGTTCGGTCGTTAAAAGGAACTTCGCAAAATTATCTTTTAAGAAAATACAACTAACAGTCGCTAAAAAAGGGGGGTGGGGCTTTTGAAAAAACGGGAGGTCAAGGCTTCTGTCAAAGATGAGCTTCTAGTCAGAAGGAGGCGCAGCCAGATGATCAGGGGAGCGGTCGCGCTGTTCAAGCAAAAGGGGTTCCACCGTACAACCACGAGGGAAATCGCAAAGGCCTCGGGTTTCAGCATCGGTACCCTCTATGAATATATCCGCACGAAAGAGGATGTCCTCTATCTTGTCTGTGACAGTATCTATGACCAGGTGTCGGGCAAATTGCTGAAGGGCCTGACAGGAAAGGGCGGGACACTTGAACATTTAAAGCTCGCGATTGCCGATTATTTCCGGATTGTGGATGAAATGCAGGATGAGGTGCTTGTCATGTACCAGGAAGCGAAGTCATTGTCGCATGACGCGCTTCCTTACGTCCTCCGGAAAGAAAATGAAATGGCGTCCATGTTCGGGAAGCTGCTGGCCCGCTGTGTGGAAAATGGCGAGATTCATTTATCCGAGAAAGAAGCGGAATTAATCTCCCATGACATTATCGTCCTCGGCCAGATGTGGGCTTTCCGGCGCTGGTCTTTGGCAAAACGATTCACGCTTGAGGAATATATCGACCATCAGACAGAATTGCTGCTGTCGGGAATAGGCAAAGGGAACATTGGCGGGCAATTAAGCGGGCCCGCAAAAATGGGAGGAGGAGAAAGATGAGTACGCAGGAAACTTACAAGCCAGTCCACCATGTCCGATTCGTAACAGCCTCTAGTTTATTCGACGGCCACGATGCTTCAATCAACATCATGAGAAGAATCCTCCAATCAAGTGGAGCTGAGGTCATCCATCTCGGCCACAACCGGTCAGTGGAGGAAGTCGTGAACGCGGCGATCCAGGAGGACGTGCAGGGGATAGCAATTTCCTCCTATCAAGGGGGCCATGTTGAATATTTTAAATATATGGTTGATCTTTTGCAGGAAAAAGGAGCGGGCCATATCCGCGTTTACGGCGGCGGGGGCGGTGTCATTATCCCGCGCGAAATAAAGGAGCTTCATGATTACGGAATTGCGAGGATTTTCTCGCCTGAGGATGGCCGCAAGCATGGCCTTCAGGGCATGATTAACCAAATGATCAAGGAATGCGACTTTATGACACTGCCGAAGGATCCGGCAGCCGAAATAGCATCTCTCCAACAAGGGGACACGAAGGCGATTGCCAAAATGATCACGCTTGCCGAGTACCAGGTAGGCGCCGATAAGGAAACTGCTGTAGCAACGGAAATAATCGAAAAAGTGAAGTCCATCGCCGCGCCTGTTCCGGTTGTCGGGATTACCGGGACAGGCGGAGCAGGGAAGAGCTCGCTGACGGATGAGCTGATCCGGAGATTCATCAATGAAATTCCCGATAAGAAAGTGGCAATCCTTTCTGTCGATCCGACAAAGCAAAAAACAGGCGGCGCGCTTCTCGGGGACAGAATCCGCATGAATTCCATTTTCAACCCGCGCGTTTATATGCGCAGCCTGGCGACGAGGGCGTCAAGAAGTGAATTGTCGCTGGCCATCAAGGATGCTGTCGCGGTTGTGAAGGCGGCGGGCTTTGACCTTGTCGTTGTGGAAACGAGCGGGATTGGCCAGGGAGATGCGGCGATTACCGAAATTTGCGATGTTTCCATGTATGTGATGACGAGCGAATTTGGTGCCCCGACCCAGCTTGAAAAGATCGATATGATCGATTTTGCCGACTTGATTGTGATTAACAAGTTTGAGAGAAAAGGCTCCGAGGATGCGAAGCGCCAAGTGCAAAAGCAATACCAGCGCAGCCATTTGCTATTTGAAAAGGATCCGGATGATCTGCCGGTCTACGGGACGATCGCAAGCCAGTTCAATGATCCGGGAACGAATGCTGTCTTTGCGGCATTAATTGAAAAAATTAATGAGAAAGCTGGCACAGGTTGGCAGACCTCTTTTGCAAAAAAAGCCCGTGTGGAAAAGCAAAATGTGATTATTCCAACGGACCGCCGCTATTATTTAAGGGAAATTTCCGAAACGGTCCGCAATTATCATAAAAAAGCGGAGGAACAGGCGAACCTTGCCCGGAAGCTGTTCCAGCTAGAAGGTGTCTTGGAAGCGTTGGGCAGCGGCGGAAGTGAAGAAACCATTGCCGAATTACAGCGCCTTAAGAAGCAAACTGAAGCGGAATTGACGCCTGAGACGAAGAAAATTCTTGGTGGATGGGAGAAGCTAAAGAAAGATTACAAGGCAGACGAGTACGTTGTCCGAATCCGTGATAAGGAAATCCGGACGGCCTTGATGTCCAAGAGCCTGTCCGGCCTCGATATTCCGAAGGTGGTTCTGCCGAAATATAAGGACTACGGAGAAATTATCCGCTGGGTTTACCGAGAAAATGTGCCGGGCTCTTTCCCATACACAGCAGGCGTCTTTCCGTTTAAACGCGAAGGCGAAGACCCGAAACGGCAGTTTGCTGGCGAAGGGACGCCAGAACGGACCAACCGCCGCTTTCACTATTTATCAAAAGATGACAATGCCAAGCGCTTAAGCACAGCATTTGATTCTGTGACGCTTTACGGGGAAGACCCGGATTATCGCCCGGATATTTACGGGAAAGTCGGCGAGAGCGGCGTCAGCATCTGTACGCTTGAGGATATGAAAAAGCTGTATGCAGGCTTTGACCTGTGCCACCCGTCAACGTCTGTTTCAATGACAATCAACGGCCCGGCGCCAATTATTTTGGCGATGTTCATGAATACAGCCATCCATCAGCAAGTCGAGAAAAGAGAAGCGGAGCTCGGACGGATGCTCACGCCAGAAGAATTTGCCGAAGTGCGCGCCTTTACGCTTAAAAGTGTCCGCGGAACGGTCCAGGCGGATATCCTAAAGGAAGACCAAGGTCAGAATACATGCATTTTCTCGACTGAATTCGCGCTCAGGATGATGGGCGATATACAGCAGTATTTTATCGACAATCAGGTCCGCAATTACTACTCCGTGTCGATTTCGGGTTATCATATTGCCGAGGCGGGAGCGAACCCGATATCGCAGCTTGCCTTTACACTTGCTAACGGGTTTACGTATGTTGAATACTATTTAAGCCGCGGCATGAAGATTGACGATTTCGCGCCGAACTTGAGCTTCTTTTTCTCAAACGGGCTTGATCCAGAATACACAGTGATTGGCCGGGTTGCCCGAAGGATCTGGTCGACGGCGATGCGGGATAAATACGGTTCGAATGAACGGAGCCAGAAGCTGAAGTACCATGTACAGACATCCGGGCGCTCTCTTCATGCACAAGAAATTGATTTCAATGACATCCGGACAACGCTGCAGGCGCTGATGGCATTGCAAGATAACTGTAACTCGCTTCATACAAATGCGTATGATGAAGCGATTACGACTCCGACAGAGGAATCGGTACGGAGGGCAATGGCGATTCAGATGATCATTACGAAAGAACATGGCTTGTCCAAAAATGAAAACCCGCTTCAGGGTGCATTCATTATCGATGAACTGACAGACTTGGTTGAGGAAGCCGTCCTTCAGGAATTCGAACGGCTCAATGACCGCGGCGGCGTGCTAGGTGCAATGGAAACCCAGTATCAACGCGGAAAAATTCAGGATGAATCGATGGTTTATGAAATGAAGAAGCATTCCGGTGAACTGCCAATCATTGGCGTCAACACGTATTTGAACCCAAATCCTCCGTCAGAAGATGAGATGGATAATATGGAGCTTGCAAGGGCATCCAAGGAAGAGAAAGAATTGCAAATCGCCAACCTGCGGAAATTCCAGGACGGGCATGCCGGCCAAACTGCGGAGGCCCTTAAGCGATTGAAGGAAACGGCTGTATCAGGCGGGAATATTTTTGCCGAGCTAATGGAAACAGTAAAGGTTGCAAGCCTCGGCCAAATCACTAACGCGCTGTATGAAGTGGGCGGCCAGTACAGGCGGAATATGTAACTATATAGGTTGAACTAGAAATTTTCTTTTCATGGTGATCTTGGTTGATTTGCGCTTCACAAAGGAAAGCTTCTGAGATTAATCATCGCAGGGACAGGCGGTTTTTGCCTGTCATGAGGCACTTCGCTTTCCGCGGGAGTCTTCGTGCCTTCCGCTTCAATCAACCTGCTTCCTTGGCTAATTTGTGTAAAAATTAAGTTCAACCTATATAGCTAACCAATAACGCTCTTTAACCATGGGGATGGCACCGCTGCCATCCCCATTGTCCGCACTTCCCAAAATATTTTTTCCAAAAATGATTGAAAAGCATTAAATTTCTTGCCGTTTCATATATAATATGGGCATACAACTGGAGAACGGCTGGTGAAAACGAATGAAACCTAAATATGTTGTCATTATCCTTATATTATTAGCCTGGCCACTCTATTATTTATATCAGCATCAATTGGGGGCTATATCGTTTCTCCTGCTCGCGATCCTCTTTCTTTATTTATCCATCAAGGAACTCTCTGCTGAAAAGGAGAGAAAAGCGAAGGAAAGTGGCGAGGGAAACGGTCCTCGTACTTGATTTTCCCGAAATGCAAAAATAGAACTGGCATAAACGGGATGAATTTGTTTATAATGAAGAATATGTATTTTGGAAGAACCCCTTCCTGGACCCGGTGGTTCAAATGAGAAAGGAAGTGCCGACGTTGAGTTTAGAACAGTACTCAAAAGAGCAGTTAAAGGAAATGTCTTTGATTGAAATGGCCTATGAGTTGCTAAAGAGCAAGAGGGAGCAAGTATCCTTTAATGAATTATTGGATGAAATTGCTGCTGTAGGCAACATATCCGCCGATGAAGTCAAGGCGAGGATTGCACAATTTTATACCGATTTAAATATAGATGGCCGTTTCATTTGCCTTGGTGAAAACAAGTGGGGCCTCCGTGTCTGGTATCCTGTTGATACGGTTGAAGAAGAACAGGTTGCTGTAGTGAAGCCTAAAAAGAAAAAGGCGAAGAAAAAGGTCGAAGATGACCTTGAAGATTATGAAGATCTCGAAGAAGATTTGGAGTATGACGATCTCGACGACTTCGAAGAGGAAGAAGAAGAGGAAGTCCTTGATGAAGAAGAAGAAGAAGAGTTCGATGATATCGAAGAGGCTGAGGATTTCGAACTTGATGAAGCTGAAGAGCTTGACGAGGATCTTGATGAGGAACTCGAAGGCGAACTGGAAGAGGAACTCGAAGAAGAAAGCCTTGAGGTATTAGAGGAAGAAGAACTTGCAGATGACGAGGAAGAAGAAGACCTTTAATTGGTTGACATTCCATGTCGATGCCTGTAGAATCATTTTTGGGCTCCTTAAAAAAGGAACGGACACACATATAGCTATCAAGCGCTCCCTTGCTACCATTGCAGGATGGGCGCTTTTTTATTTTTATTTGGGGAATTATGACCCCTTTCGTATGAAGATTGCCGCTTGCCGCCTTTATTTTTTTTGCGAAAAAGCTGTAAACAAACCAGGATTGCACAAACTGTATTAGAGGGGGATTTATTATGACAAAATATATTTTTGTAACAGGCGGGGTTGTATCCTCGCTGGGCAAAGGAATTACAGCCGCTTCCCTTGGCCGTCTTTTGAAAAACAGGGGGTTGGATGTATTCATCCAGAAGTTTGACCCGTACATCAACGTTGACCCGGGAACGATGAGCCCATACCAGCACGGTGAGGTGTATGTGACCGGAGATGGTGCCGAAACAGACCTCGACCTTGGCCACTACGAGCGTTTCATCGACATCAACCTGACGAAAAACAGCAACGTGACGACCGGGAAAATTTATTCAACTGTCCTGAAAAAGGAACGCCGCGGTGATTATCTAGGCGGAACGGTCCAAGTCATTCCGCACATTACGAATGAAATCAAGGAACGTGTATTCCGCGCAGGCCATGAAACGAATGCGGATGTCGTCATCACGGAAATCGGCGGGACCGTCGGCGACATCGAATCACTGCCTTTCCTTGAAGCGATCCGCCAGATCAAGAGTGACATTGGCCATAACAATGTGATGTACATTCACTGCACGCTCATTCCATACATTAAAGCTGCCGGTGAAATGAAAACGAAGCCTACCCAGCATAGTGTGAAGGAATTGCGCAGCCTTGGCATTCAGCCGAATGTCATTGTTGTCCGCACTGAAATGCCTGTTTCCCAGGATATGAAGGACAAAATCGCCCTGTTCTGTGACATTGATAAAAAATCAGTCATTGAGTGCCAGGATGCGGAAACATTGTATTCTGTCCCGCTCTCACTGCAAGAGCAGCATCTTGACCAGATTGTCTGCGATCACCTGAAGCTGCAATGCACAGAAGCAGACATGACTGAATGGAAGGCTCTCGTCGAAAAGGTCATGAATCTTTCTGAAAAAACAAAGATTGCCCTTGTCGGCAAGTATGTCGAGCTGCAGGACGCGTACCTATCCGTTGTAGAAGCCTTGAAACACGCAGGCTATGCCTATGACGCAGACGTTGAAATCAAGTGGGTCAACGCTGAGGAAGTAAACGGGGAAAATGTTTCCGAGTTGCTTGGCGATGCGGACGGCATCCTCGTTCCAGGCGGATTTGGTGACAGGGGAGTCGAAGGGAAAATCTCCGCTATCAAGTATGCGCGTGAACAGAAGGTTCCATTCCTTGGCATTTGCCTTGGCATGCAGCTTGCAACGGTAGAATATGCGCGGAATGTCCTTGGGTTGAAGGATGCGCATTCCGCTGAACTTGATCCGAACACGGAACACCCAATCATTGACCTCTTGCCTGAGCAAAAAGATGTCGAAGACCTTGGCGGGACACTTCGCCTCGGCCTGTATCCATGCAAATTGGTTGAAGGAACAAAGGTTTTTGACGCATATGGTGAAAAGGTTGTGTATGAACGCCACCGCCACCGCTATGAGTTCAACAACCATTACCGCCAAGACATGGAAAAAGCCGGATTCGTCTTTTCTGGGACAAGCCCGGACGGCAGGCTGATTGAAACAATTGAACTAAAGGACCATCCGTGGTTTGTGGCCTCCCAGTACCATCCAGAATTCCTATCGAGGCCAAACCGCCCACAACCATTGTTCCGCGAGTTCATTCATGCTTCTTTAAACAATCAATAATTAGTGTAAAGTGGCGCCCAGTTGCCCAATCTGTTTTGCAAAAGTAAAGCCGGTTCCTCTCTATTTTGAGAGGGCCGGCTTTTTGTGTAAATGGATTAGGGCTAGGGTTGCGCATCTTCGTTTTGGTAGAAAACTTATTTGAATTCGTTGCTTTCGCGACAGCTTTTCGATGTTGGGTCCATGTTGGGACAGTTGCCCGTGTATTTCCTTGCAGTCTGTCCCAAGCTGCTCGATGTTGGGACAGTAGCCCGTATATTTCCTTGCAGTTTGTCCCAAGAAGCCCCGCATTGGAACGCTTCCCCAGATATTTACTCGCCGTCTGTCCAACTCACTCTTTCGGAACAACTAGACCAAGTTTTCAAAAATCTCAGCAATGAACCTCGTTTCCAGAATCCCTGTACATCGGCTCGTTACGGAATCCTCGCGTCAATACCCAACCCCTCACCTGCGCCAAATCCCGTTTCCTTACTCATAATCCGCCAATATTTCATCAATTGTAAACTTCAAACCATAGTAAACAAACAACGCGGCCAACGGGGCCGGATATCCGAACCTTCCGCCGGTTTCATCGGGAAGGAGTCCTCTTTTTAGCATAAGGTCTAGATGGACATCCGCCAAATCAGCGAGTGATCCGCCATCTGCCTCTCCTTCAACGGCTGTTGAAATTCCCGCGAAGAGGATTCCGTTATTTTGCAAAACTTGCGCAGCTTTCACAGCTTCCGCATCTGCCGAGTACCTTGACACGATTAGCGCTCTGTCCGCAGCGGAAAAATCATTCCGTTCCTTCCCGTCCCAGATGACAACCCGGTCAAGCGGCTCGGTCCCAATCGAAGCCTCAAGCCCGACTGCTTCCATTTCCTTTACCCCGAAAAGGAAAATGCGCCCGTCACCGGCAACCGCCTGTGCCAAAAGCCTTGCGGCATCCTCAAAGTTTTCATCCTGTTTATCGTGTATTCTGCCAAACAGCCCGGCAAGCTGTGTTGAGAACATTTTAAGCATGATAACCTCCGTAAGTAACTGTTTTCCTCCCATTATAGACAACTTTTCATCCCATGCAAAAAATGTCGGAAAAACAACGCCGGAAAAATGCAGGAAATTGCAAAGAAACGGAGAAATAGTCAGATGGGACAAAAAAAGAAAAATTAAAGTGCAGAGATAAAATAAATGGGAAAATGGGGCGAGATGGCATGAAACGTAAAATATTAATCGTTGATGATCAATTTGGAATTCGCATTCTCTTGAATGAAGTGTTTCAAAAAGAAGGGTATACAACGTTCCAGGCTGCCAATGGCATCCAGGCTCTTGAAATTGTAAAGAAACATTCGCCTGATCTTGTCCTTCTGGATATGAAAATCCCGGGCATGGACGGAATCGAGATTCTTAAAAGGATGAAGGTAATTGACGCTGACATTAAAGTGATTATCATGACTGCCTACGGGGAGCTTGATATGATTCAGGAGGCAAAGGACCTTGGTGCACTCACTCATTTTGCAAAACCTTTTGATATTGATGATATCCGCAGTGCCGTAAAGGAATATACCTCCAACAAGTGAAGACTCAAACATCCATGAATGCGCAGTTGCGGAAGGCGCCTTTCACGTTTCATTTCCCAGGTTTGGGGTAAAACTCTAGTGTTCACGCTTACATTATGTCAGTTTGCGTAATTCTTTTTGATTGATGGAATTTTCGCATCTGGTTTGTTATGATACTAGTGGTGTTTGAAAGGCTGTTTTCCTCTTTTTGACCGTTGCCATTGATACATATATAGCCGGCAATGAGGACATGCTTCTAGAAGATGGGAGCACGGGTTAAAAAAGAGACAGCTAACTAAAAGGAGGAATAAAGATATGCCTTTAGTTTCCATGAAAGAAATGCTCCAAAAAGCTAATGCGGAAGGCTATGCGGTTGGACAATTCAACTTGAACAACCTTGAGTTTACACAGGCAATCCTTATGGCTGCGGAGGAAGAAAAGTCTCCTGTTATCCTTGGGGTATCCGAGGGTGCAGCGCGTTATATGGGCGGTTTCAAAACCGTTGTAAAAATGGTTGAAGGGCTGATGGAAGACTACAACACTACTGTTCCGGTTGCCATCCACCTTGATCATGGTTCAAGTTTTGAGAAGTGTAAAGAGGCCATTGATGCAGGCTTTACATCTGTTATGATCGATGCTTCCCATGGTCCGTTCGAAGACAACGTCGCAACGACTTCAAAAGTGGTTGATTATGCCCATTCAAAAGGTGTGTCCGTTGAAGCTGAACTTGGTATCGTTGGCGGACAGGAAGATGATGTCATCGCAGACGGTGTCATTTATGCAGATCCAAAAGAATGTCAAGAACTCGTCCAGAGAACCGGCATCGACTGCCTTGCTCCGGCTTTAGGCTCTGTACATGGACCTTATAAAGGCGAACCGAACCTAGGCTTCAAGGAAATGGAGGAAATTGGACAGGCGACTGGAGTACCACTTGTACTTCACGGCGGGACAGGAATTCCTCTCAAGGACATCCAAAAATCTATTTCACTTGGAACAGCAAAAATCAATGTGAATACAGAAAACCAGATGGCATCCGCCAAAGTCGTACGCGAAGTCCTGGCTGCCAAACCAAATGAATATGATCCACGTAAATACCTCGGGCCTGCCCGTGATGCCATTAAGGAAACTGTCATTGGCAAAATGCGTGAATTCGGTTCTTCGGGTAAAGCAGAGTAATCCTGGCTGAACTGTATGCTGTAAAATAGGTGAAACCGCCCCTGGGTCAGTGGCGGTTTCAATTCATTTTTTTGTCAAAAGGCCCAAAACATGATTTGGAGGCGAACTATGAAGTTTTTTATCGATACTGCCAATATGAATGAAATCCGTGAAGCCTATGCGCTTGGTCTTTTATCAGGTGTAACAACCAACCCAACCCTTGTCGCAAAAGAAAAAGATGTTTCCTTCGAGGACAGGCTAAAGGAAATTACAGATCTGGTTCCAGGTTCTGTAAGCGCTGAAGTCATTGCTCTTGATGCGGAAGGAATGATTCGTGAAGGCATGGAGCTGGCAAAAATCGCTCCGAATATTACGATTAAAGTTCCGATGACACCGGAAGGCTTAAAAGCCGTCCATGCTTTTTCAAAAGAGGGAATTAAAACGAATGTGACCCTTATTTTCAATGCGAACCAGGCCTTGCTCGCTGCCCGTGCGGGTGCTTCTTATGTATCTCCGTTCCTCGGCAGGCTGGACGATATTGGCCAAAATGGGCTTGATCTCATTTCAACAATCGCAGAGATTTTTGCCGTCCATGGTATTGAGACTGAAATCATTGCTGCTTCGATTAGGCATCCGATGCATGTAACGGAAGCTGCTTTAAGAGGAGCCCATATCGCAACAATTCCTTACAAAGTGCTGATGCAGCTTTTCCACCATCCTCTGACAGACAAAGGGATTGAGGCATTCCTGAAGGATTGGAATTCCCGATAAGAAAAAACTGCACTTAGCAAATGAAATTTGCTTACCATTTTTGGAACTTTTTTAGTTATCAGTACATGAAAAGGGATTTTTCGTGTAAACTAATGGATATGACAAACTGTCGGATTGCGTCTATTGCTAATGGAAAATAATGCCTTAAATTTCGGCTGGCTCCTTCCAGTCAGCCGAAATAACATGTTCGATGGCTGGAAAGGGAGTCGAAAATGGAAAAGCTTAAAATTGCCGGCGGATATCCCCTTAAAGGAACCGTTCGCGTAAGCGGAGCCAAAAACAGCGCAGTTGCCTTAATACCTGCCACAATTCTTGCGGATTCCCCCGTAACAATCGAGGGGCTTCCTGACATTTCCGACGTGGAAATTCTTAAAGGGCTGCTGGAGGAGATTGGCGGAAAGGTGCAACTCTCCGATCATGAGATGAATGTTGACCCGTCCCGCATGATTTCAATGCCGCTTCCGAATGGAAAAGTAAAAAAACTCAGGGCTTCCTACTACCTGATGGGAGCCATGCTCGGCAGGTTTAAAAAGGCCGTAATTGGACTTCCGGGTGGTTGCCATCTTGGGCCAAGGCCGATTGACCAGCATATTAAAGGATTTGAAGCTCTTGGCGCCCACGTGACAAATGAACAGGGCGCGATCTATCTGCGGGCGGAAGAACTAAGGGGAGCGCGTATTTATTTGGATGTTATCAGTGTTGGGGCAACAATCAACATTATGCTTGCCGCTGTTCGCGCAAAAGGGCGGACAATTATCGAAAACGCCGCAAAAGAGCCTGAAATTATCGACGTGGCAACATTGCTGACTAATATGGGTGCAAGGATCAAAGGTGCCGGAACAGATGTCATCCGTATTGATGGAGTCGACATTCTTCACGGTTGCCGCCATACGATTATTCCTGATCGGATCGAGGCTGGTACATATATCATCCTTGGTGCCGCTATGGGTGAAGGCGTCCTCGTTGACAATGTGATTCCCCAGCATCTGGAGTCCCTGATTGCCAAACTTGGTGAAATGGGTGTTTATATAGAAGCGGGTGATGACCAGGTTTATGTCCGCGGCTCTTCAAAGTTGAAACCAGTTGATATTAAAACACTTGTCTATCCGGGATTCCCAACAGATTTGCAGCAGCCGTTCACATCCCTTTTGACAAAGGCGGAAGGCTCCAGCATGGTTACGGACACTATCTATGGAGCGAGATTTAAACATATTGATGAATTGCGAAGAATGAATGCCAGCATTAAGGTTGAAGGGCGTTCTGCAATTGTTTCAGGTCCCGTCCAACTCCAGGGAGCAAAGGTGAAAGCCAGCGACCTCAGAGCCGGCGCGGCCCTCGTCATTGCCGGACTTATAGCGGAAGGCATCACCGAGGTAACCGGCCTGGAACATATCGACAGAGGCTACAGCAATCTTGTGGAAAAACTGAACGGACTCGGTGCGACTGTTTGGCGAGAAGCCATGACGGAAGAAGAAGTCGAGCAGCTCAAAAATACGTAGGCCGAAAACGGAAGGCGCTTGCCACGTCGGGAAGCGTCTTTTGAAATTGCCTGATAGACTAGCTGCCCGAAATTGAAAGATTGGAAGTAATAGACCAATAATGGGGGAAAAACCGATGGAAAGAAGCTTAACGATGGAACTCGTCCGGGTAACAGAGGCAGCTGCACTCGCTTCGGCCCGCTGGATGGGCCGCGGAAAAAAAGAAGAAGCGGATGATGCCGCAACTTCCGCGATGCGGAATGTATTTGACACAGTCCCAATGAAGGGCACAGTCGTTATTGGCGAAGGGGAAATGGACGAAGCGCCAATGCTCTATATCGGTGAAAAACTTGGCACGGGATACGGACCAAGGGTGGATGTCGCTGTCGATCCGCTCGAAGGAACGAATATCGTCGCTTCCGGAGGCTGGAATGCGCTTGCTGTCCTTGCAGTAGCTGATCATGGCAATTTACTCCATGCCCCAGACATGTATATGGATAAAATTGCAGTAGGCCCCGAAGCAGTTGGGGAAATTGATATTAACGCATCTGTTCTCGATAATTTGAAAGCGGTTGCCCGGGCGAAAAATAAAGATATTGAGGATGTGGTGGCAACGGTTCTCAACCGGGAGCGCCATGCCCACATCATTGCCCAGCTTCGCGAGGCAGGGGCAAGGATTAAGCTCATTAACGACGGGGATGTTGCGGGAGCAATCAATACTGCTTTCGACACTACAGGAGTGGATATCCTGTTCGGGTCTGGAGGAGCGCCAGAAGGTGTCCTTGCAGCCGTTGCCCTGAAGTGCCTCGGCGGGGAAATTATCGGCAAGCTCGTCCCGCAAAACGATGCAGAGGTGGAACGATGCAAAAAAATGGGTCTCGATCTCAATAAGGTACTCCGGATGGAAGACCTAGTCTGCGGGGAAGACGCCATTTTCGCGGCTACAGGTGTGACAGATGGGGAACTTCTAAAAGGCGTTCAGTTCAAAGGTTCCTACGGCTCGACGCACTCCATCGTCATGCGCGCGAAATCAGGCACTGTCCGCTTCGTAGAAGGGCGCCACAGCCTGCATAAAAAACCAAACCTAGTCATCGGCTAAAAAACTCAGCCTGGCCCCATCCGGTCCGGGCTCCGCTTATGCGGGAAAAGCACCCTATTTCATAAAACTATGGTTATTTTCCGTGAGAACGGGTAAAATAGAAATTGCTTTGTAAGCATCTGCTAATCTTCCAATTAAACTTCCAGAATCCTTCAAAACAAAAAATATCCCTCTCTGCTTGAAACAAGGCCTTTTTTAACTTTTGCAAAATTGGATAGGAACCCCTAGGCTTTCAGTCCGTTTTCATATAAAAGGAATCAGAGCATCCTTCAGGGTGCGGCAAAGAGAAGAAACAAAATAATAAAGTGTGGTGTCCTACATGGAATTAACAATTACCAGTCTCGAAAACATGAAGTTAAAAGAGCTCTATGAGCTTGCCCGTGAGTATAAAGTATCGTATTACAGCAAACTGACAAAGAAAGAACTTATTTTTTCCATTTTGAAGGCGCGTGCGGAGCAGCAGGGCTTCTTCTTTATGGAAGGCGTCCTAGAAATCATTCAATCAGAAGGTTTTGGTTTCCTCCGTCCGATTAACTATTCGCCGAGCTCGGAGGATATTTATATTTCCGCTTCCCAAATTCGCCGTTTTGATTTACGGAATGGTGATAAGGTTTCCGGGAAAGTCAGGCCTCCAAAGGAAAGTGAGCGTTACTATGGCCTGTTGCATGTAGAGGCAGTCAATGGCGAGAACCCTGAATCGGCAAAGGAACGCGTTCACTTTCCGGCTCTAACCGCCCTTTATCCAGACAGGCAAATTAAACTGGAGACTACGCCGAAGCATCTATCCACAAGGATTATGGATGTCATTGCACCGGTTGGTTTCGGACAGCGTGGATTGATTGTTGCACCGCCTAAGGCCGGGAAAACGATGCTTTTGAAGGAAATCGCAAACAGCATTACAGCCAACCATCCGGAGGCGGAGCTGATTGTCCTCTTGATTGATGAGCGTCCCGAGGAAGTGACCGACATCGAGCGCTCAGTTGCAGGCGATGTTGTCAGCTCAACGTTTGACGAAGTGCCTGAAAACCATATCAAGGTTGCTGAACTCGTCCTGGAACGGGCTATGCGCCTTGTCGAACACAAGAAAGATGTCATTATCCTGATGGACAGCATCACCAGGCTGGCAAGAGCCTACAACCTGGTCATTCCGCCAAGCGGCCGGACGCTTTCCGGAGGGATTGACCCGGCAGCGTTCCATCGGCCAAAGCGTTTCTTTGGCGCGGCCAGGAACATTGAAGAAGGCGGCAGCCTGACGATCCTTGCGACTGCGCTCATCGACACTGGCTCACGCATGGATGATGTTATTTATGAAGAGTTTAAGGGAACAGGTAATATGGAGCTCCATTTGGACCGCTCACTTGCCGAAAGAAGAATATTCCCTGCCCTCGACATCCGCCGTTCTGGCACGCGGAAGGAAGAGCTACTTTTGCCAAAAGAACAGCTTGATACACTATGGGCAATCCGGAAATCAATGACCGACAGCCCGGATTTCGCCGAACGATTCCTCAAAAAACTGAAGCAAACAAAATCCAACGAGGAATTTTTCGCCCAAGTAAGCGAGGAAATGAAAGGGAGCGGCACCCGCAGGCAACAGCAGTAGGACCAACTTATAGGGGTTAAAGCTAGAGTTGATATTTTATCGCGTTGATTGGAACGGAGGGCACCGACTCCGACGGGATGAAGCGGCAAGGTGGAGACCCCACAGGCGCTTAAGCGCCGAGGAGGCTCCACTGACGCCCCGCGGAAAGCGCGTGCCCGGAGTGGAAATCAACATCAAGTTTTTTTGAAAAAGGTCAAAAATCCCATCTTGCAAAACGACAATGCGCTTGTTATAATGATAACAGTGTTTTTTTACCGAGGGCCTATATGGACCCATGTGATAACTCTGTTTCGAAATGACTCAGGGCGGAAGGAGATGACAAGAATGAAAGCAGGAATCCATCCTAATTACAAGCTAGTAAAGGTGACTTGTGCTTGCGGCAATACATTTGAAACCGGATCAGTAAAAAACGAAATCCGCGTTGAAACTTGCTCCGAGTGCCATCCATTCTATACAGGACGTCAAAAATTTGCTGAAGCTGGCGGCCGTGTTGACCGTTTCAATAAGAAATACGGCATTAAGCAGCAACAACAATAATTACAACTGTTCAAAAACAGGCAAGAATCAACATCGCTTGCCTGTTTTTTTACTTTCCAATACGTGAATTTCCTCGAATCATGTCATCTGGGAATTTTCGAATAATGAATAGGGTAAAGCTACAGTAAGAGCGGCCCGATTTTGCCAAAGAATGCTTAAAAACGATTTTATCAATACATAATAATGATCAGGGTAGAGTGGAAGGAGAGGCAGCAGAATGTATGTAATGAAGCAAAGCGGATGGGTTGAGGTCATTTGCGGCAGTATGTTTTCGGGGAAGTCCGAGGAATTGATCCGCCGTGTGCGCAGGGCGCAGTTCGCTAAACAAAAGATTGCTGTTTTTAAGCCGAAAATCGATAATCGCTATAGTGAAGAGTCTGTTGTTTCCCACGACGGATCATCTTTTGTTGCCATGCCAGTTTCCCATTCGACAGCCATCTTCGACCATATTGATGTAGAAATAGATGTGATCGCCATTGATGAAGTTCAATTTTTTGACAATGAAATCGTCAATGTCATCCAGCATCTTGCCAACAGCGGCTACCGGGTGATCGCTGCTGGCCTTGACCAGGATTTCAGGGGCGAGCCTTTTGCCAAAATGCCGGAGCTCATGGCGATTGCCGAGCTTGTGACAAAGCTCCAGGCTGTCTGCGCCGTATGTGGATCACCGGCTAGCAGAACCCAGCGCCTGATTGATGGCCGTCCGGCTTCCTATGATGATCCCATCATACTGGTTGGCGCGTCTGAAGCATATGAACCGCGCTGCAGACACCATCATGAGGTGCCTAGAGCGGTTAAAGAATCCAATAAAGCTATAACAAATATAAAAGCATTATAAGAGAAAAGAGGCTATCCAATTTTGTGAATGGACAGGCCTCTTTTTTTAATATTTATACTACGTTGATTGAAGTGGAGGGCCCCGACTCCGGTGGGATGTAGCGGCAATGTGGAGACCCATGAAAAGCGGAAGCGCCTTGGTCAGGGGCGACAGGCTTAAGACAAGCCGGCCAGAAGGCGCAGTTTGCCTTCTTGACGGATTGGCTTAAGACCCCGAGCCCCTAGGCACTGTAGCTAGACTGACAGGCGCTTTTAGCCCCGAGGAGGCTCCACTGACGCCCCGCGGAAAGCGTGTGCCTCGTGACAGGCAAAACCCGCCTGTCCCTGCGATGCTTAATCTCAGAAGCTTTCCTTTGCGAAGCGGAAATCAACAGCTAAATTTAAGCGCATATTTTGTATCCCAAACGTCTCTTTGACTGAGATTTCCGGCTGTATTATAATAAAAAAGATATGGACTAAAAACTGAGGTGAATGCTAGTGTTTGATCGTCTCCAGGCTGTCGAGGACCGCTATGAAAAGCTAAATGAACTTTTAAGCGATCCAGCCGTTATAAGTGATACGAAAAAGTTGCGTGACTACTCGAAAGAACAATCGGATATACAGGAAACTGTCCAGGTTTACCGCGAATATAAAGAAGTGAAAGAACAACTGCACGATGCAAAAGCAATGCTCGATGATAAGCTTGATGCTGAAATGCGCGAGATGGTGAAAGAGGAAGTGAGCGAGCTTTCCGACAAAATGGAAGAGCTTGAAGAAAGACTGAAGATTCTCCTCGTTCCGAAGGATCCGAATGATGATAAGAACGTCATTATTGAAATCCGCGGAGCTGCGGGCGGTGACGAGGCCGCGCTGTTTGCGGGCGATCTTTACCGGATGTACAGCCGGTATGCGGAATCACAGGGCTGGAAGACGGAAATGATGGACGCGCATTCAACCGGACTTGGCGGATTTAAAGAAATCATCTTTATGATCAACGGAACAGGCGCTTACTCAAAGCTTAAGTACGAAAACGGCGCCCATCGTGTCCAGCGTGTCCCGGAAACGGAATCAGGCGGAAGGATTCATACATCCACCGCGACAGTCGCATGCCTGCCGGAAGCGGAAGATGTTGAAGTTGAAATCCATGATAAAGATATCCGTTTCGATACGTTTGCATCGAGCGGCGCCGGTGGCCAGTCCGTCAATACGACAATGTCAGCGGTCCGCCTGACACATATCCCGACTGGGATTGTGGTGTCCATGCAGGATGAAAAGTCCCAGCATAAGAACAGGGATAAGGCGATGAAAATCCTTCGCGCCCGTGTTTATGATAAGTTCCAGCGGGAAGCGCAGGCTGAATATGCCGAGGTTAGAAAATCAGCTGTAGGGACGGGAGACCGTTCTGAGCGGATCCGCACCTACAACTTCCCGCAAAACCGAGTCACTGACCACCGCATCGGCTTGACCATTCAGAAGCTTGACCAAATTCTTGAAGGAAAGCTTGATGAGGTCATTAATGCATTAATTATGGAAGACCAGTCCGCAAAGCTGGAACGTGCTTCCGATGAGTAAAAAAGTGTTTGAAGCCCTCAACTGGGCTTCTTCTTTTTTAAAGGAAGCCGGCCGGGAAGAATTTGCAGGTGAAGTTTTGCTTAGGCACAGTGCAGGCTGGGACCGTACCCGTTTGTTTACTGAAATGCGCGAGGACCTTCCTTCCGGTATTTGGGAGCGGTTTGAAGAGATGGTCCGCCAGCATGCAGAAGGGAAGCCGGTTCAATATATTATCGGGCACGAAGAGTTTTATGGAAGGCCTTTTTTGGTCAATGAAGAGGTGCTCATCCCCCGTCCGGAGACCGAGGAGTTAGTGGAGGGTGCGCTCAAGCGGATTAGGAAGTTGTTTGGAGAAGCGGATGGACTTGGGTTGGCCGATATCGGTACCGGAAGCGGAGCGATTGCGATATCAATGAAGTTAGAGGAGCCGAAGCTAAACGTAACCGCTACGGACATAGCGGAGGAGTCCTTGAAGGTGGCGAGGGAAAATGCCAGCCGACTGGGAGCCGACGTTGAGTTTGTCCATGGCGACCTTCTCCAGCCGTTCCTTGCGTCTCGTTCTAAGTTTGATATCATCCTTTCGAACCCACCGTACATTCCAGATGATGACATTACGTCGATGTCAGATGTAGTAACCGAGCATGAGCCGCATAGGGCCCTTTTTGCGGGAAGTGATGGCCTTGATTTTTATAAACGTTTTATGGCTGAGCTGCCGGCAGTCTTGAACGAGCGGGCATTGGTTGGGTTTGAAATAGGGGCTGGGCAAGGGGAGGCCATTGCTTCTTTTTGCAAAAAAACCTTCCCTACTGCCGAAGTTGAAGTCGTAAATGATATAAATGGGAAAGACCGAATGGTATTTGTAGAACTTACAAGCGGTAAGTAAGAAGGGGGAAGCGGCCACGAAGGTTCGGAAAGCAGTCCGGGGCGACGGTGCCCGGCTCGCAGAACTAATCAAGCATGTGGAAGCGACATCTGATTCTATGATGTTTGGCGCCGGTGAAAGGGAACTGACTCCCGAACAGGGTGAACAGATGATCAGCCGGTTTGCCCAAGATGAATGTTCTGTCCTCTTTGTTGCGGAAAAAGAAAATGAGCTGATTGGCTACCTCATTGCTATAGGAGGCGGCGCTCCTAGAAAACGGCACTGTGCATATCTCGTTGTCGGTATCGCCGAGGCCCACCGGGGAACGGGGGTCGGGACGCTGCTGTTTGAAGCACTCGAAGAATGGGCGCCGCGGGCAGGAATCCACCGATTAGAACTGACAGTCATAACGCATAATAAGGCCGGCATAGCCCTCTACGAAAAAATGGGCTTCATGATAGAAGGAACGAAGCACCATTCATTGAAAATTGATGGTTGCTACATTGATGAGTATTATATGTATAAATTAATTTGATGGCTGCTTCATGTTAGGACAGTGATTCACCAAAACAGGCCTCAGCTGTCCCGAGATGGGCAAAGTTGGGACAGTGTATGACGATTTAATCCATGCCTTGTCCCAAGTTGCTTTATGTTGGGACAGTGATTCACCCACGCGGACCTCAGCTGTCCCAAGGTGGGCAGAGTTGGGACAGTTTACCAGTAATTAATCCACGCCTTGTCCCAAGGTGCTTCATGTTGGGACAGTAATTCACCAAAACAGCCGTCAGCTGTCCCGAGATGGACAAAGTTGGGACAATTTACGAATAATTAATTCACGCCTTGTCCCAAGGTGCTTCATGTTTGGACAGCCATCAACCAAATCTCGCTACGGCTGTCCGAAGCCGCCTCGCGTATAGACCGCTTTCTTCATTTCAAGCCAGACCCACCCGATACCCCCCTCCTTTTTTGCAAAAAGGCCAATATGCTAGTTTACGATTCTCCGATTCTGACCACACTGTTGATAGTGAAGGGATGGTGGGGGAAATGAAAAACAAAACTTTAGTATGGCTGTACCTTGTTGTATTATCAATCGCGACAATCGCGAATCTATATGCGCCTCAGACAAAAGCGGCGGGCAAAGAGGAAATTGTGATTCCGGGGGAGGCAATCCGGCTGAGAATCCTTGCTAATAGTGACCGGCAAGGAGATCAGGAACTGAAGAGGATGGTCCGTGACGCTGTAAATGAAAGGATAACCGAATGGGTTTCTGAACTGACAAATCTGGATGAAGCGAGAATGGTTATTCAAAGCCATTTGCCTGAAATAGAAGCGGAAGCCAGAAAAGTTTTGCAGGAAAACGGTTCTTCGCAGCAGGCAAAAGCTGAATTCGGTAAAGTGCAGTTCCCGACAAAGCTTTATGGGGAGTATCTCTATCCAGCGGGCGAGTATGAAGCGATTCTAATTACGCTCGGTGAAGGAAAGGGAGCGAACTGGTGGTGCGTTTTGTTTCCGCCACTCTGTTTCCTCGATTTCTCAAGCGGAACAGCCGTCAGATCGCCAGGATTTGAAGACGGGGAGAATGAAGGGAACCGTCAAGAAATAGAGGAGAATGCTGGAGAGAAAAACTCCAAATCGGTAAAGGAAACCAGTCAAAAGGAAGCTAGCAATCCGCCTGAAAATGAAGCTGCTCATGACGGCAAAAAGGCTTCTGAAAAAGCCACTATCAATAGCAGGCAGCAAGACGAGATAGCCCAAAAGAATGAGCTTCTGGGGCCCAATGACACAAGTGATCCAAAACAGGAAAATCATTATGCTGAGAAAATTTATACACCAGAAGATGAAGAACCCGTAAAAGTGAAGTTTTTTGTAGTTGAATTATGGGAGAAGTTAAGAGATTAAAGCCTGCTTGCAGGCTTTTTTATTATTGCGTGCCCAGGCAAGCCGTTAATTGCTAATTGGTGAAAGTCCAATCTGAGTAAGTACCAAGACGCTCATTAGCTGACAGGCAACTGGTGGAGAAATCCTAAGGTTGAAGCCCTGTGACAACGTAA
>NZ_QWEG01000006.1 GCF_003515685.1 Neobacillus notoginsengisoli | reverse complement strand
ACCTCACGTACGGTTTGATGAGGGGGAACAGGAAAAGGACTTGCCCACTTGTCTGGCTTAGTAAGGTGGAACACCCTGAAACCCGAGGACAAGAAGGGCAAAGTCTAATTCCTGTTTTCTACTCTACAAGGAAATTACAAAAACTGTCTTTGTGGAAAACTCAAAACGAGTTGGTGTAATCCAGCTCCAGCGCCTAGCCCCTCGAGGTCACAAGCCATTCCGACCAAAAGGTTAAAGGCCGAACCTTTCGTCCGGCTCGTCTTGTGCTTGTCGGGGCTGACCAAGGCGCTTGCGCATTTTGTTCCGAGGAGTTGTTTATGAAAGAATTTAAGGATCTTAACGGATATAATGTCGAACTGTCGTTTAGTAAAGGTGCCTTCAAAGAAAAGGCGGTGCATGTACTCGTAATTTGTCTTTACGATGGGAAGTGGCTGCTAACAAGGCATAAGGAGCGTGGGCTTGAATTTCCCGGCGGAAAAGTCGAACAAGGGGAAACACTCGAACAAGCTGCAGCCAGGGAAGTAAATGAAGAAACAGGGGCGGTGGTACAAAACCTTGAATGGCTGGCAGAGTACAGGGTCATGGTACCTGAAGGCCCTTTTGTCAAAGCCGTTTTCGTTGCGGATGTAAAAAGTATGGAAAACCAGAAGACTTACTATGAAACAGAAGGTCCACAAATCATTGAAGGCAGTCTTGAGACAAAGAGGCTTGGGGAAGCATTCAGTTTTATTATGAAAGACGATGTAGTCGGAGAATGCCTGAAGCAAATTGAAGAAGATAAAAGAATATAAGGCCGGTCCAGGGCACCAGCCTTCATATTTTTTTATTCTTTTACAAGTTTCCTCTCGATTAAGGCGACGATTTGATACATTACGGTTGCAAACACGGCAATGACCAGCAAAGATAGAAGGACCAGAGTGAAATTAAAGACCTGAAAGCCATAAATAATCATATAACCAAGCCCTTTTGAGGAAACAAGAAATTCACCGACAATGACCCCAACCCAAGACAGGCCGACGTTTACCTTCAGGGTGGAAATGATGGTTGGGAAAGAGGCAGGCAGAATGGCTTCCTTAAAACATTGAAGCCGGGTTGCACCAAAAGTCTGGAGCACTTTAAGATAATTGGAATCCACCTCCCTAAACGAGGTGTAAACGACAATGGTTGTTATAATGATGGATATGATGGCTCCCATTGAAATAATTGAAATATAACCGGGACCCAAAGCGACAATCAGAATGGGCCCGAGGGCAACTTTTGGCATCGCATTCAAGACAACGAGATAAGGGTCAAGAATTTTTGACAACAGCGGTGACCACCATAAAAGTGCTGCAATCAATGTTCCAAGCAATGTGCCCAAAATAAACCCCGCAACTGTTTCAGTCAAGGTAACGGAAAGATTAGAGAGAAGTGTTCCATCAGCTCCCTTTTGCAAAAAAAGCTGCCATATTTTCGAAGGTGAGCTGAAAATGAGCGGGTCGATCCATTGCTGTCTGCTGCAAAGTTCCCAGCCTGAGAAAAAGGCTAGGAATATGAGGGCCTGAGATAAAAAGACCCTTCTTTTCTCCTTCTTAACTGACAGCAGATACGCGGAGTGCTGGGAGCTGACAATCGCATTATGGTTCAAGGGATTCCAGCTCCTTCCATATCTCTTTGAAAAGCTTCCCGTAGCATTCGTGGTTCCTTGCATCAAACGGAGTCAAAGCTTTCAATTCATCTGGTATTTCAAAAACACGATGTATTCGCCCGGGACTTGAGGAAAATAAATACACCCGGTCACTCATTGCGATTGCTTCGCCAATATCATGGGTAACGAGGACAGCGGTTTTTCCGAGCCCCTTCAGAGTAGCTGAAACGAGATCCTCGAGTTTCAATTTTGTCTGGTAATCAAGCGCGGAAAAAGGCTCATCAAGGAGGAGAACTTTTGGATCCGCGGCTAGAGTCCTAGCGAGGGCGGCTCGCTGGCGCATCCCGCCCGATAATTGCTTCGGCAGTTTTTTTTCTACTCCCGGCAACCCAATATCATACAGGAGCTGTCGTGCGGCTTTTTTCTTCTCCGGCGTACATGTTCCCGCAAGCTTGAGTCCAAGAAGGACATTTTCTTCAATCGTCTTCCAGGGAAACAGATAATCCTGTTGAAGCATATAGCCTATTTGGCGCTCTTCCGGGATGACGGGGTTGCCTTTTACGAGCACATGTCCGAGTGTTGGTTCTACCAAACCGGCGATAATGGATAGGAGAGTCGTCTTGCCGCAGCCGCTTGGGCCGAGGAAGGAGATAAATTCTCCCTCCTCAACAGAAAAGCTGATATCACAAAGGGCCGTGACAGCCATGTTCTTTGTGAAATAGGTGTGATGGATTTCAGTGATTTGCAGGAAACTCATGTGGCTGCCTCCTTTGCGGCTCATTTGACTTTTTCGGCAATTTCCGTATTCACTAGCGTTTTATACTCAATCCGCTGAGGAAGTTCGCCAGCTTCATCCATAATATTCTGGAGATTATTCCATTCGTCTTCGTCAAGGATCGGGTCTGTCGCAAAGGAGCCCTGGCTCTTATATCGGTCGACAACTGTTTCAATGATGTCAAGCTCTGTATCGTCGAAATATGGGGCAATGGCTTTGGCAATTTCCTTTGAATCCGTCTTTTCAACCCACTGTTGAGCTTTGTAGACTGCCTTGGTGAATTTTTCAACTGTAGCGCGATTTTTCTTCATATAGCTTTCTTTTGCCATGAAAGTGGTATAAGGAATGTGTCCGGACTCTGTCCCGAACGATGCGACAATATGGCCTTTTCCTTCTTTTTCAAAAATGCTGGCCGTCGGCTCAAATAACTGTACAAACTCACCTGTGCCTCCTGCAAATGCATTGGCGATATTGGCAAAGTCGACATTTTGAATTAGATTCAAATCTTTGTGGGGATCAATGCCGTGTTTCTTAAGGACGAATTCTCCAGCCATTTGCGGCATCCCGCCTTTACGCTGGCCGAGGAAGGTTTTGCCCTTCAGCATATCCCATGTAAAATTGTCTACTTTCGTTCTGGAAACGAGGAAAGTGCCGTCCGTCTGGGTCAGCTGGGCAAAGTTGATAACCGGGTCGTTCGAGCCTTGAGCGTGTACATATATGGACGTTTCCGAGCCGACAAGGGCAATGTCCGCCCCATTCGAGAGTAGGGCAGTCATCGTCTTATCACCGCCCCATGTCGTTGTCAGTTCGACATCCAGGCCTTCTTCTTTAAAGAAGCCTTTGGCGAGGGCGACGTATTCAGGGGCATAAAAAATGGATCTGGTAACTTCAGCGATCCTGACTTTTTCAAGTTTTTTCTCTGCCGGTTTTTCCTGGCAGGCGGATAAGAGCAGCATTGCGCCTGCTAGCAGCATGAACGCTGCCCTGAACCTTTTTTTCATACACTAACTACCTCCCGGGTAAATAAAAATGGGCTTATTGTTCCTGTGATATCGTATGAAATGGGAGTGATTGTGTGAATGCCCACCGGGAAAAAATAATGTTTGGAGGAATATCGATGGAAGCAGCAGATGGACAGATTCTTTCAATTCAAACGTTTCCGTCGCCGAACCCTGATGTTAGTCTGTTTCTCATTACTTATTTCGCTGACGGATTAAAAGTAAAAGGCATGCTGGCTAAACCTGCCGCCTATGAACCGACCGATGGCTTCTTATATTTGCGCGGCGGGATTAAGAATGTCGGCAAGGTCAGGCCGGCGCGGATCGCCCAATTTGCTTCAGAAGGCTTTACTGTCTTCGCACCGTTTTACCGGGGAAACCAGGGTGGCGAAGGGGAGGAGGATTTTGGAGGCGAAGACCGGATGGACGCTTTCGCGGCCTACCGGCTTTTAAAGGGATTACCTGGCATTCAGGATGTCCATATTTTCGGGTTTTCCCGAGGCGGGGTAATGGCGCTGTTGACTGCGCTGGAATTTCCTGATGCCGCGTCGATGGTTACGTGGGCCGGGGTAAGTGACATGGCCCTTACTTATGTTGAACGGGAGGATTTAAGGCGGATGATGAAGCGGGTCATTGGGGGAACCCCTGTAAAATATCCGAACAGATACGAATACAGAACCCCGCTTTACGAACTTGAGTGTCTGAAAGTTCCAGCCCTCATTATTCACGGTGCCAAGGATGACAACGTATCTCCTGAGCATTCTTACCGGCTTGAAAAAAGACTGAATGAGCTTGGAAAACCGGTCGAAAGCTGGTATTTCGGCGACTATACCCACTTCTTTCCGCCCGCAACGAACAGAAAAGTCGTCGCAGACTTAACGAAGTGGATGAAAAGCCACAGTGGGAAATGATAAAATAATAAAAGGAACAGATGATATATTTGCCGGAGTATGAAAAATCAATGGACAAGTTTAATAACTACAAAAATAATCTAAGGGGGAAGGGCACGGATGGGCATGCCTCTTGAACTGAATACGATGATCGTGACAAAAGGAAAAGAACAGCGTTTGGAGGAAAACTTATTCCTTCTTGAAAAAGAAGGTTACCGCCTTTATCCAATTGATATCCCGATTGATATCAGAAAGGCAATCAATGCTGAGTCGAGAGGAACCGCTAAAATCCGGAAAGTGGAATGGGAAGGAAATGTCACTATGATCACTTACGAATTTACTTCTCTGCATTCTCCTAATTGAAGAGAAAAGAACCCCTTGTAAAATATTTGCCGGGGGTTCTGTAATAGTTGCAAGAAGTTTGTTTAGTTAAAGTTTTTTAGAATAATCATGGGTTCACGGGAATCAGGCTCCTCCCAGCGGTCCGCCCTTTTCGGCGATTTCTGGATTCGCACTTACGAATTTCCTGAAGTTCTCCCGGAACTTTTCGGCGAGCTCATTCGCTTTCTGCCGATAAGCTTCAGGGTCTTCCCATGTCTTTTCTGGCTGGAGGACTTCATCAGGCACACCAGGAACATGGAGCGGCACCAGCAATCCGAAGATTTCATCCCGAATTGTTTCGGTGTTGTTCAACTCACCTTCAAGAGCTGCCTGGATCATTGCCCTCGTATAGGCAAGCTTCATTCTGCTGCCTGTTCCGTACTCTCCTCCGGTCCAACCGGTATTGACAAGGAAAACTTGGACATTGTGTTCAAGGATTTTCTCGCCGAGCATTTCAGCATACCGGTTAGCTGGCAGGGGCAGGAATGGTGCCCCAAAGCAGGTCGAGAAAGTGGCCTGCGGCGAAGTGATGCCTCGCTCAGTACCAGCAAGCTTAGAAGTGTAGCCGCTCAGGAAATGGTACATCGCCTGTTCTTTTGTCAATTTTGCAATAGGCGGTAAAACGCCAAAGGCATCAGCTGTCAGGAAGACGATTGTACTCGGATGCCCCGCCACACTAGGCATAACAATATTTTTAATTGCCTCAAGCGGATATGCGGCTCGTGTGTTTTCTGTCAAATGGCCGTTATCATAGTCAGCCAGGCGCGTATGTTGATCAACCGCAACATTCTCTAGGACAGAGCCGAAGCAGATTGCATCAAAAATCTGAGGCTCTTTTTCACGGCTTAGGTTAATCGTTTTTGCATAGCAGCCGCCTTCAATGTTGAAAACGCCATTTGCAGACCATCCATGTTCGTCGTCACCGATTAGGCGGCGGTTTGGATCAGCAGACAAGGTTGTTTTTCCGGTTCCGGACAAACCGAAGAAAAGGGAGACATCCCCTTCGGTCCCAACATTGGCAGAGCAGTGCATGGGCATGATCCCGGATTCGGGCAGAAGATAGTTCATAACTGAAAAAATCGATTTTTTCATTTCCCCTGCATATTCCGTGCCTCCAATCAGGACAATCCTTTTTTCAAACGAAATAATAATGAATGTCTCCGAATGGGTCCCATCTGTTTCCGGATCGGCCTTGAAACCAGGTGCCGATATAATAGTAAACTCAGGACGATGCTGGAGCTGACTCTCATCAGGACGGATGAATAGCTGGCGGGCAAATAAATTATGCCATGCATATTCATTTATCACCTGTATCGGAAGCTGGTACCTCTTATCCGCACCCGCAAATCCATTAAAAACGAAAACCTCATTTTTTTGTTTTAAATAGTCAATTACTTTATGATAGAGAGTAGAAAATACATGTTCGGAAATGGGGCGGTTTATCTTTCCCCAGTCAATTTTATCTCTTGAGGCGGTCTCATCGACAATGAACTTATCTTCCGGAGAACGTCCAGTGTATTTACCAGTAGAAACACTTAGTGCACCTGTCGAGGTGAGCAGTCCTTCGCCGCGGCTTAGGACATTTTCAACCAATTCCGGAACAGACAGCTGAATTTTTAAAGCGTTTTCATTCAAAAGTTTAATCGGAGTATCTGGATTATGAACACGATACATGGATTGATTTCCCCTTTATCCTTTGTTTTTTTCAACCGGTTTTCATCTCGATAATTAGTATAGCACAATTGTTTAATTGGTCTATACTAATAACTCGGAAATTACAAAAAAAATTGGGAGGGATGGCCATGAAATTTGTAGCCTTGTATGACGGAGATTGTCTTCTTTGCCAAAGATCAAAAGTGAAATCGCAGAAACTGGATTGGCTGGAGAAGGTCAACTGGCTTTCTCTTCAGGAATATGAACGTGAAGGGCGCAAACCCTCCTTTGAGGCCGCCGACCTTCGCAGGGAGCTCCACCTGCTTGACGATTGCGGCCGTGTATATAAAGGGTTTTATGCTATGAGAAAACTGTTGCTTCAGTTCCCGCTCACCATTATCCCTGCACTCTTGTTGTATGTACCGTTTGCATCTTTTATCGGCGCTCCGGTTTACCGATGGATTGCCAAGAACAGGTTCAAATGGATGGGAAAGGAGTGCAGCAATGGCAGTTGTTCCCTTTAACGTGAGTTTTAAAAAAGTGAGTGTCCTAAAAGGCCGTTTTTATATAGTGTTTTTCATGAAAAATACATTGACATGAAACCGCAGTATGGTATGATTTTACCTTGAACGGATACTCTCTTATCCTGAGCCGGTGGAGGGACAGGCCCTATGAAGCCCGGCAACCTGTTGAACGGTAATTTTCGTCAGCAAAGGTGCCAAACCTGACGCAAGGCAATAGCCTTGAACGATAAGAGTGAAAGGCTGAAGCAAACAATGCAAACCTTTCCTCATACGGGGAAGGTTTTTTTATTAAAGCCTTACGAATCAGCGTGGTCAGTGATAAGCCATTCATAAAAACCTAATGTTTACTTCATACTACTTAGGGATATGAGTACCGTGAACCGAGGTGCCGGCAGGACGGAATAGTACCAAGATGCCAGCCTCTTATTTAAAGAAAACAGGAGGAATTCAGATGCCATCAAAACGCCGTTTGTTCACATCTGAGTCAGTAACCGAGGGTCATCCAGATAAAATCTGTGACCAAATTTCTGATTCAATTTTAGACGCGATCCTGGCGCAGGATGCAAATGCCCGCGTTGCTGCAGAAACTTCGGTAACAACGGGACTCGTACTCGTTGCAGGGGAAATTACTACTTCAACTTATGTAGATATCCCGAAAATTGTCCGCGAAACAATTCGTGAAATCGGATATACACGTGCAAAATACGGCTTTGATTCGGATACATGCGCGGTTCTTACTTCCATTGACGAACAGTCCCCAGACATTGCCATGGGGGTCGACCAGGCGCTTGAAGCTCGCGAAGGAAGCATGTCCGATGAAGAGATTGAAGCAATCGGGGCGGGAGACCAGGGCCTCATGTTCGGCTTCGCTTGCAATGAAACCGAGGAACTTATGCCGCTTCCGATTTCTCTTGCCCACAAGCTTGCGCGCAAGCTGACGGAAGTCCGCAAAGATGAAACACTTCCATATCTTCGCCCGGATGGCAAAACACAGGTAACGGTTGAATATGATGAAAACAATAACCCTGTGCGGATTGATACAATCGTTATTTCAACCCAGCATGGCCCTGAAGCCACATTGGAGCAAATCCAGAGCGATCTGAAGGAGCATGTCATCGGCCCGGTAGTGCCAAAAGAACTAATTGACGATAAAACGATTTATTTTATCAACCCGACCGGCCGCTTTGTTATCGGCGGACCGCAGGGCGACGCGGGCTTGACTGGCCGCAAGATTATCGTTGATACGTATGGCGGCTATGCACGCCATGGCGGCGGCGCCTTCTCCGGAAAAGATCCGACAAAGGTTGACCGTTCCGCGGCATATGCAGCGCGATATGTGGCGAAAAACATCGTTGCGGCTGGTCTCGCAGACAAAGTCGAAGTCCAACTTGCCTATGCAATTGGGGTTGCCCGCCCAGTATCCATTTCGGTCGATACATTTGGAACTGGAACCGTCAGCGAAGAGGTGCTTGTTGAATTGATTGAAAACAACTTTGACCTCCGTCCTGCCGGTATCATCAACATGCTCGGCCTGCGCCGTCCTATTTACAGGGCGACAGCAGCCTATGGCCATTTTGGCCGCACCGATGTAGATCTTCCATGGGAGCGGACAGACAAAGCCGAAGCCCTCAAAAACCAGGCTCAAAATTAAAGCGGAAGCGCCTTCGCGACAGACAAAAACCGCCTGTCCCTGCGAGGCTTATTCCTGGGAGCTTTCCTTAGTGGTCAGCCCCGACAAGCTTAAGACGAGTCCCGCAGGATGGGCCTGCCCTCCGGAGGGAATCGGCTTAAGACCTCGAGGGGCTAGGCGCTGAAGCTGGATCACTCTCAAACTGGAGAAGCGATTTCTATATAAAAAGATCATTGTCCGGGAGTTGCATTCATGAATGTAACTCCCGGTTTTTAATTCCGTCAAATTGGCGGAGGGAAATAAAAATGTATAATCTTCATATGGAGGATTATTTTTCCTTCAGCTCTAAGTGCAATTTTCTGCTGAAAAATGTTAGTATAAAATGGTGCAAGTTTTGGCAATCGAAATTTTTGCCATATGACTTAAAAAGCAATGATCGGAGTAGGTGAACACAGAATGTGCGGTTTTATCGGCTGTATGCATGATGAAAAACAGAATTTTAATGATGAAGACAAGCAGCTTTTTAAAAGCATGAATAATATCATCACCCATCGCGGGCCGGATGATGCTGGATATTATTTTGACGAACATGTGCAATTTGGATTCAGACGTTTAAGTATTATTGATCTAGAATGTGGCGCTCAGCCGCTCACATATGAAAATGAGCGTTATTGGATTATTTTTAATGGCGAAGTGTACAACTATGTAGAACTTCGGGAGGAGCTTTTGCAGAAAGGATTGACCTTTGAAACAAGTTCCGATACGGAAGTAATCATCGCCCTTTACAGTCACATGAAAGAAAAGGCGGTTACAAAGCTGCGTGGGATGTTTGCGTTTGTAATTTGGGATAAGCAGGAAAAAACCTTATTTGGCGCGCGTGACCATTTCGGCATCAAGCCGTTTTTCTATTATGAAAACGAGGGTCGCACATTTTTTGCGTCAGAGAAGAAGAGCATCCTGATGGCAATCGAAAATGACGAACTCAACTATGACTCTTTGCAGCACTATTTGACGTATCAATTTGTTCCTGAACCAGAAACGATGACCAACGGCATCCACAAGCTTGAGCCCGGCCATTATTTTACGAAAAAATTCGGCGGCAAAATGGAAATCAAACGTTTTTGGAAGGCGAACTTCTCACCGGTGTTAAAGTCGGAAGATGATTTTGTCAAGGAAATCAGGGACGTTCTGTTTGATTCTGTCAAAATGCATATGCGAAGCGATGTGCCGGTCGGTTCATTCCTGTCCGGAGGCATCGATTCTTCAATTATTGCTTCCATCGCAAAAGAGTTCCATCCGTCCATCAAAACGTTCTCTGTCGGGTTCGAGCGGAACGGATTCAGTGAAATTGATGTGGCAAAAGAAACCGCCGACAAGCTCGGGGTTGAGAATATCAGCTATGTCATTACTCCTGAAGAGTATATGGCGGAGTTGCCGAAAATCATGTGGCATATGGATGACCCGCTTGCAGATCCTGCCTGCGTTCCGCTCTATTTTGTGGCGCGCGAAGCTAGGAAACATGTAACAGTCGTCCTGTCGGGCGAAGGCGCCGATGAATTATTCGGAGGCTATAACATTTACCGTGAGCCTGGTGACCTGCAGGTATTTAATAAAATTCCCCGCGTAGGGAAAGTTCTTTTGAAAGGGATTGCCGGGATGATGCCAGAGGGCACAAAAGGCAAGAGCTTCATAGAGCGCGGGGTTACCCCGATGGAGGAGCGCTATATCGGGAATGCGAAAATGTTCGCAGAGGAAGAAAAGCGCGAGCTGCTGAACGTGTACCGGGAAGGCCTGGATTTTACCGATATCACCAAAAAGCTCTATGCCGAAAGTGTAGGGTATCATCCGGTTGACCAGATGCAGTATATCGACATTCATACGTGGATGCGCGGTGACATTTTATTGAAAGCAGATAAAATGACGATGGCACATTCGCTTGAGCTTCGTGTTCCATTCCTAGATAAGGAAGTATTCTCGGTCGCATCAAGAATTCCATCCGACCTGAAAACCGCTAACGGGACAACGAAGTATATCTTGCGCAAGGCTGCCGAAAGCTTTGTTCCGGAACACGTGTTGAACAGGAAAAAGCTCGGCTTCCCAGTTCCAATCCGCCACTGGCTGAAGGATGAAATGAACACCTGGGCAAAAGACATAATCCGCGAAAGCAACACAGACCATCTTTTCAACAAGCTATATGTAGAGAAACTGCTTGATGACCACTGCCTTGGCAAGGCGGACAATAGCAGGAAAATCTGGACTGTGCTTGTGTTCATGGTGTGGCATCAGGTGTACGTAGAGGAGAAATACTCGTTTGGTTCGGATAAAGTTTATCAAACGATGAATTAACTTACATGTAGAAAGCTCCCTCTTTGACAGGGGGCTTTTACTGTTATTTTGACCATAAAAAAAGCCAGTCCAAAGACCGGCTAAGAGTTTTTGTTGCACTATTCATTTATTGGAACAAGATTTTTATAGTATTGTGCTTTTTCCGCATACTCCTTAGTAATTCTTTCCATTTCCTTTTCATCCTCCGCCGTCAGTTCGCGGACTACTTTCGCCGGCCTGCCGAGTGCCAGTGTGCGCGGAGGGATTTTTTTACCTGGCGGGACGAGGCTGCCCGCGCCAATAAATGCGCCTTCCCCAATTTCAGCGCGGTCAAGGATAATCGAGCCCATGCCGATAAGGGCATTTTTTCTTACAACGCAGCTGTGAAGGGTGCATTGATGGCCGATTGTCACTTCGTCCTCAAGGATGAGCGGATTGTTCGGGCTCTGATGAAGGACGGAATTGTCTTGGATGTTGACTTTTTTGCCAATAATTGTAGGCGCGATATCGCCGCGGATGACGGTGTTATACCAGACACTTGATTCCGGGCCAATTTCTACGTCACCGGTTATGGTGACAAAATCTGCGATGAATGCTGTTTCATCGATTTGCGGAAACTTGCCTTTATACGGATAAATCAATTTATTACGCTCCTTTGCCATGTTTCTACATTGAAAGTGTACAGGATATGGTCTGAAACTTGCAAAGCATATCGGCTCAGGTAAAGCCGAATTCTATGTTATAGTACTTTTAACGTGAGTTAAGGTAAGCTAGGAGGAAGCAGTTTATGTGGAAATGGGAAGCAGACGGCGGTGCGAAAGCCGTTATTGTGATGGTGCACGGTGCGATGGAGCATCGTCGGCGTTATAGCTGGCTGATCGAGATGTGGCGTTCTTCGGGATTCCATGTCATTATGGGTGATCTGCCGGGCCAGGGAATGACGACCCGTGCCAGCCGCGGCCATGTCGATTCTTTCGATGAGTATTTGGACGAGGTGAAGGATTGGATCGAGGCTGCCTATTCATACGGGCTGCCAGTTTTTTTACTCGGTCATAGCATGGGCGGGCTGATTGCAATCCGGCTTTTGCAAGAAGAGGAATTGACGCTTGCGGGAGTAATCTTGTCTTCGCCGTGCCTCGGTCTCGTTCACCAGCCTTCCAGGGTTATCAATACGCTTTCCTACGGTTTAAATGCGGTTTTCCCTTCATTTAAAATGAATTCAGGCATCACTGTGAAAATGGCAACGAGAAATAAGGAAGTTCAGGAATTTGATTTAAATGACACCCTGTATGTGACGAAGGTGTCCGTTAGATGGTACCGGGAGCTTCAGGATGCGATGAAGCAAGCATTCGAGGCACTTGGCAAAATAAAGGACGTTCCGGCACTGGTTATGCAGGCCGGCGATGACAAGATTGTCAATAAAAAAGCGGTTAATACATGGTTTAACCATGCTCCGCTTTCGGAAAAAATGTACAAAGAGTGGCCAAGCTTCTACCATGAAATTTTTAATGAACCAGAGCGCGAAAAAGTGTTCGAATATGCCCGTGATTTTGTCCACGGCCAGCTGCGCTCGATTGGTTACGTAATCGACTAAATAGGTGATAAGAATGGCAATCCCAGTTAAACCGGCCAGCTTAATGGCAAAAACATACAAAACAATCCTGCCGGCAGTAAGGGAAGAACTCTCGCACTGGAAAAAGAGGGCTGAGGCGATCCCAAATGAGGAACTGCGCAGGCAGGCGCTCGCCAGTATTGAAACAAAAACATTCCATTGTGAAGGCGGGGCCATCCTCGCCCTCATTGCGAAAAAGGAATATAGAAGAGCAATTAAATTCATTGTCGCGTACCAGACCATCAGCGATTACCTCGATAATCTGTGCGACCGGAGCACTTCCCTTGATCCGGACGATTTTGCAAGCCTGCACGATGCGATGTTTGATGCGCTTCTGCCCGCTCCTTCGTACGGTGACTACTACTCGAAACGCGAAGACCGGGATGACGGCGGCTATTTGGCGGCGCTTGTTGACACGTGCAAGTCGGTGCTTGAATCAATGGAAAGGTACCCGGTCATTAAGGACCATCTTTTGGATTTATGCGGGTTTTACTGTGAACTTCAGGTACATAAACATGTTATCCCAGAAGAACGAGAGGGACGGCTGATTGAATGGTTCGCAAGGCACAAAAAACGGATGCCGGAAATGGAATGGTATGAATTCTCCGCATGTTCAGGTTCGACCCTCGGCATTTTCTGCCTTGTTTCCTATGCATTAGGGACTGATTTTCTTAAGGATGATGCCCAAAGGGTCATGAATGGCTACTTTCCATATATTCAGGGGCTTCACATCCTGCTCGATTACTTAATCGACCAGGAAGAGGACAGGGAAGGCGGAGATTTAAATTTCTGTTTTTATTATCAAAGCCAGGAAGCTCTTTTTGAAAGGCTGATGCATTTTATCAAAGAAGCTGACCGGCATACGGAAGGACTTCCGAATCCTAGGTTCCACCGGCTCATTAATCGAGGACTTCTAGGGATTTATCTTTCGGATGAAAAAGTCCGCAGCCAGGCGGGCGTACGCCGTCTTGCAAAAAAAATCATCCAGTACGGCGGGCCGGTCAGCCGCTTTTTCTACATTAATGGAATAGCCTACCGCCTGTTCCAAAAAGTACTGCCAAACTAAAAAGAGGCCTCCGTCAGAAAATGGCGGAAGGCCTTTTTAGTGTATTTTAATCCAACTCCACGAAGGGAGGCTAAGTATGCGTTTAGAGCCCGAAGGCGGTTCTGACCATTGCCGTTCGGTCGCTAAGTGAGCCTTTAGAGCCCGAAGGACCGTCTGGCCATTGCCGTTCGGTCGCTAATTGTGCGTTTAGAGCCCGAAGCATCGTCTGGCCACTGCCGTTCGGTCTCTAAGTGTGTCTTTAGAGCCCGAAGGACGTTCTGGCCACAGTTGTTCGGTCGCTAAGTGTGTCTTTAGAGCCCGAAGGACGTTCTGGCCACTGCCGTTCGGTCTCTAAAACCTCCTTCAATGGCAAAAGACTGGCTGCCCCTAGCTGTGCGAGACTTCTCCTAATGACAAGGTGTATGTTGTTAGCGCTTTTCAATCGCAATAATAAACGGCGGATGATTTTGCTGGTTAATAAACTGATATTGAAGAACATGTGCCTTTTTTTGGTCAAGGCGGCTGACATAATCGATCAGACTGTCCCGCTCGGCCGCCCCGCCTTCATGCCCGTGGTACACAACCAGGACGATGATTCCTTCCGGAGCCATCATTTCCAGCAGCTTTTCAACCGCCGCAATGGTTGTGGCTGGTTTTGTGATCACACTTTTATCGCTGCCTGGCAAGTAGCCAAGATTAAAAATCGCGCCTTTGATTTTACCGTGATAGGAAGCAGGAATGAACTCAGCTGCCTGTTCATGCCCCGCCAGGAAAAGTGACGCCTGGTTTAGGGCATCATGCTCGCTCAACCGCTCACGTGTAGCCTCCAACGCTTCAGGCTGGACATCAAATGCGAAGACGGCTCCATTTTTGCCGACAAGCCTGGCTAGAAAAAGTGTGTCATGCCCATTCCCCATTGTTGCATCGACAACTGCTCCGCCGGCGCCAACAGCCTTTTCGAGAAGGTTCCTGGCAAATGGAAGGACCCCTTCAAGCTTCATAACTCATACCCCCACAATCATTTATAAATCTTTATTTAGCTTTTGCCGGTGCATGATGGCAAAACTTGCCTTGCCAGCTGTTGCGGCGCTTCATTTCCGCATCAATTGCATTCAGCACTTCCCACTTGTTGACACTCCACATCGGCCCGACCATCAGATTAATTGGCCCGTCACCGGTAATCCGATGGACAATCATTTCAGGCGGCAAAATCTCCAATTGGTCGCACACCAAATTGATATACTCATCAAACTGAAGGAATTCCAAAAGCCCTTTTTCATATTGTTTAACCATCGGTGTGCCTTTCAAAAGATGAAGCAGGTGAATTTTTATCCCTTGAACATCAAGTTTTGCGACTTCGCGGGCTGTTTCCAGCATCATGTCCGTAGATTCTAACGGAAGTCCGTTAATAATATGTGTACAGATCCGGATTCCATGCCTGCGAAGCTTTTCAACTCCTTCAACATAGCAATTGAAATCATGGGCCCGGTTTACAAGCTTTGCAGTCCGTTCATGCACCGTCTGGAGGCCAAGTTCCACCCATAGGTATGTCCGTTCGTTCAGTTCGGCAAGGTACTCGACGACATCATCCGGCAGGCAGTCAGGCCTTGTCGCAATCGACAGTCCGACAACCCCATCCTGCTTTAGAACTGCTTCAAATTTTTCGCGCAGTTCCGCGACAGGAGCATGTGTATTGGTGAAGGCCTGGAAATAGGCCATATATTTGCCGTCTTTCCATTTTGTATGCATTTTATCTTTAATTTCATGGAATTGTGTTTCGAGCTCATCGGCGCGCTTTCCGGCAAAATCACCTGAGCCAGCAGCGCTGCAGAATGTACAGCCGCCATGTGCGACCGTCCCATCCCTGTTCGGACAGTCAAAGCCGCCATCGAGCGCCACCTTGAACACTTTGTGGCCGAAATGGCTGCGCAGATGGTAATTCCATGTGTGGTATCTTTTCTCGTCCATAGCAAATGGAAAAGGGTTCGTTTGCTTCATACGTGCATACCCCTTTTTCTACTCTTTAGTTTAGGTCCTTATGAATTTTACCATGAACTGACCAACTATGCTATTTCATTTCCTGGCAGTATTTATCAGCTGCAGAAGGTGATAGATGCCGGCTGGGTGAACACAATAAGAATGAAACTGCTTTGGCAGGTTCCGGCCTGCCGGTCAGCAGGCCGAATCAACAAGATAGGGGGGACTTCATTGGCAACCCGGCAATCAATAGACGAATTTATCAGCAAATGCCAGCAAACAATCGAGTTTGCTCAGGAGCAATATAACCATACCGCCAGGCAAGAGCATTATAACGCGGACGGCTATACGGAAGCATTAAAGGCGCTGGAAGATACGTACAATGAAATGACCGTACTGGCATTCTCCGCCAACTCTCAGCAGCGGGAAAGGCTCAACCGAATGAGGCTCCAGCTTCAGGGGATCCAGAACGACTTAATCCTGCAAAGGTATTAAGGAGGGGGACGGACGCATGAAAAAAAGATCAAAGCAAAATAATCCGGAGCAGAAGACAAGAAACGGGTTGAACAGCCAAAATATCGAAGCCGGAAGTGAATTCAATTTAATCGACAGGGCCAAAAAGGCATATGAAGATTCCGGCGGCCAGCGAGTAAAGTCGAAGATGCACGTGGAAAATGATAAATACTCATAACAATGAATTTCCTCTTAGGCAGTGCCCCCCCTGGGCGCTGCCTTTTGATTATGCAAAAATTCCCTTTTGCAACAATTTAACTCACTTTCGTCCGTGGTACTCAAAGCTCTCTGTATAAGTTCATAAAATCTTCATAATTTCTTCACAACCCCTTCAAAAGCTGAAACCCATCCGTATGTTAGCTTTTCGGTATTCTCTCGTTTTTCACTATAAGAAGCCGTTCACAATTTGGAAAACACCCTCTTAAATTTTGTGATGTAGGTCACAGAATGAGGATCTTTTCCGTGGTTTAAATAAGGTAGTAACAAACCAATTTTTCTTAGCTTATAAAACAATGAAACCAACGATTGTGAAGAAATACGCCCATGAAAGGAAGAAGACCAATGGGGAAAAAACTTTCCGTTATCTTATTATGTTTTGCCCTTATGATGCCGTCCTTGGCTTTTGGAGAAGAAAAAGAGAAAGGCATTCTGAAACTAGAAGAACTGAGTGTCCAAGTCATGCCTGAATTCGCAAACCATCCAAATGACAAGGATACAAATAAGCCCCCGCTCCTAATTGGCTACCAGGGCAGTTTGATCAACAATTCCGCCAAGGCACAAACTGGCAAAATTGAAATTCCGCTGCCCGTAAACGAAAAAAACTTCCGGATTGGATTTGCGGCCGACTATTCGAGCGATTTGTCACAGATGTTCGAAATCGAATATAACCTTGACCTTGAAAAAGGAACGATTTCCTGGGAAACAAGCAGGGAAATCGAACCGAAGGACCAGTACAAATTCGTCATTGAATTTTATACTGACGCCATAAAGGTGAATAAAAGCACGAAAACATTGGACTACTCGTTTAAAAGCTTTGCCGATATCACCCTCGTAAATGTCACGGTCCTGGAACCAATTGAGGCAACGAATGTAAAACTGAGCCCTCCGGCAACCGAAGTTCCGCATGAAAACCCTTATGGGCTGAAGATGCATACGTATCAACTTAAAGAAATGAAGGCCGGCGAGGAAAATAGCTTCACACTTTCCTATGACCGGAAGGAAACGAAAACAACAAACGAGCTGATGGAAGAAGTTGGCGGCGAATCGACTCAAGCCAAAGCAATCAAGACTGAAAAAGTGCCGCTCGGACTGACGATTGCCGGCATTAGCGCGGCCAGCCTGCTTGCAGCGGGATTACTTATCCTTTTCCTGAAAAGAAGGCAGCAGCAAGTCCCTGTAACTGTTCCCGCTTCCGGCAGCGGAGCAGAAAAGAAGGCGCAGTTAAGAAAAATGCTAATCGACGGCACAATCACTGAAGACGAATATAACAAATTGCAAAAGAAATTGAACATATAGAAACGACGAGGAGGCCGGCAGTATGTACATCATTGGAAATCTATCTCTGATTCTTGGAATCGTGCTCTCGGCCTATACCCTCGCTGCAACCATCGCCGGAGTTCGAAAAGGAAGCGCGCAATGGCTTGAAAGCGCGAGAGGCGGCATCATCGGCACCTTCATCGCAGCGTTAACCGCTTCGGCATTGCTCCTCTATTTCCTAGGAACGGGGCATTTTGAATTCACATATGTAGCTTCTTACACAAACAGGACGCTGCCGCTCATTTATAAACTGTCGGCGTTCTGGGCAGGCAACGCAGGTTCGCTCCTTTTCTGGACACTGCTTCTTTCTATCTACACAGCCATCATCGGTTTTGCCAAAAAAACCGCCTATACGCCCTATACGCTTGCGGTGCTTTCGCTGAATCTGCTTTTCTTTTTCACCGTCATGATTACGCTTGTGAATCCATTTGAATTGTCTGATACCATACCGGCGGACGGCAACGGTCTGAACCCGATGCTTCAAAACCCAGGTATGGTTATCCATCCAGTCACGCTCTACCTTGGCTATGTCGGGCTTGCCGTTCCATTTGCCTTTGCGATGGCCTCCCTAATGCTGAAAAACATGGATTCTGACTGGCTGAGGCTGACTAGAAAATGGACACTAACTGCCTGGATGTTTTTGACCGCCGGCAACCTGATTGGCGCTTGGTGGGCTTACGTCGAACTCGGCTGGGGCGGCTACTGGGCATGGGATCCTGTTGAAAACGCGTCCTTCATGCCTTGGCTGACCGTATCGGCCCTGCTCCATTCGGTCATGATCCAGGAGCGGAAAAACATGCTCCGCAAATGGAACCTGTTTCTTGTCATCCTGTCATACGGTTTGACCCTGTTCGGAACATTCTTAGTCCGTAGCGGGATTCTGACAAGCGTACATGCCTTTGCAGACAGCGGCCTAGGAACTTATTTTTTCATCTTCCTTGCCTTCATGGCGCTCTTCGCAGCGTATCTCGTCGTCTCAAGGTACGGGCTCATCCGCAGCAAAAGCGTGCCCGTAAGCGCTTATTTTTCAAAAGAAAGCAGCTTCCTTCTCAATAACTATATTTTGCTCGCGGCAGCTTTCGCCGTCTTCTGGGGAACGGTTTTCCCGCTCATCTCGGAAACACTCACAGGTACAAAAATCAACACCGGCGCCCCATACTTCAACAAAGTCATGGCGCCAATCCTTTTGGCCCTCATTTTGCTCATGGCTGTCTGCCCGGTCATTCCTTGGCAAAAAGCAAGCTTGGCCAGGTCTTTGAAACAAGTTCGCTGGCCACTTGCCCTTTCGGCTTTGTTCGCGGCATTCCTAGCCGGTTCCGGCGTTGAAGGGACGTTTGCGATTATCGGAATATCGGCCTGCATATTTATGCTTGCTACCCATACAGCGGAAATCGCAAGAGCCGTACAGGCACGGAAAAAGGCGACAGCTGAAAACACGGTGATTGCAACAGTGAAGCTTTTTGCCAAAAACAAGAGGCGTTACGGTGGCTATCTCGTCCATCTCGGGATTGGTGTCCTCGCGGTCGGAATTATTAGCTCGCAGGCGTATCCGCTAGAGATTATTAAGACGATTGAAAAGGGTGAAAGCTTTTCAATCGGTGGGTATGAGCTTACGTTCAACAGCTTCAACAAAGTGAAACAGGGGGACCGGGATGTTATTTTTGCCGAAATGGGAGTCATGTATAACGGCAGAAAGCTGGCACCGGTGCTTCCAGAAAAAATTTATTACGACAACTGGTCTGAGCCATCGACCGAGGTGGCAGTAAAGAGCCGCTGGAATGAAGATTTGTATGTGGTCCTCAGTTCGTGGGAAACGAAGAATAAAATCACGGTCCTTGCAAGGGTGAATCCATTCATTAGCTGGATTTGGACGGGCGGATATATTATGCTCGCGGGCATTCTGATTGCCTTATCGGGAAAAAGGCGCACAAATGGCAAGTCGGTTGTGCAAGTTGTCACAGAAGGGGAGGCGGTCCGATGATTAGGAAAGTAATCGTCCTGCTGGCTTTTTTCCTGGCTTCGATCCCCGTGGCTGCCTTTGCTTCGTATACGGTCAATTCGCCGGAGTTTAAAGAGGTGACCGGCCAACTTTATATGGACGGCCATTCCGAGCATGAACTGTCAACTTGCAAGGTCCGGAAGATTTATAACAGTGAAGTTCTTGAGATGCTGAATGAAGGCATGCAGCCCGATGAAATAATCAGCCATTACACGGACGTATTGGGACCGGCCGCGCTGAAAGCCCCTGACAATGGGATTAACGGACTTTTTGCCTGGCTCATGCCGGTTGCCGGAACTGCAGCGGGTGGAGTAATCGCTGTCGTTGCCATTAGAAGGATGACGGCCGCGAAAAAGCAAAGAGTGAACGTTCATGACTCGGTTGGAACGCTGCCCGACGGTGATTTTGCAAGCTTTGAAGAGGCGTTCGAGAACGAGAGAAAAAAGTATTTTTAGGTGTGGGTGTTGTCCGGTGTAATCACTGCGGCAGTGAAAAATTTGTGAAGGAGGCGACGAGTTTGCTGTTTATCATAATTGCCTGTGCATTGTTGGTAGCGGCCTGTCTCTACTTCGTCATCCATCCTTTTTTTGCAAAAGGAATGGCGGCTGCCGCTGATGTTCGTGAAAAAGGCCTCGATATGGAATCAGTGTACGAGGCGGTCAATGAACTGGAAATGGATGCGTTAATGGGGAAGATTTCCCGCGAGGATTTCGACAGTATGAAAGAGACGTATTACCGACTCGCAGCACAAACCGTCCAGCAAAAGACCACGGTGGACGAAGAAATTCTGGCAGCGCTCCATACAATCCGGGCCGGGGACAAGGAAGGATAGATCCCCAGAAGAAGAACGGATTGAAGAGCAAATGGAACAGGCCAAAGCCTGCTAGCAGTGTGAATACGGTTAGGACACAAACGTGTTTTAATAGATAAACATTTACCTGGGGAGGTGAAAGAATGTTTAAGAAACTTTTGGCGATAGATAAAAAGATACTCATATTTGCCGCACTATTCGCGGGGATTGTCCTGTCCGTTGTGACCGTAAAAACAATGGCTTACACGGACTCGCCAAATTTCTGCCAGAGCTGCCACATCATGGACTCTGCGTACGGATCCTTTACGGATTCAACACATTCGACTTTATCCTGCAATGACTGCCACCTGCCGCATGATAACGTGGCAAAGAAGATGGTATTTAAGGGAAGGGCCGGGATGGGGCACATGTACTACAATACGCTCGGAACAGATAAAATACCGAACGAGCTGCATGCAACCGAAAGAACAGAGACGGTTGTGGAGCAAAACTGTGTGACGTGCCATGAAAGCACACTGACGAATATTGAACACGATGCGAAGGAAAGCTGCACAACATGCCACCGCACCGTGCCGCACGGAAAGAACTTTAAAACAAAAGAATTCAATAAGCCGCCAAAATCTGGCGAGCTGCTTGAAAACAAGGGAGGATTTTAAGGATGTCCAAGTTCCGTATAGGAGCATACATGATGCTACTGGCACTGATTCTGATTATAACGGGCTGCAGTTCCTCCGGTGAACAGGCAGCTTCCGCCAAGCAAAAAACAACCGGCCTTTCCAAAGACGAAATTTCAAATGAAGCATTCAAGGATATGTTCCCGCTTCAATACAACAGCTATATGAAAAATGAAAAGATGTCGGATACGAAATACAGCGGATCGGTTAAACGTTCCAAGTATGATGCAGACAAAGAGCCGTATCTGCCAATCCTGTTTAACGGCTATGGTTTTGCGACTGAATACAACGAAGACCGCGGCCACGTTTACGCCCTTGAGGATATCAAAAACGTTGCGCGTATCACCGACAAGTCAGTCGGTTCTTGCTACACATGTAAATCAACAGCTGTACCGAAAATGATTGAGGAAATGGGCGAAGGATATTGGAGCGCCAACTTTAACACAGAAATCTTCCCTAAAGGGGAAAAGATGGGCCATTCGCCAATCGGCTGCTCCGACTGCCACGATCCGCAAAATATGGATCTCCGTGTCACCCGTCCAAGCTTCACAAAAGCAATGGAGCGGAAGGGCATCGATGTTTCAAAAGCAACGAAAAACGACCTCCGCAGCTACGTCTGCGGCCAGTGCCACGTAGAATACTACTTCGATGCGACAACAAGCGAAGTAACCTTCCCGTGGGACAAAGGCTTCAAGCCGGAAGAAATGTATGAATATTACTCTACGATTGCAAAAGAGAAAGGCTTTGAAAAAGACTGGGTTCACAATATTTCCGGTACTCCGATGCTGAAGGCCCAGCACCCTGACTATGAAACATTCACAGAAGGCCCACACGGCAAGGCGGGCGTTGCCTGTGCCGATTGCCATATGCCATATGAGCGTGTCGATGGAAAGCGGAAGATCTCTTCCCACTGGTGGACATCCCCGCTTAAGACAATGAAAGCGTCCTGCGGTACATGCCACGGCGACCGTGACATCGATAAACTTGAAGCCCGTGTAATGGAAATCCAGGATACACACATGCGCCAACTGCATAAAGCTGAAGAAGTTTCAATCAACGCCCACTATTATGTGAACAAAATGATTACAACAGGCGTAAGCTCCGATAAGGTCAAGGCCGCGCAGGAGCATGTCCGTAAAGGCCAATGGTTCTGGGATATCGTCGCTGCTGAAAGCTCCGCCGGTTTCCACAACCCACAAGGAGCAATGGATTCACTGGCTGTGTCAATTGAAGAGTCCAACCAGGCCATCCAGATTGCAACGGAAGAGCTTGTCAAAGGCGGCGTCAATATTGATCAGCTGAAGGCTGAAATTGAAAAAGCGAAGAAAGCTGTCACTAGCGAAAAAGATAATTTCCAAAAGAAAACACACGCAATCAATAAAGAATTCCCGGCACAGCAGCCAGCCGTACCGGCAACACCTAAGAAGTAAGCGGGACTTTACTTGGCTTGTGGAAGCACTGTATCCATTTTGGGTACAGTGTTTTTTCTATTTCAGAATAAACCATTGCACAGTTTGAGGAAAAGGACTAGAATATCCTTTGTGTTTGAATGGGACGAAGCTAGTTTTCAGTAAAGGGGGTATCCGGATGCCTCGTTCATTATGGCTGTTGATTATCGGAATGGTAGTCAACGTCACAGGTTCATCATTTCTATGGCCTTTAAATGCAATTTATATTCATGACCATTTAGGGAAATCGCTCACGACAGCTGGGTTCATTCTCATGCTGAACTCTGCCGCAAGTGTAGCAGGGAACTTGGTCGGGGGCAGCCTTTTTGACCGCTTTGGCGGCTATAAATCAATTTTGCTCGGAATCGGAGTTGCGCTTCTCGCGCTGTTTGGACTAACGTTCTGGAACAGCTTTACTCCGTACGCAATCTTCCTGACAATCGCGGGTTTTGGCGCCGGAATCATCTTCCCGGCAATGTACGCGATGTCGGGCGCGGTATGGAAGGAAGGAGGAAGGCGGGCGTTCAATGCCATCTATGTCGCCCAAAACTTCGGTGTCGCAGTAGGAGCAGCTCTCGGCGGTTTTGTTGCCGACTACTCCTTCCAGCTAATCTTTGTCGCAAATTTGGTGATGTATATCATCTTTATGTTCATTGCCTTCTTTGGCTATAAAAACATTGCCGACCGGGGCGGCGCGCAGACTTCTATTTTGCAAGAGAATCCGTCAGCCGGAATGAACAAGAAGTTAAAAGCGCTGCTCATCCTCTGTATCGGCTACCTGCTTTGCTGGGGTGCCTATGTGCAGTGGCAGACGACCATCGCCTCGTATACGCAGGAGATCAATATCACACTTACCCAATACAGTTTGCTCTGGACGGTGAACGGAGCAATGATCGTCCTCGGCCAGCCGGTCCTGAAGGTTTTCCTTAATCGCTTTGGCCGCTCGCTGAAATCTCAGATGGTACTTGGGATGCTGATTTTTGTCGTGGCATTCATTGTCGCCGCCAACTCGGGAAGTTTTTCAGGTTTCCTGGCAGGGATGATTATTTTGACAGCAGGTGAAATGCTGATCTGGCCAGCGGTACCGACGATTGCAAGTGAACTGGCGCCTAAGGGCAGGGAAGGATTCTACCAGGGAATCGTCAACAGTACGGCAACCGGCGGCAGAATGATCGGCCCGCTCCTCGGCGGAATCCTGGTCGACCTGTACGGCATGTCCATGTTATTCATGATCCTTATTGGCCTGTTTGTCATCTCCATCGGCACGACGGTCATATATGATCGCGGCATTAAGAGACTGGAGCATTCAGTAAGTCGATAAGGAAAATCCCCGCCCTTTTTGGAGTGCGGGGATTCTTTTTAACTGGATGCAAAAGTGAATAAACGATTTTCTTTGCAATGGTATTTCGCGATATTTACAGAAGGCGTTCCCTGTGCTGTAAGATCTTTGTTTAACTAGTGAATACTGACTATGATTTTTTGCAGATATAGCCATCCTCAGAGGATGACTATCTCATCGGCCTTAAGTTAGTCATTTCTTGCTAGTTATTCATCATTTTAGATAGCTGAATACCTAGTGATATTCGTGAATTAACTAGTGAAAAAAGGCCATCTCGTTAAAATTTTTCTAACCCGGGTCTGACGCCGGCTATATTGGAAAAAAAATAATAGCAAAAATTCACTAGCCCACCTTCCTGGTTAACAACGTCGAGCGTTTGAAACCACCCAAATAAGCGGATATCCATATACAAACGCCCATTTTCACTCAGCAACTTGCATCCTAACCAAAGTTTATATAAAATAGCAGTATGTTAATACGATAGTGACTGTGATAAGGAGCAGTAGTGACGGAGTCCCGCCAACAAGAGAGCTGGCGGTTGGTGCAAGCCGGCCGGGACCATCATGAACTCGCCTTTGAGTCGCGGGTATGAAGTACCAGTAATGCCTGCCGTTTTCCGCGTTAAGGATGAATGAAGCGAGTGTTTACACACTAATTTGGGTGGTACCGCGGGAAGATATAGATCCTCTCGTCCCTGTTTATGGGATGAGGGGATTTTTTGTTTTTTTGCAAAAGAAAAAGCCGCCGGAGCACAGAAGAGCGCCACTAAGGAACTCCGGTTCCGGGACAGGTTTCTATTTTGCAAAAGGAAAGCGGCAAGGAAGCCAGCCCCTAAAAAAATTGGCAGGCTGCTGAAATTAGATTGAGGGAGGAATTCCAAATGAACTTCAACCACAGGGAAATTGAAAAAAAGTGGCAGACGAAGTGGGAAACAGAGAAAACGTTTAAAACAGTCGAGGATAAGGGCAAGCCGAAGTACTACGCGCTTGACATGTTCCCGTATCCGTCCGGTGCGGGGCTTCATGTCGGGCACCCGGAAGGCTACACAGCGACAGATATCCTGTCCCGCATGAAGAGAATGCAAGGCTACAATGTGCTCCATCCGATGGGCTGGGATGCATTCGGGCTGCCTGCTGAGCAGTATGCATTGGATACAGGGAACGACCCGGCGGAGTTCACCGAGAAAAACATCAATACGTTCCGCCGCCAGATTAAATCGCTCGGCTTCTCGTATGACTGGGATCGTGAAGTGAATACGACCGATCCAGATTACTACAAATGGACGCAGTGGATTTTCGTGAAGCTGTATGAACACGGCCTCGCGTATATTGATGAAGTATCCGTTAACTGGTGCCCGGCACTCGGAACGGTCCTTGCGAATGAGGAAGTCATTGACGGCAAGAGTGAGCGCGGCGGCCATCCGGTTGAGCGCCGCCCGATGAAGCAGTGGGTGCTGAAAATTACCGCCTATGCAGACCGCCTGCTTGAAGACCTTGATGAGCTTGATTGGCCCGAAAGCCTGAAAGATATGCAGCGCAACTGGATCGGCCGTTCCGAAGGTGCCGAAATTACATTCAGCATTGACGGCCATGATGAATCTTTCAAGGCGTTCACAACCCGACCTGATACATTATTCGGCGCAACGTACGCCGTGCTTGCACCAGAGCATGCGCTTGTCAGCAAAATCACGACCGCGGAGCAAAAGGAAGCGGTTGAAGCTTATATAAATAAAGTCAAGAGCAAGAGCGACCTGGAGCGGACGGATCTTGCGAAAGAAAAGACGGGCGTTTTCACTGGCGCTTACGCAATCAACCCGGCGAATGGCGCAAATATGCCAATCTGGATTGCCGATTACGTGCTTGCCAGCTATGGAACAGGCGCCATCATGGCAGTTCCAGGCCACGATGAGCGGGACTACGAATTCGCTAAGCAATTCGAACTGCCAATTGTTGAAGTCGTCGCCGGCGGCAATATTGAAAAAGAAGCGTACACAGGCGACGGGGAGCATGTGAATTCCGGCTTCCTGAACGGAATGAACAAAGAAGATGCGATCCGTGAAATGATAACATGGCTTGAAGAAAAGGATATTGGCACGAAGAAGGTCACGTACCGCTTGCGCGACTGGCTGTTCAGCCGCCAGCGTTATTGGGGCGAGCCGATTCCAATCATCCATTGGGAAGATGGCACAAGCACGGCTGTACCGGAAGACCAGCTTCCGCTTGTTTTGCCAAAAACAAAGGATATTAAGCCATCCGGAACAGGCGAATCACCGCTTGCCAACCTGGAGGACTGGGTGAATGTCGTTGACCCTGAAACAGGCAAAAAAGGCCGCCGTGAAACGAATACAATGCCACAATGGGGCGGCAGCTGCTGGTACTATTTGCGCTATATCGACCCGCATAATGACAAGCAGCTTGCAGACCCAGAGAAGCTGAAGGAATGGCTTCCAGTTGATATTTATATCGGCGGGGCTGAACACGCGGTTCTTCACTTGCTGTACGCGCGCTTCTGGCATAAGTTCCTTTATGATATTGGCGTTGTCCCAACGAAGGAGCCGTTCCAGAAATTGTTTAATCAGGGAATGATCCTTGGCGAGAACAATGAAAAAATGAGTAAATCAAAGGGCAATGTCGTCAACCCTGACCATATTGTTGAAAGCCATGGCGCTGATACATTAAGGCTATATGAAATGTTCATGGGGCCGCTTGATGCATCTGTCGCATGGTCAACAAATGGCCTTGATGGGGCACGCAGGTTCCTTGACCGCATCTGGCGCCTGTTTATCGATACGGACGGATTGGTGAATGAGAAAATTAAGGACGGCGCGAAGAATGAAAACCTAGAACGGGTTTACCACCAGACAGTCAAAAAAGTGACCGAGGACTATGAAGGGCTTCGCTTTAATACAGCGATTTCCCAGTTGATGGTTTTCATTAATGAAGCTTATAAATCTGATGTTTTGCCGGAGGAATTCATGGAAGGCTTCGTCCAGCTGCTGTCACCAATCGCGCCGCATGTGGCTGAAGAACTTTGGGAAAAGCTTGGGCATAACGAGACGATTACCTATGAAGCATGGCCGACTTTCGATGAGTCAAAGCTTGTCGACGATGAAGTTGAAATTGTTGTCCAAATCAACGGCAAGCTGAAGAAAAAGCTGATGGTCCCGAAAGATGCGACGAAGGAAGCGATGGAAGAGCTGGCGATGAAGGAAATTAGCGCCGAGCTTGAAGGCAAAACTGTCCGGAAAGTCATCGCTGTACCTGGGAAGCTAGTTAACGTGGTTGCGAATTAATCCAACTGGAATCCCGCCTTTTTTAAAAGGTACCAACCATAGTTTCAAATCGCCAGCTTGCGCAAAAATCTGGCTGAAAAACAGCGGATATGGGAAACTAGTTTTGAGAAACAAATCAGCATCCTCTGGGAAACCGGAGGATGTTTTTTCCAGAGGGGTGTATGTATGGAAGAAATAAAATCAATTAATACCGAAGAACTAAAGAAGAAGCTTGATAACGGAGATAAGCTTGAATTAATCGATGTCAGGGAAGACGAGGAAGTCGCTTACGGGATGATTCCCGGGGCGAAGCATATGAAAATGAGTGATATTCCGAATCGGCTTAATGAACTTGATAAGGGCAAGGAGTATATCTTTATCTGCCGATCTGGCGGCCGCAGCTTTAACGTATGCCATTACCTGCAGCAGCAGGGCTACAAGGTGACGAACATGGAAGGCGGCATGCTCGAGTGGGGAGGCGATGTTGAGGTTAACCTCTAGTTCGGGGCAGTAGGGATCGTTCTCAACGACCGTAAGCGTAAAAAACTAGTGTTGCGGTCGAATAGGATCGTTCTCAACGACCGTAAGAGAAAAAAACTGGTAGTACGGTCGAATAGGTAAAAGAACTCCGCCAACGTAACGAGGCGGAGTTCTTTTTATTATTATTCTTTCTTCATATTTTCCATGGCCATCCTGACCATTTCCTTCACCATGCTCCCGCCAAGCCTGCCGCCGACCTTACCGGCATCCTCTGCGGCAATCCGGCCGTTATAGCCGCGTTCAAGCGGAACGCCAACTTCCTTCGCAGCTTCAAACTTTGCTTCCTCCGGCCGGCTCGCGCCAACAACTTTTGCCTTCAATTCATCAAGTCCTCGCCGTGCTTCGGGAACGAGGATTTTATTCCTTCTCGCCATGCTGTAAGCCTCCTTTTTGCTTATGTTTCCGCAAAAACAAAAGCTTATCCATCGCTTGTTTTAAAATGTGGGAATTTTGGAAAAACTGTTCGTGTAAAGAGGAGGTTGAAAAATAATGATACAAGTAAAGGTTTTTGATACAGAGCATGAAGCAGATCTAGAAAACGATATGAATAAATTTTTGAAAGAGCTTGACGAAAAGAAGCTCCTGGATATTAAATACAACGTCGCAGCCCTGCAAGAAGATGAAGACGAGCAGATTTACTGTTTTTCGGCGATGGTCATTTATCGGGCGTGACATGGGGTTTATTTAAGAGTTGGAGGGTTATTGGTAAAATAATCATGATTAGCTTCTGAAGGGGATGAAGCCATGAAGTTATTTACTATAATTGAGACAGGATTCGTAATGGGAAGTTTATTTATATTTTACTTTTTTATCGAACCAAGGACAACTTTGCCCATTTTGGCAACTTACTTACTTTTTGGGTCAACAGCGGTTATTCTTCATCAACTACTAATCAGATTAAAAAAGAAATTTGGCTGGATGGAAAAGACGATTGATACTCAACTGGGCGTGATGCTCGTTATAGCCATAGTCTTGACGCCAATATTTTTCGAACTTGTTTTATTCGGAATAGGGAAATAATCATCAACATTTTCTAATTTTGCAGAGTAAAATAATAGGAGCTTCCTGTTTCAAAAAAGGGAAGCTCCTTCTTATGCTTTTTATTAATTAACGGACACCAGCCGCATACTCAGCAGCGCCTCCTCCGGCAAGCCTGCCTGTCACGAACGCAGCGGTAATATTGTAGCCGCCTGTGTAGCCATGGATATCAAGAATTTCTCCGCAAAAGTACAACCCGGCCATCATCTTGGAGGCCATTGTCTGTGGCTCGACTTCCTTTACCGAAACCCCTCCGCCCGTCACAAATGCCTTTTCTAGAGGCAGGGTGCCATTCACTTTGAATGTAAACCCTTTGGATAGCTGGCAAAACTTCCGGATTTTTTCATGTGAAATTTCAGAACAAGGAGCTCCAGAATCAATGCCAGCTTGTTCAAGCAAGAACAGCAGATATCTTTCTGGAATAAGGCCTTTTAATAAATTCTTTATCGCCTTTTTAGGCTCTGATTTCATAGCAGCAATCGTTTCTAGAAACAATGCTTCCCCGTTTTGATCAGGCAATGCATCGATTTGCATCGCCACTTCCTTCAGGTTCCACTTTTTCATTGCTTTTACGACGAACTGGCTGCAGCGGAGAACAGCAGGGCCACTCACGCCGAAATGGGTGAAAAGCATGTCCATCCGGTGGGTGATGAGTGGCTTCCCTTTCGGATTCAGCACACTGACGGCCACGTCGCGGAGTGAAAGCCCTTGAAGGGTCTTCGTTTTGACAAAACCCTCAGCTGATGTAACGGGGACTTCAGTCGGGTACAGTTCGGTGATGGTATGGCCGGCTTTTTCTGCCCAGGCATAGCCATCCCCGGTCGAGCCTGTATGCGGGACAGACTTCCCGCCGACTGCCACGACGACAGCTCCTCCTGCAATCTCCTTCCCATTGGCAAGCAGAACTCCTTTCACCCGACCATCCGCGAAAATCAATTCTTTCACAGGGGAATTTGTATAAGTTTTTACGTTTAGTTCTTCAAGCTTGCCGAGAAGCGCGTCGACTACAGATTGCGCTTTGTCAGTGACCGGAAACATTCTGCCATGGTCCTCTTCTTTTAGCTGGATGCCAAGGCTTTCAAAAAACGCAATGATGTCTTCATTACTGAAAATCGAGAACCCGCTATACAAAAACCGGCCGTTTCCGGGTATATGCTTAATAATTTCGTCGACAGGGAGCCTGTTCGTCACATTGCAGCGCCCGCCGCCAGAAATGGCCAGCTTTCTGCCAAGCTTGTCCCCCTTATCAATTAACAGGACTCGTGCGCCTTTTTCGCCGGCAGCCGCAGCCGCCATTAGCCCGGAAGGTCCGCCTCCGATGACGATCACATCATAATTCATTAAAAACACCAACTTTTTTTCACATAATTTGTGGTAAACTTATTGTCTTATTATAACCATTTAACAGCAGCCATGAAAGAGATGCCTTTAACGAGAAAAAATCGAAACAAAGGGAGTGGCGGTGGCGCAATTGGGAAAAGAAAGGTACACTACTAATTAGTGCGCTGCTACTTACATAGTCTCGTAGAAGCATGGGGACGGTTCCACTGCTTCATTCGTACCACGGTCTAATTTGCGCACGCTAATTGTTTTAATGAAAAAATATCAAAATCGTTTTGCTCTTTTGCGCAACGATTACGCATATCGAAAGAAGAAGGGATATTATGTCGTCAAAGCTTATTAGGGGAACCTTTATTCTGACTCTTGGAACGATGATTTCCAAGATGCTTGGTTTATTTTATGTGATTCCATTCACACGGATTGTTGGGCTGCAGGGAACGCAGCTTTACCAATATTCCTATATACCTTATACAATTTTTATCAGTATTGCCACAGCGGGGATACCGCTTGCGGTTTCGAAGTTCATCGCAAAATACAATGCGCTTGAAGAATATGCGGTAGGCAGGAAGCTTTTCAAGTCTGGCCTCGTTGTGATGATGTGCACGGGGATTGTTTCCTTCCTCGCCCTTTATTTTTCCGCTCCATTGTTATCAACTGGGAAGGATCTGCCTGCCGAAGATATTACATCGGTTATTCGCGCTGTTTCTTTTGCGTTAATCATTGTCCCGTTCATGAGTATGATTCGCGGCTTCTTCCAGGGGCATCAATCGATGGGTCCATCGGCTGTTTCCCAGGTTGTTGAGCAGGTCGTCAGGATTGTCTTTGTTATAGCAGGAGCCTATGTTATTTTAAAATTCCTTGATGGCAACACGGTTGACGCTGTCAGGGCCGCAACATTTGCCGCGTTCGTCGGCGCGGTTGGGGGTCTTTTTGTACTGGGCTGGTATTGGGTAAAAAGGAAGCCGGGCCTAGATGTCCTTTTGGAAAAGGATAAAGGCACTGTGGATATATCGCTCAAGGAAATGTATAAGGAGATTCTTATTTATGCCGCGCCTTTTGTACTTGTCGGAATTGCCAATCCGCTTTTTCAGTTCATTGACCAACTGACATTTGAAAGGGCATTGGTTGCAATTGGCTCTAGCAAGAAGGCTGCTGGAGAGGCTTTTTCCATCCTGAACTTCCAGTCACACAAGCTTGTCATCATCCCTGTTTCACTGGCAACAGCTTTTTCGCTGACTCTTGTACCAAGTATTACGAAAGCATTTGTGGAAAATGATCGGAAAAGCCTGAACAGGCAGCTGAACCAGACGTTCCAGGTCCTCCTGTTCCTGACGCTTCCCGCAGCAGCTGGACTTTCCCTGCTTGCTGAGCCGTTTTATACCGTCTTCTATGGCCATATGGAGTTGGGGACTGAAGTGCTCAGGATGTACGCGCCTGTGGCGATTCTCTTTTCTCTATATGCGGTGACCGCTGCCATTTTGCAGGGGATTAACCAGCAAAAATGGACAATTCTTAGCCTGCTAACAGGCCTGCTTGTTAAGTTTGCTTTGAATATACCGCTCGTTAAGCTGTTTGAAACAGATGGGGCGATTTTGGCCACTTCCCTAGGGTATAGTTCAGCGATTGTCATTAATTTAATTGTGATTAAAGTTTTTTCGAAATATAAATTCAGGCTCGTTGTCCGCAGAAGTTTGCTCATTGTCATTTTTGGCGCGCTTATGCTTGCAGTGACGGCAGGAATCTATAAGTTGCTGACGGCCTTCCTGTCACCAGCTTCCGAGATGCAGTCGCTAATCATCATCTTCATTTGCGCGCTTGCAGGCGGTACTGTTTATTTCTACTTTTCATTTAAAACCCGCCTAATTTACTATTTGTTTGGCGAAAAGGTTGACCGGCTCTTGGGCAAACTTAGACTGCGTGCTTAAGATAGTTTGGTTATGCCAGGGGACTGTTTTTGCAAAAATTCCCTTGAAAAGGAGGGGACAGGTTGAGAATCGATAAAATGCTCGCCAATCTTGGTTTTGGCAGCAGAAAAGAAGTAAAAAAGCTTTTGAAAGACGGGGCTGTGAAAGTAAATGAAAAGCTCGTTAAGGATCCGAAGCAGCATGTCGATCCGGAAAAAGATGTTGTCACGCTAAACGGGGCCGTCATCGAATATAAAGAATTTATTTATTTAATGATGAACAAGCCGCCAGGTGTGTTGTCCGCAACGGAGGACAACCGGGATGAAACGGTTATCGACTTGCTCGAGCTCGAGGACCAGGTTTTTGAGCCGTTTCCGGTTGGCAGGCTTGATAAAGATACTGAAGGACTGTTGCTGATTACAAACGACGGGCAGCTCGCCCACCGGCTCCTTTCACCGAAAAAGCATGTACCGAAAACGTATTTCGCTGTTATTGAGGGTGAGGTAACCGAAAAGGATGCGGAGGCCTTTAAGAAAGGCGTAACGCTTGATGACGGTTATCACACAAAGCCGGGAGAATTGAACATTCTGAAGTCTGGTTTGATGTCGGATATCGAATTGACGATTACTGAAGGAAAGTTCCATCAGGTGAAAAGGATGTTTCAGGCAGACGGCAAGCGGGTCGTCTACCTGAAGAGGCTGTCGATGGGGCCGCTCGCCCTCGATGAAACGCTGGAGCTGGGTGAGTACCGGGAACTGACAGACGATGAAATTATCATGTTAATGGATTATGAACCTTAATTGGTGAACGGCCGGGGAAGTGTTAAGCTTCCGCCGGCCGTTTTTTATTGTAAGAAAGTTTCTGTTTCAATCGCAGGCCGCGTTGGAAATGTAGTGGAATCCCCTCTGAAATAGAACTGTAAATTGTGACGGAATTTTGACAGACTCGGATATCAGTGGAAAATTTTTTGATATAATGAAAAATTTATTGATATATGGCAAAAATTTATTGATAAAGCTGAAAAAGTCTTCGATATATGCAAAAGCCGCCAAAACAAGTGAAATTTAATCCCGTTTTACAGCCTTCACTATAGACGAGTTTCCTGCGAACCGCCAAACAATATAGTGAAAACGCCAGTCAACCCCTTTATTTGGGCGATGCTGGCGTTTTTTTCTTTTAAAATAGAGTGAAAAGTGCATTCGAAGAAAAAAGCGTTCAAAAATATAGCTGAAATGCAAAATCTACGATAAAATTATTTGTAATATTATGTAAGTGACTTAAGGGGGAAGGTGAACACAATTAATCGAATGCTTATTTTCGGAATTTTGCTCTCCTTAATAGTTGCAGGCTGTTCCCATGAACAAGTCAATGAAAAGCCATTTCACGTCCCGGTGAAGACGGAGAACAATAAGAATGTGGTAGTTACGGATGATGGCAAAATTACGTTCAAAATCTATAATACGGCTAAAGTCCCGGATGCACAGGTGGAAGCCCTAAAGAAAGAAATTTCAAATGCGTATAACGTGATCCAAAAATCAATTAAGACAGACTACGTGCCCTCTGAAAGAATTGACATTTTTCTTTTGGAAGGCAGCAAACCGTCTGCGGGTTTTCGAAATAAAATAGAATTGTATGGGGTTCGGACAGGGAAACATCCGCTTGTCCATGAACTCACCCATTCCATCCAGGGATATGGTGAAAATTTTGATTCAACAAGCAGAGGCTACCTGACCCAGGAAGGCTTTGCGGAATATATGGAACAAACGTATGGGCAGCAAAAATACCCAATAAATAAGATGATGAAATATTTTATGGTGAAATCCAGGATAATTCCACTTAGTAAGCTAACGAACCTTGAAGAGGACGATAAACTTTTCCGTCCACCTGGCACGGATCCGAAAGAGATTTCGATTCAAATCATGAGTTATTATCACGCTGCATCATTTGTAACGTATTTAATTGACCAGTATGGCCTGGATGCTTTTGAAAAAATTTATAACCAGGACAATTTGCCGGAACGAATGCAGGCTGTTTACGGAAAGAGCTTAAATGAGCTGGAAGGGGAATGGCTGGCAAATATCGAGGAAAACTTCTCTGAACCGGACATGGCGGAAAAAATGAAAATAGACCAATTTTATTTTTTGGAGTCCACAGTAGACTCACTTGACCAAGGGATTTTTAAAAGAGATTGATATTTCGCCTCTCGAATGAAGCACTGGAACCGTCCCCTGCCTCAAATAAAATGCCGCTCGTTAGGTGAGCGGCTTCAATTGTTATATTGTTTTTTTGCGCGTAATTGGGTTTGCGCTTTGTTAGGAGGATATTTTTACTTTTTTTTGTGTGGTTGTCCATTTGCCGCGGCTTGTGCTTTTGACTAGGTCGTTGTAGGCAAGGACGTTTAAGTCGCGTTGAATGGTACGAGGAGTGATGCCGAATTCCTCTACTAGGTCCTGTGTTGTCACAGTCCCGTTCCTGGAGATGAACAAATAGATGCATTTGATTCGGTTTAACATACGGTTAGTTGAAGGTTTCACAAAACCACTCCCTATCCATTTTTCAAACCATTGGCATATCCTGCTGACGGCGGCTGGTTATGATTCTTTTCGGGAATCTTTCCTGCAGCCACTCCTTTCAAAACTTCCATTTTCCTAATTGTATCCCTAAATCCTCAGAATATCCACCCAATTTAGGGAATTTACAAAATATTTACCTTTTTTCGCTTTGATTATTCGGATTTCCAAGGAAAATATCTCCCTTTTTATACTATATTCCCCAGTTCTTAATGAATATGAATAAAAGAGTGAATTTTCGGTAAGTATTGCCGGCGGAATAGGATTTTTTTAAAATCCAGCTCCAGCGCCTAGCCCCTCGAGGTCTTAAGCCGATTCCCTCCGGAGGGCAGGCCCATCCTGCGGGACTCGGCTTAAGCTTGTCGGGGGTGATCAAGGCGTTTGCGCTTTTTTTTCTTAACGCTTCGTTTTTTAAAAAAACACTGGTAAGATTAGTCCCATAAAGAAATTCTAGGAGTATGGGAAAGTTTCCATATATAATAGTGGGAGGTTTTCTTGTGGAAAAGGTCAATTGGCTTGAAGAAGTAGAAAAAAGAAAGACTGAATTAATCGAAGACACCCAGAAGCTTTTGCAGATTAAAAGTGTCCTGGATGAAGAAGCGGTTTCAGTAGAAGCCCCGCTTGGGGAAGGAATAAAAGAAGCGCTCGACTTTATGCTGAACCTGGGTGAAAAGGATGGGTTCACTGTAATGAACACCGATAACCTGGCCGGGCACATTGAAATGGGTGAGGGGAAAGAGCTCGTCGGCATCCTTTGCCACGTCGATGTCGTTCCTGAAGGGGATGGCTGGACGAGCGATCCATATTCCGCCGAAATCCGCGACGGGAAAATCTTTGCCCGCGGTGCCCTCGATGACAAAGGCCCGACAATGGCCGCTTATTACGGGATGAAATTGATCAGCGAGCTTGGCCTTCCGTTAAAAAAGCGGGTCCGAATGATTATAGGGACAGATGAGGAAAGCAACTGGCGCTGTGTGAGCCGTTATTTTGAAACAGAAGAAATGCCTGGTCTTGGCTTTGCACCAGATGCGGATTTCCCGATTATTTTTGCTGAAAAGGGCATTTCCGACTTTGATCTCGTCCAAAATGAAACTCCTGCTGAAGAGGACGGCCAGCCACAGGTGGAAGTCCTCCAATTCCAATCGGGACGCAGGTACAATATGGTCCCTGATTATGCGAAAGCGGAAGTTCTTTTACATAACGGAGAAACGGAAATTATGCAAAAATTCCTGGATTGCATGGACCAGCATGGACTTGAAAAAGACGTCCATGTTGATGCCGGCATAACGGTTTTTGAAGTAAAAGGAGTTTCGGCCCACGGGATGGAGCCGGAGCACGGAAAAAGCGCGGGCCTTTATTTAGCGGAATTCATTTCGACACTCGAAACCGATCAGAAGGCCAAAAACTATTTCCGTTTTGCCGCTCGTTATTTCTTCAAAGATTCACGCGGCAACAGCCTGGGAATTGCGTATCGCGATGACATTGCAGGCGACCTCACGATTAACGTTGGCAGACTATCTTATTCAAAAGAACATGGCGGCTTACTTGGTTTGAACCTGCGCTACCCGGTTACGGCAACAATTGACGAGATAAAAATGAAATTGGAACCGGTCCTGAAAGAAAACGGCTTTCATATTGGCAAGTTTACAAACTCGAATCCACACCATGTCGATGAAAGTGACTTCCTTATCCAGACCTTGAAGAAAGTTTATGAAGAACAGACAGGCGACAAAGCTGAGCTTCTCGCAATCGGCGGCGGAACCTATGCCCGGTCGCTCAAATCGGGGGTCGCCTTCGGGCCGCTCTTCCCGGGCCGTCCTGATGTCGCCCACCAAAAAGACGAGTACATGTATATCGAAGATCTTTTAAAGGCAGCCGCCATTTATGCACAGGCAATTTACGAGCTTGCCAAGGAAGACTGAACGGAGGTAACCAAATGGAATACGTTATATTAAATGGAGAAATCCTTCCTCGCCAAGATGCAAGGATCGATGTAGAAGACAGGGGCTATCAATTCGGAGATGGCGTTTATGAAGTCATCCGCATATATAACGGTAAAATGTTCACCGTAACAGAACATCTTGAAAGGCTTGAAGCAAGCGCCGAAAAAATTGGCATGAAGCTTGCCTGGACAATCACGGAGCTTGAGGTCCTTTTTGCCAGGCTCATCGAAATAAACAGCCTCGAAACAGGCATTGTCTATATGCAAGTTACAAGGGGGATTTCTCCGCGCAGCCACGCCTATCCGCCTGCAGGCACCGCCCAGACACTTGTCGCCTATACAAGGAACATGCCCCGCCCGGAACTGAACTTTTCGGATGGAGTGAAAACGATTTTAACAGAAGACATCCGCTGGCTCCGCTGCGACATTAAAAGCCTGAACCTTTTAGGAAACATTATGGCAAAACAAAAAGCCGCCGAAGCAGGCTGCTACGAAGCCATCCTGCACAGGGGAGAAAAAGTGACCGAGGGGAGCTCCTCGAACATTTTCATCATCAAAGACGGTTCTATGTATACGCATCCAGCCAATAATTTCATCCTGAACGGAATCACGAGGCAGACAATCGAAAAACTATGCGCTGCACATGGCATTCCGTTTATTGAAAAGGAATTTTCCGTTGCTGAGCTTGAGGATGCCGATGAAGTAATTGTAGGAAGCACCACCTCAGAAGTCACGCCGGTTGTGGAGATAGAAGGCAAGCCTGTCGGAGACGGCAAGCCTGGCCATGTCACAAGGCAGCTTCAGAAGCTGTTTGACGGGGAAATTGAAAGGCAATGCGGGAAACTGGTTAAGGTTTAGCCGCGGCGCACAAAATATAAAAGTTAGTAAAGCTGCCCATTCGAGTATGGGCGGCTTTATTTTTTGATATGATAGGAATTATTGGGCCTAAAAAAAGGATGTTTTGCTAAAATAGTGTAAAAGGGTGATACGATGAGCCATTATTTTTTTGCCGCGGCGCTTCCGCATGAAACGAAGCTGGCAATGAAGGAAATGATGGATAAACTGAAACTGGACTATCCTTTCCGGCGCTGGGTGCACCATCAGGACCTGCATATTACGCTTGCATTCCTTGGAGCCGCACCGGAGGATAAACGAGACTTAGCAAGCACGCTTGTCGAAGAGGCTGTTGATGGGTATGAATCTTTCCCGATGGAAATAACCGGGTTGGGAACTTTCGGCAGAAAGGCTGAGCCGAGGGTATTCTGGGCGGGCCTTAGCGCAAGCGAGGAGTTGAAGAAGCTTAGAGATCTGGTTTTTCATGCGTGCGAAGGAGCCGGTTTTCAATTGGAAACGAGGCCGTTCGCTCCGCATGTTACACTGGCAAGGAATTGGAAAGGGGAAAGACCTTTTGCTGGGACCGGTAAAACTGGCCGGCTTGTTCCGGGATTTACCCTGGATGAGGTCGTCCTTTATCGAACAAATATGGACTCGGTTCCGAAATATGAACCCGTAAAGGAGTTCAGGCTTAGATAGACGTAAGATAGAAAGAGAGTACAATCGGGGAACGAGGTTTGGCTATGAAGAAGATTTATTTTATCGTAAACCCGAAGGCGGGGAATGGAAAGTGCCAAAGGGTATGGGAATCGGTTGAGAAGAAGCTTGCTGAGCTCCAAGTTTCCTATGAAGCCTTTTTTACTCACGATCAAGGCCATGCAACGGAACTCGCAAGAAAAGCGGCCAAATTAGCAGGTGGCAGGCAGGCCATCATTGCCGCGGTGGGCGGTGACGGAACAGCCCACGAAGTATTGAACGGGATAGAGAATAGAGAGAACATCGCCTTTGCTTTTATTGCCGGCGGATCGGGGAATGATTTTTCAAGAGGATTCCAACTTCCGGCCCGTCCCATCGACGCACTTGAAGAAATACTCGGTTTAGCGGAAACGGACCCCGCATATGCTGATTGTGGAAGCATTTCAATTAAAGGCGGCAGCCGCCTCTTTATAAATAGCGCAGGGATCGGTTTTGATGCGCTAGTTTCAAAAAAAGCCAATGAAACAGGCATGAAGGGAATATTTAACCGCCTGTCACTTGGCAAGCTTGTTTATGTATATGTTTTGCTGAAAGAGCTGTTTACGTATGAGCGGGGAACGGTTGAAGTAACGGCTGATGGCCTCCGGCATATTTTTGATGAAACGTGGTTTGTGACCGTGTCGAATCAACCTTTTTACGGGGGCGGGATGATTATTTCTCCGGAGGCCGTACCGGATGATGGGGAGCTGAATATAACGGTTGTCCACAAGCTGTCAAAGGTTAGGCTTCTGCTTGTGTTTATGAGTGTTTTCTCGGGGAAACATATATACTTTAAGGAAGTTCATACGTTCAAAGGAAGGGAGATATCCTTTGATTCCTCCCCGCTTTTGCATATTCATGCGGACGGAGAATATCTCGGCAGGAGTTCCTGGGGAAAAATCAAGGCTGTACCAGGAAGAACGAGAATTTTGTCAAAAAAGCTATTGAAAAAAGATTTACAGATGGGGGGTGAGGCGAATGGCTGATAATAGCATGGCATTTCTTGCCTATCTTGATCGGATGAATGCCATAACCGTACTGCTGCCTCTCCCTATGGAACACCCTGAACCGCATTCTTTTATTTTGCAAAATAATCTAGGCGAAGAAAAGCTGACGATTTTGGATCGGCATTCGGTAGAGGGTTACCTTAAACTTGTATGCGGGTTTTCGGGGGACTATTTATTTGGCACTGATCATTGGGTACTCTGCAGCAATGGAAACAGGGCAGACGTGCAAATAGGGGAAGTCATCCGTACAAGGGAGTTCGATGAAACATTTTATTACGATGGTGATGATTTGGGGGCGAGTTGCAAGGACCGCAGGACGATCTTTAAATTATGGGCTCCTACTGCCACGATGGCCAAGCTTAAGCTGTATCCCCCAGGTGCCAAATACTTTGAATTGGTCAAAATGGCGAGAAATGAAAAAGGTGTATGGTCCGTTGAAATGGACAAGGAACTTGAACTTTACCGATATACGTATATGGTGTCCTGTAACAAAGAGTGGAGCGAGGCCGTGGATCCATATGCGGTTGCGGTCACTGCCAACGGCGCTCTGGGGGTCGTGGCAAAACTTGAAAGAACTGAGATTCCACGGATTCAACTTCCGCCATTCAGCCATCCAGCTGACGCCATCATTTATGAAACTCATATCAGGGATTTCACTATTCATCCCCAAAGCGGGACTGAAAACAAAGGTTTGTATATCGGGGCAGCGGAAGAAAATACGGTCGGCCCTGACGGAAAGGCTACAGGGATTACCCATGTAAAAGAGCTCGGGATAACCCATATTGAATTCCTTCCTTTCAATGATTTTGCCGGGGTGGATGAAACGAGCGCGAACGAGGAATACAATTGGGGGTATAACCCATTGCATTTCAATGCACCAGAGGGGAGCTATTCTAGTGATGCTGCCGACCCCTATGTGAGAATCCGCGAATTGAAGGCGATGATTGAAACGATCCACAGTCTAGATTTGAGAGTGATGATGGATGTGGTGTATAACCATGTTTATATTCGTGAGCAATCCTCTTTTGAAAAGATTGTCCCTGGCTACTTCTTCCGCTACGATGAGGCCGGACTGCCGTCAGATGGAACCGGAGTCGGGAATGATTTTGCAACTGAACGGCTTATGGCACGGAAATTTATTCTTGATTCAGTCCGCTTTTGGGTGGAGGAATATAATATTGACGGGTTGCGCGTTGATTTAATGGGTATTCTTGATGTTCAAACAGTAAATGAAGTCCGCCAAGTTTGTAACCACATCAAGCCGGGCATGCTCATCATCGGGGAAGGCTGGGAATTGAATACGCCTCTTCCGCAAGGACAAAAGGCAACAATCCGCAATCAACACCAGCTTCCGTGCATTGGCCATTTTAACGACCGATTCAGGGATTCAATTAAAGGCAGCACCTTTAATTTGTATGAACGTGGGTATGCCCTTGGGAATGGGACTTATACAGAACAGGCGAAGGAAGCCATTGCAGGCAGCATCGGATTTCATTTTGAACAGGGCTTGTTCAGTGAACCTGGACAATCCGTCAACTATGTTGAATCGCATGATAACCATACATTGTGGGATAAACTGGAGGCATGCTTTGAGGATGTTGGAGAACTTCTAAAAATGAAGTGCCACCGTCTTGCAACGAGTCTCGTCCTTTTGTCACAAGGCATTCCATTCCTTCACAGCGGCCAGGAGTTTTTCCGGACAAAGGGAGGGGAAGGCAACAGTTATAAATCCCCCGACAGCGTGAACAGGCTAGATTGGGAAAGGAAAGCCTCTTTTCCGGAAAATGTCCGTTATATAAAGGGAATCATCGAAATCCGTAAAGCTTTTTCCTGTTTTCGGATGAGAACAGCAGGCCAAATCAAGGCGGACATGAGGGATATGGGGCTCGATTATCCGTTAATTGGTTTTTCCTATGAAAACGGAAAGGATGAAAAGATGCTATTGCTCGTAAACCCGACCGCTTTCATCCATCATATTGAGCTCCCGCGAGGAGAATGGGCAGTCTTAGCCGATGACCTGCAAGCTGGAACCGCACCGTTAAGAGTCATCCCTGATGGAGAAAAAGTCGTATCCGAACCAGTCAGTCTCATGGTGTTTTTGAAAAAATAATCCAATATTTTGTTTTTCTGTCCTCTTCCCCTTGACGAAAATTGGCGAAAGAAGCTAAAATTTAAAGATAGCTATTGCACGAGATATGACAATAGCTGTCTTTTTTAATATAAGACTGTATAAAGTTTGTCTAGCTCCAGCGCCCAGCGCCTAGTGTACTTCGGTCCCCTCGCTACGATAAGTCAACATCGATTCGCTCACGCTCATCGTGTTTCCTTTATCTCCATCGGGGCCCTCCAGTCCATACGGCGCTTAACGGACGCTTACGCTTTTCTTACTGCAATCATGACTTTGGCAAAAATAGATCCGCCTAACAAATACCGACGGCGGCCGGACATAATGTAGGTGACTTACTGTGGACTATATTTTAGGGGAAGATTGGGAAATAACCCCGGCCGGGGGAGCCACGGGGAAAGCATTTTTTGCGAGGCACCGAGAGCAGCAGCTTTTTTTAAAAAGGAATTCTTCGCCTTTTTTAGCTGTTTTATCTGCTGAAGGAATCGTGCCAAAACTTGTGTGGACAAAACGGCTTGAAAATGGCGATGTCATCACTGCCCAGCAATGGAAGAGCGGACGGGAGCTCCAGCCCGCAGAAATGGGTGATAAGCGGGTGGCGAAGCTTTTAAAAAAAATCCACACGTCCAAGCCGCTGCTGTCCATGCTGCTGCGTTTGGGCAAGACTCCCGTCCATCCGGAAAGAATACTGGCACAGCTGGGAGATGGCTTGGACCGGCAGGTGGCTGAATTGCCTTCGATTCGGAGGGCGCTTCTTTTTTTGCAAAAGGAAGTAGGGAATGTGCATCATGACGAGCAAGTTGTCTGCCATTGTGATCTCAATCATAATAACTGGCTGCTTGGCAAAGACAGCCGATTGTATTTAATAGACTGGGATGGAGCGATGGTTGGCGATCCTGCCATTGACCTGGGCATGCTCCTCTATTGGTACATTCCGGAAGAAAACTGGGAAGACTGGCTAAACCGTTACGGCATTGCACTGACCGATTCCCTGCGGCTGCGGATGAAATGGTATGTCACCGCCGAGACAATTGAATCTGTCCAGTGGCATAAGCTGAAAGGCCGCCATAAGGAAATGGAAAAGTGGGAACAATTTTTAACCAACTTAGTCTAGTTCCGCTGAGAATTGATCAATATCATTGACCCAATTGTTCAGCTGAGACTGATGGGATTCGATATGCGCATCCAAATTAGCGCTCTGCGCGCCGTGCTGGCTGTATTCATAGATTTCCTGAAGGATGCCTTTCACATTTTTGTTCATGCCTGTATTCACCATGAGTGATTTGACTAGCCGTTCAACTTGCTCACATTCGGCAACTGAACCACAGCAGTCATCGAGATGATTTGTTAATATGTCTTTCAGGATAGATGCCTGATCCCGGGTGCTCAATGGCATAGTGTCTCAATCCTTTCTTCTATACTGTTATGCGGGGAATCCATGTCTAGCTTATGGATTCCCTTACTTGTTTATACAAAGAATAGGCATGAACGGCTTGCAGAAGAGGAAAGTTCGTGCTAAAACTAATAAAGTGTTTATTTGTAAGTTACTGCTTCGGGCGCCTCTGGACGAAAAGGCCCTCGACGCTTTTCATATTTTAAAATAGGAGTGTCACTGATGAGATTTCGCAATAAACCATGGGCCGGGGAGAAAATCGCCCAATATCCACAATATGTCATTGCAGCCCCGGAAGAACATAAAGGAAAATGGCATGAAGTATTCGGAAACAACCATCCCCTCCATATCGAGGTAGGAACAGGTAAGGGCCGGTTCATCACCGGAATGGCGGAAGCAAACCCCGAGATTAATTATTTGGGCATCGAACTTCATCAAGGTGTACTCGCATCGGCTCTTGACCGCCTGATTGATGCTGAATTGCCAAATGTGAAGCTGTTGAACGTTAATGCTGCTGAACTGCTTTCCTATTTTGCAAAAAATGACGTCAGCCGCCTTTATTTAAACTTTTCCGACCCATGGCCGAAAACAAGGCATGAGAAGCGGCGCCTGACCTATAAAACCTTCCTTGAGTTGTATGAGCAAATATTGGTCGATGGCGGAGAAATTCATTTTAAAACCGATAACCAGGGCCTATTTGAATACTCGCTCGTCAGCTTTTCTGAATATGGGCTGCTGCTTAAGGATATCAGCTTAGATTTGCATAACAGTGAATTCGAAGGAAATATCATGACCGAGTATGAAGAGAAATTTTCCGGAAAAGGAAACAGAATCTACAGATGTGAAGTACAATACAGAACATAAGCTAAAGGCATTCATCCTTGTGGGTGAGTGCCTTTGTTTTCGTTATGGAGGCCGTTCCGTGACAGCCCACCGTGTTTTTGCCGTCGAGCTGTCACATAACCCTCCATTTACATGACAGTTTTGCAGCTCCCACTTCAAGGGTTAAGTTAATCAAAATCCATGGGGTCGAAAACGGAAAACGACAATCATTAATGGTAAAATGAGAAAAGTACGAAGAGGAGGGACGTCAATGGAGAAATTGAAAATCGGCAATCTTGAGCTTGTCTGGCTCAGGGGAGGGGTAACTCATATGGATGGCGGGGCGATGTTTGGAGTGGTGCCAAAGCCGTTATGGGAAAAAAGGTATCCGTGCAATGAAAAAAATCAGATCGAGCTGCGCTCTGATCCAATCCTGATTCAGCATAACGGGAAAAACTATTTGATTGAATCTGGGATGGGGAACGGTAAGTTGACAGATAAGCAAAAAAGGAATTATGGTGCGACAGAGGAATCCAAACTTGAAGCCTGGCTTGAAAAATATCTTCTTATACCGGAGGACATTGACTACGTCCTGATGACACACCTTCATTTTGACCATGCTTGCGGGCTGACAAAGCCTGAAGGCGATGGCTCTCATTCTTCCGTTTTTCCGAATGCAAAAATCATCGCTTCCAATGTGGAGTGGGACGAGATGAGGAATCCGAATATCCGCTCAAGGAATACATACTGGAAAGAGAACTGGGAAGCAATTGAAAGCCAGGTCGAGCCATTTGAAAACGAATGGAAACATGGGCCATTTACTATGATTCATACTGGCGGGCATAGTGACGGCCACTCGATTATCGTGATTGAGGACGGGGGAGAAATGGCAATTCACATGGCTGACCTGATGCCGACCCACGCCCACCTGAATCCGCTCTGGGTACTAGCGTATGATGACTATCCGATGGACTCTATTTTTGCAAAACAGAAATGGATTAACCGTGGGAGAGAAAGAGGAGCCTGGTTTACGTTTTATCACGATGCTTTCTACAGGGCTGTGAAATGGGATGAGCAAGGAGAGATTTCTGACAGTGTAAAGCGCGAGCGGTAACGAGACAAGGAGACTGGCATAACGCCTGTCTCCGAGCCGTTTCTTCCTATAGTCGATGGACATCCAATATGGTCCCTGTCGTGGCATCTGCAACAAATTCATATTGCTCGCCGGAACTTTCAAGATTTGGGGAAATTCTGGTGATGCCGCCTTTATAAACCCGATAGTGTATGCCGTTTTTATCGTAAGGCATTGATTCCATGTGGATCCAGGAGCCATTGACGGGTCCTGAAAGCTTGAATTGATCCTTGGTATGGTTCAAAACCTTCTGGGCAGGTACATCCCGATTATGGCCAATTGCTGTATTCACTGCATAAGCACCTGCTGCGCCTGCGGCGGCGCCGAGTAAAAAAGATTTCCAATTCATTCCATTCCGCCCCTTTGTTTGAGGATATCGTCTAGTATAGTATATCCTAGATGGTATATGAGGGAGTACTGTTTCGTATACAGAATTGGCAACAATCCTGAAAGTTCTGTAAACTATTCCTGTACATAAAATTAGGCAGCCGCAATGGTTCTGTTTAGAGGTAGGGAGATGCGAAATGAACGAAAAGACGTTAAATTTATTTAAAACATTAACCGAACTTCCCGGAGCGCCCGGGAATGAACATGCCGTAAGAAACTATATGAGGAAGCGCCTCGAGCCTGTTTCCGATGAATTGATCTACGATAATCTCGGCAGTATTTTTGGCGTGAGAAAGGGGAAAGAAGGCAACCCGAGAATAATGGTTGCCGGTCATATGGATGAAGTGGGTTTTATGGTTACCCAAATCACTGCGAATGGGATGATTCGATTCCAGCCCCTCGGCGGCTGGTGGAGCCAGGTTCTGCTTGCCCAACGTGTCCAGATCATAACAGAAAACGGACCGGTGGTCGGAGTGATTGGATCGATTCCACCGCATCTTCTGGATGAAACACAGCGGAAAAAACCTATGGAAATAAAAAACATGCTGATTGATATTGGCGCTGATGACAAAGAAGATGCTGAGAAGGCTGGAATCCATCCGGGGCAGCAAATCCTTCCAATCTGTCCGTTTACCCCGATGGCGAATCCGAAAAAGATTTTGGCAAAAGCATGGGATAACCGTTACGGATGCGGCCTTGCGATTGAATTGCTTGAAGAGGTCCATGGCGTGGAGTTGCCAAATACACTTTATTCAGGGGCAACCGTCCAGGAGGAAGTTGGCCTCCGCGGCGCCCAGACAGCGGCGAATCTGATTAAACCGGATTTATTCCTCGCGTTGGATGCGAGCCCGGCAAATGATGCAGCAGGAAATAAAGAAGAGTTCGGCCAACTTGGAAAAGGGACGCTCTTGAGGATATTGGACAGAACGATGGTTACTCATCGCGGCATGAGGGAATTCATCCTCGATACAGCTGAAACCCACAACATTCCGTATCAATATTTCGTTTCTCCTGGCGGAACTGATGCCGGTCGGGTCCACACTTCTTTAGAAGGAATTCCGAGCGCTGTAATAGGTATTTGCGCGCGCTATATCCACACCCATGCGTCAATCATGCATGTAGATGACTATGCCGCGGCAAAAGAACTACTTGTAAGACTGGTCAAGTCTTTTGATAAAACGACAGTCGAAACGATTAAATCGAACAGCTGAAAACTGGAAAGCTAAGGTCAATAATGATAAAGGGACAATAATCAGGGGCCTTCGCTTGGAATAATAGCGAAGGCCCCCCCTTTTTTTTATGACAAGTTTTTCCAGAATAACACCATGTCATCACGGAGGTTCAAGTATGAAAATCATAATTGGTTCAAAAAATCCGGCGAAAGTCTCCGCCGTTAAAAATGCATTTCAAACAGATGACTCCATTGAATTTATCGCGATGGATATCCCATCAGGTGTATCGGCCCAGCCTTTTTCTGATGAAGAAACGATTGAAGGTGCGATTAACCGGGCTCATGCGGCGTTAGAGGAAGGGAATGGTGAAATTGGGATTGGTCTTGAAGGAGGCGTAAATGCGACAAAACATGGCCTGTTTCTTTGTAACTGGGGCGCGCTTGTCCAAGAGGGCTTTCCTCCAATCATTGCGGGAGGGGCAAGGATTCCACTGCCTGATGAGATAGCCGGTAAGCTTTTAGCCGGCAGAGAACTAGGACCTGTAATGGATGATTATACAAAGAAAAAGGACATACGGGAAAATGAGGGTGCAGTCGGAGTTTTTACAAACGGGCAAATCAGCAGGACAGAAATGTTCACGCATGTAACAAAGCTTTTAGCGGGGCAATATGAATACAGAAAAAATAACCTTAATCCCCTCTCAATTCCAGCTGCGCAGCCAAAATGAAGGGTTGTCAGTCTTTCTTTGCGGGAGTATGATAGAATAAGAAACAAATTTTTTGTCGACTGATTCGCAAAAATCGACACAACCTGATTTCCTGCGTTCCTGACCTTGGGCAGGCATTTCGATTTTGCGGATACCTGCCGGGAGGGAAAATGATGAGAATTGTTAGGAAAGGGTTTGTAACGCTTCTAATGGCTGTCTTTTTGCTAGGAGGGTGCTCAAATGCCTCCTATGAGGATAAGAGCAAGCAAGCAGTTGAGGCTGCAAAAGCTGCGTTTGAGGAGAAGTCACAAAACACAAACAAGAATACAGGGGAAATTGGGTTTTATTTGCCTTTTGGTTTCGAGATAAAAGAAGGAAAGCCAAATAATATTATCCTTAAAAATGGCTCGAAAACATATATTCTCTTTTACAACCAAAATGAAAGCAAGGAAAGCAAGGTTGTTTACGAAGCATCCGTTGCCCAATATGAAGAGCTTGAAACAGACGAACAATTCCAGGGCAAAGGTAAGCTTGGATTTATCCTTATTGAAAGGCTGGAGGATGATATGAACATCCTTACAGCCGGTGTCGGCGGAGTAAAAATTACGACGGAGACAAAGACGAGCAGCCTGGATGAAGAGGCAAAGACATTGATGCAAATTGCCAATTCGGTTGAATTCAAAAAATGAAATGGGAGCGGAATGGCTTTGGAAGCCTTCCGCTTTTCTGTTTGTTTCCATGCGTTCTGGGGAATGTTATAAAGCAGGCAGAAATCAAAGGATTAGACCAGAGGAACGTTGATTGATATTATGAAGGAAAGATTGTTGCGATTTGGTGGAACGGGAGGAATAGAGTGATGAAACAGTTAGAGTCAATGGAGCAATTCGAGGAGTTAATGGCTTCGGGCAAACATGTGTTTATGTTTTCAGCCGACTGGTGCCCTGACTGCAGAGTGATCGAGCCAGTCATGCCGGAAATTGAAGAAAAGTTCAGCGATTTTTCGTTTGTATATGTAGACAGGGACAAGTTCATTGATCTATGTCAGCAGCTTGATGTATATGGAATACCAAGTTTCATTGGTTTTGAAAACGGGGAAGAACTTGGGCGGTTTGTTAGTAAGGACAGAAAAACGCCTGAAGAAATCACCGGTTTCATGACAGGCCTGCGTTAATGACCCATCCTCCATCTCTTAACGGAGATGGAGTTTTTTTGCTTCTTTCTTTGTACTAACGCATTTCCTTCGTGGCGTTTTCTATGCGACAGGAATTCGGTTCAGATCGGGTTTGTAGTCGCATAAGTGCTTTCTATGCGACAGGAATTCGATCCGGAGGAGTAATGCAGTCGCATAAGTGTTTTCTATGCGACAAGAATTCGATTCAGAGGAGTAATGGAGTCGCATAAGCGCTTCCTATGCGACAGGATTCCGTTCCAGATCGGGTTTGTAGTCGCATAAGTGCTTTCTATGCGACAGGAATTCGATTCAGAGGAGTAATGGAGTCGCATAAGTGCTTTCTATGCGACAGGAATTCGATTCAGAGGAGTAATGGAGTCGCATAAGTGCTTTCTATGCGACAGGAATTCGGTTCAGAGGAGTAATGGAGTCGCATAAGCGCTTCCTATGCGACAGGAATTCGTTCCGGAGGAGTAATGGAGTCGCATAAGTGTTTTCTATGCGACAAGAATTCGATTCAGAGGAGTAATGGAGTCGCATAAGTGTTTTCTATGCGACAGGAATTCGATTCAGAGGAGTAATGGAGTCGCATAAGTGCTTTCTATGCGACAGGAATTCGATTCAGAGGAGTAATGGAGTCGCATAAGCGGTTTGATGCTCCTGCGCCACAGAGTATTCGAGGAAGCTATTCCAGGTGGCAGCTTCGCCCCTCGGAAAGCGTGTGCCTCGAGACAGGCAAAGATCGCCTGTCTCTGCGATGCAAATTCCTTGGAGTTTTCCTTTGTGTCCCTGCGATGATTATTCTAAGAAGCTCTCCTTTGCGCAGTGGAAATCAACAACCAGGTTTAACACAGAAAAGGTAAAGAAATTGAAAATGATGATATTGGAGGCATAGATATGAAAATGGACAGCCGGAAAATGAGAAAAACCCTAGAGGAAAGGCTTTCGAAGCCAGGCAGAACGTTTTCCTATGATCGTGATAAAGATGAGCTGAGAGTAGAAAGCGAAGAAAGCGGAAAAGGCATCACTGTATCGCTCCCCGGAATTGTTGCCAGGTGGCATCAAAGCAAGGAAAAAGCGATTGATGAAGTCGTCTATTACATAGATGAAGGTCTGGAAGCGATGGACAGTGACCCGCAAATGTCGGGCGGGGAAAAGAAAGTTTTGCCTGTCATCCGTTCCGCTTCCTTCCCTGAAGAAGCGGAAGAGGGCAACCCTTTCCTCTATGATGAGCACACTGCTGAAACCCGGATTTATTATGCCTATGACATGGGCAAGTCATACAGATTGATTGATTCGAAGCTTTTGCAAAAAGAAGGCTGGGAACCGAGGAGAATACGGGAAATGGCGATGTTCAATGTCAGATCCCTGCCTGTGCCGGTAAAAGAGGACACTGTAGCCGGAAACACTTTTTATTTTCTGAACACGAATGATGGCTATGATGCAAGCCGGGTATTGAATAAAGGGTTTCTTGTGGAAATGCAGACAAGGATGTCAGGGACAATGGCATTGGCCATTCCTCATCAGGACGTTTTAATCATTGCGGATATCGTGAATGACACAGGTTATGATGTGCTCGCTCAGATGGCCATGAGTTTTTTTGCGGATGGAAAAGTACCCGTAACGGCCTTGTCCTTTCTGTTCGAAAACGGTGAGTTGGAACCAATCTTCATCCTAGGCAAAAACAGACCGGTAAAAAGGCCGAGACGCCCTTTGAAATAAATTTGTAATCATTCTGTTATCATCTTTTCTTTCCTAAACGTGTTACTATTGGACTATTCATTCGTTTTTTCGCTAATAATCGGTGAATCCTGTCGAAGTTTCGCGAAATCCTGATAAAATAGAGAGAAGAAGTTTTGGGAAAGAGTGATAGAATTGAGTTTATTTAAAAGTTTGTACCAAAGGTTATTTAGAGACATTGAGGATGAATATAACGATGAAATAGAATCCCGTATCGAGCAAAGAGAGAGACGTTCCTTTAAGGAACTTGATGTGAAAGTTGCTTTTGAATATCCAAAAGGAAATTTTCGTTTCCCCCTTATTCCAGATGATAAAAAGCTTCATCGAGAGGAAAGAAATGTTTCTTCAGAAAAAAAACAGGAGCCAATAAGCAGCCAAAACAGGGTGAAAGAGCAACAAACCGATGAACGTCCAGTTAAGAGAGTCAGGCCGTTTACGCCAACTTACATCCCTTCCCCCATTTATGGTTTTGCAAAAACGAATGAAAAGGTTAATAAAGAGGAAGAAGTTGAATATGAATTAAATGGATTTATTTCCGTGGAAGATTCCACAATTGATTCCATTTACATAGAACAAGCAAAAACTCCTGACCATTTTCAACAGGATGACAGTGTAGAGTCTTCTATGCAGCAGGAAAATGAAGCTTGTTCATTAGAAGAAGCCTTAGCAGTCTTACGTGTTTCAGAGGTTGGCGGACTAGAAGCCACGAAGGAACATGAGACTGACTTAAAACCTGCGTTGCCTGAGGCAGTGGAATCCTTGGTCAAAACAGAGGGGCACGCCATTCTTATGGAACCTTCTGGGGAGATGGAAGAAACAGAGGTTAGTCCTTATAAAGGAACGACCGGACTTGATGAGCTGGTTGAGGAAACAGCTGAAGACAATCAGGAGTCTGCAGTTGAAGCCGATTCCTCGGCAGTTCATACAGCTTCATCCGCATTAACTGAAACTACAGCGAGTCAAAGTGAAGCGAGCTTCGATGTGGATGAGGCAACTGCCGATAAACCAGCTCTAAAGGAAACGATTCCTTCACCGACAACACGGTCTACAAAAGCACGCTCTCATCTTCCTTTCAATGTTCTGATGCTGAAGCAAGATAAAAGAAAGCTGGAACAAAAAGCGGCTGAGAGAAGGCAATCGCCTCTGCCAGATGCAAGGAAAGAGCTTATAAAAGAAGGACCATCTAGTAGCGCGCCTGAAGTGAAACCAGTTATAGACAATGACTATTCATTTCCCGGCCTGTCCTTGCTAAACCCGCCGGTACAAGCTGAAGGAGATCCGGCCTGGCTTGCGGAGAGGAAGCAGATGCTGGATACGACTCTGTTTAATTTCAATGTTGGTGCAAAAGTGGTCAATGTAACCCAGGGACCATCTGTAACAAGATTTGAAATTCAGCCGGAACCGGGCGTAAAAGTGAATAAGGTAACGAATCTATCTGATGACATTAAATTGAGCCTGGCAGCCCGAGACATCAGGATTGAAGCGCCGATTCCCGGCAAGCATACGATCGGGATTGAAGTGCCAAATCCAAAATCGCGGCCAGTATTGATTAGTGAAATCATCGGCACCCCTTTATTCATGGAAAGTGCTTCACCACTAACAGCTGTACTGGGGCTTGATATTTCCGGGAAACCGATTGTCACCGATCTGAAGAAAATGCCGCATGGCCTGATTGCCGGCGCAACTGGCTCGGGTAAGAGTGTCTGTATTAATTCCATTTTAGTCAGCCTGCTTTACAAAGCGAGCCCGGATGACTTGAAGCTTTTGCTCATCGATCCGAAAATGGTTGAGCTTGCGCCTTATAACCGGATTCCTCATCTTGTCAGCCCTGTTATAACAGACGTTAAGGCAGCTACGGCGGCGCTAAAATGGGCAGTCGAAGAGATGGAAAAGCGGTATGAATTATTCGCGCATGCGGGGGTTCGCGATATTAACCGTTTTAATGAACTCGCCATGGAGACTAAGCGGTATTCAGATAAATTGCCGTTTCTTGTTATCATTATCGATGAGCTGGCTGATTTAATGATGATGGCCCCTGCTGATGTAGAGGAAGCTATTTGCCGGATCGCCCAAAAAGCGAGGGCTTGCGGCATTCATTTAATCATTGCTACACAGCGGCCATCAGTAGATGTCATCACCGGCCTGATTAAAGCGAATGTACCGACACGTATTGCCTTTTCGGTTTCTTCACAGGTAGACTCGAGGACAATCATTGATATTTCAGGAGCCGAGCGGTTGCTCGGTCGCGGAGATATGCTGTTTCTGGAGAATGGATCATCAAAGCCGGTAAGGCTGCAGGGAACCTTTGTGTCTGATGCCGAAATCGATAAGGTCGTTTCTTTTGCGCGGGAGCAAAGAAGCCCCAACTATTTGTTCGAGCAGGAAGAACTACTGAAAAAAGCACAGGTTACCGAAGAGGAAGATGAGCTTTTTTACGAGGCGTGCGAGTTTGTCATTGAACAGGGCGGAGCCTCGACCTCAAGCCTCCAAAGGCGTTTCAAAGTAGGCTATAACCGAGCGGCAAGGCTGATTGATATGATGGAAGTAGCAGGCTATATTTCGGGGGCCAGGGGCAGCAAACCGAGAGATGTCCTGATTTCCGAGACTGATCTGGAATCCATCCAGGCGGCCGGTTCGGTGCAATATTAAACTGTATGTAAAAATCATTTGGGCAGATACTGTAAATAATAGTATTTAGTGTTTCAAAGGCAAACATGGTATAATTTAATAATATGTTTTAGAAAGCAAGGATACGGCAACTATTTCCAATTAGCAATCGCTGTATCCTGTCATATACTGATTTACAGAAAGAAGTTTGTTGGAGGTTCTTTATATGACTATTTACCATTTGGTGGGGATCAAGGGATCCGGAATGAGTGCACTTGCACATGTACTTCACGACATGCATTATGAAGTGCAGGGCTCAGATGTCGAAAAGCGGTTTTTCACCCAACAGGCTCTTGAAAAAGCTGGAATAAAGATCCTTCCATTTCAAAAAGAAAATATACAACCGGGCATGGTTGTTATCGCGGGCAACGCATATCCCGACACTCATGAGGAAATTCAAGAAGCTGTGAGGTTAGGTTTGCAAGTGATTCGCTATCACACTTTTTTAGGGGACTTTATGCAAAACTTCATAAGCGTTGGAGTGACCGGGGCACACGGGAAAACATCGACGACCGGTTTGCTTGCGCATGTCATGAAAGGGGCTAAGCCCACTTCCTATTTGATTGGCGATGGAACAGGAAAAGGCGAGAAGGATGCGGCCTATTTTGTTTTTGAAGCATGTGAGTACAGAAGGCATTTTCTTTCTTATTTCCCGGACTATGCAATTATGACGAATATCGATTTTGACCATCCTGATTATTTTGCAAATATAGATGATGTATTTTCAGCATTCCAAGAGATGGCGCTTCAAGTCAGGAAAGGAATTTTTGCCTGCGGCGATGACGAACAGCTGCAGAAAATCCAGGCAAAAGTTCCGGTACTGTTTTATGGATTTAACGAGGATAATGATTTCCGGGCCCGGAATATCAATAAAAGCCCAAAAGGGACAACTTTCGATGTGTTTGTCCGTAATACGTTCTATGATTCTTTCTACATTCCTTCCTTTGGGGATCATAATATCCTGAACTCATTGGGGGTCATTGCGTTATGCCACTATGAAGGAATTGATGTTGAGATCGTGAAGGAACAGTTGCTCAGCTTTGAAGGGGTTAAGCGGAGATTTTCTGAAAAGGAATTAGGCGACCAGACGGTCATCGATGACTATGCGCACCATCCGACTGAAATTAAGGCAACCCTGGATGCTGCCAGGCAAAAATACCCCGACAGAGAAATCGTGGCTGTATTCCAGCCACATACGTTTACAAGGACACAGGCGTTCCTTCAGGAATTTGCCGACAGCTTGAACCTGGCTGATAAGGTTTATTTGTGTGATATCTTCGGATCAGCACGTGAAAACCATGGCAAGCTGACAATTAAGGATCTGGAAGAGAAGATTGGCGGCGCCGAAGTGATTTCAGAGGAGAGCACTAAGATTCTTCGAGAACATCAAGGAAGCGTCATTATCTTCATGGGCGCGGGAGATATCCAGAAATTCCAGGAAGCATACGAAAAAGCATTTAGTGCGTAAAATAAGAAGGATGCAGGCGGACCTGCATCCTTTTCATTATTTTAGATTTTCTGGATTCAATTTCTCGAGCTCAGGTACAACGAATTTTCCGTCTTTACGAATCAGCACATCGTCGAAGTAGATTTCCCCGCCGCCGTATTCGGGGCGCTGGATGTTGACCATGTCCCAATGGATGTTGGAATGGTTGCCGTTGTAAGCATCATCGTAGCATTGCCCAGGTGTGAAGTGGAAGCTCCCATCAATTTTCTCGTCGAACAGGATATCCTGCATTGGATGCTGGATGTACGGGTTGACGCCGATGGCAAACTCGCCGATATAGCGTGCACCTTCATCTGTGTCAAAAATTTTGTTGATGCGCTCTGTATCATTGGATTCGGCTTCAACTATTTTTCCGTCTCTGAATGTCAGTTTGACATTTTCAAAAGTAAAGCCCTGGTACGGCGAAGGAGTATTGTAAGTAATGACGCCATTTACGGAATCTCGCACTGGCGCGGTATACACTTCACCATCTGGAATGTTGAGGCGGCCGGCACATTTGATTGCCGGGATATCCTTGATAGAGAAGGTTAGATCCGTTCCCGGCCCTTTGATTCTCACTTTATCCGTCCGATCCATTAGCTCGACAAGGCTGTTCATTGCTTCATCCATTTTGCTGTAATCAAGGTTACATACGTTAAAATAAAAATCTTCAAATCCCTCAGTGCTCATTTTTGCCAGCTGGGCCATTGAAGAAGTTGGGTAGCGGAGGACAACCCATTTCGTGTTTGGCACACGAATATCGCGGTGGACCTTTTTGCCAATGGTCTTGCCGTGGATTTTCATTTTCTCATCCGGGACATCTGCGTGTTCGCTAATGTTGTCCCCTGAACGAAGCCCTATGTATCCATCCATTTCTTTCATGACTGCTGCTTCAAAATCAGCCATCATTGAATATTGCTCTTCCTGTGCCCCTAGAAGGAGTGACCGGTCAACTTGATGGTCCTTTAACAGGACAAATGGGTATCCCCCAGCCACATAGGCTTCTTTCACAAGCGCGTTTACGAGTTCGCGTTGTAGACCGAAGTTTTCGATCAATACCTTTTCTCCCTTTTGGAGCTGGACAGAATAGTTGATCAGGTTCTTGGCAAGCGTTGAGATTCTTGGATCCTTCATGTTTACTGCCTCCATTGTTTAAGTTATTTTTGCAACTAAGTTGATTGAAGCGGAGGGCACCGACTCCGGCGGGATGCAGCGGCAAGGTGGAGACCCCATGAAAAGCGGAAGCGCCTTGGTGGGGCGACAGGCTTAAGACAAGCCGGCCAGAAGGCGCAGTTTGCCTTCTTGACGGATTGGCTTAAGACCCCGAGCCCCTAGGCGCTGTAGCTAGACTGACAGGCGCTAAAGCGCCGAGGAGGCTCCACTGACGCCCCGCGGAAAGCGTGTGCCCGGAGTGGAAATCAACAACTACTTTAGATATGTCCCTTTTAGTTTAACCGAAAGCAAAGATAATGTTGATAAAATGGGCTCGATTCTTGGCGGAAACATTTCTTTTCTTTTAGAAGGAAAAAAAATAGTTTTATGGAAATAATATTAGAGGTACCTGTTTAGTGAGAAAAGGTACGGGTAAAAGTAAATGTAATTAACGGAGGTGTAACATATGGAAATCATTCTTTATTTAAGCGTGGCAGTCATTGCCATTGCGTTCCTCGTATTGGTCATTTCCTTATCGAAAACATTGAAATCACTCCAGGTTACCCTTGAGAGTGTTTCAAAGACTCTTGTTGGGCTTGAAGGACAGCTGGACGGCGTGACAAAGGAGACGGCAGTACTTTTGCATAAAACGAATGCTCTAGCGGATGATATACACAGGAAATCAGAAAGCTTGAACACAGTCGTAGATGCAGTAAAGGGTGTCGGGGAGTCAGTCAACAAGTTTAACCAATCGGTACAGACGATTGTTGGGTCAGTTGACAGGCAGATTGACCAGAACAAAGAAAAAATTTCCCAAATTGTCCAATGGAGCAATGTTCTTCTTGAATTGAAGGACAAGTGGAATGCTAGGAAACAGGCTGCCGCGGCGGCTGATGTGAAGAGGGAATTGATTGAGCCCAAAAAACAAAGGGCTAAATTACAATAAGGAGGCAATTCGTATGGCAGGCAGAGACAATGATATGAGGGATTACGAGGATCGGAATGTTACTTCAAGGGATTTTCTTACAGGTGCTGTTATTGGTGGTCTGATTGGTGCAGCTGCGGCCCTTTTCCTGGCTCCAAAATCAGGGCGTGAGATGAGGGAAACGGTATCCGGGCAGGCTGCGGTACTTAAAGAAAGAACAGCGCAAATGAAGGACACGATGGTGGAGAAAACAAATGAACTCACAACGATGACAAAAGAAAAAACGTCGTCTCTTACCCAGGCGGTCGCCCAGCAATCTTCCAATTTGATGGATAAGGTGAAGGGCAATACTGAAAATCTTGGAGAGCAGGGCGCAGATGAACAGGAAGATGAGACGGAGTACATCCCGTTGGAAATGTCGAATAAGCCGTTTGAGGAACTGACACTTGCAGATGATACGGAAGTTAAGGAGAAGCTTGAGGATATTAAAGAAGCATTGGATGAGGAAGAGAGTAAGTACAATAGCTAAAATAGTTTCACCCGGGCCAAATATTTGCACGGAGAAGCGGTGAAGTGATACGATTGCTTCACCGTTTTCTAATGTCTAGATAATTGATAAGGGGAGTGGAACCATTGATCAACACACTGGAATCGATTGAACAGCTCGAGGAAGTTTTGCAAAAGGAAAAGAAAGTAATGATCTTGAAGCATAGCAGTACCTGCCCGATTTCACATGCAGCATTCGAAGAGTACGGTGAATTTGCAGGTCAGGAAGAGATTCCTTCATGGATGCTGATTGTCCAGGAATCCCGGCCGCTTTCAAACTACATTGCTGAAAAATATGGAATTGAGCATGAGTCACCACAGGCAATTCTCTTTGTTGATGGGAAGCCCGCCTGGAACGCATCTCATTGGAAAATTACAAAGCGGTCTCTTGCTGAAGCCGCTATAAGTTAAAAGGCATCCGCGTGATGCCTTTTTCGTTCGTTAGGAAACAACCAGGTGCAGATTCTCGCCGCCACCGTATTATAGGAAGATGTGGCTGCAATACATAATAAATAACAATTCCTGTTATGAATGTAAAAGTGGATCCCCATCTGTTTAAAAAATAAAGGGAGAATTTCCCCTTATATTGGGAAATGCCTATATATTCCTTGAAATAAGAGTAGTTTTTCCCTCTATCTTATCCAAATCATTGAATTTTGCCATATCCAGAGACGATAAGCGGAATTATTACCCTTATATCTTCCCTATAAGCCCCTTTTTTTAAAATAGAGGGAAATTCTCCGCTTATATTGCCTTTTAAGATTTTCTCCTAAAAAGAGAACATTGAATTCTATTCGTGGCACTATTTTTCGGTAATACCTAGCGTCAGCCGTTGATGAAGGCCAGTAAAATTTTTGTATTTAGTTCCGTTTTGATGGGGACATAATATATATGTATATAACCTCCAAAATCACTTTAGCGCTTAAAAGCGTTTAATTATTAAAGAAAAAAGGGTGACAAAGTTTTATCAATAAAGTATAATAGTCACTATTATACGAAAATTCGCAAGAAGGGCTTTTGCCAGCCTAATGATCAACAAGACGCCAGGCAGTAGTTGGGAACAGAAAGGATGGAAGAGAATGAATGAATTAGATAAGCTGCGCTCACGGGTTGATGAACTGAACATGGAACTGCTTGATATTATTAATGAGCGCGGACGACTGGCACAGGAAATCGGCCGGGTAAAGGAAAACCAGGGGGTATACCGATTCGATCCTGTTCGGGAAAGAAAAATGCTCGATATTATTAAACAAAAAAATGAGGGTCCTTTTGAGGATTCCACCATTGAGCATATTTTTAAGGAGATTTTTAAAGCAAGCCTGGAGTTGCAAAAAGATGACCATAGCAAGGCACTGCTTGTTTCAAGGAAAAAACATCCCGAGAATACACTAGTTGAAGTAAACGGTCAAAACATCGGTGACGGCAAACCGCATTTCGTGTTTGGCCCTTGTGCTGTCGAGTCGTATGAGCAAGTCGCCCAGGTTGCGAGGCATTTACAACAAAAAGGACTGAAACTGCTTCGCGGAGGCGCCTATAAACCAAGGACTTCTCCTTACGATTTCCAGGGTCTTGGAGTGGAAGGCCTGAAAATATTAAAGCAGGTTTCTCGAGAATATAATCTTGCAGTTATCAGTGAAATTGTTAATCCTGCTGATATTGAAATGGCCGAAGAATACCTTGATGTCATTCAAATCGGGGCCAGGAATATGCAAAACTTTGAATTACTGAAAGCCGCAGGGCAGGCAAGCAAGCCAATTTTGCTAAAGCGGGGAATAGCAGCGACAATTGAAGAGTTCATCAACGCTGCAGAATATATCATGTCGCAGGGAAATGGAAACATTATTCTTTGCGAACGCGGAATTAGGACGTATGAAAAAGCAACGCGGAACACCCTTGATATAACTGCGGTTCCAATCCTTAAGCAGGAAACGCATCTTCCGGTCATGGTCGATGTCACTCATTCAACAGGCAGAAGGGATTTACTGATTCCTGCGGCAAAGGCCGCCCTTGCCATTGGCGCCGATGGTGTTATGGCGGAGGTCCATCCTGATCCAGCTGTAGCGCTTTCGGATTCTGCCCAGCAAATGAACCTGAAGCAATTCGACCATTTCTTCAATGAAATAACCGCAACCAGTTTTGTTCGTTCATAGTCTTGTTGATTTTGCCTTCTGTTCCCTGAACAGAAGGCATTTCTGACTTTTTAGGGAGTATTCATTGCAGCTTTTTCCTGCATATCGTATGATTAAAAACAACAAGTATGTTTACGGGCTCACAAAGTACGATGACTAGTATGTTTGATTTTGCCGCAAAATAACTAAAATGGCTTGTTTTTAAGGAGTGTTTAGTGAATGAATATAACAATTTACGATGTTGCCAGAGAAGCGAACGTATCAATGGCAACGGTATCAAGGGTAGTAAATGGAAACCCGAATGTTAAACCAGCTACGAGAAAAAAAGTGATGGAAGTGATTGATCGGCTTGGCTACAGGCCAAACGCAGTGGCCAGAGGGCTGGCCAGCAAAAGAACAACAACTGTCGGAGTGATCATTCCTGACATCTCGAATATCTTCTTTGCCGAACTGGCTAGGGGAATTGAAGATATTGCAACAATGTATAAGTATAATATTATCCTCAGTAATTCAGACCAAAATAAAGAGAAAGAATTGCATTTGCTGAATACGATGCTTGGAAAACAGGTAGATGGACTTGTATTCATGAGCGGAAACATCACCCCCGAGCATGTTGAAGAGTTCAAAAAATCACCTGTCCCAATTGTGCTTGCGGGTTCAATCGAGCAGACACAAGAAATACCATCAGTCAATATCGATTATGAACAGGCTGTGTATGACAGTGTAAAAGAATTTACCGACCGCGGGCATAAAAATATCGCATTTGTCATCGGGCCGCTCCATGAGCCGAAAAACAGTGAAAATAAACTAACCGGGTATAAACGAGCGCTTGAAGAAGCGGGAATTGAATATAATGAAGACCTCTTAGTCGAAGGTGATTACACGTATGACTCGGGGATTGAAGCGATTGAGAAGCTGATGTCCATGGACGTGCGCCCTACAGCCATTATGGTCGGATCAGACGAGATGGCCCTTGGTGTTGTTCATGGGGGCCTGGACAAAGGTTTTAGGGTTCCTGAAGATTATGAGGTCATCACCTTGGACAATACAAGGCTTTCCATGATGGTGCGCCCTCAGTTGACAACAGTTGTGCAGCCTTTGTACGATATCGGGGCTGTTGCTATGAGGCTGCTGACGAAATATATGAATAAGGAAAATGTGGAAGAGCATATTGTTGTCTTGCCGCATCGGATTGATAGCAGAAAATCGACGAATTAAACGAAAGCCCAGGCAAGCGCCCGGGCTTTTTGAATAAAATTATTACTGCCTGCTTGTACGGATAGGATAAAGGGCCTTTTCAAGTGTAAGAAGGTTTTTTTCGTTAATTTCCGCCTTTCGTGGGATTGGCTTATACAGGTCGGAATGATCGTCCCATGTATAAGGGAGTTCCACAGGGGATTTTTTTTGCCAACGTTCTACCCATGCTTCCGGCAGCTTGCCACTGCTGTTTTCTTTGCCCGTCATTTCCATCCAAATCAGCGCCCATGCCCTTGGAACAACCCGCCAAATATCATAGCCGCCTCCGCCCACAGCAATCCAGCGGCCCTCGCAATAGCGATGGGCGATTTCATGGGCGAGCTTTGGTATTTCACGGAAAAGCTTCATTGTTCCGTATAAATGGGTGAGCGGATCATAGTAATGGGCATCTGCTCCGTTTTGTGTCAGGATGATATCCGGTTTAAAATAATCAGCTACTTCATTTAATGCCGTGGAATAGGAGTGAAGCCAGGATTCATCCTCAGTAAATGCGTCCAAAGGCACATTAAAGGAAAATCCGTAGCCTTTCCCCTGGCCCCGTTCATTAATATTTCCCGTACCCGGAAATAGATATCTCCCTGTTTCATGGAGCGACAAGGTACAGACTTCAGGATCGTCATAAAAAGACCACTGGACACCGTCACCATGATGGGCATCGGTATCCACATACAATACCCGTGCTTTGTATTTTTCCTGCAAATACTTTATGGCAACCGAGCTGTCATTATAAATGCAAAAGCCTGATGCCTTACCTCTGAAACCGTGATGCAGCCCGCCGCCAAGATGGAGGGCATGCAATGCCTTCCCGCTCATTACCTCGTCTACAGCTGTCAGTGTCCCGCCAACCAGTATGGAACCTGCTTCATGCATTCCGGCAAATATAGGAGTATCCTCTGTTCCAAGACCGTAATTTTCCGCTGTATCATTGCCAAGCAACCCTCTTCCAGCCTGCTTAACAGCCTGTATATAGGAAGGGTCGTGTATGAGTGCCAGCTCATCATCAACCGCTGCTCTTGGACGGATGATATGTGAGTCTTCAAGAGCACCTGCTTCTTTGAGCAGATCCATTGTCAGTTTAATCCTGAACTGATTGAAAGGATGGTTGCTGCCGAAATTGTATGTAAGCAGTTCATCGGAATAAACAAAAACACAAGAATCGTTCATATGGGCATACCTGGTATATTCGGCCAGAGTACATGATGGCCGGCTGCCTTCAAATCATGAATCAGGCCGACAGGGTTCATCGTCTGCACTCTGATGACAAGGATTTTGTAGGCATCATCCTGTTTGTCGGGATAGACGAGAACACTTTGGATATTCGCTTTACGGTTGCGGACAACGTTGGCAATCTCCCAGAGTGTGCCAGTTTTATTAGGCACTTTTATTTCTATCTGGGAGCCCGGCTGGTGGGCTCCGGTCAATTCGACCAATGTGTAGAGAAGATCGGTTTCAGTCACAATGCCGACAAGGCGGCTTTCCTGAACAATGGGAAGGCAGCTGATTTTTTGCTCATAGAATAATGCGGCGGTTTCTTCAACAAAATCAAGAGGATGTCCGGTTATCACATCTTTTTTCATAATCGTATCCAAGGGTTTCTGAAGATCCTCGATGTGCTCTTCCCTGCGGAATATGGAAGGGGCTGCTTCCTTTATATCCCGGTCTGTCACAAGTCCAATTACCTTGTTTTCTTCATTGGTAATAGGGACATGCCGAATTTTGAGGCCTTCCATTAGCAGGATTGCCTCTTCAATTGAATTGGAAGGCTTTAAAGTGGCTACTTTTTTCTTCATGATTTCTTCCAAGATCATGGTTAATCCCCCTTAGTACATAAAGCGGTTTTTAAACCGGAGCTGGTCAAATTTTTGGATAGACTCTGTTGGCACCCTTTTCCCAATCCTCGCCATCAGGCAATTGGCGGGATGGGAACTAATTTCGGGGTCATCAGTTGCATACCATTCAAGCCCTCCGGCATTCATCATTTTTTCCATTACTTTCCGGTATTCCCACACATTCAGGCCTGTTCCTTTTAAATCCCAATGCCAGTAATATTCTGTTGTGATGGTAATATAGTCTTCCATTGCGTCATCCATCATCGATACTTTGAGAAGATTTTTCCCGACTGAAAACCCTCTGAATTCAGGGATCACCTCGATCGCGCCGAGCTCAATCAAATCCTCCATATTTCCCTCAGACCAGCGTTCAAGCGGATCGGGATAAAGGTATGTTGCATACCCGACGATTGTATGGAGATTTCTAGCAATGATGATTCGGCCTTCTGGCAATGCAGCAATCTCTATTAAGGCTTTGTGCTGCTGGTGAGGCTGGCGGAAAGATGTCAGGTCTTCATGAAACTCATAGCTTGCCAGTTTTTCCGAGGAAATAGGCCCTTCAATAATTAAATGGCCATTTGGTGTCTTCAGTTCTTTGGCATTATACGTTTTTTTGTGTTCCACAAGTTCACCACCTGCAAATGCTATCTTGATCTTACATCTATTATACATAAAAACGGGGAAGGTGAAGCGCTTTCACTTAATTTTCTGTAAAATCTGCTCATTATAGAAACTCTAGCAGCCGGAAGGCAAAAAGCAAGACAATATTTTTAAAATTGTGAATAGGTTTAATTTATACTATAATAATATAAACTTTGTAAAGGGGGAGAAGTAATGAAGATAGAATCTTTACCTGTCATTGAGGGGAAGCACAATCTTGCTAATTATGAGGAAACCTGCAAATCCTTCGACTGGAAGGATGTTGAAAAGGAATTCAGCTGGCACACGACCGGGCTTGTCAACATGGCTTATGAAGCAGTTGACCGCCACGCCGAGACTTTCAGGAAAAACAAGGTGGCGCTTTACTACAAAGACAAAAACAGAAATGAGAAATACACGTATAAGGACATGAAGGAGTTGTCCAACAAAGCCGCAAATGTGCTGAAAGGTTATGGGGATATCGAAAAGGGAGACCGGGTCTTTATTTTTATGCCGCGGTCACCTGAATTGTACTTTGCTGTTCTAGGGGCAATCAAATTGGGAGCGATTGTTGGCCCTCTGTTTGAAGCATTCATGGAGGGAGCGGTAAGGGACCGCCTTGAAGACAGCGGTGCGAAAGTCATTGTTACAACACCTGAGCTGCTGGAGAGGGTGCCTAAGGACTTGCCAGAATTGAAATACATATTCCTGGTCGGAGACGGTATTGAAGAGGATGACAGGACAATTGATTTTAAAAAGAAATTTGAAAACGCTGACAAAAACCTGAAAATTGAATGGGTTGATCGGCAGGATGGCCTTATTTTGCATTACACTTCCGGGTCAACTGGCAAGCCAAAAGGGGTCCTTCATGTCCATAATGCGATGATTCAGCATTACCAGACTGCCAAATGGGTTTTGGACTTGCAGGAAGAGGACATTTATTGGTGCACTGCAGATCCAGGGTGGGTAACCGGGACTTCATACGGGATATTCGGCCCTTGGCTCTTGGGTGGCTCAAACGTTATTGTTGGCGGACGGTTTTCCCCTGAAACGTGGTACAGTGTCATTGAAGAATTTGGCATCACGGTTTGGTACAGTGCTCCAACTGCATTCCGGATGCTGATGGGAGCCGGTAATGAAATTGTGAAGAAATACGACCTGAGCAGTTTGCGACACGTATTGAGTGTTGGAGAACCGCTTAACCCTGAGGTTGTTAAGTGGGGGATGAAGGTCTTCAACAAACGTATCCATGATACTTACTGGATGACAGAAACTGGCGCTCAGCTTATTTGCAATTTCCCTTGCATGCCAATCAAGCCAGGTTCTATGGGCAAGGCAATACCGGGAGTCACGGCCGCCATCGTGGATGACCGGGGCGAGGAACTGCCGCCTTACCGGATGGGCAATCTGGCAATCCAAAAAGGATGGCCTGCCATGATGCATACCATTTGGAACAATCGGGAGAAGTATGAATCCTACTTCATGCCAGGCGGCTGGTACTTGACAGGCGACTCTGCTTACATGGACGAGGATGGCTATTTCTGGTTCCAAGGCCGTGTGGATGACGTGATTATGACATCAGGTGAAAGGGTTGGGCCATTTGAGGTCGAAAGCAAGCTGGTTGAGCATCCTGCTGTCGCCGAGGCGGGGGTCATTGGCAAGCCGGATCCTGTCAGAGGGGAAATCATTAAAGCGTTTGTCGCGTTAAGGGATGGGTATGAAGCAACGGATGAACTGAAAGAAGAAATCAGGCAATTTGTTAAAAAAGGCTTGGCAGCCCATGCGGCACCGCGTGAAATCGACTTCCGCGACAAGCTGCCAAAGACAAGAAGCGGGAAAATCATGAGGCGTGTCCTAAAGGCATGGGAGCTTGATTTACCAACTGGAGACCTTTCAACAATGGAAGATTAATAAAGAAAACCGCACCGGGTTTGTGAACCCCGGTGCGGTTTTGTTTTGTCCAGCTCCAGCGCCCAGCGCCTAGTGTACTTCGGTCCCCTCGCTACGATAAGTCAACATCGATTCGCTTCCGCTCATCGTGTTTCCTTTATCTCCATCGGAGCCCTCCAGTTCATACGGCGCTGAACGGGCTCTTCCGCTTTTCTTATTCATCATCAGATTCAGAATCTGAATCAGGTTTTGATTCTTCTTTTTTCGGAGCGCTTCCGCCAATTGTAATTTTGTTCGATGGGGCAGATTCTTTGCCCGCAATATCGACAGCAGTCACATAATACGTACCATTTTTAGCTGGATAGGATAAACCTGTTCCGGCACGGATGCTGGCTACTTTGGATCCGCCTTCTTTATAAACCCTGTAACCAATGATATCACTCTCTTTTACTGCACCCCATGCCAATGTGCTTCCCGAAGCCTTTAAGGTGACGGAAGCCGGTGTTTTACCGTTTTCCGGAAGCTTTGCATCTGGAACGAGCAGATTCGACCATCTTTTCAGTTTAGGCACAATGGCCGAATTATCCCTTAAATTGCTCCCGGTCAAGGCTTTAATGAAATCGGGATTAAGGACAAGCCCTGTCTCTACAAAATCACTCGGAGTCGAAGGCAAAGCTAGATAGTTTTTGTCACCAATTTTGACGAACTTTCCTGTACCAAGGCTGTTGTCCACTTTTTTCGGAAGGTATTTCACATTAAATAAATCTGTCTCAACAAGGCCTGCTCTCGCGCATGCTTCGGATGGAAGCGAACCGGATACCGCACAGAATGACCTCCGGACAAGTCCCCCCGGCATTTTAAACGAGCCTTTCGGTGCGACGAGAGAAGGGTTCTTGTCATAGGCTGCATTTAGGAGCGAAGCCCACAGGAAGTTGGTACGCTGGCTGTATGACAGGCTTCCTCTCGCTTGAAGAGACTTAGGTGTATCATATCCAGTCCAGACTCCAAATGTAATGTTCGGGTTCGAAGCAACAAGCCAGGAATCGTGGTATTCTACCCCTGTCCCCGTCTTGCCGGCCCAGTCCGCGTTGAATTTCAGCCTGCTCTTCACGCCGGCGGCCGTCCCGTACTTAAAGACATCCCTCATAACATCGAGTGTCAAATAGGCTGTCTGCGGGCTGAACACATCAGTTGGCTTAACCTTATGCTGGTAAATGACATTTCCTTCTTTATCGGTAATTTTGTCGATCATATACGCATCAATGAACTTTCCGCTATTGGCAAAAGTCGTAAAAGCATTCGTATTTTCTTCAACTGTCACACCGTTTTGTATTGCGCCGAGCGCCGCGGCCCGGTTTGTATAGTCAAACTTATGAAGTGAAGTGAATCCCATCTTTTCAAGATACTGGACCGGATTCTTGCTTTGAATTTGGCTGTAAAGCTTGACGGTAGGCACGTTATACGATTTCGCAACCGTGTACCGGGCCGTAGCCAGTCCACTGTATCCGCCTCCGTAGTTTTTCGGCCAGACTTTACCTGGAGAGCTAGGGTCAAGGTGAAGCGGCACGTCAGGAAGGATGGTTCCCGGTGCTGCAGCGCCAAGCTCAAAGGCGGGCCCGAAAACAAGCAGCGGCTTCATCGTAGAACCGTTTCCGCGCACCGCCCTCGATGCATGGTTCAATTCCTGCTTTTTAAAGTCACGCCCGCCGACAAAGCTGAGGATTTTCCCTGTTTTGTTTTCAATCAGGATGGCGCCGACTTCAACCGGCTCCATGACAGTAACTTCTTTCTTTGTCTCCGGATCAAGCTTTACTTGCGGCTTGTCGGGGCCGAAATAAGGGTATTTATTCTTTGCCTGCTCCATGGCGTCATAAAGAGTCTTGTCAATCGTGGTATGAATACTGTAGCCACTTTGCTTTAGCTCCCGCCCGGCAAGGATGAAGTATTTATGATAAGTTTCATCATTCTCTTTTAGTTCTTTTTCAGTAACACCATCTTTTTCTGCCAGGATTTTAGTAAGAATTTCAACTGCGCGCTGCTCCGCTTCGACCATGACATATGGGTATTTTTCAAGAGGGTCAGCTGAAGGCTTGGTAAAGTCCTTTGTAATATCATACGCAAGTGCTTCTTTATATTCTTTCTCGGTAATATACCCGCCATTGTACATCCTCTTCAGGACGACTTTCATCCTGTCGAGGCCAGGTTGTAAATTTTCTTTAACCTGCTTGTCTCTTGTAAAAGGCGTATACCCAAAAGGGCTCTGCGGCAGGCCGGCGATAAAGGCGGACTGGGCAAGGTTCAACTTACTAGCATCAACGCCGAAAATCCCTTTGGCAGCCGATTGGACCCCGGCGATATTGCGGCCAGAAGCGTTTCGGCCGAAAGTGGCCATATTCAAATATGCTTCCAAAATTTCCTCTTTTTCAAAGAAACGCTCAAGCCTGAGTGCGAGGAGAATTTCTTTCGCTTTCCGCTCAAAGGAAACTTCATTCGTTAAAATCTGGTTCTTTATTAGTTGTTGAGTCAGCGTGCTTCCCCCAGACTGGATTGGGGAGTTAGTAACTTCCTGCAGCACGGCCCTCATGATTGCCTTCGGAACGACTCCGTTATGTTCATAAAAGTATTCGTCCTCTGTAGCAATGACGGCGTTAGTCAGGTGTTTAGAAACATCGGCCAGCTTTACCTTCTCACGGTCAAGGTCGCTCCGAAGTTTCCCTAGGAAAACATCATTGGCAAAATAAACATCCGAAGTTTCCGTATAATTGTAAATGTCTTTTTTCATGGTCTCGTAGCTTCGAACAGGCTCGTCTTTTACGAGTGATGCAAAATAGCCCGCGCCCGCTCCGGCGGCAAAGACTCCGCCTGCTACACCGATTGTCAGGAAAAGCAGAAAGAGGTTCCATGCGACTCCGTAGGCTATTCTCGCGCGTTTGGCGGTTTTTTTATTTGTAAACACAGATTTTGCTTGTTTAAAGATTCGCTGTTTCTTATTATCCATACAAGTTATCCCTCCAAAATCACATACATTATAGCATAAACCATGTGTAGAAAATGTGTATCTACTAGAAAATCCCTAAAATATAACGAGGATTTGACAAATATTATTACTGTGTGGTAAAAAGATATATAAATCATTTAGAATGAAAGCAATGAAAGGATTCAGTAGTTTTTCCATCCTTGGCTTAAGAGAACTGCCGGTTGGTGAAAGGCAGTCCAAATGGAAAAGCGAATTACAGCCCGGAGCTTTTTGCCGATTTGTCTTTGGTCGGCGACGGTGTTGAGCCGTTATCTCAAGAGTTGGAGGAAGCTTATTTCCTCAAGCCGGGTGGTACCGCGCGATTTCGCGTCCCTGCATTTCTGCAGGGGCGTTTTATTTTGCGTATTTTTAATTATGGCTGTTGATTTACACTACGGGCACACGCTTTCCGCGGGGCGTCAGTGGAGCCTCTTCGGCGCTTTAGCGCCTGTGGGGTCTCCACCTTGCCGCTGCATCCCGCCAGAGTCGGTGTCCCTCGCTTCTAATCAACGTGGTTAATAATTATCATCAGCCTTAAACACAGTCACTTTGAAAAAACAGGAGGAATTATGATGGATTTATTGGCGGATTTACAGTGGAGGGGCATTATATACCAGCAGACGGATGAGGACGGGATAAAAGAAACGCTTGAAAAAGAGAAGATTTCTTTGTACTGCGGGATGGACCCAACTGGAGACAGTATGCATATTGGCCATTTACTGCCGTTTTTAACATTAAGAAGATTCCAGGAGCAGGGACATCGCCCAATTGTCCTTGTCGGCGGAGCGACAGGACTGATTGGCGACCCGAAGCCGTCTGAGGAGAGGCAGCTTCAAACAATTGATATGGTTCAGCACAATGTTGAGCGCCTGACTTCCCAACTAAAGAATATTTTTGATTTTGAAGGTGAAAACGGCGCGGTTATGGTCAACAACTATGAGTGGACAAAAAACCTAGATGTCATCACATTTCTGAGGGATTATGGGAAGCATGTCGGCATTAACTACATGCTTGCTAAGGATACAATCGCAAACCGCCTCGAAACAGGGATATCGTTTACTGAATTTACGTATACAATTTTGCAGGGGATGGACTTTAAACATTTATATGAGAATCATAAATGCCGCCTTCAAATAGGCGGAAGCGATCAATGGGGGAATATAACAACAGGACTCGAGTTAATCCGTAAAATGGTTCCGGATGGCCCGAAAGCATTCGGCCTTACCATTCCATTAGTAACAAAAGCGGATGGCACCAAGTTCGGAAAAACAGAGGGCGGCGCTGTTTGGCTTGACCCTGAAAAAACCACGCCGTACGAGTTTTACCAATTCTGGATCAATACAGCGGATGCAGATGTTGTTAAATACCTGAAATACTTTACGTTCCTGTCACATGAGGAAATTGAAGAGCTTGAGAAATCGGTACAGGATGAGCCGCATTTGCGTAGGGCGCAAAAGGCCCTTGCAGAAGAAATGACCCGCCTTATCCATGGCCAGGCATCACTTGACCAGGCAATGAAAATCACGGCAGCATTATTCAGCGGTGATGTGAAAAACCTTTCCGCGTCTGAAATCCAACAAGGATTCAAAGATGTTCCTTCTTACCAGTTTGCAGGTGAAGAAACTCTTGTAGACCTATTGGTTGCTGCGAAAATTTCCCCATCCAAACGACAGGCCCGTGAAGATATTACAAACGGAGCGGTTTCAGTGAATGGAGAAAAGATAACGGACTCTGCGTATGTGCTGTCTGAGGCTGACAAGATTGAAGGCCAGTTTACTATTGTGAGAAGGGGAAAGAAAAGGTACTACTTGATCAATTATTAATAGAGTAATTTGGAACCTTTTGCCGTAAACTTTGTTTGCGGCATTTTTTTGTGGTTTAGGAAATAATAAAATATTATCCTTGTGGATAAATGGAAATAAGTTTTAGTAATCCAGCTCCACAAAGGGAAGCTTCGGAAGTATTAGCATCGCACGGAGCAAAAGCGTAGGATTTGCTGCCTCAAAAAAGGACTGACCACAGTTCAACTTATAAAAAAATACCCTTAGAGCCCGAAAGACGCTCTGCCCCTTGCCGTTCGGTCGCTAAACCTTCGTTTAGAGCCCGAAGGCCAGTCTGCCTACAGCCGTTCGGTCGCTAAGTCTTCGTTTAGAGCCCGAAGGCCAATCTGCCCACAGCCGTTCGGTCGCTAAGTCTTCGTTTAGAGCCCGAAGGCCGGTCTGCCCACAGCCGTTCGGTCGCTAAGTCTTCGTTTAGAGCCCGAAGGCCAGTCCGCCCCTTGCTGTTCGGTCGCTAAACCTTCTTTAATCCTCAAAGTACCAGATGCTCCTAGCTGTTCGAGCGGCATTTTTTAGGAAAATGGGCTTGGCCGGCAGAAACAAGTACGGGCTATGAAGCGTTTACTATGTAAAAGGGGTGATTGGGTTGAGGATGTTGTGGAATATATTCTTTCTATCACTTTTTGCCCTGGTTACATTTTTTGGTCTCGGGCCAGTGCTCATGGCTGACGGTGTCCCAAAGGAGAGATTTTTTACAGCTGCCATTGTGGTGATCATTTATATCCTTCTTTCAATTCTTTATAAAAAAATAGTGTTCCGGAAATAGCGGGCTGCAAAAGCCTGCCGGATGTATAAAAAACCCCTGTCCGGCATGGACAGGGGTTTTTCTGTAAAGTTCCTATTAACGGGAATAGAACTCGACGATAAGTGTTTCGTTGATTTCGGCAGGAAGCTCCGCACGCTCAGGAAGGCGTGTGAATGTACCTTCAAGCTTGTCTGCATCGAAAGTCAGATAGTCAGGAACAAAATTATTCACTGACAAAGCTTCTTTAATGACATCCAGATTGCGGGATTTTTCACGCAGGCTGATTGATTGGCCTGGTGAAACGCGGTAAGACGGAATATCGACACGGGAACCGTCTACAAGGATGTGGCCATGGTTTACCAGCTGGCGTGCCGCGCGGCGTGTGCGGGCAAGGCCAAGACGGTAAACAATGTTGTCAAGGCGTGATTCAAGAAGAATCATGAAGTTTTCGCCGTGAACGCCAGGCATTTTACCTGCTCTGTTGAACAAAGTGCGGAATTGGCGCTCGTTCATGCCAAACATGTGGCGAAGCTTCTGCTTTTCTTGTAACTGCAATCCGTATTCGGAAAGCTTCTTGCGTTGGTTAGGACCATGTTGTCCTGGTGCGTAAGGACGCTTTTCTAATTCTTTTCCTGTTCCAGTCAGGGAAATTCCCAGACGACGGGACAGTTTCCAGCTTGGGCCGGTATAACGAGCCATAAGAGACTCCTCCTTGCGTGTTTTTATTTTGTAAAATAAAAACCGTATGAATCAGCATTACAGGCCATTTTGTTTTCATGCACCCTCGCCCCAGCAGCATAGGGTTACAAGATGCACCATCACCAGGAAATTAATCGTCTTGTTGCCAGCGGAGTAGTCCGCTTCTCGTGTTGCAAATGCTTCTGCTTTTCCGGTGAGGAACAAAATGGATTCCATAATGGGTTCACATAGGCTGCGATATTTTACACAAAGACCATTATATAACTCTTTTACATTACTAGTCAAGGGACAGTTTCACCTAAAGGATTTTATCAATATCCCTTTCATCTTTTTCAGATATACATTATCCTAAAAGTAGAGTAGTTTGGAAGCGTTTACAAACAGGAGGGGTTTGTGTGGTTGATGACAATTTTCGATTGGAAACACGGATGATTCATTCAGGCTATTCGCCAAGGGACTATAAAGGCAGCTTGGTTCCCCCGCTTTTTCAAACGTCAACCTTTGTGTTCGACACAGCGGAGCAAGGAGGAAGCAGATTTGCCGGGGAGGAAGATGGTTATATTTATACCCGGCTCGGAAACCCGACTGTTCAAGCATTTGAGAAGCGGATAGCCGAGCTTGAAGGCGCGGAATCTGCACTTGCTTTTTCTTCAGGCATGGCTGCCGTGTCGGCGATTCTCTTCTCACTCGTAAAAACAGGCGGCCATGTTCTTTGTTCCCAGGGAGTGTATGGCTGTACGTACGGTTTATTAAAGCTTATGGAGGAAAGTTTTGAGATTGGACATAGTTTTTCACCGATGGAGTCAGCTCGGGAAGTTACAGAAGCAATCCGGCCGAATACAACTTGTATTTTCATTGAAACCCCAATTAATCCGACCATGAAATTGGTGGACTTGCAAATGGTTGCTGAAGTCGCGAAGGAAAGAGGGATTCCGGTTGTTGTTGATAACACGTTTTGCTCCCCCTATTTGCAAAATCCGCTCGAACTCGGGTGTGACGTTTCCTTGCACAGTGCGACGAAGTATATTTGCGGCCATGGTGATGTCATTGCTGGTGTAGCTGCGGGAAAAGCTGATTTTATGAAAAAAGTCGCTATGTCGGCGCAAAAAGATATGGGTGGAGTCCTATCTCCTTTTGATGCGTGGCTTTTGCTGAGAGGGATAAAAACATTGGCAGTCAGAATGGATCGGCACTGCGAAAATACCGAGAAGATTTTCCGTTATTTAAAAGAGCATACCAAAGTCAAGGCTATTTATTATCCGGGTGATTCTGAAAAAAAAGATTACTCCATTGCAAAAAAACAAATGAAACAGCCGGGCGGACTTATTTCTTTTGCGATAGAAGGGACGAAGGAAACCGCGCTGAAATTCATGAATGAATTGCGGTTAATCAAAATTGCTGTCAGCCTTGGTGATGCGGAAACACTTGTCCAGCACCCCGCAACAATGACTCACTCGGGTGTATCGCCAGAGGACCGGGAAAAGATGGGTATTTCAGACGCCCTTATCAGGCTTTCAATTGGACTAGAGGCATGGGAAGACATTCGCGATGACCTTGAACAAGCCCTCGAAAAAGCTTAATAACTGATTATTAAAAAAGGCGGAGGATCCTATAAACGGTTCCTCCGCCTTTTAATTGTTAAGGAAACTTTAAATTTTCCAACTGTGGATAACTCACTTATCAATCGAAGCATCCTGCTTCAGCGCCTAGCAAACTTCAGGTCTCCTCCCTACGATAAGTCATGCACGAATGCGCTAACGCTCTTCGTGATTCCTTTATCTCAGTCGAAGCCCTTCCAGTTTGTACGGCGATGACCAAGGCGCTTGCGCTTTTGTTCTGGCTAAAGATATTTGACTAGAGCAGCAGCAAATTCCTCAAGCTTTTCCTGATCAAGTTCATCGAACCTGTTCTTTTCGGGGGAATCAATATCTAGGACACCCAAGAGGCGGCCTTCCTTCACCAACGGAATGACAATCTCCGATTGGGAAGCGGCGTCACAGGCAATGTGGCCAGGAAAAAGATGGACATCCTCAACCCGAATCGTTTCTTTTTTTGCAGCAGAAGTACCGCAGACCCCTTTGCCAAATGGAATCCTCATACAAGCAGGCAAGCCTTGGAACGGACCGAGAACTAATTTGTCTTCTCCTTCCACAAGATAAAAGCCGACCCAGTTGATCCTGTCAAGGAACTGGTTGAGCAGCGCTGAAGCATTGCTGAGGTTGGCGATTACATTTTTCTCTCCTTCGAGAAGGGAATGTAGCTGCTTTATTACTAGTGCATAATTTTCTTGGCGAGTGCCACTGTATCGTTCGACATCAAACATCATGATTCACCTTACCTTTGAGAGATTATCTGTTAATTCTAACAAATGTTGCATGAAAAGGGGAGAAAATGTCGACATTTTCATAAAGGACTCGCCAGGGGTGACACAGAAAGAGTAAGGAAGGAGATCTTTCATTGGAAGATGCTCATTCGGGGAGGTTGGCATATGCGGAAAAACTCTAAAAAAGCAATCGTCACTGCAGCTATAGCACTTTTCAATACGAAGGGTTACGCCGGAACGTCGATTCGGGACATTGCGGCAAAAGCAAATGCAAACCCATCTACCATTAGTTATTATTTTGATAATAAGCTAGGCCTGTTGGAATATTGCTTTACCGATTATTTTGAACGGTACATCAAACAAATCGAGGAGTCACTCCCTTTGTTAGACTCCGGGGCTGCTGCCTGCCTAAAAAAAGCATTGGAAAATATCCTCTATTTCCAATGTTCCAATATCCAGATGTCCCGCTTTATTGCAAGGGAAATGTCGCTCGATTCCCAAATAGTGAGAGAAATTATGTCCACTTACTTTCAAAAGGAAAAGTACTACTTTCAGGAAATGTTGGAGACGGGAATGAAAAGAGGCGAATTCCGCAAACATTCCCCAGATTATGCGTTAATCCAGTTAAAGGGGCTTCTTACAATGCCTTTCCTGAATCCTCATTATATAACCGAAGTTCTCCATGTCTTTCCGCATGAACGCTATTTTGCGGAGAAATATTTGGAGCAGATAGAACTGTGGCTTGAAGGTACGATTTTGAGTACAACTGTTGGAATTCCCTCAGCGGTCAGTTGATATCCTGTAATTAAATAAGCAAGCTTTTTAGCGGACGGCTGTTCGTGGGAGGTTATATTCGTGCAGCGGTTCGCATTTTTATGCTCTTTCCTGCCCCGAAACCCCCTGGGTAAAATTCCACCATTGTGTGTAAGTGAATCATTTGCAATTCATCCATCATTGTAGTTGAATTGAACATAACTCTCTATGGTTCGCACGCTTTATCAGCATGGTTGCGGCCAAAAATGCAGTATTTCAAAAAAATATGAAATTAATAGTCAAAAAATGTCGTTTCCATGTTATCATAAAGGCAATCAGAATAAGGTATTCTGGAACTTTTATATCAAAATTCGACTTTTGTTCGTTTACATAGGAAACAGGGGGATCGTATGGAGCTCATTATCGGATTTATTTTCCTTGTTATTGCATTATTTATCATAGGATATTTTATAAAAAGGAAACATTATAAGGAAATCGACAAGCTCGAAGCTTGGAAGCTGGATATTATGGACAGACCTGTATTAGCCGAGATGTCCAGGGTCAAGCAGCTGAATATGACCGGCCAGACAGAGGAGATGTTCGAGCGCTGGCGGAGTGAGTGGGATGAGGTTGTCACTGTCATGCTGCCCGATCTGGAAGAAATGCTGTTTGATGGGGAAGAGTACATAGATAAGTATAGATTTGGCAAAGCAAAAGAGGTTCAGCGTGCAATTCATGCAAAACTCGAGGAAATAGAGGAATGGATTAAACGAATTTTGACAGAGCTCAAGGAGCTCGTTGGCAGCGAAGAGAAAAACAAGGTTGAAATTGAAGAATTGAGAGAACTGTACAGGGAATCAAGAAAAACCCTGCTCGCTCATAGGCTCAGTTACGGTAGTGCTGAAAAGAAGCTTGAACAAATTCTTGATGAAGCAATGGCAAACTTCAAGGAGTTTGAGGAAAGGACAAATCATGGTGATTACCTCCAGGCAAGGGAGATTGTCCTAAGCCTTAGAAAGCAGCTCGAAGATATCCATCTTCAAATGGACCGAATTCCCCAGCTGTTGATTGAATGCCAGTCGTTGCTGCCTTCGCAAATAGCTGAATTAAGAGCCGGACAAAAGGAAATGACTGGACAAGGCTATTATCTTGAACATCTGGAGATTGAAACAGAGGCAGATAAGCTTGAAAAAGAACTTGCCGTCTATATGTCTTTGATTGAAGATGTCCAGATCGAAAAAGTTGAGGAAGGCACGATAAATATTAGAGGCCGTATTGACTACTTAATGGATCTATTGGAAAAAGAGGTACATGCAAAACATTTTATTCTGGAGAAAAAGGATGTATCGAGCGATGTACTCGAACGGATTTTGGAGGCAAATGGAAAGCTGAAATCCGAAGTATCCCATGTCCAGGTAACGTACCATTTATCGGACAATGAACTTGCTTTTCAAAGAAAACTTGAAAAGAAGTTAGCTGACCTTGTAACGCGGTTTGAAATTTTGGAGGAAAAAATAAATCTCAATGAAACTGCCCAAACCTCACTTAGCACTGAATTGGAAGAGATTAGAGCCGATTTGGAAGCGTTCCACACAGACCAACTGAATTTCTCGAGAAAGTTGAGCGATCTTAGGAAAGATGAAATGGAAGCAAAAGAAGCTGTCAGGGAGCTAATGAGAAAAATCACCGATACGACTAGGCTTGTTTCAAGGAGCAATATTCCAGGCCTTCCCGAGGAGTACACGTATTTGCTGGAGGATGGAAACGAAAGCATTCAGAAAGTTATCGAGAAGCTTGAGGAAAAGCCACTTGATGTGAATGGAGTAAAACAGCATCTGGAAATTGCCCAATTGACGATTGAGAAGCTGGCGGATACGACCAAGGAAATGGTGGAAAACGTCAAACTTGCCGAGAGGGTCATTCAATACGGCAACAGATATCGCAGCAAATATCCTTCTGTAGCGAAAGGACTTTCGGAGGCTGAAAAATCTTTTAGGAATTTCGATTACCAGACAGCCCTCGAGCAGGCGGCTACATCCATTGAAGAAATTGATCCAGGGGCAATTAAAAAGATTGAAACCTTTATTTCAAATGATTAATATTCAAGGACCGATGTGCCCGCATACAGGCTGATCGGTCCTTTTCTCTTCCATTTCTGGATATTGTGGATAGCTGTGATTACATTATAAATATAGGTGAAAAGATAATGGGGGCAATAGGATGATTTATTTTGATAACAGCGCAACAACAAAGCCTTTTAAAGAAGTACTAGATTCATTTATGAAAGTATCCAGTGAGTTCTTCGGCAATCCTTCATCCCTTCATGGGATTGGGGCGACCGCTGAAAAACTACTTAGCCAGGCAAGGATGCAAATTGCCGGTTTGCTTGAGGTGGAAGCAGAGGAAATTTGCTTCACATCTGGAGGTACCGAGAGTAACAATCTTGCGCTCAAAGGGGCAGCCGCAGCCTATCGAACTAGGGGAAACCATCTGATTACGACTGCGGTGGAACATGCATCTGTACGTGAATCGTTCAACCAGCTGGAAAAGCACGGTTACAAGGTGACCTTTTTGCCAGTCGACACCCAAGGAAGGGTATCTCCCGCCGATATCAGGGATGCGATGACCGACGAAACGATCCTCGTTTCAGTCATGCATGTCAATAATGAGACGGGGACGATCCAGCCAATAGAGGAAATTGGCCAAATGCTAAGGGCCTTTCCGAAAGTCTTATTCCATGTGGATGGAGTACAGGGAGCAGGGAAAATTCCGCTGAATTTGAAAGAAGCAGAAGTAGACATGTATTCTTTTTCTGCTCATAAATTTCACGGGCTGAAAGGGAGCGGGGGCCTGTATATTAAAAAAGGGATCAGGCTGGAGCCTCTTTTATCAGGGGGAAGCCAGGAAAACCTTCGCCGTGGAGGTACGGAAAATCCCGCTGGGGCCGTGGCCATGGCGAAAGCATTAAGAATATCTCTCGAGCAAAGGACTGAGAGACTGGACACGATGAATGAAATTAGGGCAAAATTGATGGATGGACTTGACGAGATGAAAGGAGTTGCCATTAACACGCCATTGGCAGGAGCAGCACCGCATATTATCAATTTTTCAGTCCCAGGTATTAAGGCTGAGACCTTTGTCCATAGCCTCGAAGAAATGGGGATTTACGTATCGACAACAAGCGCATGTTCTTCCAAAAAGAAAACCGCGAGTAGGACGCTACTTGCTATGGGTGTTGATGATGAATTGGCAAGCAGTGCCGTCAGAATAAGCCTGTCATTTGAAAATACACTTGAAGAAGCAAAAAATGTCCTCCTAGCCATTGAAAAAACAGTTGCTAAACTGGGAAAGGTTTTGAAATAAATGCAATATGACAGGATATTAATCAGATATGGAGAAATTTCCACAAAGAAACGCAATAGGGGGAAATTTGTAGAAAAACTGAAAAAGGGAATAAAATATGCATTAGCAGGTCATCCTTCTATAGAAATTGACGCTGAAAGAGATCGGATGCATATCCTCCTGAATGGTGCACCGAGTGAACCGGTTATTGAAAAAGTAAGGAAGGTCTTCGGCATTCACTCCTTGAGCCCGGCAATCCGGACGGAAAGGGATATTCCAGCAATGAAGGAAGCTGCATTTACATTAATGAAATCCTTTTATACAGAAGGAAAGACGTTTAAAATCACTGCAAAACGATCAGACAAAACGTTTGAATTGGATACAGACGGCATTAATCAACTGTTCGGGGCATTTATTCTAACAAGCTTCCCTGGCATTACGGTGAATGTTAGAAAACCTGATATCAATCTTCAAATCGAAGTGAGGAAGGAGGCTGTTTACCTTTCCTGTGAAACGATCAGAGGAGCGGGTGGCCTTCCGATTGGAACCGGCGGTAAAGCGATGCTTATGCTATCAGGAGGGATTGACAGTCCGGTTGCTGGATATTTAGCGATGAAGCGGGGAGTCGAATTGGAAGCAATCCATTTCCACAGCCCTCCGTTCACAAGCGAACGGGCAAAGCAAAAAGTAATTGACCTGGCTGAAAAGCTATCTGAAGTCAGTGGAAGCATTCTCCTGCATATTGTTCCCTTTACAGAGGTTCAGCAGGCTATCAAAGCGCAGATTCCTGAAAACTATTCAATGACTGCGACCAGGAGATCGATGCTTCGGATTGCTGATCAAATTCGTAAAAAACAGGGCGGACTTGCAATTATTACTGGGGAAAGCCTTGGCCAGGTTGCCAGCCAGACACTCGAAAGCATGTATGCGATAAATGATGTGACAAATACACCGGTACTTCGGCCGTTGATATCAATGGACAAAACCGAGATTATTGAAGTGGCAACAGAATTAGGCACTTATGACATCTCTATTCTGCCATATGAGGATTGTTGTACTATATTTGTTCCATCATCTCCAAAAACAAAGCCTAAGAAAGATAAAGTTCTGTACTATGAAAGTTTTCTCGAGTTTGAGCCAATTGAAGCAAGTGCGGTTGAAGGAACAGAAACAATCAGGATCACCCCTGGTTATAGTAGCAAAACAGTTGGAATGGACAATCTTTTTTAGATTAATTAAAGTAGATTACCGCGCCAGACCAACGTTAACGATTCCAAGATTTGTGAAAAAGCTGTGAACAATTACCAGAAGCTGTGTTGAATGAACCTTTATGAGTTTACACATTCTATACTCACAAGGAGGTGAAATCACATGGCTAACAACAGCAGCAACCAACTTCTAGTTCCAGGAGCTGAACAAGCTCTTCAACAAATGAAGGTAGAAATCGCTTCTGAATTCGGCGTAAACCTTGGTGCAGAAACTACTTCACGCGCTAACGGATCTGTCGGTGGTGAAATCACTAAGCGTCTCGTTTCTATGGCTCAACAGCAACTTGGCGGAGGTTTCTCTAGGTAACAAAAATCAAATAATATGGCTACAGGGAGCGGGTAAAACCGCTCCTTTTTGATTGTCTTGGAATTGCAGCAAGCATTATTTAGGAAATAAAAATTTATAATCTTTGAAAAATTTTATATAATGGAGACGGAAGAAATTTTAGGGAGGGAAAGTAAATGGACCGGAATGAACTGATCGCACCGCAACAATATAATCTCGTTTCCGAGGTTGAACGCTTCGCCGCAAATGAAGAGAAACTGGCTCTAATCTGGGAAGATGAAGCAGGTGCAACAAAGAACATTACATACGGGGAATTAATGAAACAAGTAAACAAAGTGGGGAATGTCTTGCTTGAATCTGGCCTAGAAAAAGGCGATAAACTGCTCGTTGTCATCCCCCGCTTGATCGAGGCCTATGTCGTATATCTTGCCGCGCTTAAAGCTGGGCTTGCTGTTATTCCAAGTTCGGAAATGCTCCGTGAGAAGGACTTGTCGTATAGGATTTCACATGGGGATGTGAGAGCGGTTGTAAGCTATTATCCTTTTACGGGTGAGTTTGAAAACATTGACAAGGATGGTCTTATAAAGCTGTCTGTCGGCAGGCGTGTTGATGGTTGGTACTTCCTTGACGAAGCAATGGAAAAAGCTTCCGCGCAGATGGAGGTAGCTAAAACCGGCAAGGATGATATGGCCTTTTTATCCTACACATCGGGAACAACGGGAAATCCGAAAGGGGTCGTCCATACACATGGCTGGGCATATGCGCATCTTAGGACCGCTGCGCCTAATTGGCTCTGCATCAACGAGGGGGATACAGTTTGGGCAACAGCCGGACCTGGCTGGCAAAAGTGGATTTGGAGCCCATTCCTGTCTGTTCTTGGTTCAGGTGCGACTGGCCTTGTTTACCACGGAAAATTTGATCCCCAAAAATATTTGCAGCTCCTTGAAAAACATGAAGTCAATGTATTATGCTGCACACCGACTGAATACAGAATCATGGCCAAAGCGGATAATTTGCAGGATTACAATCTTCCGAAGCTGCACAGTGCCGTTTCGGCCGGGGAACCGCTAAATCGTGAAGTGATTGATACCTTTAAAAAACATTTTTCGATTGATGTCAGAGACGGCTACGGACAGACTGAAAACACGCTGCTCGTTGGCATTACAAAAGACATGGAATTAAGGCCGGGATCCATGGGCAAGCCGACACCGGGAAACAAAGTTGAAATCGTCAACGAGCAGGGAGAAGTTTGTGGTCCTGGTGAAGTCGGCGATATTGCAGTCCATATAGAATCCCCCGCGCTTTTCAAAAATTATTACAAAGACCCTGAGCGAACAGCCATGCAATTCAGGGGTGATTACTATATAACAGGTGATAAAGCTAAAAAGGACGAAGAAGGTTACTTTTGGTTTGAAGGGCGGGGCGATGATATTATCATCAGTTCGGGATATACAATCGGGCCGTTTGAAGTTGAGGATGCGCTCGTAAAGCATCCGCTTGTCAGTGAATGCGCAGTCGTAGCCAGTCCTGATGAAATACGAGGAAATATTGTAAAGGCGTTTATCGTTTTACGAGAACCGTCTTCAATGGAAGAAAATGAGCTTATCAAAGTATTGCAAGAGCATGTGAAAAAACTGACTGCTCCTTATAAATACCCTCGGAAAATTGAATTTATTGATGAGCTGCCAAAAACGACGTCAGGAAAAATCCGTAGAATCGAACTGAGGCAAAAAGAAATGGCATCCACCCGAAGAAACTAACGAGTATCTTGCCGGGGACAATAGCAATAAGGTAAAGCAGGCGGAGCTCCCGCCTGCTTTAAGATTTAGACAAACACGAGAAGGAGATAGAAAGATGGCAACATTATGGTATGGAGGACCAATCTACACAATGAGTACGGAAGGAAAAATAGTAGAGGCTGTCTTGACCGAGGATGGGATGATAACTGCTATAGGACCAGTTTCCGAGCTCGAAAATACATTTGTAGGGAAAATTGAGAAACGGATTGATTTAAGAGGCTGTACGATGATTCCTGGCCTGGTCGACAGCCATATCCATCTGATTGGACATGGGGAAAGGCTGGTCAGGCTGGATTTATCTACATACAGTACGAAAAAAGAAGTTCTTAATGCTGTTAGAGAATATTCGATTGGTATGAATGCCGGAGAATGGATTATTGGCGAAGGATGGAATGATAACCTGTGGGAAACTCCTGAATCCTTGCATAAAAGTGAGCTCGATGAAATTGCCCCCGGCAGGCCGGTGCTTTTAAAGAGAATCTGCCGGCATGCCAGTGTGGCTAATTCAATTGCGTTAAAAATGGCAGGAATTGATGATGAAACTGCTTCCCCATCAGGAGGACTCATTGAAAAAGACACAGATGGAAGGATAACTGGTGTTGTAAAAGACAGTGCCCAGGAAATGGTTTATTCCATTTTGCCTGAGGCGACGGAAGAATACATGGTGAAATCAATAAAGGCAGCCATTCGTGACTTATACAGTTTGGGAATCACCGGGGTACATACAGAGGACTTGAATTACTACGGCGGCTTTGCAAAAACGTTAAGGGTATTAAAGCGTGCAATTGAAGAGGATGGCTTGAAATTCAGGGCACATCTGCTTGTCCATCACGGGGTTCTTGAAGAATTCATAAATGAAGGGTTTTCATATTCAGCCGGCAATGAGTGGATTGAATTCGGGGCTATGAAAATATTTTCAGATGGGGCGCTTGGCGGGAGGACAGCGCTTCTAAGTGAACCGTATAGTGATGCACCGGAAACATCGGGTATCGCTATGTTCAGCAGGGAGGAGCTGAGCATGCTTGTCGGAGAGGCGAGAAAGCATCAAATGCCTGTAGCCATTCATGCTATTGGCGACTTAGCATTTGAGTACTGCCTTGACACAATTGAAGCGAATCCGCATAACGGTCCGGGCAGGGACCGGCTCATCCATGCACAAATTCTTCGGGGGGATCTGATCGAGCGGGCGGCGCAGCTTCCGATTGTCCTGGATTTGCAGCCGGTATTCATGCTATCCGACTACCCGTGGGTAATTGACAGAATTGGCAGCCGAAGAATGCAGCATGCATATGCGTGGAAGACCTTGATTGAAAAGGGAATACATTGTACAGGAGGATCTGATGCCCCAATTGAAAATCCGAATCCTTTTCTAGGAATTTATGCAGCGGTAAATAGGACAGTTAATGGAATGGTTTACAACAGGAATGAGGCACTGACTGTTTTTGAAGCTGTTTCGTTGTATACAAAAGGCGGTGCCTATGCATCATGTCATGAAAGTGATAGAGGCGAAATAAAGAAAGGTTCCATAGCCGACTTTACAATATTGGACCGGGATATTTTCTCAATCCCAAAGGAAACCATTAACCAAACGAAAGCTGTGATGACCGTTATCGGAGAAGAAATTGTCTATCAAAAAGATGACATTGGTTAATTGGGACTGCCTCGGATCAGGAAGGTGACAAGCGGATAAAAATCCACTTAACATTACCAAGGAGTATCATGTATAATTATTAGATACTTCGATACTAGAAAGAATAGAGGCGCGAAATAATGGGGAACAAGGAAATAAAAAGTGGGGTCATTCAGGCAGGCTTTTCCTATTTATTATGGGGCCTTCTGCCAATTTACTGGAAACTTCTAGGTCATGTAAACGCAATTGAGATTCTCGCTAACCGCGTCTTTTGGTCATTTGTTTTCATGCTGGCACTTCTAGTGTTTTCTGGGAAATTTGGAGCCTTTCTAGGAGTTCTAAAAGAATTCAAGGCACAAAGAAAGCAGATTTATGCCTTATCGATCGCTTCAGTGCTGATCAGCGGGAACTGGGGGGTGTATATTTGGGCGGTTAATACCGGGCAAATGGTCGAAGCGAGCATGGGCTATTACATCAATCCGCTCGTGAGTGTTCTTCTTGGCATGATTGTCCTGAAAGAAAAATTGACGAAGGCGCAGTACGTTTCCTTTGCCCTCGCCTTTATCGGAGTCATCATCATCTCACTTTCATATGGGCGCTTTCCTTGGATTGCCTTGACTTTGGCCTTTACGTTTGGGTTTTACGGCCTGGCAAAAAAACTCATTAAAGTGGACTCTTCAATCGGCTTGACTCTTGAAACGATGGCAGTCACTCCGATTGCACTTGCCTATCTCATATTAATGCTGATAAAGGGCACGTCTGCCTATCTTCATACTGATATCGGTACGCATCTTCTACTGGCGGGTGCAGGGGTTGTAACAGCCCTTCCTCTTTTGTTTTTTGCGAATGGGGCCCAGAAGATTCCTTTATCCATGCTGGGATTTCTTCAATATATAGCTCCAACGCTGTCTTTAATGCTCGGGATCTTTGTCTATGGTGAGCAATTTAGTGGACTGCAACTTCTCGCGTTTATTTTTATCTGGTCCGCGCTCACACTCTATTCGCTTTCAAAAACAAGGTTGTTTGCTGCTGTTGGCGTGAGAATGCGTAACCACTAAACGAAAAGGCATTCGCAGTAAAATTGCGAATGCCTTTTTGTCTATTACAAAAATGTTCTCTGGACCTTTTCCCAGAAAGAATTATCTTTGAGTTTGACTGTTTTGATGATCTTATTGCTTAGTTTAATTTCGACCTTCTCCACATGCTGGATGCTGAGTGCTTCATTGTCCATCCCCATGGTTGGATAGTCATTCCCGTCTTGGACCACCTTAAGGGTAAGTGTCCGGTCACCACTCAAGATGAAAGATGATCCGAGTGTCCGGAATTTGTTATTGTTGAGCGATGCTAGTTCACTGACCTGCATACACGGCAACAACGGATCAACAATTGCTCCATTAACAGATTTATTATAGGCTGTACTTCCGGTTGGGGTTGAGACGATCATCCCGTCCCCGCGAAATGTTTCGAAATGGAGGCCATCGATAAAAACATCAAGCACAAAGGTCTTAATGATTGCGGATCTAATACTGAATTCATTCAGGCATTGGAAGCTCGTTTCCCCATCAATCTTAACTTCGATAGTCGGATAGCGGCGGACCTCGATTTTTTCGTTCGAAATCGCTTCAATCATTTTTTCAATATCATCGATATGGAAATCACAGTACATGCTAAGGCTGTCCGAGGTAGAAATTCCTGCATATAGGCAATCATCACGAAAGCCGGTCTTTCTGATGGCCTGAAGGAAGGTTCCCTCCCCTCCAATGCTGGTAATGATGTTTGCATCCCGGTAATCGTTGACGAGTGTAAAACCATACTGCTCTGCCAGGTCATAGAGCGGAGCTGCTTTTTTTAGCAATTCTTCATCCTGCTTATGATAAAAATACAAATTCTTTCGGTTGGCCAATATAATTCCTCCTTAGGCGGCAAAAGTTATTGGTATTCATAAACACAATCATTTGATAAACTGGTATTGTTTCTCTATCAAGTTTAGCATTTCTTTCTACTTTTTGAAATTATTTGCGAAGACGCAGGACATAGAAGGGGGATTTCCAAAATGAATGGAAAGCGATGGGCGGCACTCGGCATAGCTGTTGGCCTGTTCTTTGTTTCAGTTGTAATCAATTTCTTGTCGGGATTTGCCAAGAATGGGATTGAAAGTGATTTCAGTGATTTGTTTGCCTCGGCGGCTCAAAGCTATACGGAGGAAGTAATTGAAGAAGGCAATGCGCTAAAGAAAATTGTTGTGCTAGATGTGAACGGGGTTATACAGGATACTGGGGAAGCATCCTTCTTTGAGAGCCAGACATATAACCATAAAACCTTTATGGATAAACTGGAGAGCGCGGGCGGAGATGCCAGTGTCAAAGGAATCATCATCAGGGTAAACTCCCCTGGGGGTGGCGTGGTCGAAAGCGCCGAAATCCATGATAAGATAGTTGAAATTAGAAAAGAGACAAAAAAACCTGTCTTCATTTCCATGGCCTCAATGGCCGCCTCAGGTGGTTATTACATATCAGCACCGGCCGACAAGATTTTTGCCAGTCCTGAAACATTGACAGGATCGCTTGGTGTCATTATGCAAGGCGTAAACTATGAAGGCCTTGCTAAAAAATATGGCGTTGATTTTATGACCATAAAAAGCGGGCCTTATAAGGATATTATGAGCCCGACAAGAGAAATGACCGGGGAGGAAAAGGAGATTCTCCAAGGTATGATCAATAACTCTTATGAAGGCTTTGTAAAGGTCATTTCGGAAGGCCGGAAAATGTCTGCGGATCAGGTCAGGAAGCTTGCCGACGGAAGGATTTATGACGGCCGCCAGGCGAAAGAAGCTGGTTTAATAGATGAGTTTGGCTATCTTGATGACGTTATTTCCCAAATGAAAAAAGATAAAAAGCTTGGGGATGCGCAGGTGGTCCGATATACTGATGGACTCGGGTTTGGCTCCTTCTTCACCATGAAAGCAAAAAGCCTTCTAAGCGGCGACTCTGAAATTCAGGGACTCCTGCAAGTGCTAAGCAGAACTAACTCACCGCGGCTCATGTACCTATATTCTGAATAAGGGGGAAGCATGATGGAACACTATGAAAAACTGGATGAACAGCGCTTAATCCTCGAAGAAAATAGCTCCCTTGATGGAGAAGCGGGTACACCATTGAGATTTGCGGGTTTTTGGATGAGATTCTGGGCCTATCTGCTCGATTTGATCGTGGCAGGAAGCATTTTCAGGCTAATCGCTAAGCCTGTGTTCCGATTCTTTGAGATAGAATCTTCCGGAGGATTGTTCTCGCCGGATACTATTGTCTCAGCGGTTATTTTCTATCTGTACTTTGTCCTGATGACGAAATTCTTTCATCAGACGCTTGGAAAAATGGTTTTCGGACTAGCTGTTATTGATATAAAGGATGGAAATTTATCCTGGATAGATGTCCTGATCAGGGAATGGATAGGCAGATTCATCTCTTCATGGATCATCATTCTTTACATTATTCCGGCTTTCCATCCGAAGAAGCAGGCATTGCATGATATTTTTGCGGATACAGCCGTTATTCATACTGAGCGTTAATTATTTGGTAAACCTGTGCTACTGCAGCGCGGGTTTATTTTTTTTGTTTTTGCAAATACTAACCGGCTGAAGGGAGTGGGGAAAATGGGATGGTTCCTGGCCGTGGTTATGATTATTTTGACAATCACGCTCATCATGATTTTGCGAGTAACAGTAACTGTACAATACACGTACCAGGGAGGCAGGCATGAACTGAAAGTGAATACCAGTATATTATTTGGCTTGATAAATATCGAGATCCCGGTTCCTGATTTAATGGTGAAAACAAACCCACCCACTGTTTCGGTGAAAGGAAAGAACGATGAAGAAATTATCCCGCCTGAAGAATGGCTGGACAAAATAAAAAACTTGAAAGATTTGAAAGACAAAATAATCCAAACCCACGAAATTTTCAGGGGATTTTTGAAAGGTGTCACCATAAGAAAGTTTGAATGGCGAACGGCAGCCGGTACGGGTGATGCTGCCATGACAGGCATGATCACAGGAACCATTTGGGCATTAAAGGGAAGTATGATGAAATTAATTGCGGAGCATATAAAACTCAAGGGAGAACCAATCATCGACGTGGCCCCCTATTTTCAATTCCGAATTGCAGCCACTTCATTGACATGCATGTTTAGTTTTCGGGCAGGGAAAGCTATTGCAGCAGGAATCAGACTGTATAAGTATCTGAAATTGGAAGACAGGCAGCAAGGATCGAATGGCATGCCGGCACTCTCAAGCGAGGAAGGCCAGTCTTATTAAGGAGGAATTATTATGTCGGACCATCCAATTCAAGGCTTAATGACAACCGCTATGGAAAGCTTGAAGCAAATGATTGATGTGAACACAATCATTGGCGACCCGGTCGAAACACCTGATGGGAGCGTCATTCTTACCGTATCAAAAGTAGGGTTCGGTTTCGCGGCGGGAGGAACAGAATTCCAAAGCGGGGGCGGCCAGGAGTCCGGAAGCAAGCACCCTTTTGGAGGGGGAAGCGGTGGGGGCGTCTCCATCACGCCGATTGCTTTTTTAATTGTCAATTCCCAGGGAGTAAAAATGCTTCATCTAGATGAGAGTACTCACCTTTTGGAGCGGATTCTTGAAACAGCCCCGCAGGCAGTGGAAAAAGTCCAGCAGATGCTGGCAAAGAGTGGCGGCTCAGGAAACCAAAGTAAAGGGAAGGATCAAAACCAAGGGAAAGACCAGGATAAAGAAAGCGATAAAAATCAGAATTCAAACGAGAAGAGCCAAAATAACAGCAAGGCAGACTTCGATATTTGATTCGCTGCGAAAAGGGACAAGCTGCATCCCGAGCTTGTCCCTTTTTAAGCGCTAAATAAACTCATATTCCCCCTGGCCGATTTTCAAAGAAGTTCCTTTTAGAGCCGTCGAATTCGTTCGAAAGACAAGCTTTGAGAGCCTGTTAAGATGTCCTTCTTTAAAAACGATCCGGGAGCCGCTTATGGAATGCTCAGCAATATTACGAGATGGCATATTTACGGGTGAAAGTGTAAATAATTCCTGCCAGTGGGCTGCGGTCTCTAGAGGATTGGAAACCTCGAAGACAGCAGAGTGAAGAGAAATTTCGCCGCCAGGATGCGGCCGAATGACTCCCGATTCGATCATTGTCCTAAGACGCTCTTGGTCATTACCGTTCCATTGAATGATAAAGGGATAAGAAAGGCCATTAAAATCGCCTTCTATCATCATCATCCGCCACTCGATCAGTTGTCCCTGGGCGTTAAGCCGCTTCCCATATGTAATCGGGGATAAGTCGGCGCCCTTGTTGAGCAGCCTGCGTCTTACCTCCTCAATATCATCTGTTCGGAGGGCCAGTCTGGCAAGTACTTCATTTTCCGGCAAAAATGTTAGGGCGTCATCAACAAGCAAATTAGGTTCTTCGGGATTTTTGGCAAGTTTGATATCCTCGATTCCCAAAAATTCAACATAAAAGAGCTCGAAATAACTGAGCGCGTTATGAGTACCCCATTTTGTATGGGATCCTCCCTTGGAAGCAGCCAATCCATTTTCATGAAATATATTTATACAATGGTTCAAGTCATTCACATAATGGACAGCATGGTCCAGCTTTAGTTCTGCCATGTTTCATCCCCCGCCTTTTTGTGAAGTAATTAAATGATACACACAATACCCAAAAAATGAAAATCGTGCGCATAGCTTTAAATATTGTTCGGGCAGTGCAGGTCCTATCTTTTGCAAAAGACCTAGTGAAAAGTTATATTTACACTGTACATAGTGAATAAAGGAGGAAACTGGAGATGGCTTCTATTACATTTAAAGGTAATCCGGTTACATTGCTCGGCAGTGAAGTAAAAGTAGGCGATCAGGCACCTTCGTTTACGGTTCTTGCGAATGATTTATCCGAAGTGACTCTCGAGGATTCAAAGGGGCAGGTCAGATTGATTTCTGTTGTTCCTTCTCTTGATACGGGGGTTTGCGATGCGCAAACACGCCGCTTCAATGAAGAAGCAGCAAAACTGGATAACGTAAAGGTTTTGACGATCAGCGTCGACCTTCCTTTTGCGCAAAAACGCTGGTGCGGAGCGAACGGCATTGAAAACGTCCAGACGTTATCCGACCACCGCGACCTGTCATTCGGGGAGGCATTCGGGGTGGCCATTCAAGAACTGAGGCTTCTGGCCCGCGCAGTTTTTGTTGTAGATTCCAATGATAAAGTGACGTATGTGGAGTATGTTAGCGAGGCAACAAACCACCCTGATTACGACGCAGCAATTGAAGCAGCGAAAAAAGCAGAGTAAGGCAAGAATAAAGCTCCGGTTCTTCACCGGGGCTTTTTAAATTTTCATAACTTGTCTGGAAAAATAAAAGAAGCTAAAATGGGAAAGAGAAATTAATTCGGAGGCGAAACCATGAAATTATCTCCGGTAGAGCAACTATTTACCGTTTTTAACGAGACCACTTCCATCCTTCAGGAAGAATTATCGTGTACATACCTCGAAGCACTGGCAGAGACAGGAGAAAACCTTTTCCACGGCTCTGTTTTGCAGGAAGAAATCAGTGAAATCAATGCGAAACGGCTGAAAAAGAGCTATGAAAAGATTCACCTAAGCGCTTTTGCAAAAGAGGACATTAGAAAGGCGTTCCAGCTGGCGATTCTAAAAGGCATGAAGGAAAACGTGCAGCCTAACCATCAGATGACCCCGGATTCCGTTGGGATGCTGATTGGCTATCTCGTCCAGAAGTTCGTCCGCCATCCCGTTTTCAGGCTGCTCGATCCCGCTGTGGGAACAGGCAATCTGTTGACATCTGTCACGAATCAGCAAATGGATAAACAGGTGGAAGGGATCGGGATGGAAATCGATGATGTCCTTATCAAGCTTGCGTATGTGAATGCCAATCTTCAGGAGCAGTCTGTCCAGCTGTTTCATCAAGACAGCCTGCAGCCCATTTTCATTGATCCTGTGGATGCGGTTATTGCTGATCTTCCAGTTGGCTATTATCCGGATGATGAGAGGGCGGCTGAGTATAAGCTTGCAGCAGCAGAAGGGCATTCTTATGCGCACCATCTGTTCATTGAACAAAGCATAAACGCCACCAAGCCCGGCGGCTATCTCTTTTTTGTCATTCCGAATGGATTATTTGAAAGCCCTGAGGCGCCAAAGCTGCGCAGTTTTTTTAAAGAGTCTGCCCACATACAAGGCATCCTGCAGCTGCCTCTGTCGATGTTTAAATCAGAGAAGGCAGCGAAGAGCATCCTGATTTTGCAAAAGGCGGGTGAAGACACAAGGCCCCCAAAAGAAGCTTTACTCGTCAATCTGCCGGCCTTATCCAACCCCGCGGGAACGGAAAAGATTTTGACGCGCATAAGCCAGTGGATTTCCGAGAACAAATAAGGAATACGAGAAGCAGCCATTTTTCTTAGGCTGCTTTTCGATTTGCAGCTCTTTCTGGTTCGTATTCCTTTAGAACGCTAACAAAATCAATACCGAAAATACTGAATAGAACAACATTTTGCCAAAAGAGGGTAAATGAATGTATTTCCTTGAAAAGCACTTGATAGAGTGGGTAAACTGAAGGGTGACTGAAAGAAATAGAGTTTCCAAATGGGGCTGCCAGGATTCCGGCCCCGGGAAAGCTATGACTTAATAAAGGAGCGGTTCATATGGCAAAAATTATTGCAATCAATGCTGGAAGTTCTTCGTTGAAATTTCAGCTCTTTGAGATGCCGAGTGAAAAAGTTATTACAAAAGGGCTAATTGAACGGATTGGTTTTGACGATGCGGTTTTCAATATGAAGATTGGTAATGAAAAACTCAAGGAAGTCACGCGCATAGCGGATCACGAAGCAGCCGTTAAAATCCTGCTCGATAAATTGACTTCAACTGGAACAATCAAGTCACTTGATGAGATTTCTGGCGTTGGCCATCGGGTCGTACACGGCGGCGAAGCTTTCAATGACTCGGTCTTGATTGACGATGAAGTAATTCAAAAAATTGATGAATTGTCGGAGCTTGCGCCGCTTCACAATCCGGCCAACTTGACGGGCATTCTGGCATTCCGCCAAGTTTTGCCGAATATTCCTGCGGTAGCGGTTTTTGACACGGCATTCCATCAGACAATGCCGGAAAGCTCTTTTCTGTACAGCCTTCCGTATGATTACTATACAAAATATGGAATCAGGAAATACGGTTTCCATGGCACATCCCATAAATATGTTTCCCAGCGTGCTGCTGAGCTGCTCGGCCGCCCGATTGAGCAATTAAGGCTTTTGTCTTGCCACCTCGGAAATGGGGCAAGCATCGCAGCGATTGAAGGTGGCAAATCGCTCGACACATCCATGGGCTTTACTCCGCTTGCCGGAGTGACGATGGGAACCCGTTCAGGTAATATTGACCCTGCACTCATTCCATATATAATGGAGAAAACCGGCAAGACCGCAGACGGAGTGCTGGATGTATTAAACAAGAAAAGCGGTATGCTGGGAGTTTCGGGCTTTTCAAGTGATTTGCGCGATATTGAAATCCAGGCTTCCGAGGGAAATGAGCGCGCTGAGCTGGCGCTTGAGGTGTTTGCCAACCGGATCCATAAGTATATCGGCTCTTATGCGGCGCGCATGTCCGGGATCGATGCGATTATTTTTACTGCCGGAATTGGTGAAAACAGTGATGTCATCAGAGCCCGTGTTTTGCATGGCCTTGAATTTATGGGCGTATACTGGGACCCTGCTTTAAATAAGGTAAGAGGCCAGGAAGCATTCATCAACTATCCTCATTCACCTGTAAAGGTTATTGTTATCCCTACGGATGAAGAAGTGATGATTGCCCGCGATGTCATGCGCTTCGGCAATATACAATAAGAACGAATTAGGCTGTACCCTGTTAGTGGTACGGCCTATTTATATTCTAACTTTTCAGTGTGCCTGTCCGGATATGCTATACTGAAGAAAAGTTCACGATTGGGGGGCCATTCATGCCGCTGACAGACAGGGAGAATGCCATTCTTTCCGAAATCAAGGAATGGGAAAGAAAGCTTTTTGAATATGAACCAAACGATTTCCAAATGACCTACGAAAAATATTTGGAAACAGCTTTTTCCATGCTGCCCGAGAACGTTCGCGCTCAATTTTATTCGCTTGTTGACAATTGGCTGTTCCATTTGAATGCAATGATTCAAGGTGCTCAATTCCAGCTTGATGCGAAAGAACGCATTCTCGCCTCGGCAAGAATATTCCGAAGTGATATAGAACGAGTAGAAGACTTAAGGAATCTGAAAATTGATGAGCTTAACTATATTGCGCAGCAATCAATTGCTAGACATCGGTTTTATTCTTTTGCACAGGGGGGACTGTCCGGAACAGGAGGAACCCTGTTGCTCGGAATGGACATCCCGGCCATGGCTGTCATCAATCTCCGTGCGGTGCAACTGTTGGCCATGACATATGGGTACGAAGTCAATACGCCATTCGAAATGATGGCTTCCTTAAAGGTATTCCATACATCCACTCTCCCTCCGAGGATGCAGGCGGATAGCTGGACTGATCTAGTGAATGAACTTGAAGGTGACAGAGATAGGTACTTCTATGAAGGCAGCGATCAACTAACTGACTCTACATGGCTTGAACAACCGGTCCGTCAGCTTTTCAAGGCCATGGTCATTGCTCTTTTCCGCAAAAAGATGATACAGGGCCTTCCGCTGGTCAGTATGGCTGTAGGGTCTATTTCAAATTATCAGCTTACGAGAAGAGTGACCGATTTTTCCCATAACTATTACAGGCTGCGCTATTTAATGGATAAGGAGGGGCGCTGATGAGTGTCCAGGAGCATAAAAAACAGGCACCGAACTCGGTAGCCTGCAAAATCATTACCGTTAGTGATACCCGTGATAAAGAAACGGACAAAAGTGGAAAGCTAATTATGGAGCTGCTTGAAGCACAAGGCCATACAATAGCGGACTATTGTATTGTGAAAGATGAAGGGGAATTGATTAAAACCGAGGTGCAGAACGGATGCGCCAATCCGGAAGTCGAGGTTGTTATTACAAACGGCGGCACCGGAATTGCAATGCGCGATGTGACGATTGAAACAGTGACAAAGCTGTTTGAAAAAGAGATTTCTGGGTTTGGAGAATTGTTTCGAATGCTTAGTTATCAGGAAGACATCGGTTCAGCCGCCCTTATGTCAAGAGCAGCTGCAGGGGTTGTCAATCATCGGGCAGTCTTCTCGATCCCTGGATCATCCGGGGCGGTCAGACTCGCTATGAATAAACTCATCCTTCCCGAAATCGGCCATGTGGTCAGGGAACTGAAAAAAGATTTACTGTGATTCAAAGGAAAAGCTCCCAGCCGGGAGCTTTTTCTAATCTTGGGGTTTTTCATCGAGCGCGTTATCTCCGGCCCTGTACCAGAGCCATAAATCATTGATGATGGACGCCAGTTCGGCAATTTCGGTGTTCAGCTCGCATGAACGGCTAAAACTACTTTCATTTGACAAATCGCCTTGGCGTTCGTTGATTAGTGTTTCTAGTTCTATGATTCGGTCGGGTATGGCTCCCCGTATTTGTTCCCATGAAAAAAGGATTTTTTCCTGAGTTTCCACACTGTAATCTTGCCAGTCTTTTGTTAAGTCAGGTACTGGGATACCTAAGCGGCTGTCATAAGAAAAAAACTGCTCCATTTGTTACCTCCGTATCTTCCCACTTAAGAAAATTCTTTTTCAGACCTTACGATTAAAACGTCGCAGGGTGCATGCCTTGTAATATTCTCGGATACGCTGCCTATTAAAAATCTTTCGACTGCATTGAGGCCGGTTGCTCCGCAAACAATGAGGTCGATGTTTTGGCTTTTTGCAATATCTTTCGGGATTCTCAATTTTGGCGATCCGAATTCCACGAGACAGTTTACGTTTTTCAGGCCGTAATCAATGGCCTGTGTTTTATACTGTTCGAGGAGTTCATACGCGTATTGGTCTGCCCGGTCTGCAACAGCCTGATCATAGGCCTCGACAATGGCGAAGGTCCGGGTATCAATGACATGGATGAGCAAAAGGTCTGCTCCGTTTCTCATAGCGATGCCAAGAGACTTCCGGTAAGCGAGTTCAGCTTCTTTCGATCCATCCACCGCCACCAAAATTCTTTGATAATTGTTAGCCATTTTAAACCCCCCTGTCAAATTAATTGTACAAGCAAACAATGGGTCGGAAAAACTTTCTGGCCTTTTATAGAATTATACAGGAAAACCGGCATGTATAGGGATAAACAAGTGGCGGAAACTAATTGGTGGATAAAGAAATTACTTTTTTGCCGAATGGAGAAGATGAAATGACAAAGGAAAAACAGAAAAGGTTCGAATATGATGAAAAAGGAACTGAAACTGTCAGTATGCAAATTATGAACTCCTATAACAGCGGCTTCATGGGGGAGCAGGAAGCTAAGGAAAAAAGGGACAAGTATCCTATGGCGGAAGGTGAAATTGGCAAGGAATCATAAGGGGTTCTGTAATTTTGCAAACCTAGGGCAAAAACCCACGACCATCCATGGGTGGACGCATATCCTTTTAGTGTATGAAATACAAAAGAGGAGGAGTCTGCTTTGAATAATGAGTACCAGTTTGTTGGTGCGCAGCCTGAGATGATGGGGCATCATGAAATGATAGATATGAATGACCAGCGCTTTGGGTTTGGACGTCCATGGGGCTTTGGCGGGTGGGGCTTCGGGCGCCCGTGGGGTTTTGGAGGATTTTTCCCAGGATTTTTAGGAGGGCTGGCGGCTGGAGCGCTTTTGGCACCAGAATTCGGATATGGATACGGATACGGCTATCCTTTTTACGGTTACCCGTACTATTGGTAATGCAAAAGAAATTAATTGTGCAGAGTGCCTGGTAATCGCCGGCACTCTGTTTATGATTTTGGGTGATTTGGGACCGAATGGCGAAAAATTGTCCGAATAATGTTTCTTTTGGTAAAATAAAAGTGCAAGCTTAACAGTACAGCTGACAAGACATTTTTTTGTAGGAGGCATAGAAGATGAGGATAGGGGTACCAGGAGAAATTAAAAACAATGAAAACCGGGTTGCGATGACACCCGCGGGGGTTATGAACCTCCTGAAGTTCGGCCATGATGTGTACATAGAATCTGGTGCCGGGCTTGGATCGGGTTTTTCTGATGAGGACTACAAGTCGGCGGGTGCCAACATTGTCCAGACGGCAGCAGAAGCCTGGGACAAGGATATGGTCATGAAGGTAAAAGAGCCGCTTCCTGAAGAATATAAATTCTTCTATGAAGGGTTGATATTATTTACATACCTGCATCTTGCTCCTGAGCCTGAACTGACGAAAGCGCTGATCGAGAAAAAGGTAACGGGAATCGCATATGAAACGGTACAGCTTCAGAATGGCGCGCTTCCGCTACTGACCCCAATGAGTGAGGTAGCTGGGAGGATGGCGGCACAGGTCGGCGCACAGTTCCTCGAAAAGGTGCATGGAGGCAAAGGGATTCTTCTGTCAGGTGTACCTGGGGTCCAAAGGGGGGTTGTCACGATTGTTGGCGGAGGGGTAGCCGGCACGAATGCGGCAAAAATGGCAATCGGGCTCGGCGCTAAAGTCACAATTATTGACTTGAATCCGGAAAGGCTTCGCCAGTTGGATGATATATTCGGTTCCAGTGTTACCACTCTTATGTCAAATCCTTATAATATTGCTGAGGCTGTCAAAGAATCCGACCTTGTCATTGGGGCTGTTTTAATCCCGGGTGCTAAGGCTCCTAAGCTTGTAACCGAGGATATGATCAAATCGATGAAGCCTGGCAGTGTTGTGGTGGATATCGCCATCGATCAGGGCGGCATTTTTGAAACAACCGACAGGATTACGACACATGATAACCCTACCTACATGAAACATGGTGTTGTCCATTATGCTGTTGCGAATATGCCTGGTGCCGTTCCAAGGACTTCGACGATTGCATTGACAAATGGAACAGTTCCCTATGCCCTTCAAATTGCGAACAAAGGATATAAGCAAGCCTGTCTCGATAATGAAGCCCTTCTAAAAGGGATGAACACCTTGCACGGCCATGTCACATATAAAGCTGTTGCTGAAGCGCAGAATCTTGAGTATGTTAAAGTAGAGTCCCTGCTTAATTAGAAATAATATGAAAAAGCAGGCTGCCCAGTTCATCACGGGCAAGCCTGCTTTTTATTCTTATCTAATGATCTGAAGTTCTTTTGGATATTTTGTCAGTACCTCGAGTCCGGAAGCCGTTACATGGACATCGTCCTCAATCCTGACCCCAGCGAGACCAGGTACATAAATACCCGGTTCGATTGTAAAGACCATCCCTTCCTCTAGGCGTAGAGGGCTTGTTTCCATAATGGAAGGATACTCATGGACGTTGATTCCAAGGCCATGGCCGAGTCTGTGAGGGAAGTGTTCTCCATAGCCGGCAGCTGTAATCACGTCTCTTGCGGCCAGGTCAACAGTGGAGCATGCTGTTCCGGGCTTGCTGGCTTCGATAGCAGCAAGCTGAGCTTTTAAAACTGTATCATAGATTTCCTTTTGCTTTTCAGTTACCTCACCGTATGCAAGCGTTCTGGTAATGTCGGAACAGTACCTGTCAACGACAACGCCAAGGTCGAAAAGGACAAAATCGCCTTTTTTGATTTTAGTCTGTCCAGGGTTCCCGTGTGGGGACGCGGCATTTTCGCCTGTCAGAACCATCGTGCTGAAGGACATTTGTTTAACGCCCTTTTTCTTCAATTCAAATTCAATGGCGGCAAGCACCTCAAGCTCTGTTTTTCCTTCCTGGATTTCACTTGCGCCTACTTCAATGGCGTAATCCGCCAGAGCTGCTGCCTCGCGCAGCGCCTTAAGTTCGCTCTCATCCTTTATGAGCCTTAGCGCCCTCATTTTTTCTTCTGCAGAAATGAACTGTACGGCATCAGGGAAAATACGCTTCAGTTCCTCGTAACGCTCGACATTTAGATGTTCTTTTTCAATTGCGATGTTTTGCGCGGTTTTCGGAAGGCGCTTGGCAATTGAGGTTTGGATCATTTCCCAAGGGTTATCAGTGTCCTTAAATCCAATGATTTCGTATTCCCAGCCGGCATTCTGCGCATCATTTCTCTCCATTGCTGGACAAACAAGGAATGGTTCTTCATCCTGGAATACAGCAAGTCCCAATAAACGTTCATGCGGGTCGGTGTAAAATCCGCTTAAATAAAAGACGTTATCGGGAGAGCTGATAAATGATACGTCGGCATCCTGGTCTTTCATCCAGGCTGAAAGTTTTTGCAGTCTTTCATTCATAGTTAAATCCCCCTGCTATATGTAATTGTATACTGTCTTATTATAACAGTATCCAGTCATTTTATTGAACATTCGCTTCAAAACCCGTTAAAATAATAGTTAGACAGGAAATATAGTACCACAATGGAACTTGGCTAATGTACAAATAATTGAAAGGGGTATGTGCTATGAAAATTTCTTACCACGGCCATTCAGTTGTAAAAATAGTAACGGGGGAAACAACGATCTTAATTGACCCTTTTATTAACGGAAATCCGCTAACGGATTTGAAGGAAGAAAATGAAAAGCCTGATGTTATTCTTGTTTCGCATGGCCATAATGACCATGTCGGGGATACTGTCAGTTTGGCAAAAAGAAATGATTCTCTTGTCATCGCCAATTTTGAAACCTCGACTTTCCTCGGCTGGCAAGGGGTAAAAACGCACGGGATGCATATTGGCGGGGCGTATCAGTTTGATTTTGGAAAAGTAAAGCTTACCCAGGCTTTCCATGGTTCAAGTTATGAAACAGAAGATAAGCAGATGATTTATTGCGGAATGCCTGCTGGAATTTTATTTATGGCTGAAGGCAAAACTGTGTATCACGCGGGAGATACCGCATTATTCTCTGACATGAAACTGATTGGGGAAAGGCACCCGATTGATATAGCTTTCCTGCCTATAGGCGATAATTTCACGATGGGGCCGGAGGATGCTGCCTATGCTGCTAAACTGCTGGGGGCAAAAACAGTTGTGCCCATCCATTACAATACATTCCCGCCGATCAAGCAGGATCCACACTCGTTTGTAGAAATGCTCGAAGAAGGACAGGGCAAGGTAATGGAGCCGGGTGATTCACTGGAACTTTAATAGCTCGGTTCCGCTCAAACTCTATACTTTTTCCCCTCTTTTATGCATAAAGATAAAACAAGCATACAAAGGGGGAATTACGATTGAGAAAAAATAGATTGCTGCTTTGCTTGTTGTTAACATTGTTCTTGATCTACTACGCGGGACCCCGCCTGCCGATTGATTCCGGCATGGCGGGTTTCTTTACAGTGGTCTGGACTTCGTTCGCTATTCTTGTAGCTGCCGGAAATATTGCGGGCATCGTAAAGGCCCGCGGATCCATACCAGTGCATCCAGCCGGGAAAAAGCAAAGAAGGCCAGTCAGGTCCCGTTCAAACTGAAATTACGTCCAGCCCTTCATTGAATCAGTTATCTAATATCTCTATAATAGAGTTATATCTATTCCGCTATCAAATGGCGGGAACTTTTGCAAAGGGTGAAGGTCTTGGCAACTAAGCACGAACAAATTCTGCGCTATATAGATGAACTGACAGTTGGGGATAAAATCTCCGTGCGCCAAATCGCCAAGGCGATGAATGTAAGTGAAGGAACCGCCTACAGGGCGATCAAAGATGCTGAAAATAAAGGATATGTCAGTACGATTGAGAGAGTCGGAACAATCCGTATTGAACGGAAAAAGAAAGAAAACATTGAAAAGCTGACATATGCCGAAATTGTCAATATTGTCGATGGCCAAGTCATCGGCGGAAAGGCCGGACTCCATAAGACGCTAAATAAATTCCTAATTGGCGCAATGAAGCTCGATGCAATGATGCGCTATACCGGTCCAGGGAACCTTCTCATCATCGGCAATCGGACAGAAGCTCAGGAATATGCCTTAAAAGCTGGCGCTTCAGTCCTCATAACTGGCGGGTTCGATACGGACGAACATGTAAAGAAGCTCGCTGATAAGCTTCAACTGCCGATTATTTCAACAAGCTATGATACGTTTACAGTTGCGACTATGATCAACAGGGCCATTTATGACCAGTTGATTAAAAAGGAAATTACTCTGGTCGAGGATATTCTTACTCCTTTGGAGGAAACAATTTATTTAACGGTAACCGATCAAGTCAGCCAGTGGCTTCAGTATAATCGGGAAACAAAACATGGCAGATATCCTGTAACGGATCATTCCATGAAGGTTCTTGGGGTTGTTACACCGAAGGATATTATGGGTCAGGAATTGGATACTCCAATTGACAAAGTCATGACCAAGAACCCCGTAGTAGTCAGCGGTAAAACAAGTGTAGCCTCTGCATCGCATATGATGGTTTGGGAAGGGATTGAACTTCTGCCGGTCGTGGATGATTCCAATCGGTTGATTGGGATCATAAGCCGCCAGGATGTCCTGAAGGCGCTGCAGTTAATCCAGCGCCAGCCACAGGTTGGTGAAACACTGGATGATATTGTAACGAGCCAACTGGTTTTATCACAGGGAAAGACTAAAGGTGAGGATTATTACAGTATCAATGTCATGCCGCAAATGACGAACCATCTTGGCACAATTTCCTATGGGGTATTTACGACAATTGTTTCCGAAGCTGCGAGCAGGGCGTTAAGGGGTTATAAAAAAGGGGATTTGGTTGTCGAAAATATGACAATCTACTTCCTGAAGCCTGTGCAAATTGACAGCAATCTTGAAATTCATCCGAAAGTTTTGGAGGTTGGCAGGAAGTTTGGAAAAGTGGATGTGGAAGCTTTCAGTGAAGGCTCTATGGTCGGCAAGGCCATGATGATGTGCCAGCTCATGGACAGGAGCTAAAAAAGTCGTACCAAACCGGCTATCATCCTTAAATGAAAAAGCGCCTTTGGCAGGCGCTTAATTGATTAACTATTTCCTTCTGCTTCTTCGATGGCATGCGGCAGGTAAAATTTATAAGCTTTGATTCCTGACCATATATTAATGCCTCCGAGCAGGATAAAGACTGCTGCAACAAGATAAGTAACAGGGGAGTGGGTTAAAAACAGCTGGTTTATCCCGAACGTAAAGACAAACGCTCCCAGGGCGATGCTTGACTTTGCGGAAATCCATTTCTTTTCGGCGGGCCGGCTGCTCCTTACATACTTAATCTTATAAAACACATAAAATGCTAGTGAAATGATGATAACAATAACAAGCGCTGGCATGGCTGGACCTCCAAAAATAGTTTCTATACCATTGTAGCGCCATAATGGTGGAAATGCCAGAGCCATGCGGAGATTCAGCAGGCAATTGATTTGATCTGAAGGAGATTAAATATGGTTACTAAAATTTTGGAACTGATAGAAGAATACAATACAATCATCATTCACCGCCACGTTCGTCCTGACCCGGATGCATATGGATCGCAAAGTGGTCTGGCTGAAATCATAAAGGCTTCCTATCCTGGCAAAACAGTTTTCACAGTTGGGAAAGATGAGGAGACTTTAGTATATCTAAAGAAGATGGATGACATTCCGGATGAGGCTTTCATGGGTGCTCTGGCCATTGTATGTGATACAGCCAATACTGAACGGATTTGTGATTCGCGTTACAAGATGGGTGATAAGCTGATTAAAATTGACCATCATCCAAATGAAGATGCATATGGCGATTTAATCTGGGTGGATACGGATGCAAGTTCAACGAGCGAAATGATTTATGAATTATATTTGTCTGGAAAAGACCGCGGCCTTATGATGACGGATGAAGCAGCCAGGCTTTTATTTGCCGGAATTGTTGGCGATACAGGCAGATTCCTCTATCCAAGCACGACTGAAAAAACGTTTGCTTACGCGGGGGAGCTGATTCATTATCAATTCTCCAGAACGGAACTTTACGATAAGATGTATGAACTTGATGCCAATATCATTAAATTGAATGGATATATTTTGCAAAACTTCGAGATGCTTGATTATGGAGTTGCGTCAGTTGTTTTGAAAAGAGAACTGCTCGAGGAATTTAATGCAAAGCCTTCCGAGGCGTCCCTTTTGGTCAGTACTCTTGGCAGTGTGAAAGGAATTAAGGCGTGGGTGTTTTTTATTGAGGAAGAAGATCAAATCAGAGTCAGGCTCCGTTCAAAAGGGCCAGTCATCAATGGCGTTGCCAGGAAGTTTGATGGAGGCGGCCATCCGCTTGCAGCCGGCGCTTCCATTTATTCTTGGAAAGAAAAAGACGCGGTGCTAGCTGAATTGAATAAAGTATGCAGAACCGAATAGCGGTAAAAGGCTGGCCAAGGTATAGATGGCCGGCCTTATTTATCGTTAAGGGACGTTAAAAGTCGCAGAGGCGGCACTTATGCGACACTAAACTTTGGTTTTGGAGCACTGGTGTCGCATAGCAAGCACTTATGCGACACCCAAACCCAGGTTTTGAAGAACTAAAGTCGCAGAGGCGGCACTTATGCGACACTAAACCCAGGTTTAAGAGAACTAATGTCGCATAGTCGGCACTTATGCGACACCAAACCCAGGTATAGAAGAACTAATGTCGCATAGTCGGCACTTATGCGACACCAAACCCAGGTATAAAAGAACTAATGTCGCATAGTCGGCACTTATGCGACACTAAACCCAGGTTTAAGAGAACTAATGTCGCATAGTCGGCACTTATGCGACACCAAACCCAGGTTTAGAAGAACTAATGTCGCATAGGCGGCACTTATGCGACACCAAACCCAGGTATAGAAGAACTAATGTCGCATAGTCGGCACTTATGCGACACCAAACCCAGGTATAGAAGAACTAATGTCGCATAGCAAGCACTTATGCGACACCAAACCCAGGTATAGAAGAGCTAACGTCGCATAGGCGGCACTTATGCGACACCAAACCCAGGTTTAGAAGAACTAATGTCGCATAGCAAGCCCTTATGCGACACCAAACTCAGGTTTAGAAGAACTAATGTCGCATAGGCGGCACTTATGCGACACCAAACCCAGGTATAGAAGAACTAATGTCGCATAGTCGGCACTTATGCGACACCAAACCCAGGTTTAGAAGAACTAAAGTCGCATAGTCGGCACTTATGCGACACCAAACCCGGGTTTAGAAGAACTAATGTCGCATAGGTGGTTATTTAGCCAAATAGATTTTGAGTTGGATGATTACATTTGTAAAAATGATCAGTTCTTCCACTTCCAGCCTGTATTTTTTGCCATTAATTGTTACTGTTCGGTTCTCGATGACTTTTTTGATCAAGTCCTTATTTTTATAAACTGTCTCGATGTCCTTTGCCTTCAGTGTTTTAAGGTCTTCAACGACTGCTTCTTCTGTTTCTGCGATGCTTAGGAGGTCGATGTTATAGCGTTTTGGGTTTGTAATTTTGACGGTTATCTTTTGAACAAGCAATTGTTCAATATTTTCCTTGTTCAGATTCTTAAATTCATCTTGCCAAATTTTAATGTCGTCGCGCAGGTCCTGAATAGTATCCTGCTGATCTTTTATGAGCATCGTCTGCTTTTCCTGCAGGATGCCGTGCATATAAAGAAGTAACAGCCAGCCGAGCACTCCACCCAATGCCAGTCCTGCAAAAAAACGCTGCCATGACTTGTCCTTGTAATAAGGAGGGACTCTCATGACGGTATGAACTCCTGGGTAAACCAATCAATCAGCAGCGCGCCTGTCTGGGCGCCGCCGAGCGCTGATAAAATAAACAGGATCTGCTTGATGATGTCCTTTGTCTGTCCGTCAAAAATTCCCCTCTCGAATTGATAAATCGGATCAAATGTTCCGCCGATTGCCGCAACAATTGCCCATATTCTCAGGGAAGAAGAAAGTCTTGCAATCGTCGTCAATACCGGCTGCCCGGTCAGGAAAGAGGCAATCCCGCCTATTAAGGCTCCCCCAAGCAATACCCCCAGTGAAATAAAATAACTCTGAATGAATGTTGTTATAAATCCAGCCTGGTTCATTGAATCCATCCTTTTTTCCTGAATAGTCTCCTTCTTCCATCATATGGACAATCAAATAGGAATATGAGTCTCCTGGACACGATTCAGGTAAACCGTTGAACTTATCTAAAAAGAGTCCCTGAAAATGGGAACATATTTTCCTTTTACAAAATGAAGTTCTATAATAGAAATAAGATGAGTTATAAAGGTTGTGAATAAATGTCTTTCATTCACCTTCATACATATAGTGCATACAGTCTATTAAGCAGTACCGCTTCCGTCCCTTCGCTTGTAAAAGCCGCAAAAGGGAAGGGATTTAAGGCGATGGCCTTGACAGACCGGAATGTCATGTACGGGACAATTGAATTTTATAAAGAATGCATGAAGCAGGGAATTCGTCCGATCCTCGGACTCACGGCAGATATCCTTTCCAATCAGGAACAGAGCGAATCGTTTCCGCTTGTCCTTTTGGCCAAAAATAAAATAGGCTTTCATAATCTCCTAAAGATATCAAGCGCCATCCAAACGAAGTCGCAAGAGGGACTTCCGCTAAAATGGCTTCGCCACTACGCCGAAGGAATTATTGCCCTGACCCCTGGCCTGGAAGGCGAAATTGAAACTTTGCTGCTGGCTGGGAGAGAAGAGGCTGCTTACAATCTTGCCCGAACGTATTCGGACATATTTCAAGGAGGTTTTTTCCTCGCTCTGCAAAATCATGGGCTTGAGAAGGAATTTCGGCTTTTAGAGCTGCTCACACGGATGGCTTCCGAACTTGGGATTGGGGTTGCGTCCTCCAATGCTGTCCACTATCTTGAGGCGAGTGATGCGCTTGCCCATGAATGCCTTCTGGCAATCCGGGATGGGATGAAGCTTCAGGATAAAGGAAGAAGCAAGCTTGACGGAGAGGGGTACTACCTGAAAACCGCTGCTGAAATGGCAGAACTCTTTGCTAATTATCCGGAAGCTCTGGAAAATACATTGAGGATTGCGGAAACCTGCACTGTGGAGATTGAGTTCGGAAAGATCCATATGCCAAAATACCCTCTTGAAAAAGAAGATCGTCCGGATGAAGTGCTTGAACACCTTTGTTTCGAAGGGCTGGAAAAACGGGTGCCAGGTTATTCTTCCGCATATGTTGAAAGGCTTCAATTTGAGATCTCGGTTATCAAAAATATGAAATACGAAAACTATTTCCTAATTGTTTGGGATTTTATGAAATATGCGCGCGAAAGAGGGATTTTGACGGGGCCAGGCAGGGGGTCTGCGGCAGGGTCGCTTGTTGCCTATACTCTTTTTATTACTGATGTTGATCCACTTGAACACGGTTTGCTTTTTGAACGGTTTCTAAATCCTGAGCGGGTGACCATGCCGGACATCGATATCGACTTTCCGGATCACCGTCGAGACGAAATAATCGAATATGTCGCCCGGAAATACGGGGAACTACACGTTGCGCAGATCGCAACCTTCGGGACGCTGGCGGCAAAAGCATCAATCCGTGATGTCGGAAGGGCATTCGGGCTGAATACAAAAGAACTCGACATGTGGTCAAAGGCCATTCCCTCCCGGATTGGAATTACACTTGAAGAAGCATACAGGGATTCGAAGAGGCTTCGGGACCTGGCGGAGGAGAGTCCCTTTAATCAAAAGCTGTTTCAAACCGCAATGAAACTCGAGGGCCTGCCACGGCATACGTCCACCCATGCGGCAGGGGTAGTCATTAGTGAACAGCCCCTTGTGGATTTCATTCCTATTCAAGAAGGGCATAATCATATCTATTTAACTCAATATTCGATGGAGTATCTGGAAGAAATAGGCCTCTTAAAAATGGATTTCCTTGGCTTAAGAAACCTTTCGCTTATTGAGTCAATCGTATCTTCAATCGAACGGGAGGAAAATAGAGAGATTGATGTACGTTCAATTCCTCTGAATGATGTCTTAACCTTTGAATTGCTTGCCCGGGGAGAAACGACGGGGATTTTTCAGCTTGAATCCGAAGGGATGAGGAAGGTTCTTACCCGATTGAGGCCGACGCGGTTCGAAGATATTGTCGCAGTCAATGCCCTATACAGACCGGGCCCAATGGAAAACATTCCATTATTCATCGACAGGAAGCATGGACGTGAAAGCATTGCTTATCCACACGAGGACTTAAAGCCGATTCTTGAAAATACATATGGCGTCATTGTGTATCAGGAACAAATTATGCAAGTCGCCTCAACGATGGCAGGCTTTTCACTAGGGGAGGCCGATCTTTTAAGACGGGCTGTCGGCAAAAAGAAAAAAGATGTCCTTGACCGTGAGCGTGAGCACTTTGTAAATGGAGCGTTAAGGAAGGGGTATGGGTCCTCGGCGGCCAATACGGTATACGATTTAATCGTTCGGTTCGCAAACTACGGATTTAATAAAAGCCACGCGGTTGCCTATAGCGTTATTTCTTGCCAGCTTGCCTATCTGAAGGCACATCATCCGGAGCATTTCATGGCGGGACTCCTCACTTCAGTAAGTGGAAATGATGTGAAAATAGCCCAATATATCCGTGAATTGAAGGGAATGGAAATCCCGTTACTGCCTCCCTCAGTAAACCGGAGCACATATTCCTTTAAAGCAGAGAAAGGAGGCATCCGGTTTGGCCTCGGTGGAATAAAAGGCCTCGGTGCACCGGTTATCAGGGAAATCATCAATGAGCGAAGGAAAAAGCCCTTCGCAGACCTATTTGATTTTTGTATCCGTGTCTCCAAGAAAACCACTACGAGAAAAATACTCGAGGCACTTACCCATTCAGGAAGTTTTGACGAATTTGGCAAGGATCGCGCAACACTCCTCGCCAGCCTGGATGTTGCCATCGATCATGCCCAGCTCATGAGGCCGGACGACGATGAGCAGGCCGCGCTTTTTATGGCGGATGATTTGATGCCGAAACCGAAATATATGGAGGTTGACCCGATTAGCCTGGAAAATAAGCTTGCTTTTGAAAAGGATGTTCTTGGCTTCTACCTTTCAAGCCACCCGCTTTCCGTCCATGAAAAGGCTCTCCATGAAAGTGGAGCCAGACCGCTAGCGGAAATAACCCCCAGCCCACATCAGCAGGCTATTGGGATTTTTATTACAGCTTTAAAAAAGATCCGCACAAAAAAAGGTGACCCGATGGCATTTCTGACGATTACCGATTCAAGCGGAGAGATGGAGGCAGTCGCCTTTCCGGAGGTTTTTAAAAAATACTCCACCCTGTTCAGCCAAGGGATTATGGCAGTTTTAGAAGGAAAGGTCGAGAATCGTGATGGCAAAAACCAATTCATTATCAAAAAAGCCGAGCAAATCGAAAATTGGCTGAAGACCCAGCATAAAGAACGGCTCTATCTTAAGCTTCTCCCCGAAAATCAGGACCCGGCGCGCTTAGCAAAATTGGAATCTCTTCTCGCGGGAAGCAGAGGAACAATAGAAGTTGTCCTCTATTATGACGGATTGAATAAAACACTTCGGCTTGGAGCCGACTACGGAATCAAGCCAACCGAATATTTACTAGCACAGTTAAGCAATCTTCTAGGAAAAAATAATGTTGTTTTAAAATAGTCTATGAAAAATTCATTCTTTACATCGGAAAAAGTTGTGATATAGTGGTAAAAGAAAGCGTGGTCTGACCACCGCCAAAAGGGATAAAATTAGAATTCCTTCCATAACTAAAGGAGTGAAAAGCCTTGACGCTGCGAGAAGAAGCTTTGCATATGCACCGACTTCATCAAGGGAAATTGGAATCAAAATCGAAAGTAGTCGTAAGGAATGCCAAGGACTTAAGTTTAGCCTATTCCCCGGGCGTAGCCGAACCTTGTAAAGAGATCTACGATAAACCGGAAACGGTCTATGATTATACGATGAAAGGGAATATGGTTGCGGTTGTCTCTGACGGGACTGCTGTTCTTGGGCTTGGGAATATCGGGCCAGAAGCCGCTCTTCCAGTTATGGAGGGAAAGGCTGTCCTTTTCAAAAGTTTTGCGGGCGTTGATGCATTCCCAATCTGCCTGAATACAAATGATGTTGAAAAAATAATAGAAACAGTCAAGTATCTCGAACCTACTTTTGGTGGAGTGAACCTTGAGGATATTGCAGCTCCCAAGTGCTTTGAAATAGAAGAAAGACTTAAAAAGGAAACAGACATCCCTATTTTCCATGATGATCAGCATGGAACCGCCATTGTCACTGTAGCTGGAATGGTCAATGCCCTTAAAATTACCGGCAAAAAAATGAATGAAATCAAGGTGGTTGCAAATGGTGCCGGAGCCGCCGGTATCGCAATCATCAAGCTGCTCTACAGCTATGGAGTCCGTGATATCATCATGTGTGATACGAAAGGCGCCATTTATGAAGGACGGCCAACAGGCATGAATGCCATAAAGGACCAGGTCGCCCGGTTTACGAATAGGGACCGCCTAAATGGAGGTCTGGCCGATGTCATTAAAGGTGCAGATGTGTTTATTGGGGTTTCGGCCGCCGGGTCACTTACTAAAGATATGGTGGCTTCAATGAATGAAAATGCGATTATATTTGCAATGGCGAACCCTGTACCTGAAATCATGCCGGATGAAGCGAAAGCGGCAGGTGCCAGGGTAATTGGGACGGGCCGATCCGATTTTCCAAACCAGGTAAACAATGTATTGGCTTTTCCGGGGATTTTTCGGGGGGCATTGGATGTAAGGGCAACACAAATTAATGAAAAAATGAAGGTGGCAGCTGTTGAAGCCATAGCCGGCCTTATTAGTGAAGAAGAGTTAAGTGAAGACTATGTCATTCCAGGTCCATTCGATCCGCGGGTTGCCCCTGCAGTTGCATCCGCTGTGGCCAGAGCGGCTATGGAGACCGGAGTGGCACGCAAAAAAGTCAATCCGGAAGATGTGAAAGAAAAGACAGAACGGCTTTCGCAGATTGGAAAAGACTGGTAATGGAAACTGCAAAACCGCAAACAAAAAATTCAAAGGTTTATTTAGAAATTGTCAGGCAGCTGCGGAAAATGATCACCGCGGATGGCCTTAAAACAGGGGATAAAATCCCATCCGAACGGGAATTGACGGAGCGCCTAAATGTAGGGCGCTCCTCTGTCCGAGAGGCATTGCGCGCCCTCGAATTGCTTGGGCTTATTGAGACGAGAAGAGGGGAAGGAACGTATATCCGTGATTTCAGAGGAAATCAATTGGTACAGCTTCTAAGTACTTTTATCCTCCAGGATGAAAAGGCGAAAAAAGATGTCACAGAAACAAAATACTATATTGAAATGAATTGTTTGAGAATCCTTTTGCAAAAAGGAATCCGTTCCACTGAACAATTATATGAAAATGTTCAGAATAACAATATAGATGATGATGAGTTTTTTTATCAGCTCGTCTTGCTTGCGGATAATCATTTGTTTATGAGAATCTGGATGATATTGATGGATTATTACAACGCGCAGGGCTTCGAGAACCAAGGAGGCAGTTCTAGTGATTACCTTTCTTTACTTGAAGCGATTGACGCCGCAAATGAGGACAATGTGATTCGCGCTTACAAGAAATTAAGGAATTTGTCAAATTCATGCTGACAAAAAGCAGCATCCTTTTTTACAGTAGAGCCCTATAGTAGGGACAGGTTATGACTTGGCAACGCCAGGCCATTTTTACTTGTGTGGTGGTCTGGCCACTGGGCATTCGAGTATATTATCAGCAAGACAACCCAATCCTATTTCTATTACTGGGAGGTACAACCTTGTTAAAAGAGCTATTTACTAAAACGAAGAAAAGAAAATATGCAGAGATACCTTCTGAAGCGGCGAAACAGGACGTTCCTGAAGGAATAATGACGAAATGCCCGGGATGCAAAAAAATTATTTATACGAGAGAATTGGCGAAAAACCTAAAGGTTTGTTTTCATTGCGGCCGGCATTACCCAATGAATGCGCGGGAAAGGATTCAAAGTTTTCTTGATGAAGGCAGCTTTGAGGAAATGGATGCTGGAATGATTTCAAAAAATCCACTCGGCTTTCCTGAGTATATCGAAAAACTGGAGAAAGACAGAAAGAAAACCCATTTGAATGAAGCTGTCGTAACCGGAACAGGAATGGTAAACGGCAATAAAATTGCGATTGCCCTCATGGATTCAACTTTCAGAATGGGCAGTATGGGATCCGTGGTTGGCGAAAAGATTACACGTGCTGTAGAAAAAGCGGATGAATTAGGGGTGCCGTTTGTCATTTTTACAGCTTCCGGTGGAGCCCGTATGCAGGAAGGGGTTCTGAGTCTTATGCAAATGGCTAAAACAAGTGTCGCCTTGAAGCGCTTCAGCGATAACGGAGGCTTGTTTATTTCCATTATGACTCATCCGACAACAGGCGGTGTATCTGCAAGCTTCGCTTCGCTCGGAGACTACAATATTGCTGAGCCCGGCGCCCTCATTGGTTTTGCGGGACGAAGAATTATTGAACAGACGATTCGTGAAGAACTTCCTGAGGATTTCCAGACAGCCGAATTTTTAATGAAACATGGCCAGTTGGATGCTGTCATATCCAGGCATGATTTAAAAGAAAAAATTGGGACGATCCTAGAACTTCATCAAAGTGGAGGTGAGCTTGCTTGGTAGGCGAACTAGAATTTGAGAAACCAATCATTGAATTAAAAAAGAAAATTAGTGAGCTAAAAGAATATACAAATAAAAATGATGTTGATTTGTCTTCTGTTATTGACAAGCTTTCGGCGAGGCTTGAAAAACTTGAGCAAGATATTTACAGCAATATTAAGCCTTGGGACCGTGTCCAGATTGCCCGCCATCCTGGTAGACCAACTACACTCGATTATATTACCTATCTGTTTGACAATTTTTTCGAATGCCATGGTGACAGGGCATATGGAGATGATGAAGCAATTGTCGGCGGCATAGCAAAATTTAAGGGATTGCCAATTACTGTTATTGGCCACCAGCGCGGCAAAGACACGAAAGAAAATATTAGGCGTAATTTCGGTATGCCTCATCCCGAAGGATACAGAAAGGCCCTTAGGCTTATGAAACAGGCAGAAAAGTTCAAGAGACCAATTGTTTGTTTTATTGATACGAAGGGCGCCTATCCGGGTAAAGCGGCTGAAGAAAGAGGCCAAAGTGAAGCGATTGCACGAAATCTTTTTGAAATGGCCAGTCTGGATGTTCCAGTCGTATGTATTGTGATTGGGGAAGGCGGAAGCGGAGGTGCTCTTGCCCTGGGAGTTGGCAACCATATCCTCATGCTTGAGAACTCCACTTACTCGGTCATCTCGCCTGAAGGTGCGGCAGCCCTTCTGTGGAAGGATTCCTCGCAGGCTAAGCGCGCAGCTGAATCCATGAAAATTACCGCACCTGACCTGATGGAACTGGGAATCATCGATGCAATTGTTCCTGAAGTAAGGGGAGGCGCACACAGGGATGTCAAATCTCAGGCCCATGAAATTGAAAAGGCGCTCTTCCGTTCCCTAACGGAGTTGTCCCGACTTTCAGGAAACGAACTAAAGGAACAAAGGTACGAAAAGTATAAAACAATCGGGGAATATTCGTTTTTAAATGAATATATAGGGGTAAATTAAAGACGTGCTTTTGTTAGCACGTTTTCTTTATTTTTTTGTTTTACATACAATGGCCAGGTTGTTAAGCGCTTGCATTTATTGGATTATTTAGTTTTTTTCTTTTTAGTATCGATTAAGTTGTTAGACCTCTTCCTTAGTGGTATTTTAGAAATGAACCTTGGTTAAATAGATGAAATGCCGGTTGCTGAAAAATAACATGAGGTGATTTGGATATGAGGAAAATTGGGGTTTTGACTAGTGGCGGGGATTCTCCTGGAATGAATGCTGCCATCAGGGCAGTAGTCAGAAAGGCGATCTTCCATGAAATAGAAGTTTATGGTGTTTACGGCGGATATGCAGGCTTAATTACAGGAAATATAAAAAAACTTGAATTGGGTTCAGTAGGGGATATTATTCATAGAGGCGGAACAATGCTTCAATCTGCTCGCTGCCCGGAGTTTACAACAAAGGAAGGCCAGCAAAAAGGGATTGAGCAGCTGCGTGAATTTGGGATTGAAGGCTTGGTCGTTATTGGGGGAGATGGTTCCTACCGTGGCGCTAAGGCCTTAACAGAACTGGGATTCCCATGTGTCGGTGTCCCCGGTACAATTGATAATGATATTCCCGGTACGGAATTTACAATCGGATTTGATACAGCGCTGAACACAGTCATTGACGCAATAGACAAAATCCGTGATACAGCGAGTTCACACGAGCGTACGTTTATTATTGAAGTTATGGGTAGGGATGCAGGTGATCTCGCTTTATGGGCAGGCCTTGCAGGCGGTGCCGAAACAATCCTGATTCCTGAGGAAAAATATGATATGAATGATATTGCGGATAAGCTGCGCCGGGGCAATGAACGCGGGAAAAAACATAGTATTATTGTGATTGCTGAAGGTGTGGGGAGCGGAATGGATTTTGCTCGCCAGCTAAAGGAAGAAACAAATTTTGATACAAGGGTTTCGGTTCTTGGCCATATGCAGCGCGGTGGGACACCGACTGCTTCGGACAGAGTGCTAGCCAGCCGCCTTGGTGCAAAGGCTGTGGAGCTGCTGCTTGAAGATAAAGGCGGCCGGGCAGTTGGAATCGTACAGAACAGGCTTGTGGATTATGATATCATTGAAGCACTCAATGAGAAAAGAGAAATGCTAGATCTTTTGAATTTATATAAATTATCCCAGGAATTGTCCATTTAAAGTTTGAACAGGAGGAAGAAGCAATGCGTAAAACGAAAATTGTTTGTACAATTGGCCCTGCCAGTGAAAGTATTGAAAAACTGACTGATTTAATGAAGGCAGGAATGAATGTTGCACGGTTGAATTTCTCACATGGAGACTTTGAAGAGCATGGTGCCCGGATAGCCAACATCCGGAAAACTGCTGAAATCACTGGCTCAAATGTTGGCATTTTGCTCGATACGAAAGGACCAGAGATTCGGACACATAATATGAAAGATGGAGCAATTGAGCTAAAGGCCGGGGACTCCATAAAGATTTCGATGAATGAAGTAGAAGGAACGTCAGATTTGTTTTCGATTACATACCCTGGTCTTGTTGAAGATGTCCATATGGGATCGAAAATTTTGCTTGATGATGGCCTAATTGGCCTTGAGGTCACAAAAATTGATAAAGACAATCAATTGATTGAAACAACGATCATGAACACAGGAGTTCTCAAAAACAAAAAAGGCGTCAACGTTCCTGGCGTATCGGTAAACCTTCCAGGGATCACAGAGAAGGACCGAGAGGATATTCTTTTCGGAATCGACCAAGGGGTTGACTTTATTGCAGCATCTTTTGTGAGAAGAGCAAAAGATGTCCTTGAAATCCGCCAGCTATTGGAAGAAAATAATGCCGCCCATATTCATATCATTCCTAAAATCGAAAACCAGGAAGGTGTCGACAATATCGACGAAATCCTTGAGGTATCCGATGGGTTGATGGTGGCCCGTGGTGACCTTGGGGTCGAAATACCAGCAGAGGAAGTACCATTAGTCCAGAAGTTGCTAATTAAAAAATGTAACTCGGAGGGAAAACCTGTCATTACAGCGACACAAATGCTTGACTCTATGCAGCGTAACCCAAGGCCGACAAGAGCTGAAGCAAGTGATGTGGCGAACGCCATTTTAGATGGTACGGATGCGATTATGCTTTCAGGCGAAACAGCTGCAGGCCTTTATCCCGTGGAAGCAGTACAGACCATGCACAATATTGCCTCAAAAACTGAAGAAGCATTGAATCACAAGGAAATTCTCCAGGTAAGGAGCCGAGATACAGAAACAAATACAACTGATGCAATCGGTCAGTCTGTAGCACATACAGCGCTCAACCTGGCAGTAAGTGCAATTATTACTCCGACAGTCAGCGGCCATTCGGCGAGGATGATTTCTAAATACCGGACGAAAGCGCCAATTGTTGCGGTTGCTTCAGATGAGGGGGTACGAAGAAGGCTTGCACTTGTTTGGGGCGTTTATCCTCAGTTGGGGAGAAAAGCAAAGACAATTGATGAAATGATGGATATTGCTGTAGGTGAAAGTTTGAATAGCGGAATCGTCCAGCACGGTGACCTTGTCATCATCACAGCCGGAGTGCCAGTCGCAGAAGCTGGGACAACCAATTTAATGAAAATTCATATTGTCGGCGATATACTGGCAAAGGGTCAAGGGATTGGCAAGAGGTCAGCTTATGGAAGAGTTGTTGTTGCAATGAACGCAGAAGAAGCCAATGCAAAAGTAAGGGATGGAGATATCCTCGTAACGATTGGCTCGGACAGAGAAATGGTGCCTGCAATTGAAAAATGTGGCGCGCTCATTACCGAGGAGGGCGGCCTGACAAGCCATGCAGCCGTTGTTGGTTTAAATCTGGGTATCCCGGTTGTCGTAGGCGTTGAGAACGCAACAGACAAGCTGAAGGATGGAAGGGAAATTACCGTTGATGCAACTAGGGGCGTCATTTACGACGGACATGCAAGCGTCCTTTAAAAATCTAACAAAGAAGATTAAGAAGGAATCTTACACTTTAAGAATGGAGTGGGCCGGGAATGTTTCGTGTGTATTTTTTTCTTTTGGTTGTTCTCGTTCCCGCCGCTGAAATTGGCATCCTGCTATGGTCAGGAAAAACACTCGGATTATTTCCAACTCTGTCCCTGATTATTTTGACTGGAGTGCTGGGGACCTTTCTAGCCCGCACGCAGGGACTCAGGGTTCTTAACCAGGCTAGGCAGCAAATTAATCGGGGCCAAATGCCGGGTGATGCTGTCCTTGATGGCATTTGCGTCCTTATTGGAGGCGCGCTGCTCCTGGCTCCGGGATTTGTAACGGATATAATGGGGACCCTGCTTCTTATTCCGCCAACAAGGAAAGTTTTTAAACACTGGCTTGGCCTTTACTTTAGGCGATGGATTAATAAAGGAAATATAAGAATCATCAGATAAAAAAACGCCGGCTTTGTTAATGCCGGCGTTTTCCTTATACTTTTGTTTCATTTCCTTTAATAAATGTCCAGATATCTTTAAATACATTTGCCCTTTTAAGGGTGTTAAAAATGACTAGGGTTACTGGCCCCGCAATCAAGCCGAGAAAGCCCAATAATTTAAAGCCCACAAACAAGGCAATCAATGTTGCGAGTGGATCGAGTCCGATACTAGATGAAAGAATCTTTGGTTCCATTATCTGGCGCTGTACCAACACAATAATATAAAGAATTCCAAGGCCGATTGCCAGGCCCATATCTCCTGCAATTGCTTCATAAAGAATCCATGGTACAAAAACAGTGCCAGTACCCAGGTAAGGGATAATATCAACAATCCCTGCAACAAGCGCAATTGTAATCGCATAATCAACACGCAAGATTAGCAGCCCAATCAGAATGATTACTGTCGTAATGGAAATAAGAGTCATCTGGGCTTTTATAAATCCAAAAAGGGCTTTCTTCAAATCAGCAAATACCGTTCTTCCGCTTGTTTTTGCTTTCATTGGCATTAACCTTCCGCCCATTGCTGTCAGGCGGTACCAGTCTTTACTGATAAAAAATGTCGCAAGCATAGAAAAAATTAAAACGGTTGCTACATTTGGAAACCAGGACAGAATAAGGGGGATATTACCAAAAAATCCTTTTAGAAAGTTTCCTACCGTGGTGCCGATTTTTTGGCCGACGCTTTGAATGTTGGTCATAATTGTTTCTTGCTGACCTGCATCGAGATTATTAAACATCCCTGTGATTTGATTGTATAGCGGAATAATTTGTGAGGCGAACAAGCCCTCGCTATATCGGATCAACGTATTCAAATGATGTGGCAGAACATCGGCAAGATATGTTGCTCCACTCACGATTTCGGCAACGAGAAGGGTTACGAGAGCAGCGAAAACAGCGATGATGATCATCAAGGTGATGACGACGGCGAGCGGTCTTGGCATCTTGCCTTTCTTTTCAAGAAAATTGACAAGCGGGTTAATGAGAAAGGCAATAAGTAAGGCAATCAGAAATGGGTATGTTACTTTGGATATGTAATAAAAGGCAATGAATGCCCCGACGACCATGCCAATGACTGCTAGCAGCCTGATGGTCCGTGAAACGTAAATTGGGTTCAAATCGGGTTAACCTCCTTTGGCTGGATGCTTTTATGGATAGTAACAGTTTATCATTTTGGGGCACATTATGCATATATCGCTAGTACAAAAACCTGTTTTAAAAGTAAGGGGTGCGTATATTATGTTTCAGCCATATATTTTTCTGGCTTTATTACTAGTTATTGGTTTTGTGGCTAAAAATCAGTCCCTTATGATCGCGGTGGCGTTTTTGCTTTTGCTGAAAATTGCCGGTCTTGATGGAAAAGGGTTTACCTTCATTCAAACAAGGGGTATTAATTGGGGGGTAATCATTATTACCATTGCGGTTCTGGCTCCAATTGCAAGTGGAGACATTGGCTTTAAGGATCTCGGTGGAGCGTTTAAATCGCCGTATGCCTGGATCGCTCTCGTATCTGGAATGGCAGTCGCTCTTCTTGCCAAGGGTGGTGTCAGCCTGTTAGCTGAAGATCCGCATATCACAACTGCACTCGTTCTTGGGACGATTTTCGCCGTTTCCCTTTTTAATGGCGTTGCAGTTGGTCCGTTAATTGGTGCGGGAATAGCATACGCAGCGATGAAGCTAATGGACTGGACAAGCAAATTATTTTAATGGCTACACTCGTTTAATAACTAGCATTATTAGGCAGGTGGGACTTCTTTTAATTTTCTTTTAATATAATATTTTTAATTTTTATGTTTCCTTTTCATTCACAAAAATCTGACAATTGGTTATAATAGACTTTGAAAGCGTAATCTTTTTTACATAGGTCATATTATTATGATTAAATAATTGTATATGGTGTAAATGGCTGGAAATTTTGCTGCCTTAGGTTCCATTGTGCCTGGCAGGAAAGCTTGCATTTGCCTGTGCCTGATTAGGCAAATGCTGTTTTTTGGGCCATTTCCGAGCAACCGCTCATAAACTTTATTTGGAGGGATATGCCCGGCCAGATGCACCATGAATGGCAGGAAATCACAGAATGCAAAGGGGAGATTTGGCATGTCAGTTACACGTGGACTTGAAGGAGTTGTGGCAACAACATCCTCCATCAGCTCGATCATCGATGATACTTTAACATATGTCGGCTATGATATTGATGATCTTGCAGAGAATGCTAGTTTCGAAGAAATCATTTTTCTCTTATGGCACCGAAAGCTGCCCACTGAGGCTGAATTGGATGAATTGAAGAAACAGCTGTCTCAAGAGGCGGAGCTTCCAAAGGAAGTGCTTGAACATTTCAAAATGTATCCTATTAAGAGCGTCCATCCGATGGCTGCTTTAAGGACCGCTGTTTCGCTCCTTGGTCTTTATGATAGCGAGGCGGATGTCATGAATACCGAAGCCAATTACCGAAAAGCAATTCGCCTCCAGGCCAAAATCCCTGCATTAGTCACTGCGTTTGCAAGGGTGAGAAAAGGCCTTGAGCCAATCGCTCCGAAGAAGGAACTAAGCTTTGCAGCGAATTTCTTGTACATGCTGACTGGCAAGGATCCGGATGCAATCGCAGTCGAAGCATTTGATAAGGCATTGGTGTTGCATGCCGATCATGAATTGAATGCATCGACCTTTACTGCCAGGGTATGTGTGGCGACACTTTCCGATGTTTATTCAGGTGTAACCGCCGCTCTTGGCGCGCTGAAGGGGCCGCTCCACGGAGGGGCTAATGAAGCGGTCATGAAAATGCTGACTGAAATTGGTTCACTTGAAAATGTTGAAACATATGTTAGGGAAAAACTTGATAGAAAAGAAAAAATTATGGGATTTGGGCATAGGGTTTACAGAAAAGGAGATCCGCGTGCGAAGCATTTAAGGGAAATGTCCAGGAAGTTAACGACACTGACCGGGGAACCGCATTGGTATGAGATGTCGACAAAGATAGAGAAAATTGTTACCGGTGAAAAGAACCTTCCGCCAAATGTCGATTTCTATTCCGCTTCGGTTTACCATAGCCTAGGCATCGACCATGATTTATTTACCCCTATTTTTGCGATTAGCCGTGTTTCAGGCTGGCTTGCCCATATTCTTGAGCAGTATGACAATAACAGGCTGATTCGTCCACGCGCAGAGTATAACGGGCCGGGCATGCAAAAGTATGTCCCAATTGGATTGCGCTGATCAACTGCGGATTGTTTTACTTTTGCAGGAAAAATTGATGTAATGAATAGAGGAATGAAATGTCGGAGGCGAGTCTCGTTTCCGTCGTCCGAAAAGGTTAGGAGGCTGCCTTCTAACCTTTATGTATGAACAGTGGAGGGAGATTTGACAATGCAAGGAGAAAAAATTACAGTCCAAAATGGAAAGTTGAATGTACCAAACAATCCTGTCGTACCATTTATCGAAGGGGATGGAACGGGCCCTGACATTTGGAACGCATCGGTAAGAGTCCTTGATGCAGCGGTTGAAAAAGCATACAAAGGAGAAAAGAAAATCGTCTGGAAGGAAGTGCTGGCAGGAGAAAAGGCGTTCAACCAGACAGGCGAATGGCTGCCAAAGGAAACCTTGGATGCCATCAATGAATATCTGATTGCCATTAAAGGTCCTTTGACAACACCGGTTGGGGGAGGCATTCGTTCACTGAACGTTGCTTTGCGCCAGGAGCTTGACCTGTTTGTATGCCTGCGCCCAGTTAGATGGTTTGAAGGTGTTCCATCTCCAGTTAAGCGCCCAGAGGATTGTGACATGGTTATTTTCCGTGAAAATACCGAAGATATTTATGCGGGAATTGAATACGAAAAAGGTTCAGAAGAGGCGAAAAGGCTGATTAATTTCCTTCAGACAGAAATGGGAGTCAATAAAATCCGCTTTCCGGAAACTTCGGGTATCGGGATTAAGCCTGTATCAGAGGAAGGAACTTCCCGCCTTGTACGCGCAGCCCTCAATTACGCAATCAAGGAAGGCCGCAAATCTTTAACGCTCGTACATAAAGGAAATATTATGAAATATACTGAAGGGGCATTTAAAAATTGGGGTTATGAGCTTGCTGAAAAAGAATTTGGCGACAAAGTATTCACCTGGGCCCAATATGACCGCATTAAAGCGGACGAGGGAACAGAGGCGGCAAACAAAGCTCAAGCGGATGCTGAAGCAGCTGGCAGAATCATTGTCAAAGACGCCATTGCCGATATCTTCCTTCAGCAAATCCTGACACGCCCGAAAGAGTTCGATGTGGTGGCTACAATGAACTTGAACGGGGATTATATTTCTGATGCCCTGGCTGCGCAGGTTGGCGGAATTGGCATCGCGCCAGGAGCAAATATCAACTATGAAACCGGCCATGCCATTTTCGAGGCAACACATGGAACAGCTCCAAAATATGCAGGCCTTGATAAGGTAAACCCATCCTCGGTCATTTTGTCGGGTGTCCTCATGCTTGAGCATCTTGGCTGGACCGAGGCTGCAAATATGATTGTGGAGTCGATGGAAAAAACAATCGCATCCAAAGTTGTTACGTATGACTTCGCACGCCTGATGGATGGCGCGAAAGAAGTCAAGACCTCGGAATTCGGAGATGAACTAATTAAGAATATGGAATAAAAAAGGAATGGCGCTTCCAGAGGAAAAGAATGATCTTCGAAAGCGGAAGCACCAGGCCTGTACGGATTAAAACCATGACCTCTGTTGTTTAACTGGCTTGGCGACGGGCTTCCATCATACAGGCCGGCATCCTATTAGAAAACAATCCCAAGGGGGAATAACCATGTCTTTGAAGCGCAAAAAAATCTCAGTTATCGGCGGTGGGTTCACAGGTGCGACTACTGCATTCCTTCTCGCCCAGAAAGAGCTAGGGGATGTCGTCCTTGTCGATATTCCTCAAATGGAAAACCCGACGAAGGGCAAAGCGCTCGATATGCTGCAGGCAGGCCCTGTCCAGGGGTTTGATGCAAATGTGACAGGAACAGCCAATTATGAGGATACAAAGGATTCCGATATCGTTGTCATTACAGCGGGAATTGCCCGGAAACCCGGCATGAGCCGAGATGACCTTGTCCAGACAAATCAAAAGATCATGAAGAGTGTAGCTCGTGAAATAGTAAACTATTCACCTGACTGTTTCATCCTTGTTTTGACAAATCCTGTTGACGCGATGACCTATACTGTTTTTCAAGAAAGCGGATTTCCGAAAAACCGTGTGATTGGCCAATCCGGGGTTCTCGATACGGCTAGATTCCGTACTTTTATCGCGCAAGAACTGAATTTGTCGGTTAAAGACATTACCGGTTTCGTTCTAGGGGGCCACGGAGATGACATGGTTCCGCTTGTCCGTTATTCATATGCAGGCGGAATTCCGCTAGAAACACTCCTCCCTAAAGACCGGCTTGAAGAAATTGTTGAGCGCACCCGTAAAGGCGGCGGGGAAATTGTCAATCTTCTTGGCAATGGGAGTGCCTATTATGCACCGGCCGCCTCGCTTGTCGAGATGTGTGAAGCTATTTCGAAAGACCAGCGTCGTGTCCTTCCATCGATTGCCTATCTTGAAGGCGAATATGGCTACGAAGGAATTTACCTTGGAGTCCCAACAATTCTTGGTGCCAATGGAATTGAAAAAGTCATTGAACTTGAATTGTCAGAAGATGAAAAAAACGCACTTGATAAATCCGCGGAATCCGTCCGTAGCGTGATGGCGGTCCTGGCATAACAAGACGTGAAGAATTCGGGGGAGTTTCCCCCGAATTTTTTAACTCTAAATTAAGAAGTATTGGTGGGGGTGCGATCCATGCTTTTAGGTAAAAAAAGAAAGCTTGGCAGAAGAATTGAGGAAATTACGGCAGGGGAAAAACTCGCCCTGACAGAGAAAATTGAAGACAAGGATCTATTGTTGTACTTGGGCCTGACCAACGATGCAAACCCCCTGTACATCCAGCATGACTACGCTTCACAAACCCCTTTTGGCAAGCCGGTGGTCCCAACGTTCATGCTGACCGGCATTATTTCTTCAGCCATTTCAAAATACCTTCCGGGGCCAGGAAGCCATATCTTAGCACAAGAGCTGGAATTCCCGAAACCCGTCTACCATTACGGGACAGTAGATTTCTTGCTGGAAGTGATAGAGGTTGACAGGATTGGCCATACGATTTCCATTGCAGTTGAAGGGAAAGACGAAAACGAACAAGTAGTCGTCAAAGGAAAACTGAAAGTCTGCCCACCCCATCAGTTAAAAGAAATGGATGGCAGCGTACTTGAAAACTTTTAAGGGCAGCTTTGGCTGCCCTTCTTCCATTTTTGAAGGGCAAAAATAGTATGTTATAGTATAGAATAGGGGCTTTGCAAACATGGAACTGAACTAATTTGCGGAGGTTTTGTATGAAGAAAAAAGTTCTCGTAGTAGATGATGAACAATCGATCGTAACCTTACTGAAATACAATCTTGAGCAGGGGGGATATGAAGTCCTTACTGCATTGGATGGGGAGGAAGGAAAGGAGAAGGCGATCAGGGACAGGCCGGATATGATCATCCTAGATCTAATGCTTCCGGGCATCGATGGGATAGAAGTCTGTAAGCAGCTTCGCCAGCAGCAGGTCATGATTCCAATTCTTATGCTCACAGCAAAGGATGATGAACTGGACAAAATATTGGGTCTGGAGCTTGGCGCTGATGATTATATGGTAAAGCCCTTCAGTCCCCGTGAGGTACTCGCCAGGGTAAAGGCGATTCTCCGCAGAACTGAGCAATACCAAGAGAAGCAGCACAATGAATCAGAGATAGAGGAAGCTGTTATAATCGGAAACTTGGCTATTTATCCGGAGCGATTTGAAGCTTTGTATAATGGGGAGCTTCTTACGCTAACATTAAAGGAATTCGAACTCCTAAATTGTCTTGCCCAAAACAAGAACCGGGTTTTGACGAGGGACCAGCTTCTTAGCACTGTCTGGAACTATGATTTTGCAGGAGATACCAGGATCGTTGATGTACATATTTCACATTTAAGAGAAAAAATTGAGGCCGATACAAAAAAGCCCGACTATATTAAAACAATTCGCGGACTTGGCTATAAAATGGAGGATCCCAAAGGCCAATGACAAAATACAGGACAAGGCTGCTCATTGCCATGGTTCTCCTCATCGTCGGCGTCCTTCTTGGGCTCGGCATCTTGCTTGGACAGCTGTTTAAAAATTATTACCTTGATTCTTTTTATGAAAGACTGGAAAAGGAGAGCAGCCTGATCCGGATGTATATTGAGGATTACGGAGGCCTTGCCGCGGCTTCACGGGAGGAGCTTGGGAAATTCAGCAAGCAGCTCGGTGCAGGAATCATTTTGACTGATAAGCGCGGCGATGTTCTATACAACAGCAAAGGCAGCATGGACAAGCCTGTTGATCTGATGGCAGAAATGACTTCGGGTACAAAAAAGAGGATTTTTAAAATCGGGGATGGCCAGGAAGTTCATTATTATTGGACAGAAATAGAGAAGGACGGGCAATTGGAAGGCTATTTGTTTTTAAGCTTAACTTCAGGACAAATTAAAGATGCCTATAAAAATATTTGGTGGCTTCTTTTCATTAGCCTCGGGCTTGCCTGGGCCATCATCGTCTTGATTAGTTTGCGGATTATCGGAAGATATGCGAAGCCAATTGAGTCGGCCGCAAACGTTGCCCTGGAACTGGCAAAAGGAAACTACCGGGCACGTACTTATGAAACAGACCGGAGAGATGAGACAGGTCTGTTAAGCACATCTATAAATACTCTGGCCCGGAATCTTGAAGAGTTGGAAAAAACCCGGGATGTGCAACAAGAAAGGCTGTCTGCGCTAATTGAGAATATTGGAAGCGGGCTAGTACTGATTGACAGCCGCGGCTATATCAATCTGATCAACAAAGGCTACAAGGAACTGCTTGATATCGACTCTGACGACATTCTGGATAAGCCATACTATGAAGCGATACCCTTTTTGGAAGTCAGGGAAATGGTTGAAGAAATATTTATGACCGAACAAAAACAGAGAAAGCAGCTCATTCTTCCTGTATCAGCTAAACGCAAATATTTTGATGTTTCAACTCTTCCGATTATTGGAACGAATAATGTATGGAAAGGTGTTTTGCTCGTCATCCATGACATTACGGAGCTGAAAAAACTTGAACAGGTCAGGAAAGATTTCGTGGCGAATGTATCGCATGAATTGAAAACCCCCGTCACATCCATTAAGGGATTTGCAGAAACCCTGCTTGATGGCGCGATGAAGGACGAGGAAGCACTTAAGGATTTTCTGACTATCATTTTGAAAGAAAGTGATAGGCTGCAGCGGTTAATTCAAGACTTGCTTGAACTATCGAAGCTTGAACAGCAAAGCTTCAGGCTTGATATTACGAACTTCAATCTGGCGGCCATCCTTCAGGACATTGTCAAAATTCTAGAAGGAAAAGCTGCTAAAAAAACCATCAATCTTGAGTATAAGTCAAATACGGATATCCTTGAAATGGAAGGAGACTCCTTCAGGCTCAGGCAGGTCATCATTAATTTGCTTATCAATGCGATTGCTTACACGCCTGTTGGCGGCCAAGTCATACTGACTATGAAAGATACAGGAAAACGCATCCGGGTTTCGGTGAAGGATACCGGGATTGGGATAGAGAAAACGGAACTTCCGAGGATTTTTGAGCGTTTTTACCGTGTAGACAAGGCTCGCAGTAGGAATTCAGGTGGAACCGGGCTTGGCCTTGCGATTGTCAAGCACATTGTAGAGGCACATCGCGGGAAAATTAAAGTGAAGAGCCAGCCGGGTGTGGGAACCGAATTCATCCTCGAATTCCGGAAAACATTCCGAGGAAAACCTAAGAATAGTTAGGTTGTACTATGTTTTTTTCACTTACTAGACGAAAAAGTTAGTTGATTGTAGCGGAGGGCACGAAGACTCCTGCGGGATGCAGCGGCAAGGTGGCGACCCCGCAGGCGCCAATGCGCCGAGGAGGCTCCACTGACGCCCCGCGGAAAGCGAAGTGCCTGGAGCGTAAATCAACCACAATGTTCAAAAAGTTAAGTTCGTTTTATTTAGTAAAACTCTACTTGCAAAAGCTGTCAAGACCGGGATGGACTGGATTTGCAAAGAACAGGAGGATGTTAATTTGAAAAAGAAAAAGCTTGTGTTAATAGACGGGAACAGCATTGCTTACCGTGCCTTCTTTGCCCTGCCGCTCCTTAACAACGAAAAAGGCATCCATACAAACGCAGTTTACGGCTTTACGATGATGCTAATGAGGATTCTTGAAGATGAAAAGCCGACTCATATGCTGGTTGCATTCGACGCGGGAAAGACAACCTTCAGGCATAAGACGTTCAGCGAATATAAGGGGGGAAGGCAGAAAACTCCACCTGAACTGTCGGAGCAGTTCCCGTTTATCCGCGAACTATTGGATGTCTACCAAATCCCGAGATATGAACTTGAAAATTATGAGGCTGATGATATTATCGGCACCCTATCCCTACACGCGGAAAAAGAGGGTTATGAGGTCAGGGTTATATCCGGTGACAAGGACTTAACACAACTTTCCTCACCAAATGTGACCGTAGGCATCACTAGGAAGGGAATTACCGATATTGAGGATTACACGCCAGAACATATAAAGGAAAAGTATGGGTTGGAGCCAAGGCAGATCATTGATATGAAAGGCTTAATGGGAGATGCATCAGATAATATCCCTGGTGTTCCCGGTGTTGGCGAAAAAACCGCAATCAAGCTTTTGAAAGAATTTGAAACGCTTGAAAATCTTCTTCAGTCCATTGATCAAGTAAGCGGGCAGAAGCTAAAGGAAAAGCTTGTGCAGTTCAAAGAACAGGCTGAAATGAGTAAAGAGTTGGCAACCATTACGAGGGAAGCTCCTATTGAGGTTGACCTCGGTACGATTTCATACGAAGGATTCGACCGGGAAAAAGTCATTACGCTATTTAAAGAGCTTGGCTTCAATTCACTCCTCGACAGACTTGGAGGAGATGTCCCAACTGCGGGAGCAGAAACCGAGCTGGATGAAATTGAATTCACCATTGCCGAAGAGATCAATGAGGAAATGCTTGGTGACGAATCTTCCATTTATATCGAGATATTGGAAGATAACTATCATTACGCGGATATCATCGGTTTTTCCGTTGTGAGTGAAAAGGGAAAATTTTATTTCCCTGCGTCCTTGGCACTTGAGTCGTCGGCATTTAAAAAGTGGGCCGAGGATGGATCGAAACATAAGTTCGTTTATGATGCAAAAGCTTCCGAGGTTGCCTTGAGGCGGCGCGGTATCCACTTAACAGGCGTCGTGTTTGATGTATTTCTTGCTTCATATATAATCGATCCCGCTGCCAATATTGATGACCTCTCCACAATAGAGAAAAAATACGGATTGAGGAATGTGCAGCCGGATGATGCTTTTTATGGGCGCGGGGCAAAGAGAAAGGTACCTGCAGAACCTGAATTAAGTAAACACCTTGTCAGAAAAGCGATTTCTATCAGCGAACTGAAACCTTTGCTCGAAAAGGGTTTACGTGAAAACAGCCAATATGAATTGTTCACAGAGCTCGAGATGCCCTTATCGCTCGTACTGGCTGATATGGAATCCTTGGGAATAAAGGTTGACATTAACCGTTTAAAAACGATGAGAAGTGAAATGCATGAAAAACTGGCCTCTATTGAGGAAAAGATTCATGAAATGGCAGGAGAAAAATTCAACATTAATTCACCGAAACAGCTAGGGACAATCCTTTTTGAAAAAATGGGCCTTCCTTCCGGGAAGAAAACGAAGACAGGGTATTCCACTTCCGCTGATATTCTGGAAAAACTAGCAGACAAACACGAAATTATCCGTTTGATTCTTGATTACCGACAGCTAGGAAAGCTGCAGTCCACCTATATTGAAGGCCTGTTGAAGGTAGTCAAGCCTGATACTGATAAAGTGCATACGAGATTTAATCAAGCCTTGACTGCAACAGGAAGGCTTAGCTCTACAGACCCGAATTTGCAAAATATCCCCATCCGCCTAGAAGAAGGCAGGAAAATTCGCCAGGCCTTTATTCCTTCAGAGGAGGACTGGGTCATTTTCGCGGCTGACTACTCGCAAATTGAATTACGCGTCCTTGCCCATATCGCCAATGATGAAAAGCTCATCGAGGCATTCCGCGAAGGAGAAGATATCCATACGAAAACAGCCATGGCGGTCTTTCACGTTGATGCCAATGAGGTTACTTCGAACATGCGCCGCCATGCGAAGGCGGTCAATTTCGGAATCGTATATGGAATCAGCGATTTCGGGCTTTCGCAAAGCCTTGGCATAACAAGGAAGGAAGCTGGCAAATTCATCGAGAGGTATTTGGACAGCTATCCTGGTGTAAAGGATTATATGGATGACATCATTCAAGTCGCAAAGCAGCAGGGCTTTGTGACTACATTGATGCATCGAAGGAGATACATTCCTGAGATTACAAGCAGGAACTTTAACTTGCGGAGTTTTGCTGAGCGGACGGCGATGAACACGCCGATCCAGGGAAGTGCTGCTGATATCATTAAAAAAGCGATGATTGACATGGATGAAGCACTGAAAAGCAATGGATTGCGGACAAGACTGTTACTCCAGGTCCATGATGAACTGATTTTTGAAGCACCCAAGGATGAAGTGAATAAACTGGAAAAGCTTGTTCCAGAAATCATGGAAAATGCTCTAGAATTGAAAGTGCCATTAAAAGTTGATTATTCATACGGCCCAACATGGTACGACGCGAAGTAATGGTATTTTTATGTTGAAGGAGGGTTGGCGATGCCGGAGTTGCCAGAAGTAGAAACGGTGAGAAAAACACTTGAACAGCTAGTCATTGGCAAAAAAGTCAGCAACGTGTCAGTCTTTTGGCCTAAAATGATTAAAAATCCGGCCGATACAGCCCAATTTACCGATGCACTTACAGGTCAAAGTTTTCTTGAAATCGGACGGCGCGGAAAATTCCTGCTGTTTTATACCGAGGAATACGCCCTCGTTTCCCACTTGCGGATGGAAGGGAAATATTCGGTCACGGAATCAGACGAACCAATTGACAAGCATACACATGCGATATTTCATTTTAATGATGGTACGGAATTAAGATACAGAGATGTTCGTAAATTTGGGACGATGCATTTATTCCTAAAGGGAACAGAATTCGAACAGCGGCCACTCTTTGGATTGGGGCCGGAACCGTTCTCCGAGGAATTTACAGTTGAGCACTTAGCTGAAAGGCTAGGGAAAACAATACGAAAAGTAAAAACAGCTTTGCTGGACCAGAACACCCTTGTGGGCCTCGGGAATATTTATGTAGATGAAGCGCTTTTTAGGTCAGGAATCCATCCAGAACGCCCTGCAAACTCGCTTACAGAAACTGAAATTGCCAGACTGTATGAAGAAATCGTTGCCACGCTTGGCGAAGCCGTAGAAAAAGGCGGCAGCACAATTCGGTCCTATGTGAATTCACAGGGGCAGATCGGCATGTTCCAACTGGACTTGCTCGTTTATGGCCGAAAAGGCGAGGAATGCAGAAACTGTGGAACACCACTGTCTAAAGGTGTAGTCGGCGGACGCGGCACTCATTTTTGTCCTACCTGCCAAAAACTTTAATCCAGAGCTTTCTCGATTTGGACTCCTAATTGCCAGAACTGCTATTTTCGTCCTGTTTCATTAGGTGAAAATCGGCTGGACCTTTAGCAAAAGACCCTTAGACCTTTACCTAATGGTATTAACATAGGACTGCTTCCTTCCATATACTATCGTAGTATTTGGCAGGAAGGAGTCAGGCTATGGGTTACTTTCCGGTATTTTTGCTCGCTTTTGCTGTCAGTATGGATAGCTTCAGCGTTGGGTTTACGTACGGTTTGCGAAAAATGGCTCTCCCATTGAAGTCGGCCTTGATCATTGCCTGCTGTTCCGCGCTGTCGATGTTTACCTCGGTGGCGGCGGGAAAGCTTGCAAGTGCCTGGCTGCCTAGCTGGATGGCGAATATGGCCGGCGGAACAATCCTCATTTTGCTTGGAGCATGGGTGCTATATCAATTCTTTCGGCCATCAAGGGACAGCCAAACAGAAAATAAAGAAAGAACGATTGTCAATTATGAAGTCCGTTCTCTCGGGCTGGTCATAAAAATATTGAAGAAGCCATTATCTGCTGACTTTGACCTTTCCGGGACAATTACAGGAATTGAGGCAATTCTGCTCGGACTTGCACTGTCACTGGATTCCTTCGGGGCGGGGTTTGGCGCGGCCATGCTCGATTTGCCGCCAGTTGTCCTTTCAATTGCGGCGGCGGTGATGAGCTCGGTTTTTGTGTATGCGGGTATAAAATGCGGCACTTTTTTTTCCAGGTGGCGCTGGATTGAAAAAATCGCATTTTTTCCGGGCATGCTGCTCATCGTAATCGGAATATGGAAATTATAATGATCGAGGTAAAAAAACATGGCACTCATAGTTGGATTAACAGGCGGAATCGCAAGCGGTAAAAGCACTGTTTCGAATATGTGCAAAGAAATGGGCATACCGGTCATTGACGCGGATACGGAGGCGAAGCTTGCTGTCGAGCCCGGGGAACGGGCATATGAGGAAATAGTGGCTGCATTCGGTAAGGGGGTTCTTTTGCCAGATGGGGAAATTGACAGGCGCGCGCTTGGAGAGATTGTTTTTAATGAGGAAGCCAAGAGGCTTGTATTGAATTCGATTGTCCATCCGGAAGTAAGGCGGCGAATGGCCGAAAAGCAAAGAGCGGCAGTGGAGACTGGGGCTCGCATAGTCATCCTCGATATTCCGCTGCTATTTGAATCCAATCTTGTCCATTTAGTAGATAAAATTCTCGTTATTTCCGTTGACAGGGACACCCAGCTTAAAAGGCTGATGGCGAGGAATGATTTTTCAAAAGAAGAGGCGGAGGCGAGAATTAGTTCGCAAATGCCTTTAGTCAAAAAAGCCCAACTCGCAGATGCCGTAATCAACAATAACGGTCCTGTGGAAGATACCAAGAGGCAATTGGTTACTATTTTGCATAAGTGGGGCATGGAATAGTGAATTTTAACCAGAAAAGGGCATCCAGCTATGGAGCCTTTTTTTGTTGTACATATATTTTGAAATACGCGGTGTTGGGACAGCCGGACGGTAATTTCTTCGTTAGCAGTCCGAAGATGGTCGATGTTGGGACAGCTGGCCGTCAAATTCCCTGTTTGCTGGCCCAAGAACAGAGAGTACCTGTAGCTAAAAACAGTTAATTTCAAGAGCAAGCGACAACGCAAATGACAAACGAGAAAAGTTGCAAAAATCGAGATATTAATCCTCACAATTCTTGTTAATTATGTTATACTAATCGTGTGAAAGGGCATTCAAAAGTATAACACAGTGTGGAAGGAGCCGTAATATGAAGGCGAGAGTCGCAATTAATGGGTTTGGAAGAATAGGAAGGATGGTTTTTAGAAAAGCCATTGCTGAAGAAAATATTGAAGTGGTAGCGGTTAATGCCAGCTATCCTGCCGAAACGCTGGCGCATATGATCAAGTACGATACGATCCATGGACCGTTCCAGGGAGAAGTAATCCCCCTTGATGACGAATTGATTGTCAATGGGAAGCGGATAAAGCTATTAAGCAACCGGAATCCTGAACAGTTGCCATGGAAGGAACTTAATATTGATATTGCAATTGAAGCAACCGGGAAATTCAATACCCGCGACAAGGCTGCCTTGCATTTGGATGCTGGGGCCAAGAAGGTTATCATTACGGCTCCGGGGAAAGATGAAGACATTACAATTGTCATGGGCGTAAATGAAAGCGCATTAAATATTGAAAAACATCACGTCATCTCTAATGCATCCTGTACGACAAACTGCCTCGCTCCAGTTGCAAAATTGCTCGATGATAAATTTGGAATTGAGAACGGGCTGATGACAACAGTCCATGCCTATACAAATGATCAAAAAAACATTGATAATCCTCACCAAGATTTGAGGCGGGCGAGGGCATGCGGGCAGTCGATCATTCCGACGAGCACAGGAGCTGCGAAAGCTCTTTCACTCGTACTGCCGCAATTGAAGGGAAAACTGCATGGTATGTCATTAAGGGTGCCGACTCCGAACGTATCCCTTGTCGACCTTGTTGTTGACTTGAAAATGGATGTGACGGTAGAGGAAATCAATTCGCTGTTCATCGAAGCCTCACGCGGGGAAATGAAGGGGATTGTCGATTATACCGATGAACCGCTTGTCTCCGTCGATTTTAATACAAACTCCCATTCTGCAATTATCGACGGTTTGTCGACGATGGTGATGGGGAAAAGGAAAGTCAAAGTCCTCGCCTGGTATGACAATGAGTGGGGCTACTCATCAAGAGTTGTTGAACTGGCCATCCATGTGGCGAATCAAATCGAATCCATCAACCGTATAAAAGTAGGGTGACGAAAAAACTGCCGCATGGCAGTTTTTTTATGCATATCATCCTCTTTTCACGTATTGTTCACAACGATGAAGATTTTCATTTGATAGGTTGCAAATAACATATAAACATCGTATACTAGTCATCGTGAACTTCTTGAAATTAGGGTGCAAATAGTTACTTAAAGGGTTAGGACCTCTTTGGACTAACTTTCCCCCGTGGTAATTGCTGCATACCGTCAATTCATGGTTTCAGGAATGAAACAAAAAAGTTAGAGGGGGATAATTTAATATGGAAACAATGGGACGTCACGTAATCTCCGAATTGTGGGGATGCGACTTTGAAAAGCTGAATGACATCGAATTTATTGAAAGAACGTTTGTAGACGCTGCTTTAAAATCTGGAGCTGAAATCCGCGAAGTGGCATTTCACAAATTTGCTCCCCAGGGAGTCAGTGGAGTTGTCATTATTTCTGAATCCCATTTGACCATCCATAGCTTTCCTGAACACGGGTATGCGAGCATTGATGTATACACATGCGGCGACCTGAACCCAAATGTTGCAGCTGATTATATTGCAGAGGCATTGAACGCGCAAACACGCGAGAATATCGAGCTTCCGCGCGGCATGGGGCCCGTTCAGGTAAAACAGGCAAAGGCACTTTAAATGCGAATGAATGAAAACACAGAGGCGGAGTACCGCCTCTTTTTATTTTTGTAAAAAAGTAGTGTAAACTAGGTTTAACAATAATTTTTCTGCTTTTATAAAAGAAAGCAAAAAAACCAATGGGGGAAGTATTTTGCTAAAAAATTTATTTAGGCGTTTTAGTAATGTGTGTGAAACGAGCGAAAAACATTCTGATCGTGATTTGAGTACCCATTATTACCGCGCCAATAAGGAAACGTTGTTTACGAGCCTTGAAGAAATCTTGAAAAGCCGTCCAGCGTTTACGGTTGCTGATTCCTCAAAGGAGCGTGGGGAAATCGCCTGTGAAATTGGAAAGCCTTTTCCATGCTTCCTAATAGCAACAATTGTAACAGTAAGGCCTTTTGAAACAGCAGTCGACTTCCATTTATCAACCGAGCGTCCGGCCATTATGGGGAACTATTCCACTTTGAAAAGGGAAATCCTTAAGCTCTACAAGGAACTTGATAAATCTCATACATATATTGGTTCCGGGAAAAACAGCGAATAAACCTTGTTTAAATACACGCTTTTATATAAGATTGAGAGAGATGATAATTCGATTTCACCCCGGTATTAATAGATGAGAATAGTCGGATATAATTGGAGTTGATCTGAGATGAAATGCCCTGCTTGCCAGCATAACGGTACACGTGTCCTCGATTCACGGCCAGTGGACGATGGGCGTTCGACAAGACGCAGGCGTGAGTGCGAAGAATGCGGTTACCGTTTCACAACCTTTGAAAAAGTTGAGGAAATTCCGCTGATTGTAGTGAAAAAAGAGGGAACTAGGGAATAATTCAGCCGTGACAAGATATTGCGCGGGCTGATCAAGGCTTGTGAAAAACGTCCGGTCTCGCTTAGGGAACTCGAAGAAATAACAGGGGATATAGAAAAAGAGTTGCGCAGCCAGGGGACATCCGAGATCAACAGTGAAGTAGTCGGTGAGATGGTCATGGACAGGCTGGCGGTTGTCGATGAAGTGGCCTATGTCAGATTTGCTTCTGTTTACCGGCAATTTAAGGATATTAATGTTTTTATAGAAGAATTAAAAGAATTAATTAAGAAAGAACAGGCTTAAGAGAAGCTTCCGTTACATAGGTCAGGCCGGCAGGCATTCGCTGAATATGGCGGATGCCTCGTTTTTCTGCAAAACAGCGCTCCTGAGGCTGACCCGCTCTTAAGTGCTGCCTGATAACTACAGGACAGCTTTACATTTTGAAAGGGGGGAAGGAATTGGCTCAGCACTGGCAGGAGCTCATTCCCGTTGATCGGTACATTGTCGCATCGAACGGGCTGCTCCATGACTACGATAGAAAGATCCTTTCTTTTCTTTATCAGCCCCTGATTGGGCCTGGTTGCTTTAGTGTATATATGACCCTTTGGAGCGAGCTTGAGGAAAATCGGTTATGGTCCGAGGCTTCTTCCCATCATTTTCTAATGAACAGCTGCGGAATGAATTTAAAAGAAATATACGAAGCGAGGCTCAAATTAGAGGGGATTGGCCTGTTAAAAACATTTGTGAAAAATGAAGATGATATCCGCTCGTTTATATACGAACTCCAGCCTCCGCTCAGTCCTGAACAGTTCTTTCTTGATGGAATGCTAAATGTGTATTTATACAGGAAGATTGGCAAAAACCATTTTATGAGATTAAAACGGTTTTTCTGTGACAGAAAGATGCCTTCAGGAGAAGAATATGAGGAAGTCACAAAAGGGTTTCAGGATATTTATGTATCGGCAACACCCGAAACTCTCCAATATATGCAGGAGCATGCCACCGAACTTGAAGCTGAAGAAGGCCAGCAGTTTATCGGAAGGACAGAAGCTGATGTGGTTCAGCTGCCCCACGAGTCGTTCGACTTTCAATTACTCGTCGCCGGGCTAAGTGACTCCCTTTTGCCCAAAAAAGCACTTACTCCAAAGGTAAAGGATGCCATTAGCAACCTCGCATTCCTTTATGGCATTGATGCGCTCCAAATGAAGAACATTGTTCTCAGTGCGGTAAATGAAAAGGATGAAATCGATATAGAAGAACTCCGCAAGGCTGCGAGGGACTGGTACCAGTTTGTCCACTATGACAAGCTGCCTAGCCTAATTGAACGCGTGCAGCCGCCGGCCAAGAGAGAGCAGCTGGAAGAACCGAAAACTCAGGATGAAAAATTAGCCAGATATTTTGAGACAGCTTCTCCGCTGGAAGTTCTTAAGAATTTGTCTGGAGGAGCCGAGCCTGCAAGTTCCGACTTGCAACTAATTGAAGATATCATGTTCAAGCAAAAGCTTTTACCGGGTGTTGTCAATGTTCTAATCTGGCTTGCAATGGAAAAAACGGATATGAAAATGACAAAGGGCTATGTTGAAAAGATCGCCGGGCAGTGGGCTAGAAAACAAATTAAAACGGTTAGAGAGGCAATGGCCCTTTCGCGGCAGGAGCATGAAAAATCGCGTGAAGCTGCAAAAGGACAGACGGGTAAAAGACAGTCAAAAAAGAAAGCGGTCCGGACTGAAATGCTTCCTGACTGGTTTGATAAGGATCAAGCTGCTGGTAAGAATGAAAAAACAGAAAACGAGGCTGAAATTGAGGCCAGGAAAAAAGAAGTGGAAGAAATGCTGAAAGCGTTCCGTGAATAGAAAGGAGGGGCCACGAATGGAAAGGATAAACCAAACATTGAAACGGCTTGCTTCAAATGAAAATTTTACAAAGCGTTATGCTCAAATGAAGGAAGAAATTATGGCCAACAGGGATGTACAGGACTTTATTACGCGAAACAGCAACGCCGTTGATGCTGGCATGATTGAACGAAGCCTCATCAAGCTTTATGAATATACGAACCAAAGCAAACACTGCCAGGAGTGTGAGAGCCTCGAGAAATGCATCAATATTATGCAGGGGTATCATCCTGAATTGGTGCTCCAACGAAATTCAATAGACGTCCAATATGAACGGTGCCCGCGGAAGGTCATGGCGGATGAGAAACGCAAGAATGAAAAACTAATCAGGAGCTTGCATGTCCCTAGGGATATACTCAATGCTTCTTTTGGGACCCTTGACATAGACGGGCTGCCTGGAAGAATGGAAGCGATGAAAAGGGCTGCCTCATTCGTCATGAATATGGATGGGGACCGAAAGCCGAAAGGACTTTATTTATATGGTGAATTCGGGGTCGGTAAGTCTTATTTGTTGGGAGCAATCGCCAATGAACTCGCTAAAAAGAAAATTTCTTCAATGATTGTGTATGTACCTGAATTATTAAGGGAAATGAAAAATTCCATCGCTGACAACAGCCTTAACGATAAAATTGACGCTCTAAAAAGAGAGCCTGTCCTAATGCTTGACGATATCGGAGCTGAAGCGATGTCTAGTTGGACAAGAGATGAGGTGCTTGGGCCAATCCTCCAATTCAGAATGCTCGAAAACCTTCCAACGTTTTTTTCCTCCAATTTTGACTTTCAAGGGTTGGAGCACCACCTGACCTATAGCCAGCGCGGTGAAGAAGAGAAAGTAAAAGCCCGCAGAATTATGGAGAGAATTCGCTATTTAAGCGAACCCGTCAAACTGGACGGCCCAAACCGAAGAAACTAACAAGAAAAACTGCCGCATTTAGGCAGTTTTTCTTTTGCCCAAAATCCTTGAAATAGGTTATAAGAAGGAATCAAGCCTGTACTTCTAATCAAAGACCGTCCTCCATATATATAACTATACAAACTTGGCTTGCAAGGGGGGATATGGTTGGCGGAAATCATCTTCCAAAAAAACACGGATGCCCTGAAGTTTCTAAGGCACCTGGAAACGCAATTAGAGAAAGCAGTCATTGAAAAAATCATCTTTCTTAAGGAAGAAAAAGAATCGATTAAAATAATATTCAGCTCCCTTTCCGGGGAAGCAACCGATAAAGTCAAGCAGGCATTCTGGAATTTCATCACCGACGTTAAATGGGACGAATGGTTTCGGGAAGTGCTTAGTGACACATATTATTTTCGCGATCCTTCAGAGCAGCAGCAAATCGTTGAAATTATGCAATCAATCATGGAAGGGAACAGGCAGGACCTTGCCGCTTTTCCTGGCCCGCAGGAATTTGAGGCAGCCATCAAAGAGTCCCTTGGGCAAATGCTGAAGCAAACAAAGTCCTTTTCTTTTGATTCCTTCTCTAAATTCAGGCTCCGGGCTCTCTTTGAAAAGTTGGAGGACATTGCTGCTATGTCAATCGATGAGTACAAGCTGGAGCAGGAATATCAAATGTTCATCGAGTCGTTAAGGGCGTTTTTACACGGAAGGCCGGCAAAATTGGCACGCCTGCACGTTTATGCCGGTGATGCCATCACATTTTATGACGAAAAGTTGGTAGAGGTAAAAAGGTCGGAGCTTGCAAAATTGATTGACCGGAAGCTTTTAATCAATCATCCTGTTTACGTGGATTCCTATTCAATAGCCCCGCTATTGTCCATTTCGCCAGCATCGATTCACCTTTATACGAAACACCCCGACGACCCTCTGATCAGGACAATAAAGAATATTTTTGAGGAAAGAGTCAAACTCTATCATACGGAAGCTTTCCCTGTACAATTCTCGTGAAATTAGTACCCGCCCACTTGCTTTTTCTTTTGCAAAATTCTATAATAACGTACATAGCAAAATAGCGAAGAAAAAGTAATGATAAGGACATGGGTATTTCTTTACGGTTTCCAGAGAGGGAAGGAGGGTGAAAACTTCCCAACACGAGAGGAATGCTTACCACCTTTGAACTCCAGCTGTGAAAGTGAAATGAGTAGCAGCTTGGCGGCCACAGCCGTTATCCGTCTAAAGTCATTTTTTCAAACGGGCGCGTCTGCCTGTTTAAATGAAAAATTGGGTGGAACCACGTGTGTAACAGCTCGTCCCTTTTCCAGGGACGGGCTTTTTATTTTTTTACTACGTTGATTGGAGCGGAAGGCGCGTAGACTCCTCGAAAATGCTATCGCATTTTCTTCGTGCGATGATTATTCGCAGAAGCGGGTTTGTCCTGCGGGAGAAAAGGTCAGTGGGAGACCCCACAGGCGCTTGCGCCGAGGAGGCTCCCAGACCGCCCGCGGAAAGCGAAGCGCCTGAAGCGGAAATCAACAGCCTATTTTACAGTGCCAATTATAAAAATCCTGCACACGGCAGTTCTTTTGCCGGAGCTGCAAAAGAAGGAGGAAAAAGGATGTCAGACTTGAAAATTACGTTTCCTGACGGAGCTGTAAAGGAGTTCCCGAAAGGCACGACAACTGAAGATATCGCTCAATCCATCAGCCCAGGCCTAAGAAAGAAAGCCATCGCCGGGAAAATGAATGGAAACATGGTTGACCTGCGCAGGCCAATTGAGGAAGATGCTGCAGTTGAAATTGTTACCCAAGACTCACCCGATGCACTTGAGGTGCTTCGGCACAGCACCGCTCACCTGATGGCACAAGCAGTCAAGCGCCTCTATCCGGAGGCGAAATTCGGTGTCGGACCTGTCATCGAAGGCGGATTCTACTATGATATTGACCTGCCTGAATCGCTGACTCCGGAAGATTTGCCCGTGATTGAAAAGGAAATGGCCAAAATTGTGAATGAAAACCTTGAAATTGTCCGCAGAGAAGTGAGCCGCGACGAAGCGGTCGCATTCTTTAAGGAAATTGGTGATGAATACAAACTTGAACTCATTGAAGCCATTCCTGCCGATGAAACAGTGACGATTTATGACCAAGGCGAGTTCTCCGATCTTTGCCGAGGCGTCCATGTGCCATCGACAGGCAAAATCAAGGAATTCAAGCTGCTAAGCATTGCGGGCGCTTACTGGCGCGGCGACAGCGACAATAAAATGCTCCAACGGATTTATGGAACAGCGTTCTTCAAGAAGGACGAGCTTGCCGAGCATCTGCGCCTCCTGGAAGAAGCGAAGGAACGCGACCACCGGAAAATCGGCAAGGAGCTCGACTTGTTCATGTCAGCGCAAAAAGTCGGCCAGGGGCTTCCAATCTGGCTTCCAAAGGGTGCGACAATCCGACGGATCATTGAACGCTATATTGTCGATAAGGAAACACGCCTTGGCTATGACCACGTCTATACTCCTGTGATGGGAAGTGTTGACCTATACAAAACTTCCGGCCATTGGGACCATTACCATGAAGATATGTTTCCGGTTATGGATATGGACAATGAACAGCTCGTCCTCCGCCCGATGAACTGCCCGCACCATATGATGATTTACAAAAATTCCATCCACAGCTACCGGGAACTGCCAATTCGAATCGCCGAGCTTGGCCTGATGCACCGGTATGAAATGTCCGGAGCCATTTCCGGGCTCCAAAGGGTACGTGGCATGACGCTGAATGACGCACATATTTTTGTCCGTCCAGACCAGATTAAAGAAGAATTCAAGCGTGTTGTTAACCTTGTTCTCGAGGTATATAAAGATTTCGATATTAAAGATTATTCCTTCCGCCTTTCTTACAGGGATCCGGAAAACACTGAAAAGTATTTTGATGACGATGAAATGTGGGAAAAAGCCCAGGCCATGCTGAAAGAGACTATGGATGAGCTCGGGCTGGATTATTTCGAGGCCGAGGGGGAAGCCGCCTTCTATGGCCCTAAGCTTGATGTCCAGGTGAAGACAGCGCTAGGCAAGGATGAAACGCTATCTACTGTCCAGCTTGACTTCCTTTTGCCAGAGCGATTCGACCTCACTTATATCGGTGAAGACGGAAAGCATCATCGCCCGGTCGTCATCCACCGCGGCGTCGTTTCGACGATGGAACGCTTTGTCGCATTCCTGATTGAGGAGTATAAAGGCGCATTCCCAACTTGGCTCGCTCCTGTCCAAGTGCAGGTGATCCCGGTATCGCCAGCAGCACATGATGAATATGCGCGCCGAGTCCAGGAGCAATTGCAGCTGGAGGGCTACCGCGTCGAGCTGGACAACCGTGACGAAAAAATTGGTTATAAAATCCGCGAGGCACAAATGCAGAAGATTCCATATATGCTCGTCGTAGGGGACAAAGAGGTTGAAGATGAAGCCGTGAACGTCCGCAAGTATGGCGAACAGAAATCGCAAACAATGCCATTTGGAGACTTCTTGGAAAAATTAAATGATGAAGTGAAAAAATAAACGAGAAAAAACAGCTGCCGGAAATTTTGGCAGCTGTTTTTTTTCTATTAAAATCTGTCTTTGCGTTGATCATCATCCAGATCGAGCTCACCGTCTGATTCAATATGTGCTTCCTCACGCTTTACGTTTTCAACAACCTTTTCAGTTGATTGGACTTCTTTTTTGCCAATGACAAGCTCCTCGTTGACGACGGGCTTCTTCGTCACTTCCACTTTTTCCTCAACGATTGGCACCCGGATCGTTTCATCGTCTCCGACTCTTCCTGCGTCCGCTCTTGCTCCGTCTACAGGGCGACGGTCAACATAAACCTCTTCACGTGAGACAGGAACATCTATCGTTTCCTGTTCTTCTACTACATCCTTATGAACTTCTACTTCTCCGGTCTGGACACGGTCCTTTTGGATGTCAAGCTGTTCCTCCCGCAGCTCCATTGTCCGCTCGCCATTTGGTTCCAGTGTATCACCGGAAAAGCCTGCGCGATCATCGGTTCCGCGAAAATCAACTGTTTCGTTGAAGCTATATTCTGCAGTATCGGCTGAACCGGCTGTGTTTTCGAACAGAATAATCCGTCCTGATTCCAAATCGCCAGCGTATTCCCTGGCCTCGCTTTCTGTAAGACCAAGCCCGACTAGATTGTCATAATTAGATGTTTCCCCAGTGTGATCAGAGCCTTCAAATGCCGATGCCAAACTTTCAAAGAAGCCTCTGTCTTTTGTTTTGCCTTCAGCAAGTGGCTCTTCTGTTATTCCAGTTAAATTCCCGAGCCTCGACATGGCTCCGCCAGTATTTCCATATACGGATAAATTACTCAAAGTATGGCCTTCATTTTGGTAACGTTCAACTGCTTCAATCAGTTCTTCTTCTGAATGATAGACACCGACGACTCTTTTACCCAAATCAATCCGCCTCCTGAAATCATTTTTATCGTCCTAAAAGTTGGACGTATGAAGGGTTTTCCCGTTATGGGACTGGAAGAAACCCATAATCGCTGGAAGGTTGGACAATTATTTGGAAAAACCATTCCACTTTTTTTGCAAAAAAGGCAGTTGCAATAAATCTTGCATTCTGATAGAATAATTAACGTTGCCGAAAAACAGCATGTTTGACACCACAATGTGCGTTTGGTATGATAAGTGAGTGTAATTGAATACGAAACTTTAGGAAGAAGAAGCACCCGCTTCTCACCTGGTTGACGCGGTCCGCAGTTGACAGGTTTTACGTGAAGGTTTTTTCTTAAAAACCAATTTTTGTGCGTAAGTGTGGGTGTTTGCACCCGCACTTTTTTTATTGCAAAAAACCTGTCCGGCCGGTACAAAGTCAATCGTCCTGGACAACGTATTCGTTATTAAACCTGGAGGTGGCTAACTATTAGCAAAGACATGTTGTTGAACGAAGGCATTCGAGCCCGTGAAGTCCGCTTGATCGACCAGAATGGCGAGCAGCTTGGAATCAAAACGAAATTTGAAGCTTTGGAAATTGCCGGGCGTGTGAATCTTGATGTGGTGCTTGTCGCACCGAATGCAAAACCGCCAGTTGCCCGGATCATGGACTACGGCAAATACAAGTTCGAGCAGCAAAAAAGAGATAAAGAGGCGCGCAAAAATCAAAAAGTCATTACAACAAAAGAAGTTCGCCTCAGCCCAAGCATTGATGAACACGACTTTAACACAAAGCTTCGCAATGCGATTAAATTCCTTGAAAAAGGTGATAAGGTTAAAGCATCGATCCGCTTTAAAGGGCGTGCAATTACCCATAAAGAAATCGGTCAGCGTGTTTTGGACCGTTTTGCCGAAGCGTGCAAGGACGTTGCAACGATTGAGTCCCATCCGAGAATGGATGGCCGGAGCATGTTCCTCGTATTAGCACCTAAAAACGAAAAGTAACAAGGAGGATATCCCAATGCCAAAAATGAAAACTCACCGCGGCGCTGCCAAGCGTTTCAAAAAAACCGGATCTGGTAAATTGAAGCGTGGCCACGCTTATACAAGCCACTTGTTCGCAAACAAGTCCACGAAAGCAAAGCGCAAGCTTCGCAAATCCACACTTGTTTCCAAAGGCGATTTCAGACGTATTCGTCAATTGCTTGACAATCTTAAGTAATCTCGATCGATCCAATAGGAGGGAAATAACATGCCACGTGTAAAAGGCGGTACTGTAACGCGCAAGCGTCGTAAAAAAGTTCTTAAATTAGCAAAAGGTTATTTCGGTTCAAAACATACATTGTACAAAGTTGCCAATCAGCAGGTCATGAAGTCACTGCAATATGCATACCGTGACCGTCGCCAGAAGAAGCGCGACTTCCGTAAGCTTTGGATTACCCGTATCAATGCGGCTGCCCGCATCAACGGTCTTTCCTACAGCCGTTTAATGCACGGCCTGAAGCTTGCTGGTATCGAAGTAAACCGCAAAATGCTTGCAGAGCTTGCAGTAAGCGATGCACAAGCATTCGCAGAACTTGCAAACGCAGCAAAGCAACAGCTTGATAAATAAGAAACAATAAAAAGCCATTTCCTAAAAACGGGAATGGCTTTTCTGCTATTAGATTCCTATTTGTTGATTGAAGCGGAGGGCACTGACTCCGGCGGGATGTAGCGGCAAGGTGGAGACCGCATGAAAAGCGGAAGCGCCTTCGTGACAGGCAAAAAACGCCTGTCACTGCGATGATTATTCTCAGGAGCTTTTCTTAGTGGTCAGGGGCGACAGGCTTAAGACAAGACGGCCAGAAGGCGCAGTTTGCCTTCTTGACGGATTGGCTTAAGACCCCGAGCCCCTAGGCGCTGCAGCTAGAATGACAGGCCCAAGGCGCCGAGGAGGCTCCACAAAGGATGCTCCTGCGCCACAGAGTATTCGAGGAAGCTATCTTCAGCTCGTCTCAAAGCAGCACGAAGCCAATTCATAGATGTTACTCATGAAGTTGGTTCAGGTCGTTGCTTCGCCCCGCGGAAAGCGTGTGCCCGTAGCGGAAATCAACTTGTGTTGTAACCGTCTTGGAATGGAGGAGCGGGAGTGGAATTAATTATATATACATATTTGGCGCTGATGAATATCATCGCATTCACAATGATGGGCATTGATAAAGAACGGGCCAAGAAGCACGCTTACCGAATCAGGGAAAGCTCCCTGTGGCTGTCGGCCCTCTTAGGGGGAGCGTTAGGGGCCGTGGCGGGCATGAAGTTTTTCCGTCATAAAACGAAACACGCAGCCTTCAAAGTTGGGATGCCGCTGCTGGCATTCATCGAGATCGGTCTGCTAATGTATTGGATGAGTGGTTTTTTTCAATAGAGTAAATCTGTTGCCTTAGCAAATCCTTCACGGTAGCGGTCCATTCAATGGATGCCTTTGGATAGGATTTCAGCAGCTCATTTTGGATAAAAAGAAAGTCACTTTGCGACAACGTTTCAAGCTTTGCCATATCCCTGGGCCAAATCGATATGGAAATAACGGCGAAAGACTCCTCAGTAATACCCAAATACTTTTCACCTTCAAATACGGCCCCTTTGTATGTCAGAAGAAAATTCTTTCTTGGGTTCTTGATATCATCAAGCAGGAGAAAGTGGCCGTGGTTTCTGGCCGCCTCGAGTTTCCGGGGGGCGCTTATATAATATTTAACTCCCTTATACAGAATTATTCCAGTTAAAATTAACCCAAAGAGACGCAATAACTCGATCAAGATAACGACCTCCAGCGACCGGCTCCATTATTGCCGAATGATGATTCAGCCAATAGGGGCGCACAAGCCCCGGGCTTATCTCTTATATACGGATAGAAACGTAAATAGTTTCAATTTTTAACAGGAGGAACAAGATGAACATTAAAAAACTAATGGAAATGCAAACAGCACTTGATCGCCACATTGAGAGAAAGCATGGCCTTGAGGCCGAAGACCTTTTTGATAAAAAAATACTTGCATTGCTCGTTGAGGCCGGTGAATTAGCCAACGAAACGCGCTCCTTTAAATTCTGGAGCAAAAAGCCTTCATCAGAAAGGGAGATAATCTTGGAAGAATTCGTAGATGGCATTCATTTTATCCTGTCCCTTGGGATTGAATGCGGATTTTATCCCCGGGCGGAAATAATATCGGGAGCCGAACCAACTGTAACGAATCAGTTTCTTACGGTTTTCAACTCGATTTCATCCTTCCAAAAGAGCCGGTCGGAAGCCGACTTCCATGCGATGTTCCATTCCTATCTCCAGCTCGGAAACATGCTTGGGTTTACAGAGGTGGATATAGAAGAGGCATACTTCAAGAAAAATGAAGTAAATTATGAGAGGCAGCAGACAGGTTATTAGCAGAATATTTTTACAAATGCCCCAACCTTTTGTATAATGGACAGCGGGCAAATACTAAAAAAGGGGTCTTTCAAATGGCACAACTTGATGAAACATTGCAAATGCTAAAAGCTTTGACAGATGCAAAAGGCATTCCCGGAAATGAGCGGGAAGTCCGCGAAGTGATGAAAGAGTACATAGAACCATACGCCGAAGAGGTTACGACAGACGGCCTTGGCAGCCTGATTGCCAAGAAAACCGGGAAGGAAGGCGGCCCGAAAATCATGGTTGCCGGCCATCTTGATGAAGTAGGCTTCATGGTCACCCAAATTGATGAAAAAGGATTTCTCCGCTTCCAGCCGGTTGGCGGATGGTGGAACCAGGTTATGCTGGCCCAGCGCGTGACTGTCGTAACAAAGAAAGGCGAAGTGACCGGGGTAATCGGATCCAAGCCTCCGCACATCCTGACTGCCGAAGCGAGGAAGAAGCCGGTCGAAATCAAAGATATGTTCATTGATATCGGTGCAACGAGCAGGGATGAAGCGAAGGAATGGGGAGTCCGTCCCGGCGATATGATCGTTCCATATTTTGAATTTACTGTTATGAAGAATGAAAAAATGCTGCTTGCAAAAGCATGGGACAACCGGATCGGCTGCGCCATCGCCATTGATGTCCTAAGACAGCTGAAAGATGTTGAACATCCAAACGTCGTATACGGCGTCGGCACGATCCAGGAAGAGGTTGGCCTGCGCGGGGCACGAACTGCGGCAGCTAAAATCCAGCCTGACATCGGCTTCGGTGTGGACGTTGGCATTGCGGGTGATACTCCTGGAGTGACCGAGAAGGAAGCGCTTGGCAAAATGGGCGACGGTCCGCAAATCATCCTTTATGATGCCTCCATGGTTTCCCATAAAGGGCTGCGCGATTTCATCACCGATACAGCGGATGAATTGAACATCCCTTATCAGTTTGATACCGTTCCTGGCGGAGGAACCGATGCAGGAGCCATTCACTTGTCCCATAATGGGGTTCCAGCCCTGGCCATCACAATTGCAACCCGCTATATCCACTCACATGCCGCGATGCTTCACCGCGACGACTATGAGAATACAGTAAAGTTGATTGTCGAAGTGATCAAGCGCCTTGATGCGGAAACAGTTAAAAAGATTAAATTAAGTTAATAGGAAAGCTCCTCGCATTTATACCTGCGGGGAGCTTTTTGCCATGTATAGAAGTGGGGTGAAGTCCCCACTCATGCAGATAGACCTATTTTTTTAGTGCGCCTTCGAGGGCCTCAAGCATTTCGGTTTTCTCTTGTTCGGAAGAGTTGTTCCAAATAATTTCAAATAAAACCCCTAGCCCCGGCAGCATTTTTTCCTCGCCTGTCTGGATCGCATCGACAATCGTATCTTCCAGTTCCTCGCGTGTATTTCCAGTAATATTATGGATAACCGCCGCACGCAAATTCAAGTCCATGATTCTTCCTCCTTTTCTATAGTTCATTCAGTACTATCTTTTTCTGTTCTTCGTTTTAATATGTACAACTCTTAAGCTATAATAGAAAAATCAGAGAATCAGGAAAGGGGAGACTGCAGTGAAGCATATTCAATCAGCGCAGAACCCTCAGGTGAAGCAATGGAAAAAGCTTGCAATGAAAAAGGAACGGGAGCGGACTGGCCTATTTATGGCGGAAGGCTTCCATTTAGTCGAAGAGGCGCTAAAAAGTCCGGGAGTGGTAACGGAAATGATTGTTGCTGATGGAACGGATATCCCGCCTCATCTTCATAATCGAGGTATTCCGGTTACGACCGTGGCGAAGGATATTTTTACAGGGATGTCGGAAACGGAAACTCCGCAGGGAATTATGGCCGTCTGCCGGCAAATGAAAGATGAACAAACGTTGGCATCAGCGGAAACTTTTCTGCTGCTGGATGCCGTACAGGATCCGGGTAATCTTGGAACGATGATCAGGACGGCGGATGCAGCCGGAATCGACGCAGTAATTGCCGGGACGGGCAGCGTCGATATATACAACCCGAAAGTACTTCGTTCAGCGCAGGGCAGCCATTTTCATCTTCCCGTTATTTCGGGAAATCTTGAAGAATGGATTCCAAGGTTGATCGAAAAGGAAATCCCTGTTTATGGAACAGCACTAGAAGGAGCAAAGGATTACAGGGACGCCGTGCCTGCCAGCAAGTTCGCTCTTTTAGTCGGGAATGAAGGCAGCGGGGTTGCAAAGGAGCTTTTGGCAAAAACGTCCGTAAACCTGTATGTGCCGATTTACGGGAAAAGCGAATCGCTCAATGTTGCGGTTGCAGCAGGGGTGCTGTTATATTATTTGCGATCAACCCACGAATAAAAATTGCTTTTGAAAGTTTGAAACCCCAGGAAAAATACGCTATAATAGCAACTACATTCATACGAAGAAAAACAATGACGGAGAAAAGTACCTTGCCAGAAGCCTTCTTAGGGAGAAAGTGCCCCGGACTGAAAGCACTTTTAAGGCGGAAGCATGCGGAAGTTCACCTCCCGAGTTGGCACCGGGACCATTCGCGAACACACGAATGTAAAGGTGCACCGGCAGAAGCCGTTATCTCAATGAAGCGAACACGGATGGCGAGTCCAACCGTGTTTACAAGGGTGGTACCGCGAACGCAAGCCTCGTCCCTTATTTGGGATGGGGCTTTTTTGTGTGGAAAAAGAGTGCTTTTGCGAGTCCAGACAGGTGGAACGGGATACGATCCCGGAACTTTAAAAGGAGGATAAATCCATGCAGGAAAGATTGACCGAATTGCAAAAAGAAGCCCTTGAAAAAGTGGGCCAGGCGTCAAGCCTGAAAGAATTGAATGACGTACGCGTCGCTTATCTTGGAAAAAAAGGGCCAATCACAGAGGTGTTGCGCGGAATGGGCAAGCTGTCCGCCGAGGAACGCCCAAAGATGGGTGCGCTTGTCAATGAAGTGCGCCAGGCGATTGAAGCGGAAATTTCCGTGAAGCAAACAGAGCTTGAAGAAGCGGCCGTCAATGAGCGCCTTGCTTCCGAAACAATTGATGTCACGCTCCCGGGAAGGCCGATTAAAGCTGGCAGCCATCATCCTTTAACGAAAATTATTGAAGAAATTGAAGACCTGTTTATCGGGATGGGCTATCAAATTGCTGAAGGGCCTGAGGTTGAAAAAGATTATTATAACTTTGAAGCACTTAATTTGCCAAAAGGCCATCCGGCCCGTGACATGCAGGATTCTTTCTATATAACAGAAGAAACTTTGCTGCGTACCCATACCTCTCCTGTCCAGGCAAGAACAATGGAAAAACAGGGCGGCAAGGGGCCAATCCGGATTATTTGCCCTGGCAAGGTTTATCGACGTGATAATGACGATGCAACTCATTCCCATCAATTCATGCAAATTGAAGGCCTTGTAGTTGGAGAAAACATTCGGATGAGCGACCTGAAGGGGACACTCAATGAATTTGCGAAGAAAATGTTCGGCGAAGACCGTGAAATAAGGCTGCGCCCAAGCTTCTTCCCATTTACGGAACCGTCTGTTGAAATGGACATCTCCTGCAAAATCTGTGGCGGACAGGGCTGCAGCGTCTGTAAAGGAACCGGTTGGATTGAAATTCTTGGAGCAGGCATGGTCCATCCGAATGTGCTTGAAATGGCTGGCTATGATTCCAAAAAGGTTACCGGTTTTGCTTTCGGAATGGGGCCTGAGCGGATCGCGATGCTGAAATACGGAATCGATGATATCCGCCATTTTTATACGAACGATATCCGGTTCTTGAAACAGTTTGCCAGGCAGGAATAGACTTAAATTTTGAAAGTGGGAGGCTTTAAACATGTATGTTTCATATAAATGGCTCCAGGATTATGTCGATTTATCCGGAGTAACGGCGGAAGAGCTTGCCGAGAAGATTACGAAAAGCGGCATTGAGGTTGAAGGCGTCGAGACGCTGAATGAAGGAATCAAAGGGGTTGTCATCGGCCACGTATTAGAGCGCGAACAGCACCCGAATGCCGACAAGCTAAGCAAATGCCTTGTTGATATCGGTGAAGAGGCGCCTGTGCAAATCATTTGCGGCGCCCCAAATGTCGCAAAAGGCCAGAAAGTTGCTGTTGCAAAAACCGGTGCGGTGTTGCCGGGGAATTTCAAAATTAAAAGGGCGAAGCTGCGCGGAGAAGAATCGAACGGTATGATTTGCTCGCTCCAGGAGCTTGGCATGGAAGGGAAAATCGTACCTAAGGAATACGCGGAGGGAATTTTCGTGTTCCCAAACAGCGTAACGCCTGGCGAAGACGCGATTGAAGCGCTGAACAGGGATGATAAAGTCCTTGAACTTGGCCTTACGCCGAACCGGGCAGACTGCCTGAACATGCTTGGTGTTGCGTATGAGGTCGGGGCTATTTTGGGAAGGGAAGTCAAATTCCCTGAAATCAATCTCACTGAATCGAGTGAAAAAGCTTCCAATTATATAAAAGTTTCAGTAGAAGCGAACGAGGATAACCCGCTCTATGCTGCAAAGGTCATCAGAAATGTCAAAATCGGCCCATCGCCGCTATGGATGCAGACACGCCTCATGGCAGCCGGAATTCGTCCGCACAACAATGTGGTTGATATCACGAACTATATTTTGCTTGAATACGGCCAGCCGCTCCATGCGTTCGATTACGAAAAGCTGGGATCGAAGGAAATCCTTGTCCGCCGTGCCAAAGAAGGCGAAACAATTGTCACGCTGGATGATGCAAAAAGAACACTTACTCCTGACCATCTAGTGATTACGAACGGCACAGAGCCGGTAGCGATTGCCGGAGTAATGGGCGGAGCCAATTCCGAGGTGGATGCTGATACAACGATCGTTCTTCTTGAGGCAGCTTATTTTGCGGGAAGCCCAATCCGAAAGGCATCCAAGGACCACGGCTTACGCAGTGAAGCGAGCACGCGGTTTGAAAAGGGCGTCGACCCGAACCGTGTCCGCGAAGCAGGCGAACGCGCAGCAGCCTTGATGGCTGAATATGCCGGCGGTGAAGTGCTTGATGGCACCGTTGAAGTAGATACATTGCAGGTAGAGCCCGCTGTTGTATCAATTACAATGGATAAGCTGAATACGTTTCTTGGCATGAAGCTAACTGTCGAAGAGGTAACTGACATTTTTGCAAGGTTGAAATTCGAGGCAGCTGTTGATGATGAGACCGTTACAGTGACTGTACCGACCCGCCGCGGCGACATCACAATAGAAGAAGATCTGATTGAAGAGATTGCCCGCCTGTATGGATATGACAATATTCCTAAAACATTGCCGGCTGGTGAGCAGCTTGCCGGAAAGCTGACACCTTACCAGGCAAAGCGCCGTTTCGTCCGCCGTTTCCTTGAGGGGGCAGGCCTCTATCAGGCAGTCACGTATTCCTTGACAAGTGCGGAAAAGGTTACCCAGTATGCGCTTGAAAAAACCGAGCCAATCCAGCTTGCAATGCCGATGAGTGAGGAGCGGAGCCAGCTTCGACTAAGCATCATCCCTCATCTTCTTGAAGTTCTAAAGTATAACGGTGCGAGGCAGGCGGACAGCCTGGCTGTTTATGAAACTGGGTCAGTATTCCTTGCAAAAGGCGGCGAACTGCCGGCTGAGGAGGAGCATCTTGCTGCCGCTATGACCGGACTTTGGGTTTCTAATCCATGGCAGGGTGAGAAGAAGCCAGTCGACTTCTACGTCCTGAAAGGAATTCTTGAAGGATTAACGGAAAAACTCGAATTGTCCAATCGGATAGAATATATCCAGGCGCAGATGGACGGCATGCACCCGGGCAGGACGGCCGATATCCTTCTGGACGGCAAACGGATTGGCTTCATCGGCCAAGTTCATCCATCCATGCAAAAGCAACTCGATTTGAAGGACACATACGTGTTTGAATTGAAGCTCAATGAACTGCTAGAAGCTGGCACAGAACCGCTTCATTACGAGCCGATTCCGAGATTCCCATCAATCACAAGGGATATCGCCCTTGTTGCCGATAAGGATATTCCAGCTGGAACGCTGCGCAGCATCATACTGGAAGCCGGCGGTCAGCTGTTGAAAGAAGCATCCGTCTTCGATCTGTATGAAGGAGCGAATATGGAAGAAGGCAAAAAATCTATTGCCTTCTCGCTGAAATATATGGATCCTGAGCGGACACTGACAGACGAGGAAGTCACAAAGGTACACGAAAAAGTACTCGCTGCCCTGAAAGAAAAAGCTGGGGCCGTATTGAGAGCGTAAGGATTTTTGCAAAAAAGAGTTGGACCCGCGTTGGGTCCAACTCTTTTGCGTTTATAAAACTGTACGGTAAATCGCTGTGCGACTGGCAAGCTTAAAAACGGCTTCTCCTCTTATTGACCAGGTTGATCGCTTTTTGCGTATTGGCAAAATGGAGTTTGACGAAATGCGGCAGGACGGACTGCCCTTTTGCCAAGATCAGCTTCGCGGCCGCTTCGTCTACCTTTAAGCCGGCACCTTTTGGAATGGTAAAGCCGGCTTCTTCACTAAGCCTTTCAAAATGGCGGATGAACGCATACCTTGCCAGAATGGAGGCCGCCGCAACGGATAAGTGAAGCCCTTCCGCTTTCGTACTGAAGTGGACATTCTCCCGAATGATTTTCTGCTGTCCCCTTAGGTGATTGAAATAGATGCCCGGCTCGGCGAATTGATCGATCAGGATCGCATCCGGCTTCTCGGGTGCAATTTTGCCAAGAACATGGCTTAGTGCCTGGTTGTGGAGAATTGCTTTCATTTTCCCCTGCGACATTCCTGATTGCTGGAGTTGATTGTATTTCTCATTATGTAAGGTCAGCAGACTATACGGAATGACATCTTTAATATCCTTGGCGATTGCGGTGATTTTTTCATCATTTAAGTCCTTGGAGTCCCGAACGCCAAGTTCTTTTAGAAGCGGCATGTCTTGCGTTCGTACGTAGGCGGCTACTACTGTAATCGGACCGAAAAAGTCGCCGGTTCCAACCTCATCTGACCCTATGACCGACATTTGGGCGAAATTCGCGGGCAGAAGCGATCCAGGAGCGGGTTTGGATGAAGCTTTTTTGGTTTGTGCAACGGCTGTAGCAACACCGTTCCATTGGGCGGCCTCACTTTCCGCGGCAGCTCCCTGGAAAAGCACCTTACCTGATTTATAGGCCGTAATCATGCAGGCGGGTGTTTTTGCGGCAAAAATTCCGCCCGGCGGAACCTTTTCTATTAAAAAGCGCGAATAATGGTCCTTCAGCTTTGCGATTTGTGCTGGTGGCACCGTAATGACTGCATTGCCCAAATTGAGCACTCCTTCTATATGTTATCTGTTTATTTTAGCATATTTTATCATTTGAAAAGAGTTCATCCCGATTCTTCCAGTCAAGTTCAGCCGGCCCTTCGGTCACTAAATAACGGTTTAGCGACCGAACAGCAAAGGCCAGCCGTCCCTTCGGTCACTAAAGGACGGTTTATTGACGGAACAGCAATGTTCAGCCACACCTTCGGTCACTAAAGGCAGTCATAGTGACCGAAGGGTCCATCGCATACTTTCGCTTTTCCAGTATTGCCTGTTCATGTTATGATAGGGAATAGGATTCTTTGAATGGAGGCAACTACGTGTCGAATGTGAATAAAAACCGGACAACAGTCGATATTTATGGCCAGCAATATGTCATAATTGGGCCGGAGAGCTCGAGCCATGTCAGGCTAGTGGCATCGCTTGTTGATGATAAAATGCGGGAAATCAGTTCCAAGAATCCTTCGTTAGATGTGAATAAATTGGCCGTTCTTACCGCAGTAAACGCTGTGAATGATTTTATTAAAATGAGAGACCAGCTGGAAAAGCTGAAATCAGAACTGGAAAAGGAATAGGGGAAAACGAGGATGCTTGACTTAGCACTAATACTTTTATTCGTAATGGGATTTTTTATTGGCCTTAAACGCGGCTTGATTCTCCAGCTGCTTCATCTGACAGGATTCATTATTGCCTACATAGTTGCTTATAAGTACTATGACACTCTGGCACCGAAGCTGAAGCTGTGGGTTCCATACCCATCAATGGGGGATTCCACTTCATTGCTGTTCTTTTCTTCACCGGCCGGACTTGAAGATGCTTTTTACCGGGCATTCGCCTTTGTGGCAATCTTTTTCGTTGTGAAGGTTATCGTCCAGATCATCGGTTCAATGTTTGATTTCATTGCCCATCTTCCAATTCTAAGGACATTGAATGTCTGGGCGGGCGGAATCCTTGGATTTATGGAAGTCTACTTGATTCTGTTATTATTATTGTATATCTCTGCACTGCTTCCAATTGAAGCAATCCAGAAACCGCTTGAAAACTCGATCGTAGCAGAAGCGATTGTCAAACATACGCCAATCATATCAGAGCAGTTGAAGGAATTATGGATCGAATATGTGGCTGCATGAACTTCTCTGACAGCAGAGAAGTTCTTCTTTCTTTAAAGGGGAACTTTTGCCCAATTCAATCGTAGAAATAAAGAATAGTTAAGGCAGGTGCGTTTGATTTTGGAAAAGAATAAAAAAGATGTAATTGCCCTTCTCGAAACGATAGCTGTTTATCTCGAGCTCAAGGGAGAAAACCCGTTTAAGGTATCAGCCTTCCGGAAAGCTGCGTTCGGACTTGAAACAGACAACCGAAGCCTGTCGGGCATCACAGATTTTACTGCGATTCCGGGAATTGGAAAAGGAACGGGCGCAGTGATTGAGGAATATATCCGGGAAGGCCGTTCGACTGTCCTCAAAGAGCTGCAGGAAGAGGTTCCAGCCGGGCTCATTCCGCTTTTGAAGCTGCCGGGTCTGGGCGGCAAGAAGCTTGCAAAGCTCCATGAACTGCTTGGGATAGAAGATATCACAGATCTCGAAGAAGCCTGCCGGATGCGCAAAATTGAAGGGCTGCCAGGATTCGGCAAGAAGTCGCAAGAGAAGATCCTTGCGGCGATCGAAAAAGCCGGAGAGCGTCCGGAGCGGCTTCCGCTTGCTTACATGCTCCCAATTGCGGCAAAACTAGAAGCCCAGTTAACAGAAATGAAAGACATTGAAAAATTTTCACAGGCCGGCAGCATTAGGAGATGGGCGGAAACCGTCAAGGATCTTGACTTTATCATCGCCACCTCCAATCACGAGTCTGTCAGGGAACAGCTCCTCGCTCTTCCGGATATAAAAGATGTGATTGGGGCGGGAGATACAAAAGTATCTGTAACATTTGGCTTTGATTATGATATTTCCGCTGATTTCCGTCTTGTCAGCAGTGCGGAATACGCGACAGCGCTTCACCATTTCACAGGGTCTAAGGACCACAACGTCAAGATGAGGCAGCTGGCAAAAGAACGCGGCGAGAAAATTAGTGAGTATGGGGTCGAATCGGTGGAAGGCATAAAAACGTTTGCGACAGAAGAGGAGTTTTATGCCCATTTCGGCTTGCCGTTCATTCCACCGGAATTACGCGAGGACGGCCGGGAAGTTGAAATCTATTCTCCTGACATGGGGCTTGTCGACTTAAAGGATATTAAATCAGACCTCCATATGCACTCAACATGGAGCGACGGCGCTCATACGATTGAGGAAATGGCGGAAGCCTGCCGGGCAATGGGGTATACTCATATCGCAATTACTGACCATTCCCAGTATTTGAAGGTGGCGAATGGCTTGACGCCGGAAAGGCTGAGGGAGCAAATTGAGGAAATCAGGCGGCTTAACGAAAAATACACTGATTTTACGATCCTTTCCGGAGTTGAAATGGATATTCTTCCTGACGGAACGCTTGATTATGACGATGACCTTTTGAAAGAGCTCGATATTGTCATCGCTTCAATCCATTCCGCTTTTTCACAGCCCCGCGAGAAAATAATGATGAGGCTGAAAACCGCGCTCGAAAATCCGCATGTTGACATTATTGCCCACCCGACCGGAAGACTGATTGGGCGGCGGGATGGATATGATGTGGATATTGACATGCTGATTTATTTGGCAAAAGAAACGAATACCGCGCTCGAATTGAATGCAAACCCGCATCGACTGGATCTTTCGTATGTCCATTTGAAGAAAGCCCAGGAAGCGGGAGTCAAGATTGTCATTAACACGGACGCACATAAAACCACGATGCTAAGCCATATGGCTATAGGCGTCGCAACAGCCAGGAAAGGCTGGGTCAAAAGCAGCTCTGTCTTGAACACGTATGGATTGGACAATTTACTCCAATTTTTGCATCACAGAAGCTGAACAATCATTTAGGCAAAAAGGAGAGAGTTCTCCATGCAGGAAAGAACACTAAAAGTTCTAGAATTTTTTAAAGTAAGAGAGCAGCTCATCGCGCATGCTTCCTCAGCGCTTGGACGCGACAAAATTTCCAAAATGATTCCTTCTTCTGATTTTGCAGAAGTAAAAAGGCTTCAGGAGGAGACCGATGAAGCAGCTACAGCACTTCGTTTAAAAGGGAATGTACCACTGTCCGGCATCCATGATATCCGGGCCCATGTGAAAAGGGCAGTGATTGGCGGGGCGTTAAGCCCGTCTGAGCTCGTCCAGATTGCGAGTACCATTTCAGCAAGCAGGCAAATCAAGCGGTTCATTGAAGGTCTCCATGAGGACAGCAATGTGCCGCATCTGTTTGACTATATTGGCAAAATCACCCCCCTCACAAATCTTGAACAGGCCATTAAAATGGCTATTGATGAAAGCGGGGAAGTACTTGATACGGCGAGCGATACGCTGAGGGCGCTCCGCCAGCAGCTTCGGTCGAATGAATCAAGGGTAAGGGAAAAGCTCGAAAGCATGATTCGGTCGTCAAGCGCGCAGAAAATGCTTTCCGATGCCATTGTTACGATTCGGAACGACAGGTTCGTCATTCCGGTCAAACAAGAATACAGAGGCCATTATGGCGGCATCATCCATGACCAAAGCTCATCCGGGCAAACACTGTTCATCGAGCCCCAATCAATTGTCCAGCTGAATAATCAGGTTCAGGAGATCCGGGTCAAGGAGCAGGTCGAAATTGAACGGATCCTCGCCGAGCTTTCAGCGCAGGCAGCGGAGCACAGCGCGGAACTCTTGGGTATGACCGATGTGCTTGGTGAACTTGACTTTATTTTTGCAAAAGCGCGCTACAGCCGGACGATCAAAGGATCGAAGCCGACGATGAACAATGAGGGAAGAATCGCCCTATATAAAGCGCGCCATCCTTTGATTCCGGCGGACGAAGTGGTTCCGAACGATATTTTGCTTGGAAAGGACTACACAACGATTGTGATTACCGGGCCGAATACAGGCGGGAAGACTGTCACACTTAAAACGGTCGGCCTCTGCACGCTCATGGCCCAATCGGGACTGCAGATTCCGGCATTGGACGGATCTGAGCTGGCGGTCTTTGACGCTGTGTATGCCGATATCGGCGACGAGCAGTCAATTGAACAGAGCTTGAGCACATTCTCTTCCCATATGGTCAATATTGTCGACATCCTTAACAAAGCAGACCACAACAGCTTTATCGTGTTTGACGAGCTTGGTTCTGGGACGGATCCGCAGGAAGGCGCTGCACTCGCGATTTCCATCCTAGACGAGGTATACAGGCGCGGCGCCAGGGTCATTGCAACGACCCACTATCCCGAATTGAAGGCTTATGGCTATAATCGGGATGGCGTCATGAATGCAAGTGTCGAATTCGATATCGAAACGCTAAGCCCGACTTACCGGCTTCTTCTTGGGGTTCCGGGCCGGAGCAATGCATTCGAAATTTCGCGCAGGCTTGGCCTTGATGAGAACATCATCTCCACTGCAAAATCACATGTCAGCGAAGACAGCTCGCAAATCGAAACGATGATATCGAAACTGGAATCGAGCAGGCGCGAGGCGGAAGACGAGCTTGCGGATGCCCATGATTTGCTTAAGCAGGCGGAAAAGCTTCATGCCGATTTGCAAAAGCAAGTCATCGACTTTTACGAACAGCGTGATTCGTTAATGGAAAAAGCAGCCGAAAAGGCGAGCAAGCTTGTTGAAAAGGCAACTGGGGAAGCCGAGGAAATCATCAGTGATCTCCGGAAACTGAGACTCGAAAAGAATGCAGAAGTTAAAGAGCACGAGCTGATCGAGGCAAGGCAGCGGATCGCCGGTGCTGCCCCAACCGTGAAAAAGACTGAAAAGCCGGGAGCGAAAAAGGCTGCGAACCATGTCTTTAAGCCGGGTGACGAGGTCACGGTCCTCACCTTTGGGCAAAAAGGAACACTTCTTGAAAAAACTTCCGATCTAGAATGGCAAGTTCAAATTGGCATTATTAAAATGAAGGTCGCCGAAAAGGACATAGAATATATAAAAGCGCCAAAGCAAAAGGAAGTTAAGCCAATGGCCATCGTCAAGGGGAGGGATACCCATGTCGGCCTAGAGCTTGATTTGCGGGGCGAACGGTATGAAGATGCACTCATGAAGGTGGAAAAATACCTTGATGATGCACTTCTGGCAGGCTATCCGCGTGTGTCCATCATCCACGGCAAGGGGACCGGGGCGCTTAGGCAGGGAGTACAGGAATATTTGCGAAACCACCGATCCGTTAAGAAGATACGCTTTGGGGATGCGGGAGAAGGCGGAACAGGGGTCACAGTCGCTGAATTTAAATAAAGTTGGGGAGCTAAGGGTATGGAGCATTTTTGGCAAAATGAATTTATCCAGATTGCGGCCTACTATAGTGTGGTCATCCTTTGTCTCGTTGTCTTTCTGGCTGCATTTGAACTGGTCACCAAATATAAAAATTGGGAAGAAATCAAAAAAGGGAATATGGCTGTCGCCATGGCAACAGGAGGAAAAATGTTCGGCATCGCCAATATTTTCAGGCATGCCATTCAGGAACACACCTCTGTGGTAGCGATGGTCGGTTGGGGAGTATTCGGTTTCGCCCTGCTGATTGGCGGCTATTTTATTTTTGAATTCCTAACCCCGAAGTTCAATGTCGATGAGGAAATTGAAAAAGACAACCGCGCTGTTGGGTTTATTTCAATGGTCATATCAATCGGTTTATCCTATATTGTCGGAGCCGGAATTTAGGGCGGAGGAAGATACGTGGAAACGTTGGCAAAAGTCTTACTGGGCCTATGCGGCCTGTTTATGCTGATTGGGATTATTTATATCGTGTTTTTTGCATGATAGAAGAGCCGTTGCGAATTTGCAGCGGCTTTATCTTCTAGTCCTTCCTGAGTGTATTCTCATTGTGCATTCAGGACGAATGGATTATAATGGGTTAAATAGATGGAATTTTTAAAAAACTTCTGTACAAGGAGGTACCCATGGTTGAGATCAAACCTTGGCTCAAACATTACCCCGAGGAGATACCGGGAACGCTCGAGTACCCGGCCGCATCTTTGCACAGTTATTTATTGAAAGCGGCAGACGAGTTTCCTGATAAAACCGCCATTCACTTCATGGGAAAGAATATGACTTTCCAGGAAGTAAAGGACTCCGCGGTTTATTTCGCTGCTTATTTACAAAAGCTTGGTGTGAAAAAAGGAGACCGGGTCGCTGTTTTCCTGCCTAATACCCCTCAGGCGGTCATCGGCTTTTTTGGCATTCTGCTTGCTGGCGGGATTGTTGTTCCAACAAATCCTCTATACACCGAACGCGAGCTTGAATACCAAATGAAAGATTCCGGTGCGGTTGCAATCATCACCCTCGATATTCTCTATCCGCGTGTTTCAAAAGTAATCCAAAAGACTGATTTGAAGCACATTATTGTAACCGCTGTCAAAGATGCGCTCCCATTCCCGAAGAACCTGGTTTACCCATTCATACAAAAAAAGCAATACGGAATTGTTGTGAAAGTAACACATGAGGGCAATACACATTTATTGTCTGAAATCCTGAAAATGCCTGCCGCGACTCTTGAAGAACATCCAATCAATGTTGAAGAAGATCTTGCCCTTTTGCAATATACAGGTGGTACGACAGGCTTCCCGAAGGGTGTCATGCTGACTCATAAAAACCTTGTTGCTAATGTGATTATGTGCAACAACTGGATGTACAAGTGCAGGCGCGGGCAAGAACGGGTCCTTGGCATCCTGCCATTTTTCCATGTGTATGGCATGACCACCGTTATGATTTTGTCAATTATGGAAGGGCATACAATGATCCTTTTGCCAAAATTCGATCCTGAAACAACGCTAAAGACAATCCAAAAGCAAAAGCCGACCCTTTTTCCTGGAGCCCCAACAATCTATATTGGTCTTTTGAACCATCCCGATTTGAAAAAATACGACTTGTCTTCAATTGATTCGTGCATCAGCGGCTCGGCCCCGCTGCCGGTCGAGGTCCAACAAAAGTTCGAGGAAATTACTGGCGGTAAGCTAGTTGAAGGGTACGGGTTGACGGAAACCTCTCCTGTCACCCATTCCAATTTCCTCTGGGACCGCCCGAGAATAAAAGGCAGTGTCGGAGTCCCGTGGCCAGACACAGATGCAGCGATTCTTTCACTTGAAAACGGCGAACGATTGCCGCCAGAAGAAGTTGGTGAAATCGCGGTAAAAGGCCCCCAGGTTATGAAGGGGTACTGGAATAGGCCAGAGGATACAGCCATGACGTTTAGGGATGGATGGCTTTTGACAGGCGATTTGGGCTATATGGATGAAGATGGCTACTTTTATGTCGTAGACCGGAAAAAGGATATGATTATTGCAGGTGGTTTCAATATTTACCCGCGTGAAATTGAGGAAGTGCTCTATGAGCATCCTGCCATCCAGGAAGTCGTAACTGCGGGAGTACCTGACCCGTATAGAGGAGAAACGGTAAAAGCGTATGTTGTTGTGAAGGAAGGCGCCACGGTTACGGAAAAGGACCTTGATGAGTTTGCGCGGCAGCATTTGGCATCCTTTAAAGTCCCACGGATTTATGAGTTCAGGGATGAACTGCCCAAGACTGCGGTCGGTAAGATTTTAAGGCGTGTCCTGGTTGATGAAGAAAAGAAGAGGATGAAAGATGAAGAGCAAAAACACGCTTAAGCAGAGGGCAGCCCTAGTGGCTGTCCTTTATCGAGTCTAATTTTATGTTCCGGTTGAGTTGAGAGTCTTCCGATTATCTCGTGATTCGGACTCATGAAAGGCTAGCCAGCTTTTTGGACGTTGGGAGTCCGAATAACGCCTGAATTCGGACACTTAGCCAGCTTTTTGACGTTGAGAGTCCGAATAACGCTTGGATTCGGACACTCAGCCAGCTTTTGAGACTGTGAGAGTCCGAATCCCAAAATCCAATTACCCAAACGGCCACAATGTTTTGAAATATCAAATGTTCACGTAATGAAAACCAGATTTCCATTTTGCCAGTCAACTGAAGTGTTATCCTTCCGTATCACCTCCTCGCCGTGATAAACTATTGCCAATTCAATCTTACCAATCAAGAATAATTTCTATTGCCACACGGCTTGCTTGACAGCGGAACGGGGAACATCATATGATTAAATTATGAATGATGGTTCATTCATTTTGTTGGTTGTTTTCTTCAAAGGAGGTGTCGCAGGGTGAAGAAAAGCAGGCCTAAATACATGCAAATTATTGATGCGGCCGTAACGGTCATTGCCGAAAATGGTTACCATCAGGCTCAGGTTTCGAGGATTGCAAGGGAGGCTGGAGTGGCTGATGGGACGATTTATTTATACTTTAAAAACAAAGAAGATATTCTTATTTCCCTTTTTGAAGAAAAAATGGGCACATTTATCGAAAAAATCGACAGCATGATAGCAGGAAAAGAGACAGCGGCAGAGAAGTTATTACTGTTGATTGATTCTCATTTCCGAATGCTATCGGACAATCGGGGTCTTGCGGTTGTTACCCAGCTCGAATTAAGGCAGTCAAATAAGGAGTTGCGCCAGAAAATTAATGAAGTACTCAAAGGGTACTTAAAAGTTATTGATCACATCCTCCTTGAAGGTAAGCAGAATGGGGAGTTTTCGGAAACGCTCGATATCCGGCTGGCTCGCCAGATGATTTTCGGGACGATTGACGAGACGGTCACAACCTGGATTATGAATGAACACAAGTACGACTTGGCTGCACTCAGCGCGACCATCCATAACTTATTGCTAAATGGATGCGGGGCACATGCGGCAAGGCCTTCTATTGGAAAAATTGAATGAGGGGGGAGCAAGTTGGAATTTTTAAGTTGGACAGATGAAGGCGGCATCGCGGATATAACGATAAAACGGCCGCCGGCAAACGCACTATCTTCCGGGCTGCTAAAAGAACTTTCCGTAGTCCTTGATGAAATCGAAACAAAGAAGGAAATTAAGGTCCTTTTGCTGCATGGAGAAGGGAGATTCTTTTCCGCTGGAGCCGATATTAAGGAATTTACTACAATCAAGTCCGCAAAAGACTTTTCGGAACTTGCACGTCTTGGGCAAAATTTGTTCGAGCGCATGGAGAAGTTCCAGAAGCCAATTATTGCGGCCATTCACGGTGCTGCGCTTGGCGGGGGGCTGGAGCTTGCGATGGCCTGCCACTTCCGTCTTGTCACCGAAACTGCGAAACTAGGTTTACCAGAGCTTCAATTAGGCCTGGTTCCAGGATTTGCAGGCTCCCAGCGTCTTCCTAAATACGTCGGTACTGCCCGGGCGGCGGAAATGCTGTTCACTTCAGAACCGATCACCGGATTGGAAGCCGTTCAATATGGCTTGGCAAACCATGCTTATCCGGAAGGGGAACTGATGGAACACGCCTTTACTTTTGCAAAAAAAATCGCCAAAAAAAGTTCAGGTTCTCTGAAAGCCGCCATCGAACTGCTGAACTATTCGAAATCGGATGCGTTTTATGAAGGCGTAAAGCGGGAGGCAGAATTATTCGGAGAAGTCTTCATGTCTGCCGATGGCCAGGAAGGCATCAAGGCCTTCATCGAAAAACGCGAACCGGAATTCAAGGGTGAATAATTGCGGCAGAGCCAACAGGAATCTTTCCAGTTCTATATAAGTTGAAATAAATAGTTACATCTAGTTGATTGGAGCGGAAGGCACGTAGACTCCTCGAAAATGCTATCGCATTTTCTTCGTGCAAAGCCCATTCGAGGAAGCTGTATGTCCTGTGGAATGAGGTGTCATGTGGAGACACCGCAGGAGCTTTGCTCCGAGGAGGCTCCACAGGCACTCCACGGAAAGCGAAGTGCCTCGTGACAGGCAAAAAAACCGCCTGTCCCTGCGATGATTATTCTCAGTAGCTTTCCTTTGTGGAGCGGAAATCAACCAAGTTTCAAATTCAACATATATATATATTCCTGTTGGATTTTTTCTCAACTAAATATTTTCAATCTTTAAAACTAGTAGAATATTGTCAATTGGGAGGGAAAGTTAATGAATATTTTTGTACTGATGAAGAGGACCTTTGATACGGAAGAAAAAATCACACTTTCTGGCGGAAAAATCAATGAGGATGGGGCCGAATTTATTATCAACCCTTACGATGAATATGCCGTTGAGGAAGCGATCAGGGTTCGTGACGCGCATGGCGGGGAAGTGACCGTCGTGACTGTTGGAAGCGAGGAAGCGGAAAAGCAGCTTCGGACCGCATTGGCAATGGGGGCTGACAAAGCCGTTCTCATCAATACAGAAGATGATGTTGAAAATGGGGACCAATTTACAACAGCTAAAATCCTTGCTGAGTTCCTTAAGGATAAAGAAGCTGACCTAATCATTGGCGGCAATGTTGCCATTGATGGCGGTTCAGGGCAGGTGGGGCCGCGCGTGGCTGAACTTCTAAACCTCCCATACGTAACCACAATTACAAAATTGGATATCGAAGGCGATAAAGCAACAATCGTGCGCGATATCGAGGGGGATTCAGAAGTCATCGAAGCGACACTGCCTCTACTCGTCACAGCGCAGCAGGGGCTCAATGACCCGCGTTATCCATCGCTTCCGGGCATTATGAAGGCGAAAAAGAAACCGCTTGAAGAGCTGGAACTGGACGACCTTGGCCTTGAAGAGGATGATGTCGAGCCTAAGACGAAGGCAATTGAGATATTTATGCCTCCAAAGAAAGAAGCCGGCAGAGTACTGCAAGGTGATTTGGACGAACAGGTAAAGGAACTTGTCAAACTGCTCCACACTGAAGCGAAAGTTATCTAAGCCGGTATCCATCAGGAAAATAATCATTTTGCAAAAAGGCAAATAGAACTGATAATGCGCAGGAGGTAGACGATATGGGAAGAAAAGTGTTGGTGTTGAGCGAAATACGTGATGATGCTTTAAGAAATGTTTCTTTCGAAGCAATCACGGCGGCAAAAACAATCGCGGAAGGCGGAGAAGTAGTCGGAGTTCTTATCGGTGATGGTGTAAGCGCTTTAGGAACGGAATTATACCAATATGGTGCTGACCGGGTGATTGCTGTTGAAGACGAAAAGCTGAAAAATTATACGCCTGACGGCTATTCCCAGGCATTGATGGCGGTTATTGATTCCGAGAAGCCGGAAGGGCTCGTTTTGGGGCATACGGCTCTTGGAAAAGACTTGGCGCCGAAAATAGCAGCCAAGCTTGGCAGCGGTCTTGTTTCCGACGTTACAGACGTTGAAGCGGCTGGAGGAAACCTCGTTTTCACAAGACCGATCTATTCCGGGAAGGCTTTTGAAAAGAAAATCATTACCGATGGGCTTGTTTTTGTGACAATCCGTCCGAATAATATTGCGCCGCCTGAGAAAAATGATGCAGCTGGCGGTACGGTTGCGGCTGTAACCGCTGAAATTAAAGATTTACGGACAGTTGTCAAGGAAGTAATCCGGAAAGCAACGGAAGGGGTTGACCTTTCTGAAGCAAAAGTCGTCATCGCGGGCGGTCGGGGCGTAAAGAGTGCGGACGGTTTTGAACCGCTGAAGGAACTGGCAAATGTGCTGGGCGGGGCGGTAGGGGCATCCCGTGGTGCATGCGATGCCGATTATTGCGACTACTCATTGCAGATTGGCCAGACAGGAAAAGTCGTCACCCCTGACCTGTATATTGCCTGCGGAATTTCAGGGGCGATTCAGCATCTGGCTGGTATGTCAAACTCCAAAGTCATTGTTGCTATCAACAAAGACCCGGAGGCGAATATTTTCAAAGTGGCCGATTACGGGATTGTTGGTGACTTGTTTGAGGTAGTCCCTCTATTGACTGAGGAATTCAGAAAGCTGAAAGTTCATTCCTAATTGTTCGAAGGAGCGGGAAGTTCCGCTCCTTCGTTCCCATTCCGGACGGGCTTTGCGGTGGAATAACCCCATGTAGGATCGGGCATTTTAATATAGAAACATATTATTCGCATGCAAATGTGAATGGTGGTATACTTTCCGTAGATTTAGAAAGAAATTTTAGGAGGCTTTTTTTAATGGCTATTACTCACGCAACAGACCAGAATTTCGCTGGTGAAATAGGTTCAGGCGTTGTCCTTGTAGACTTCTGGGCACCTTGGTGCGGCCCATGCAAAATGATTGCACCAGTTCTTGAGGAAGTAGATGCAGAAATGGGTGACAAAGTGAAAATCGTCAAGCTTGATGTTGACGAAAACCCTGAAACATCCGCTCAATACGGCGTCATGAGTATCCCAACTTTGCTCGTATTCAAAAATGGCGAACAGGTTGATAAAGTTGTTGGCTACCAGCCGAAAGAAAACCTAGTCAGCCTGCTTGAAAAGCATATTTAATCCCTTAACCCCAGCCAACCAAGGCCGGGGTTTTTACATGCGTCCAACTGGACTACTGACAAACGCTTCCTAGAGCAAAGACAAGACATTCGTGTTAAAATTGGTAAGGTGGATTATTTTTATTTGCATCCTATAGCGTATTTTAGTGCTATTTTTAAATGTTATGGGCTGAACTAAAGAATTGTGCATAGTTGATTGGAGCGGAAGGCACGAAGACTCCTGCGGGACGTAGCGGCAAGGTGGAGACCCCACAGGCGCTAAAACGCCGAGGAGGCTCCACTGACGCCCCGCGGAAAGCGAAGTGCCTGAAGCGCAGATCAACGGCAATGTACGACAATTAAGTTGATTTTATATAGACGAAAAATGTACTGGGAGGTGACGGCCAATGAATGACATCATCAAGCAAAAGCTTACCCTGTTGCCGGACCATCCTGGCTGTTACTTAATGAAGGACCGGCAAGGGACAATTATCTATGTCGGCAAGGCAAAGGTTTTGAAAAATAGGGTAAGATCGTATTTTTCCGGATCGCATGATGCAAAAACGCAGAGGCTTGTAGGGGAAATCGAGGACTTTGAATATATCGTTACATCTTCGAATATTGAAGCGCTCATCCTTGAACTGAACCTGATTAAAAAATATGACCCGAAATACAATATCATGCTGAAGGATGACAAGACGTATCCGTTTATCAAGCTGACAGCAGAAAGGCATCCGAAGCTCATTATCACTCGCAAGGTCAAACGCGACAAAGGGAAGTACTTCGGACCTTATCCAAATGTCCAGGCAGCGAATGAAACGAAGAAGCTGCTTGACCGGATTTATCCGCTCAGGAAATGCGCCACATTGCCTGACCGTGTATGCCTTTATTACCACTTGGGGCAGTGCTTGGCGCCATGTGTAAAGGAAGTGCCGGAATCCGAGTATAAGAGAATGACGGATGAAATCACCAGATTCTTGAACGGCGGATATAAAGAAATTAAAAAAGAGCTGACCGAAAAAATGACGGAAGCAGCCGAGCAGCTTGATTTTGAAAGGGCAAAGGAATTCAGGGACAAAATTGCCCACATTGAAGCGACGATGGAAAAGCAAAAAATAACGACGACCGACTTTACTGACCGTGATGTGTTCGGCTATGCCGTTGATAAGGGCTGGATGTGCGTCCAGGTGTTTTTTGTCCGCCAGGGAAAGCTGATTGAAAGGGACGTTTCTCTGTTTCCGATTTACGGTGAACCTGATGAGGAAATGCTCACGTTTCTCGGCCAGTTTTATTCACAGACGAACCACTTTAAACCGAAAGAGGTTCTAATCCAGAACAGCGTTGATTGCCAGATGGCTGAGCAGCTCCTTGATGTGAAGGTTTTACAGCCTCAACGGGGTCAGAAGAAGGATCTTGTCAGGCTGGCAGTGAAGAATGCGAAGATCGCCTTAAATGAAAAGTTTTCGCTGATTGAACGGGATGAGAACCGGACAATTAAAGCTGTTGAAAACCTGGGCGTGCTGCTTGGCATCCATACGCCAAACCGGATTGAAGCATTTGACAACTCGAACATCCAGGGAACGGACCCTGTCTCGGCCATGGTCGTTTTTATGGACGGGAAACCGTATAAAAAGGAATACCGTAAATATAAAATTAAAACGGTCAAGGGCCCGGACGATTATGAGTCGATGAGGGAAGTTACGAGAAGAAGGTACATAAGAGCCTTGAAAGAGGGTCTTCCGCTTCCAGATATGATTCTCATTGATGGTGGAAAAGGGCATGTTGAAGCAGTCAGGGATGTTCTCGAAAATGAGCTGGGCCTCGATATCCCTCTTGCAGGCCTTGTGAAAGACGAGAAACATAATACCTCGCAGCTATTATATGGAAATCCGCTTGAGATTGTCCCCCTGCCCCGAAACAGCCAGGAGTTTTACTTGCTTCAGCGGATTCAGGATGAAGTCCATCGCTTTGCGATTACGTTCCACAGGCAGCTCCGTGGCAAAAGCGCGTTCCAGTCCATCCTGGATTCCATACCGGGTATCGGGGAAAAGCGGAAGAAACTCCTTTTGAAGAACTTTGGATCAGTAAAAAAGATGAAAGAGGCAAGCAAGGAAGAATTTACGGCCATCGGCATCCCAGCCCCTGTCGCAGAGGAGCTTTTGAAAAAATTGGCCGATTAGATTGCCTCTTTAAAATTTTCTGTGTTATAATGGTGAAAATTTCATATACTATCACTTTAAATTCTAAAGTGAAGGTAGAGGTGCGGGCTTCATGAGTAAAAATCCGGAGAAGAATGGATTCCATGATGGATTTTGAAAGGGGATACCGCCGAAGCAGTGAATGGTCCATTCCATCCGCTTGCTGGTTCTGTATTGAATAAATGCAGGATTGTCAGGGTACATTGCCCTGGAGAGCTATCTCACATAGATGCGTCGATTATTCGCGTATCCGGGCAATGAGATTACTCTCATTGCCCTTTTTTAATTGTGGAGATAACTAAAAGAATTTTGATGGAGAGAGAAGGGAAAGCATTGGCAATCATCGTCCAGAAATTTGGCGGAACATCAGTTGGTAATCCCGAACGAATCAAAAACGTCGCAAGCAGGGTACTTGAAGAACGAAAAAAGGGGAACAGTGTTGTGGTGGTTGTCTCGGCAATGGGAAAAACAACCGACTCCCTCGTTTCCCTTGCAAAAGAAATCCATACCGCCCCATCCGGACGCGAAATGGACATGCTGCTCGCAACCGGCGAGCAAGTGACGATATCACTTCTGGCAATGGCGCTCGAAGCCTTGGGACAGTCAGCTGTTTCATTCACAGGCTGGCAGGCGGGTATTAAAACGGAGGCGATCCATGGGAATGCGAGGATTACCGGCATAAACCCGGAGGCTGTCAAGCGTGTTTTAGATGAGGGGAAGGTGGCAGTTGTCGCGGGTTTCCAGGGAATAACAGAACAAGGCGGAATTACGACTCTTGGCAGAGGAGGATCCGATACAACAGCGGTTGCTCTTGCATCTGCACTCAAAGCGAGCCGTTGTGACATATTTACGGACGTCACAGGTGTTTTTACAACAGATCCCCGCATCGTAAAAGATGCCAGGAAGCTAGGGTCCATTTCGTATGATGAAATGCTTGAGTTAGCAAACCTCGGGGCTGGCGTCCTTCACCCGAGAGCTGTGGAATTTGCAAAAAACTATTCGGTTCCGCTCGTTGTACGTTCTAGCATAGAAAGGATCGAAGGAACAATCATTGGGGAGGAAAGTTCAATGGAAGAAAACCTGATCGTCAGGGGAGTTGCTTTTGAAGATAGAATTACAAGGGTGTCAGTGCTTGGCCTGGCCGAATCGTTAAACGGGCTTCCATCTATTTTTGCGGCCCTGGCGAAAAACAGTATAAACGTCGATATTATTATTCAGAATGTAATCGGGGATGGAAGTGCGAATCTGTCATTTTCGATTAAAACAGAAGACCTTGAAAAGACAATAAAGGTACTAGAAGAATGCAGGAAGCGGATTGGCTATGAAAAAATCGAGACTGAGTCAGGCCTTTCGAAAGTATCGATTGTCGGATCTGGAATGGTGTCCAATCCAGGGGTCGCCGCCCAGATGTTCAGCGTGCTCGCCGACAGTGGCATTCAGGTGAAGATGGTTAGCACCTCGGAAATCAAGGTGTCAGTTGTGATTGATGACTCTCAAATGGTTGAGGCGGTTGAGGCGCTGCATGATACCTTTGCTCTTTCCGGCACTCAAGTTCAACCAAATGCATAAAGAAAAAGCCCCCCTTCATCTTTTATTGATAGGGGGGCTTTTTCTTTAAGCGTTTACCGGATCCTTGCTGTCCCATTTTACAGTAAAGGAGGCCAGTTGTGATCGTTTGACTGGATGTTCGAATGCTTCCGCCGTTACTCCTTTTTGCTGCTCAATTTGCTGGGCCAGAAACCCTGCTTCAAGCTGGAAATAGGTCTCCGCCTTGGACGTAACCCTGGAAGCTAGCAAAACTGGTGCCAATTCAAATTCAATTTCATTTTTTGATAGTTTACGGACTGAAAGCTCTCCCCATGATGCCCGCGCAAAAAATGCGATGATTTCTTCAATGGTTTCAAGCGGGTATTTCCTGGCAAGGAGTTTTCCTGCCCAATAAAGGATTTCAGGGCCGTCCTTGCCAAGTAGTTCGGGCAAGAGGACTTCCCTGATTAATTCATATCCGAACTTGTTGACTGTATCGTTGGCTTGTAAATCAGTTGCGGTGTTTTCGTTCAAAAGACTCCCCTCTTTCTATGATTCTATTATAGCCATAATTTCGTGCCGGCTTAAAGCATTTCCTTGTAAGAAGTTTAGTATTGGTTGTAAATTCCAACATTGCATATTGGCTTTTTAATAAAATGGACAGGAGGGCTGAGGAGGAAATAAATCTTATATCAGTATATTTTTAAAATTTAGTTTAAATAGTCTGTTTATGTAATCGTTTCCTTGACGCTCTTCTCCTGTGGGAGTAAAATGGACATGTCACAGGATTGTAATGAAAGATTCATAACTTTTTCACAATGATGATAGGTTTATAGGGTAATGGGGGAACCTTCATCATACTATCTAGGGGGTATGAATATGGCGGGTAACAGAGAATTTTTTAACCGCAGGCTGCATTCGCTTCTGGGGGTCATCCCGGTAGGGGTTTTCCTCATTCAGCACCTGCTCGTGAACTATACTGCAACAGGAGGGCCGGATGCATTCAATAAGACTGCGGAATTTATGGGAAATCTTCCATTCCGTCTTGTTCTTGAGACTGTAGTGATTTATCTGCCTTTGCTTTACCATGCAATTTACGGACTTTATATCGCTTTTACTGCAGACAACAATCCGGGCAGATACAGCTATTTTCGCAATTGGATGTTTACTCTTCAGCGGATTTCCGGAATAATCACACTGATTTTCGTCAGCTGGCATGTTTGGGAAACAAGAATTGCCGCGGCATTTGGAGCGACTGTCAATTATAACATGATGGCAGACATTCTAAGCTCCCCATTCATGATAGTTTTTTATTTTGCAGGGGTTATTTCTACTATTTTTCACTTTGCGAACGGGCTTTGGTCTTTCTTTGTCAGCTGGGGCATCACAGTAACCCCGCGCTCACAGAGAATTTCAACCTATTTTACAATCGGCGTCTTTTTTGCCCTTTCCTTTGTCGGGATTCGCGCCTTGCTAGCGTTTATGTAACTTGGATAAATTAGGTCGGACCTGATAGATTTGGAATTCATTAGGGAGTGAGTCATATGGCTAAAGGTAAGATTATTATTGTCGGAGGCGGGCTGGCTGGCTTGATGGCAGCCATTAAGGCGGCTGAAGCCGGTTCACAGGTCGATTTGTTTTCGCTTGTGCCGGTTAAACGGTCCCACTCCGTCTGCGCCCAAGGCGGTATAAACGGCGCCGTCAATACAAAAGGTGAAGGCGACTCACCTTGGGAGCACTTTGATGATACTGTTTATGGCGGTGACTTCCTTGCGAACCAGCCTCCTGTAAAAGCAATGTGTGAGGCAGCGCCTGGAATCATCCACTTATTCGACCGGATGGGCGTTATGTTCAACAGGACGCCTGAAGGTTTGCTTGATTTCCGCCGCTTCGGAGGGACACAGCACCATCGTACCGCTTTTGCCGGCGCGACAACCGGGCAGCAGCTTCTCTATGCGTTGGATGAACAGGTCCGCCGTTTTGAAGTGGCCGGCCTTGTCACGAAATACGAGGGTTGGGAGTTTCTCGGGGCTATCCTTGATGAAGACGGGGTTTGCCGTGGGATAACCGCACAGAACCTGACTTCGATGGAGATTAAAGCGTTCCCTGCGGACGCGGTCATTATGGCAACAGGCGGCCCTGGGATCATTTTTGGAAAATCAACAAACTCAATTATTAATACAGGTTCCGCGGCATCGATTGTTTACCAGCAGGGAGCATATTATGCGAACGGGGAATTCATTCAAATTCACCCGACTGCAATTCCCGGAGATGACAAGCTGCGCCTGATGAGTGAATCAGCCCGTGGCGAAGGCGGCCGGATCTGGACCTATAAGGACGGAAAACCTTGGTACTTCCTTGAAGAAAAATATCCTGCTTATGGAAACCTTGTGCCAAGGGACATCGCAACACGTGAAATCTTTGATGTGTGCGTCAATCAAAAGCTCGGCATAAACGGCGAAAACATGGTCTATCTTGACCTTTCTCATAAGGATCCACGTGAGCTTGACATTAAGCTTGGCGGAATCATTGAAATCTATGAAAAATTCATGGGCGACGATCCTCGTAAAGTCCCTATGAAAATCTTCCCTGCAGTCCATTACTCAATGGGCGGCCTATGGGTTGATTATGATCAGATGACAAACATTCCCGGCCTGTTTGCCGCAGGTGAATGTGACTACTCACAGCATGGGGCGAACCGCCTGGGCGCCAACTCGCTGCTTTCCGCTGTTTATGGCGGTATGGTGGCTGGACCGAACGCTGTCCGCTACATCAATGGCCTTGAAAAGAGCTCCGATGCGCTCGATTCTTCCGTGTTTGAAAACCATGTTCGTGAGGAAGAAGCGAAATGGAACCATATCATGTCTATGGACGGAACAGAGAACGCCTATGTCCTCCACAAAGAGCTAGGTGATTGGATGACAGATAACGTAACGGTTGTCCGCCATAATGGAAAGCTTCGCGAGACCGATGAAAAGATTCAGGAGTTGCTGGAGCGGTATGACAACATCAATATTAACGACACTGCCCTCTGGAGCAACCAGGGAGCTGCATTCACCCGCCAGCTTCAGCACATGCTGCAGCTTGCACGCGTTATTACCATAGGTGCTTTGAATCGAAACGAGAGCAGGGGAGCGCATTACAAGCCGGATTTCCCTGAACGTGACGATGAGAATTTCCTGAAAACAACCATGGCAAAATTCACTGGACAAAAGTCCGCACCGGCGTTCCATTATGAGGAAGTGGATACTTCATTGATCAAACCGCGTAAGCGTGATTATTCGAAAAAGAAGGGGGAGTAATTAGCAATGGCTGAAACAACAATGACTGAACAGGCTGCAGCTGGGCAAACGGCTGAAACAAAGACAGTCAAGTTTGTCATCTCGCGTCAGGACACACCTGATTCCGCCCCTTACGATGAAACGTTTGTCCTGCCATACAGACCAAACATGAATGTCATTTCTGCCTTGATGGAAATCCGCAGGAATCCTGTCAATGCTGACGGGAAGAAAACAACGCCGATAACCTGGGAAATGAACTGTCTTGAGGAAGTATGCGGGGCGTGCTCCATGATTATCAATGGAAAGCCGCGCCAGTCCTGTACGGCGCTCGTTGACCAGCTTGAGCAGCCAATCCGGCTTGCCCCAATGAAGACTTTCCCGATTGTACGCGACCTGCAGGTTGACCGAAGCAGGATGTTCGATTCCTTGAAGAAAGTAAAAGCATGGATTCCGATTGACGGGACATACGACCTTGGTCCCGGGCCGCGCATGCCTGAAACAAAGCGGCAATGGGCATATGAGCTTTCAAAATGCATGACGTGCGGCGTGTGCCTTGAGGCATGTCCGAATGTGAACAGCAAATCCGATTTCATCGGCCCTGCGCCATTGTCCCAGGTACGCCTGTTCAACGCCCATCCAACAGGCGAGATGAACAAAGCGGAACGCCTGAATGCGATTATGGGAGAGGGAGGCCTGGCAAACTGTGGAAACTCGCAAAACTGCGTCCAGTCTTGCCCGAAAGGCATCCCGTTGACAACTTCAATCGCTGCTTTAAACCGTGATACAACCTTCCAGTCATTCCGGAATTTCTTCGGAAGCGACCAAGTATAAGAAGAGAAGCTGTCCCAGTTGATTGGGACAGCTTTTTTTCATTCAAAGGTTTCTAATATACTTTGAAGTTAGTGCTGCCAGAGAATCATTTTGCTATAATCAAAAGTAACAATCCGCGAAGGCGAGGGAACCGCTTGAAGCTTACGAAACTACTTTCATTTCTCCTGATACTTGCCGGGACTGCTGCACTGGCTGTCGGAGGGTACCAGCTAATCGAGACGAAACTTAAAGGCGACCAATCCCTCGAAGAAGCAAGGAAGCTCGTCAATTCCGATCCAAATACAGCGCATGCGAGAACGGAAACTCAAGAAGGGCGTTTCATGCCGGACTTTGGGGAAATTACAGGCCTCCTTGAGATTCCCAAAATCAAATCGGAACTGGCTATCGTGGAAGGTACTGACCCCAATGATTTGAAAAAAGGGGTTGGCCATTATGAAGGCTCCTATTATCCCGGTGAAAAGGGTCAAATTGTCCTTTCAGGGCACAGGGATACTGTGTTTCGCCGCCTTGGCGAGCTGAAGGTTGGAGATGTCATGAAGGTCAGGATGCCGGCAGGGGATTATGTATACGAAATCACTGGCACGAAAATTGTGGATGCGGATGATCGGACGATTATCACTTTGCAAAATGATGAGGAAGAACTGATTGTCACGACATGTTATCCGTTTCGCTATGTAGGCAACGCGCCCGACCGTTATATTATTTATGCAAAACCAAAACAAGTAAACTGATGGGATCCAACATTGGACCCGTTTTTATTTTGCTAAATAAAATGAACTTAATTTTTGAAAATGGTCGCTGATTTGCGCTCCACAGTGGAAAGCTTCTGGGAATAATCATCGCAGGGGCAGGCGGTTTTTGCCTGTCACGAGGCGCTTCGCTTTCCGCGGGGCGTCAGTGGAGCCTCCTCGGCGCTTTAGCGCCTGTGGGGTCTCCACCTTGCCGCTACATCCCGCAGGACAAACAGCATCCTCGAATAGGCTTTGCACGAAGGAAATGCGATAGCACAAGGAAAGCTTCCGTGAATTGGCATCGCAGGAATTATGCGATAGCATAATTCCCGATTTTCGAGGAGTCTTCGCGCCTTCCGCTCCAATCAACTATGTACAACTCTTTAGTTTAGCCTATATAAATTTGGAAAGAAATCCGACATAGCAAAAATATGTCAATCTTCCTTCTTGTATTCTATAATGAAACTGAATAAGTATTCATTTTTGAGAGGGGGATGAATGTGGGACGAATCAGCTACATTGCGGACATGGAGGAGTGGACGAGGGAATTCAGCTATTATTACCCGGTGAGGGTCCGGTTTTCGGAAACCGATATGTTTGGCCACTTGAACAATACTGTTCCATTTACATATTTTGAACTGGCAAGGATCGAGTTTTTTAAGCATATTGGCTTTATGCAAGACTGGGTAAGTCCAAATAGTGAAACAATTCCGGTCGTCGCAGATCTGCAATGCGACTTCCTGAAGCAGGTATTTTTTGACGAGGAAATAAAGATTCACGTAAAGGCCAACAGGACAGGCACATCGTCTGTCGATCTGCATTATATGGGCAAAAATGAGAACGGTGAGGTATGTTTTACAGGACGGGGAACTATGGTTCAGTTTTCCAAGAAAACCGGAAAAGGAGTTCCTTGGACAGATTCCATGAAAAAACTTCTCGAAGCCCGCTGAAACCCTTATTCTTCAAGCAAAAACAGTCACTTCTGCAGCACTGCTGACATAAGATAATCGTGACTAATTATATACCCATCCCACGGTTCACAACTGGCGAAGGCAAGGAGGGTTACAATACTTGAAGGACAACGGATTCAGCCACAAACCACTACTCACTAAACGGGAAAGAGAAGTTTTCGAACTGCTGGTACAGGACAAAACAACCAAGGAAATCGCTGGTGATTTATATATAAGCGAGAAAACGGTTCGGAACCATATTTCAAATGCCATGCAGAAGCTTGGCGTAAAGGGGCGTTCCCAGGCAGTTGTCGAACTCCTGCGCATGGGGGAGCTTGAACTGTGATATTGACCGGCATCCGTAATGGGCGCCGGTCCCATTTTTGTTTGGAAAATGAATCCTGGCTAATGTGAGCAAGCTAGTGAGCCAAGCTTTTCGTTTTTCCCTTGAACTTTTACGTAAAAAAGGTGAAAATAAGGACAAGCAGGATGGGAGTGGTGGATATGGAACAGGTTGAAATAGAAAAAACTGATATGGATATCGTAGCTAACATAGAAAAAGACCTTCGGTACATTGCGGGTATTATTAAGCAGAAGGGCCGCGAGCTGTTAAGTGATTATACAATCACGCCGCCTCAATTTATTGCCCTGCAATGGCTGTTTGAGGATGGGGATATGACGATTGGCGAATTATCCTCTAAAATGTACCTTGCATGCAGCACGACGACAGATCTTGTGGACCGGATGGAGAAAAGCAGCCTTGTCATGCGTGTAAGGGATCCAAAGGATCGCCGGGTTGTCAGGATTCATCTTCTTGAGGAAGGTGAAAGAATAATTGATGAGGTTATTAAAAAGCGTCGGGAATACTTACACGATACTTTAAAGAACTTTTCATCCGAGGAAATTCGGGTTTTGCATACCAACATGACTAAATTGCATCAAGAAATGCGTGAAAAATGAGGCGAGATTTTTGAAACACCCTATAGGAATCATCGATTCGGGCGTTGGCGGCCTTACCGTCGCCAAGGAGGTCATGAAGCAGCTTCCGAATGAAAAAATCATCTATCTTGGTGATACGAAGAGATGCCCCTATGGACCCCGGCCGGTCGGTGAAGTTAAAAAATTCACATGGCAATTGACGCGTTTTTTACTGAAGAAAAAGATTAAAATGCTTGTCATTGCCTGCAATACAGCAACTGCCGCGGCACTTGATGACATCCGCCGTGAACTGGATATCCCAATTATCGGGGTTATCTACCCTGGCGCAAGGGCCGCTATTAAAAATACGAACAACTATCATATTGGAGTTATCGGGACGATTGGAACGGTAAAGAGCGGGGCTTATGAAAAAGCGTTGAAGTCACTTGTGAGCAGGGTTTCGGTCAAGAGCCTGGCCTGTCCGAAGTTCGTTCCACTTGTCGAGAGCGGCGAGGTGGAAGGGGAGCTGGCTAAAAGGATTGTGGCCGAGTCGCTTGAACCGCTCAGGGGCGAAAAGCTTGATACACTCATCCTTGGCTGCACCCATTATCCGCTGCTTGAACCGCTTATAAAAGCCGAAATGGGTGAAGAAGTAAAAGTCATCAGTTCTGGGGATGAAACCGCCCGCGAGGTCAGTACCATCCTTGAATATAATGGCATGCTCGCCGCCAGGAACAGAAAACCTGCGCACGAATTTTATACGACTGGTTCCAACGTGATTTTTGCCAGGATTGCTTCTAACTGGCTCGGATATGAAGTGAAAAATGTAAAAACAATTACATTGGTTTGACTTGTGAAAGCTCCCTCTTGGGGGCTTTATTTTTTTATAGGGTTGGTCTAATTTTCTCCTGGGCTCGTATATATGTAGTACAAACTGTCTCAGGAGGGATTTTCATGTCCACAAATAAAAAAGGAGTGCTCGGATCCGCCATTCTTGTATCGGCTTTACTGCTTTCGGGATGCGGGTTGTTCGGAACAGAAACGGTAAAAAAAATCGACCCGCCAAAAAGTACTGCGTATACGAAGGACAGCGGCCTAGCAAATTCCATTCAGGATAAAGAAGCGACAGAAACGGAAGGAACGGTGAAAACCGAACTCTATCTGATTGATAAAGACGGCTATGTAGTCTCACAAACACTCAGCCTTCCGAAAAAAGCCGCAGTTGCCAAACAGGCGTTGGAGCACCTAGTGGAAAATGGACCTGTGTCAGAAATGCTTCCGAACGGTTTTCGGGCCGTCCTCCCGGCTGATACCGATGTTTCGGTTGATGTCAAAAAAGACGGGATGGCTATTGTAAACTTTTCGAAGGAATTCAAAAATTACCAGCCTGAGGATGAACAGCGGATTCTAGATGCAGTAACGTGGACATTGACTCAGTTCGACTCCATCAAAAAAGTGAAATTAAAAATGAACGGACATGAACTGACCGAAATGCCGGTCAATGGAACACCAATCAGTGAAAACCTCTCCAGGACATCAGGAATCAACATGGATTCATCCAATGTAACGGATATCATGAATACAAGGCCTGTCACAGTTTACTATATTGGCGGCAAAGAGGGCGCCTACTATTATGTGCCAGTCACACGCAGGGTGAGCAATACGATCGAAACGAATATCGAGGCGGCCGTCATGGAGCTTGCAAAAGGCCCATCCTCTGCCCTCTTGGATAGCGACTTTATGAACAAGGTCAAGCTTGTTGACAAGCCAAAAGTGGAAAACGGAACGGCAACCCTTAATTTTAATGAAGCTGTTTACGGAAGTTTCAAAGAGGAGGAAAAAGTTATTTCCCAGCACCTTCTTGATGCACTTGTCCTTACTCTGACCGAACAAGAAGGAATTGATAAAGTGTCCATTCAAGTCAATGGCAAAGCAGAGCTTGTCAAGGAGGACGGCAAGAAGCTGACCGAGCCGGTCACCCGCCCGCAAAAAGTTAATACCGGCAGTTTTTAAAAAACTAAATTTTGTTATACTATATAATGAGTGAGAGAGGCAGGCGATTACGGCCGCCTCTTCTTTATTGCTTGGCTCTGTTAAGTTGGCTGTTGATTTCCACTTCGGGCACACGCTTTCCGCGGGGTGTCAGTGGGGCCTCCTCGGTGCTCAAAGCGCCTGTGGGGTCTCCACTTTGCCGCTACATCCCGCCGGAGTCGGTCCCCTCCGTTTCAATCAACGTAGTTAAATTAACAGTTTTTTACATAGCCTATTACTAAAAAATTATCGGATTAAAAGGAGGAAGTAAAATGCGTTTTGATGGCAGGGAACCGCTGCAGTTAAGGCCAATACATATTGAAACAAATTATTTGAAACATCCTGAAGGGTCAGTGCTCATTTCTGTGGGGGACACGAAGGTCATTTGTGCAGCCAGCATTGAGGACAGGGTTCCGCCTTTTATGAGAGGGGAAGGCAAAGGGTGGGTTACGGCCGAGTATTCCATGCTGCCGCGGGCAACTGATCAACGAAACATCCGCGAATCCTCCAAAGGTAAGGTTTCAGGCAGGACGATGGAAATCCAAAGATTAATTGGTCGTGCCCTACGCGCGGTTGTTGACCTTGAAGCAATTGGCGAGCGGACGGTATGGATCGACTGCGATGTGATCCAAGCTGATGGCGGCACGAGGACCGCATCCATAACGGGGGCTTTTGTGGCCATGGCGATTGCACTGAACGGGCTTGTTGAAAAGAAGTCATTGACTCGCTTTCCGATCACAGACTTCCTTGCTGCCACAAGTGTCGGCATCCTAGGAACTGGACAAGCAGTCCTAGACCTGAATTATGTCGAAGATTCAAGTGCCGCAGTTGATATGAATGTCGTCATGACCGGAAACGGCGAATTTGTCGAACTGCAGGGAACAGGGGAAGAGTCGACATTTTCACGGAGCCAGCTCGCCCAAATGCTTGAGGCGGCAGAGGCTGGACTGATTGAACTTTTCGAGAAGCAAAAAAACGCGCTTGGAGAAACAATTTCAGGTAAAATAGAGGCCAATAGAAGGAAGTAACCAAAGGGAGGCGAATACGATGAAAGAAGTTCTAATTGCGACTAAGAATCCGGGGAAGGCAAAAGAGTTCGAGGCCATTTTTGCTAAAAGAGGAGTAAAAGTTCTGACGCTTCTCGATTTTCCTGATGCCCCCGATGTTGAGGAAAATGGAACGACATTTGCCGAAAATGCGATCCTAAAAGCAGAAACGATATCTAGACAAATTGGCAAGGCGGTCATTGGCGACGATTCTGGGCTAGCCGTCGATGCGCTTGAAGGACGGCCTGGCATTTATTCAGCGCGCTATGCAGGCGAGCCAAAGGACGATGAAGCAAATATTGATAAGGTGCTGGCGGAGTTGCATGGCGTGCCGGAAGAGAAAAGGACAGCGAAATTCCATTGCGCTCTGGCGTTGGCCGTTCCCGGAAAGGAAACTGTTACCGTTCATGGCACATGCCAAGGAATGATTATTGATGAGCGGCGAGGCTTGAACGGATTCGGCTATGATCCAGTGTTCTATGTGACGGAATTGGGACGGACGATGGCGGAACTGGAAAAAGACGAAAAGAATGCCATCAGCCACCGCGCCAATGCACTGAAAAACCTTGAAGCATTGCTTGATGAACGTGGGACGGGTGCTTGATTATGAAACGGATTTTAGTCGTCAGTGACAGCCACGGACTGACGCAGCCGCTTCAGGATATCAGGGAAAAGCATCCGGAAGTAAGCTTATTCATCCATTGCGGCGACTCGGAATTGCCGCGGGAGGATCCAGCATTGGATGGCTATGTCCCTGTTGGCGGGAACTGCGACTTTTACCCAGGTTTTCCCGATGATGAATTGATTGAAATCGCCGGCAAAAAAATCTTCGTTACTCACGGACATCGCCATTCGGTTAAGTCGACTCTGATGAATCTCCAGTACAAGGCGGAAGAGCTCGGTGCTAAAATCGTCTGCTTCGGACACTCGCATTCTCTTGGGGCGGAACTGTCGGGAGGAATCCTATTCATTAATCCTGGCAGCATCCGGCAACCAAGAGGACGGAGGGAACGGACCTATGTGATCCTAGGGCTCGGAGACAGTGAAGTTGAGGTACGAGTGTTTGATTTGGAAGACGGCGAGATTCCTGGATTGCACAGAATTTTCCGGATAGGTGAGTAAAAGAGGGGCAGCTTGCCTGCTCCCTCTTTTAACAAAAAATAATTGTTGACAAGTCGTTGCTTGCCTACTATAATAAGAAATGTCCTCAGGAACACCATAGTGTGTCAGTATTTATTTTTTTATGTCCCAGTAGCTCAGCTGGATAGAGCAACGCCCTTCTAAGGCGTCGGTCGGGAGTTCGAATCTCTCCTGGGACGCTATCAAGAGCCGGTCATCTCTTTTAAGAGGTGGCCGGCTCTTTTTCTTTGTTAAAATGAGTAATTACAGACTCTCCGAACGGGAAAGCCCACTCCTCCAGGGGTGGGATGGGAGTGGCTGCCGGCCAGGAAGAAGGCAATGGATTCAGAACCCCACGGGTATAGCCGTGGGAGTATCAGCCCAAAACATCCTCTAAATTGTATTTTACACAGCGCCGTGCTACACTTTTTTCAACTACGAACGAAGGATGACAGCTATGAAAAAGAGTGGCGAAGAAAACATTATCCTTTTTCCGAATGTGGAGCGCAGGCTGGCTGAAAAGGGGATTGAGGCGCTGCAGGTAAAAAATTACCGGGAAGCCGCCGATTTCCTCGAGCAGGCCTACGAATTGGATCCTGCCAATAGTGATGTGATGGCAGCGCTTGTCCTTGCCTATTTTGAAGCTGGCGCACTTAGAAAGGCGAAAGAACTTTGCCGTGAAATGCTTTTGACAGGAGCGGGGGATTATTTTCAGCTCACGGAAATGTATTTGACCATCCTGATTCAGCTTCATGAATATTCGGAAATTACCGAAGTCCTTGAGGCTCTTTTTGAGGAAAGGGAAGTTCCGCCAGAAAAAACAGAACATTTTCAAACGATCCTTGAATTTTGCAAAAGAATGGCTGAGAACGAACCGCTGCATAAAAGCATGGAGCAATTAGATGAAGACAATCCTGCATATAAAGAAGCTGTAGAAATCCGGCCGGGAGAACTTGATTTTTTCAAATTAAATGACCTTAGGGAACAGGTGGTCATTGCAGGGAAACTTGCATCCCAGCCAATCGACCCTCTGCTGCCGGAAATAAGGAGATTTCTCGGAGCGGATACTGGTCATCCGTTTCTAAAAACAATGCTTCTCAATGTATGTAAAGAGCAACAAATCAACACGCCGCTGACCGTCATGAAATTCGGTATCAAACAAGATTTTATTCCTAATGAACTGCCTGAGCTTCATCTGATTCCCATTGAGGTAAAAATAGCACGTCTTCTTGAAGAAGAGCTTGAACAAAGTGAACCGGTGTTGCTTGAAAGTGTCTTGAGCCTTGTGCACAGGCATTACATTGCGGTTTATCCGTTTGAACTAAAACCGGTCAGTCCGGCTGCCTGGGCGGCTGCTTTCCATTATACGGCTATAGCCTATCTTGGATCTTCGCCGGATATGGAAAGTGTCGGTCAAATATATAAAGGAGAGGAGGGAGATATGGCAAAAGCAGTAAAATGGATTGAAAAAGTGGAGGAAATTTCTTATCCGATAATTTAGCCGTCGGTGTTGAAAGAACATTATCGTGTGTTATAATGTAGTGGTTGCAATATGTAAACGTCTAATGTTTTACATAAATTGGCTATTCCACCATTGATAAAATAGGAGAATAGATAGTTGGAGGGAACAAATATGTCTGCTACATGGGAAAAATTAGAAGGGAACCGCGGGGTTCTTACAGTAGAGGTTGGCGAAGAAAAAGTTAACGAAGCAATTGATTTCGCCTTCAAAAAAGTTGTGAAAAAGGTTAACGCTCCTGGCTTCCGTAAAGGGAAAATGCCACGTCCGATTTTCGAAAAAATGTATGGTGTTGAAGCACTTTACCAGGATGCAATCGATTACCTTCTTCCTGAAGCGTACGGAAATGCAATCGATGAAACAGGCATCGAGCCAATCGACCGCCCTGAAATCGATGTTGAGAAATTCGAAAAAGGCTCCAGCTTTGTATTCAAAGCAACTGTCGAAGTTAAGCCTGAAGTAAAGCTAGGCGAGTACAAAGGCCTTGAAGTAGAAGAGTTTGATACAACTGTTTCTGATGAAGACGTCAATAAGGAAATCGAAGCTCTTCAAGAACGCCATGCTGAGTTGGTCGTCAAAGAAGAAGGCGTTGCTGAAAATGGCGACACCGTCGTTATTGATTTCAAAGGCTTTGTTGATGGCGAGGCATTCGAAGGCGGAGAATCTGAAAACTACTCGCTTGAACTCGGTTCAGATTCATTCATTCCAGGCTTTGAAGAGCAACTAGTAGGTGTTGCAGCTGGTGAATCAAAGGATGTAGAGGTATCATTCCCTGAGGAGTACCATGCAGCGGAACTTGCCGGCAAGCCAGCTACTTTCAAGGTGACTGTGCATGAAATTAAAGGAAAAGAACTACCTGAGCTTGATGATGAGTTCGCAAAGGATGTGGATGAGGAAGTTGAAACTCTAGATGAGTTGAAGGCTAAAATAAAGTCCCGTCTTGAGCATGATAAAAACCACCAAAAAGAACATCATGTCCGCGACACGGTTGTAGAAAAAGCTGCTGAAACGACAGAAGTTGAAATTCCATCCGTCATGGTTCAAAGTGAAACTGACCGTATGATGCAAGAATTTGAGCAGCGCCTTCAAATGCAGGGCATGAATCTTGAGCTATACTTCCAATTCTCAGGACAAGATGAAGAAGCCCTTCGTGAGCAAATGAAGACCGATGCTGAGAAGCGCGTACGTGTCAACCTTACCCTAGAAGCAATCGCGAATGCTGAGAATATCGAAGTAACTGAAGAGGATATCAATGCCGAACTTGAGAAAATGGCAGAAATGTACAATATGACTCAAGAGCAAATCGTTACCGCTCTTGGAGGAACAGACGTACTTAAATCTGACATTGAGAAGAATAAAGCGGTTGACTTCCTTGTTGAAAACAGCAAAACTGTTGCGAAATAAGGACAAAAGCCAAACAAGGCACGATTTATCGTGCCTTGTTTTATACATTTAAATGGATACATATTATAATGTAAGTAAATACATAAATAGAAATTTCATGTGATTGGTTAAAAACAGGCTTAATTAGCGGAAAAATTGGATAAGCTTTAAGGAGTGCACCGTTTAGGGTATTGGAAATACGTCAGTCTTACATAAGCAGAAAATGGGTTCAAAGCAGGAGCCAGCAAGAGTTTTTATTTCCAGTAAACATAGAAAATGTGGTACAATGCAATACATAGCGCATCTAGAATAAAGTTATGAACCGATTATTTCCTAAATAACCTGCCGGAAATGCAGCGTTTAAATAGTCTAATCCGTTCTTTAAGGGGTGAAAGGTTTGTTCAAATTTAATGATGAAAAAGGGCAATTAAAGTGCTCCTTCTGTGGCAAAACACAGGATCAGGTAAGGAAACTTGTTGCCGGGCCTGGTGTATATATATGTGACGAATGTATCGAATTATGTACTGAAATTGTTGAGGAGGAACTTGGTACAGAGGAAGAAGTCGAGTTTAAAGATGTACCGAAACCTAGAGAAATTTGCGAAATCCTTGATGAGTATGTAATCGGCCAGGACAAAGCGAAGAGATCACTCTCCGTTGCGGTGTACAACCATTATAAAAGGATTAACTCCAATAGCAAAATTGACGACGTTGAGCTTTCCAAGAGTAATATTTGTATGATTGGACCAACAGGAAGCGGAAAAACGCTCCTTGCCCAAACGCTTGCTCGTATTCTCAATGTTCCATTTGCGATTGCTGATGCAACCTCTCTTACCGAAGCGGGTTATGTCGGTGAGGATGTTGAAAATATCCTTCTTAAATTGATTCAGGCTGCCGATTATGATGTCGAAAAAGCGGAAAAAGGGATTATTTATATCGATGAAATTGATAAAATTGCCCGTAAGTCCGAGAACCCTTCGATTACAAGAGATGTTTCTGGTGAAGGCGTCCAGCAGGCGCTCCTTAAAATCCTTGAAGGGACAGTCGCAAGCGTTCCTCCACAGGGCGGTCGTAAGCATCCTCATCAGGAGTTCATCCAGATTGATACAACGAATATCCTGTTCATCTGCGGTGGTGCATTTGACGGAATCGAGCCGATCATCAAGCGCAGGCTTGGACAGAAGGTCATCGGCTTTGGGTCCGATGTAAAACAGGAAGATGTTAGCCAGAAAGAGCTACTATCAAGAGTGCTCCCTGAAGACTTGCTAAAATTCGGGTTAATCCCTGAATTCATTGGCCGACTCCCGGTTATCGCCAGCCTGGAGCAGCTTGATGAAGGCGCGTTGATCGAAATTTTGACAAAGCCGAAGAATGCATTGGTAAAGCAATACCAAAAAAATGCTTCAGCTTGATGATGTAGAGCTTGAATTTGAAGAAGGCGCACTGACTGAAATTGCGAAAAAGGCGATTGAGCGCAAAACCGGCGCCCGCGGCCTTCGTTCTATCATTGAAGGAATCATGCTTGATGTCATGTTCGACCTTCCTTCCCGTGATGATATTACGAAGTGCATCATCACTGGTGAGACTGTGGCTGAAAACAGCATCCCGAAGCTCATCCTTGAAGACGGGACAGTCATTGAAGAAGAACGCAACTCAGCATAATAAGTAAAGATAAAACTGTCCGGCAATCCGCTGGGCAGTTTTTTTGCCTAGAAAATTTAGAAAGCTGTTGCTTATGAGTTGACTGAAGAGGAAGGCACGAAGACTCATCGAAAATGCTATCGCATTTTCTTCGTGCAGGATTATTCGAGGAAGCTGGTTTGTCCTGCGGGATTAGTGGCAAGAGGAGACCCCGCAGACGCTAAAGCGTCGAGGAGGCTCCACGGCCGCCCCGCGGAAAGCGAAGTGCCTGGAACGGAAGTCAACAAACCTGCTCATTATAACAACAAATTTTGCCTTTCCTGGATTCTTTGCTTTTTTTGTTTAGTGGTTCCCTTCAACGGAAATACTATCTTTATATCAGTACTACGTTTTCGGGAGGGAAAAGGATGAGTTGGACAAGCATCGCTCTCTTTATACAACTCTTCTTTGGGATTATCATCGGGTTGTATTTTTGGAACTTATTAAAGAATCAGCGAACCCAAAAAGTCTCAATTGATAAGGAATCACGCAAGGAAATGGAACAACTGAGAAAAATGAGATCCGTTTCACTGTCAGAACCGCTCGCGGAAAAGGTAAGGCCCGCTACCTTTAATGACATTGTCGGCCAAAAGGATGGAATTAGGGCACTAAAGGCAGCTCTGTGCGGCCCCAACCCACAGCATGTCATTATTTACGGTCCTCCGGGAGTCGGAAAGACGGCCGCAGCGAGACTTGTGCTCGAGGAGGCAAAGAAAAATGGGAAATCTCCTTTTAAGCAGTCATCCGTATTTGTTGAGCTCGATGCAACGACTGCCCGTTTTGATGAAAGGGGAATCGCTGATCCACTGATTGGCTCTGTCCATGACCCGATTTACCAGGGCGCTGGAGCGATGGGGCAGGCTGGCATTCCCCAGCCGAAACAAGGCGCTGTGACAAATGCACACGGCGGCGTTTTGTTCATTGATGAAATCGGAGAACTTCACCCAATTCAGATGAACAAGCTTCTAAAGGTGCTCGAAGACAGAAAGGTTTTTCTTGAAAGTGCCTATTATAATGAAGAAAACAGTTCAATCCCGACCCATATCCATGATATTTTCAAGAATGGACTACCAGCGGATTTCAGGCTGGTGGGAGCGACGACAAGGACGCCGAATGAAATTCCCCCGGCTATCCGTTCACGTTGTATGGAAGTGTTTTTCAGGGAGTTATCCCAGGAAGAAATTAGTGCAGTTGCCAAAAAAGCAGCTGATAAAGTAGGCATGGCAATTCCGGAATCGGCACTTGGCATCCTTTCGAATTACGCCAGAAATGGCCGTGAAGCAGTCAATATGGTCCAAACTGCCGCCGGGCTTGCGATGACAGAAGATCGATTGACGATTAAGGATGCGGATATCGAGTGGGTAATCCATTCCAGCCAGGCCGCACCAAGAATGGAACGGAAAATTAACGACCTCCCTTGTATCGGGCTTGTGAATGGATTGGCAGTGTACGGACCGAATTCAGGAGCGCTTTTGGAAATAGAAGTAACTGTCATCCCGACAAAGGAAAAAGGCTCGATCAATATTACCGGTATTGTTGAGGAAGAGAGTATCGGAGGGCAAGGCAAGTCCATTCGCCGAAAAAGTATGGCACGTGGTTCCATTGAAAACGTGATTACCGTTTTGCGTACGATGGGCGTCCCGGCTGATGAGTACGATATTCATGTCAACTTCCCGGGTGGAATCCCAATTGATGGTCCTTCAGCTGGTATCGCGATGGCGTCGGGGATTTACTCTGCAATCTATCAAGTTCCGGTTGACAACAAGGTTGCCATGACGGGTGAAATTTCAATCCACGGGAATGTAAAGCCGATAGGCGGCATTTTTGCAAAAGTCATAGCTGCCAAAATGGCGGGTGCGGACACAGTGATCGTTCCTGCCGAAAACATGCAGTCGATTTTGAAAGAAATAGACGGAATCAATATTGTGCCGGTCAGTCATTTTACCGAAGTGATTGATATTGCGCTTAAGACTGATACAGCTACAGGCACAGGGCCGCTTAAAGGAATAGCCAATATTATTCCGGATGCAGGAAATGGCAAAGTGATAACAGCAGCGAATCAGCATTCGGATAAAGAATCGATTTAAGATTACGGGGAAGCATCCCTCATGTGAAACTTCGGTTGCAAGGAATGCCGGAGTTTCTTTTTTTGGCCGAACAAAGCATATCATGCTGTCTGGCAATGGATACTAAGAGTGAGGACTAAAATGAAGATATAGTAATCCAGCTCCACAAAGGGAAGCTTCGGAAGCATAAGCAACGCACGAAGAAAAAGCGTTAGCTTTTTCGAGGAGCGCCTAGCCCCTCGAGGTCTTAAGCCGACTCCCTCCGGAGGGCAGGCCCATCCTGCGGGACCCGTCTTAAGCTTGGCTACGCTTCGCTCGCATTAAGGGCGACTAAGGCTTTGCTGTCGCAAAACCAAGTCTTCCTATATCGGGGCTGCCCAAGGCGCTTCCGCTTTTTGTTGGCTTGTAATGATTTCGATATATTAGACACACTTTCTTAAATAAGATAGAATTGTACAAAGACAAATCCTTTAAAAGGGATAATTGAAAGTACTTTGGAGGTGCAAGGGTTATGCCGGAAACGAGTGAAAAAATCGTCCCCCTCCTGCCACTTCGGGGTTTGCTGGTTTATCCGACAATGGTTCTCCATTTGGATGTGGGCAGGGAAAAATCTGTCCAGGCACTCGAAAAAGCAATGGTCGATGACCACCTGATATTTTTAACAACCCAAAAAGATGTCTCAATAGATGATCCCGATGAGGAAGACTTGTATAACATTGGGACTCTTACTAAAGTGAAACAAATGCTGAAGCTTCCGAACGGCACAATCCGTGTCCTCGTGGAAGGGCTAAAGCGGGCGCGCATTTTGTCATTCCATGATTTGGAAGACCACTTTTCGGTCAATATCGAGCTTTTTGAGGACAAGGAAACGAAGGATGTCGAAGACCAGGCCTTGATGAGGACTATGCTGGACTATTTTGAGCAATACATAAAGATGTCGAAAAAGATTTCTGCCGAAACATATTCCTCAGTTGCAGATATCGAAGAACCGGGCAGAATGGCGGATATTATCTCTTCCCATCTTCCGCTGAAACTAAAGGACAAGCAGGAAATCCTTGAAACGATTGATGTAAAGGACAGGATGTCAAAGGTCATCGACATCATCCATAATGAAAAGGAAGTCCTGAACCTCGAGAAGAAAATTGGCCAGCGCGTTAAACGATCGATGGAGCGCACACAAAAGGAATATTACCTGCGCGAGCAGATGAAGGCCATTCAGAAGGAACTTGGCGAAAAAGAAGGAAAAACAGGCGAAATTACGGAACTGACAGAGAAAATTGAGATGTCCGGTATGCCTGAAAATGTGATGGAAACCGCTTTGCGTGAGCTTGATCGATATGAAAAAGTACCATCAAGTTCTGCCGAAAGCGCCGTTATCCGCAACTATATTGATTGGCTTGTCTCTCTCCCGTGGGACAAAAGAACCGATGATGACCTCAACATTGACAGGGCCGAAAAGATTTTGAATGAGGATCACTACGGCCTTGAAAAAGTAAAGGAACGGGTGCTAGAATATTTGGCTGTTCAAAAGCTGACCAATTCCTTGAAGGGGCCGATCCTTTGCCTTGCGGGACCTCCCGGAGTTGGTAAAACAAGCCTTGCCAGGTCGATTGCCAGATCCTTGAACAGAAACTTTATCCGTGTTTCGCTTGGCGGCGTCCGCGATGAATCGGAAATACGCGGCCACCGGAGAACGTATGTCGGAGCGATGCCTGGCCGGATTATTCAGGGCATGAAAAAGGCGGGAACGATTAATCCAGTGTTCCTGCTGGATGAAATTGATAAAATGTCGAACGATTTCCGCGGCGACCCGTCCTCGGCGATGCTCGAGGTGCTCGACCCTGAACAAAACCATAATTTTAGTGACCACTATATTGAGGAGCCATATGATCTCTCAAAAGTCATGTTCATCGCGACGGCCAACAATCTGGCGACCATTCCGGGACCGCTGCGTGACCGGATGGAGATTATCACGATTGCAGGCTATACAGAAATTGAGAAGGTCCATATTACAAAAGACCACCTTCTGCCGAAACAAGTGAAAGAAAATGGCCTTTCAAAGGGAACCTTGCAGGTACGTGAAGACGCGATCCTGAAGACAGTCCGCTACTATACAAGGGAAGCAGGCGTCCGAAGCCTCGAACGTCAAATGGCGACCATCTGCCGAAAAACGGCTAAAATCATCGTTGCCGGCGAAAAGAAAAAAGTCGTTGTAACCGAGAGAAACCTGGAGGATTTCCTTGGGAAGCCGAAATTTCGCTATGGACAGGCCGAGCTTGAGGACCAAATCGGTGTTGCGACAGGGCTCGCGTACACAACCGTTGGCGGTGACACACTGCAAATCGAAGTTTCCATCTCACCTGGTAAAGGGAAGTTGGTGCTAACCGGTAAGCTTGGGGATGTTATGAAGGAATCCGCCCAGGCCGCATTCAGCTATATTCGCTCAAAAGCTGAAGAGCTTGGTATTGAGACGGATTTCCATGAAAAATACGATATTCATATCCACGTTCCTGAAGGCGCTGTGCCGAAGGACGGACCGTCTGCGGGTATAACGATTGCGACAGCCCTCGTTTCTGCTTTGAGCGGCAAGCCGATTCGCCGCGAGGTTGGCATGACAGGAGAAATTACGCTGCGCGGGCGTGTGTTGCCAATTGGCGGGTTGAAAGAAAAAACATTAAGCGCACATCGCGCGGGGCTCACGAAAGTGATTTTGCCGAAAGATAACGAAAAAGATATTGATGATATTCCTGAAAGTGTTCGCAATGAACTGAAATTCGTCCTCGTTTCCCATGTCGATGAAGTTCTGAAGCACGCGCTGTCGGATGGGGGAGCTTTATGAAAATAAAGAGTGCAGAGATAGTCATTAGTGCGGTGAAGCCGGATCAATATCCTGATGCGGCTTTGCCTGAGTTTGCGCTGGCCGGGCGTTCAAATGTCGGCAAGTCTTCTTTTATTAACAAATTGCTAAACAGGAGGAATCTTGCGCGCACTTCATCAAAGCCGGGTAAAACACAGACATTGAATTTTTACCTTGTGAATGAACTGCTCCATTTCGTTGATGTGCCTGGATACGGATATGCGAAAGTTTCGAAGAGTGAGCGCGAGGCGTGGGGCCGGATGATTGAAACGTATTTTACGATGCGTGAGCAGTTGAAGGCTGCCGTACTGATTACCGATTTACGTCATCCTCCGACTGCGGATGACCGGATGATGTACGATTTTCTGAAGCACCATGGCATTCCGGCCATTGTCATCGCGACGAAAGCTGATAAAATTCCGAAGGGGAAGTGGCAGAAGCATTTAAAGGTGACGAAGGAAACCTTGGATGTCGATCCCGAAGACCCAATTGTGGTTTTCTCTTCTGAAACAGGTGAAGGAAAAGATAAGGTTTGGGCATTATTCCAGGAATATATGGATAGATGATGAAACATATAGATAGAAAAAGCCTGGCAAACTTTGTTGATGGATCAACGGTTCGCCAGGCTTTTTTTAAATCTATCTTCTCTTTGCAAAAACTAGCCACGCTCCGATTGCGAGGAGGATAGCGGGCCAAAATTTCCACACGAGCGTCATGCTGCTTCCGGTTTGGCCGAACAAGGCATCGACTTGCTCGGTAAAGATGAGCAGAATAGCAACTGCGAGGAAAAGCAGGCCGTGGAAGAGCCCGTTCCCCGTTTTTTGATACCGCAGCAGGAAGCCGAGTGCAATGATGGCCATAAATGTTCCGGTATCCGGTGGCCAGGATTGCACATTTCCGGCGATGTGAAAATGCCCCCCGAGTCCTGTCAGGATTGTTCCAGGAAGGATGGCATCATGCTCCCTCGTTAAATATCCCTGGCAGAGGAAAGCAATCCCGACAATAAGTAACAGAGTCGGCCAAGTATAAAATTTCTCTAGCAGTTCAATTTCCGATTTCTCCATAAAAAAATAAGCCCCGAACCCAATCAGGACAATTCCGGGAAAAAGCTGTCTGTTTTTCATCGTAACCCTCCGCTTCCAGTAAGGTTCTCTTGAACTATCGCTGTTTATTTGATAATGTACATATGTATGAGTAATTTAAAATCATTCTAATAAACGTATGCGCACCGGCTTAACCAGGCCCCGCGCTTTTATAGTCTAGCTCCGACGGCTAGGGGATCGGGGTCTTAAGCCTGTCGTCCCTGATCAAGCCGTTTCTGCTTTTAATAATACCATATTGTTTCGGTTTCTGTTCACATTTTTGGGGCAAACCCGTATTTGGCCCGTGATATAATCTGAGTAGTTAGTTACGTGATTACGTTGGGGGTGTTATTTACTATATGCATATTTTAGTGGTAGGACTTAATTACAAAACCGCCCCAGTTGAAATCCGTGAGCGGCTTACGTTCAAGCAGGACGATCTTCGGGAGGCTGCTAAGACGCTTCATGGAAAAAAAGCCATTCTTGAGAATGTCATCCTGTCGACGTGCAACAGGACAGAAATCTATGCGGTTGTGGACCAGGTCCATACAGGGCGTTATTACATGAAGGAATTTCTGGCTGAATGGTTCGGCCTGGAACAAAAGGAGTTCTCCCCGTTCCTCTTTATTTACGAGGGAGACGGCGCCGTTGAGCACTTGTTAAACGTTGCCTGCGGATTAAATTCAATGATTCTTGGTGAAACACAAATTCTTGGCCAAGTCCGCTCAAGCTTCCTTCTTTCTCAGGAAGAGGGCACGACGGGAACTGTGTTCAACCATTTATTCAAACAGGCGATTACCCTTGCAAAACGCGGCCATGCTGAAACGGAAATCGGCGCTAATGCCGTATCCGTCAGCTATGCGGCTGTTGAGCTTGCAAAAAAGATATTTGGATCACTTGAAGATAAAAATGTCCTCATTTTTGGCGCGGGTAAAATGGGTGAGCTTGCCGCCCAGAACCTTCATGGAAATGGGGTTGGCGGGGTGACCGTCATCAACCGGACATATGAAAAGGCTGAGCAGCTTGCAGACCGTTTTGGCGGCAAGGCAAAAATGCTATCCGAACTGCAATGCTCGCTTGTTGAGGCGGACATTGTCATCAGCTCGACCGGCTCAGATTCTTTTGTCATAACAAAGGAAACGATGGAACATGTAGAAAAGCTACGCAAAGGAAAACCGTTATTCATGGTCGATATCGCTGTTCCACGTGATTTGGATCCTGGCATTGCCGAACTGGACAATGTTTTCCTTTATGATATCGACGATCTTGAAGGAATTGTGGAAGCAAACCTTCAGGAGCGGAAAAAAGCCGCCGCGGTTATCATGATGATGATTGAAAAGGAAATTGTTGATTTTAAACAATGGCTAGGCATGCTCGGAGTCATTCCGGTCATCTCCGCCCTCAGGGAAAAGGCGAGCGGGATTCAGTCTGTCACAATGGCGAGCATTGAGCGAAAGCTTCCACACCTTTCCGAACGGGATAAGAAGGTATTGAACAAGCATACGAAAAGCATAATAAATCAGCTGCTAAAAGATCCGATCCTTCAGGCAAAAGAACTGGCTGCGCGCCCTGATGCCGAAGAGGCACTGGATTTGTTTATGACAATCTTTGATATTAAAGATCTTGTCGAAGAGGAACAACAAACGAAAGCAGCCGAAACCAAGAAAAAGTTGGTTCATGCACCGCAGGCTTCCTTTCAGTCATAAGAGAGGTAATGTCTATGTCTGACATCCATATGGCGCGACTGCACGAATTGACGGTCATCATTTATGCTTTAAGTGTGCTGTTATATTTCTTTGATTTTATCCACCATAACCGGAAGGCGAATCGCGTTGCCTTCTGGTTACTTGCATTTGTATGGATATTGCAAACCGCATTCCTTCTTTTTTATATGGTGAATACCGGCCGCTTCCCAGTCCTGACGATTATGGAAGGCCTTTATTTTTACGCCTGGATCCTCGTCAGTCTGTCGCTCGGGATCAACCATCTGCTTAAAATGGATTTTATTGTTTTTTTTACGAATATCCTTGGATTTATTGTCATGGCCATCCATATATTCGCACCGCACCAATATGAGTCGCATGTATTGGGTGAGCAGCTTATTTCTGAACTGCTGCTGATCCACATTACAATGGCCATTTTATCGTATGGGGCATTTTCTATGTCCTTTGTCTTTTCCGTCCTTTATTTGCTACAGTATGATTTGCTGAAGAGGAAAAAGTGGGGAACGAGGCTTGTCAGAATTGCAGATTTACCGCGTCTTGAACAGTTTTCTTATCTCCATGTTGTCGCGGGGGTGCCGATGCTTTTGTTAAGCCTTATTCTAGGCATGCAGTGGGCATTTATAAAAGTGCCTGAAATGCCCTGGTATGATATGAAAGTAATCGGTTCTTTTTTGCTATTGGCGTTTTATAGTATTTATTTATACTTGCGGATTGTGAGGGGCATGTCCGGGAAATCTCTGGCTTTATGGAATGTCGCTTCTTTCTTGATTGTATTAATTAATTTCTTTTTATTTGGCAAATTGTCATCATTTCACTTTTGGTATTCGTAAATTAGGAGGTTATCATGAGAAAAATTATTGTAGGTTCCAGACGGAGCAAGTTGGCATTAACACAGACGAACTGGGTGATTGACCAATTGAAGAAAATTGCCGGTCCTTCATTTGAGTTTGAAGTGAAGGAAATTGTGACGAAAGGTGACCGAATCCTGGATGTGACGTTATCAAAAGTTGGTGGCAAAGGCCTTTTTGTAAAAGAAATCGAACAGGCGATGTTTGACAGGGAAATTGACATGGCTGTCCACAGCATGAAAGACATGCCGTCCGTTTTGCCCGATGGCCTGACCATTGGCTGCATCCCATTTCGTGAGGATCACCGTGATGCGCTCATTTCAAGAGACCATGTGAAGCTTGAAGATCTGCCTGCGGGCTCGGTAATCGGAACGAGCAGCCTGCGCCGCAGCTCACAGCTTTTGGCAAAACGTCCCGACCTTGAAATTAAATGGATACGCGGCAATGTTGATACGCGCCTTGAGAAGCTGAATAATGGCGAATACGATGCAATTATCCTTGCAGCTGCCGGCCTTACCCGCCTCGGCTGGGCGAAGGAAGTTGTCACAGAACTGATTGATTCAGAAGTGTGCATCCCGGCTGTCGGCCAAGGAGCGCTTGCGATTGAGTGCCGGGAAGATGATAAAGAACTGCTTGAGTTATTTGAAAAATTCACCTGCAAAAAAACAGCTGCCGCCGTCCGTGCAGAACGATCCTTCCTGAACAAAATGGAAGGAAGCTGCCAGGTGCCGATTGGCGGTTTCGCGACTGCGGAAGAGGATGGCACAATCACGATGGACGTTCTTGTTGCTTCACCGGATGGCAAGGAAGTGTATAAGGAAACAGTCAGTGGGACGGACCCTGAAAAACTCGGCATTGAAGCCGGTGACCTCTTAATTGAAAGAGGCGCGAAAAAGCTGATTGACCGAGTAATAGAGGAGTTGGAAAATGAATGAACCGGCGGCTGCCCCTAAGCGATAAAAAAGTGCTCGTACCAAGGGGAGCCAGCCAGGCAAAATCGTTTTCCAGGCTGATTGAAAAACATGGAGGGATTCCAGTTGAAATCCCTCTTATATCCTTCAAGCCAGTCGCTCTAAACGATTCCCTTTTCGAAGTGATTGAAAAACTTGAAACATATGATTGGATTGTCTTTACAAGCAATGTGACAGTAGAGACATTCCTGTCCTTTTTCCCGGAAGGGTTGCCAGTAAAGCTCCCTAGAATCGCCGCCATCGGGGATAGAACTGGACACTTTCTGAAGGAAAAGGGGTATGAGGCGGAATTCATTCCTTCCAAATATGTTGCGGAAGTTTTTGCGGAAGAATTTATAGCCTATATCAACAAAGGGAGCAGGGTCCTTATTCCGAAAGGAAACCTGGCCAGGGAACACATTTCGAAGGAATTAAAGGAACATGGCTCTTTTGTCGATGAAATCATCGTCTATGAAACTTGCATGCCTGAAGAGAGCAAAAAAAAGCTGTTAGGAATGCTTGAGAAGCGGGAACTTGATGTTCTTATGTTTACAAGCCCTTCAACAATTGGCCACTTTGTAGAGACCGCTGGCGAAGAAAGGCTGAAAGAACTTGCGGATCGTTGTGTTGTCGCCTGCATCGGGCCGGTGACTTTGAAAAAGCTTCAGTCGCTTGGGATTCCAGTCCATGCTTGTCCGGACCAATACACGGTTGAACACATGGTGAATAGCACAATCGAATATTTGGAAAGCATCGATAAAAAAGATAAACTATAAACAGTAATAACAATCTGGTTTTGCCAGAAAAAGTCCGGAGGTTAGTTAGGATGGAACTTCAATTTTCACGTCACCGCCGCCTGCGCACTAGCGCGAATATGAGGGCGCTTGTTAGGGAAACACATCTCCATGTAGAAGATTTTATTTATCCGCTCTTCATCATTGAAGGGGAAAACATTAAGAATGAGGTTCCTTCCATGCCGGGAGTTTTCCAGATTTCCATGGACCTGCTTGGTTCGGAGATTGATGAAATTGTCTCACTCGGCATTAAGTCCGTTATCCTGTTCGGGGTTCCAGCCGAGAAAGACGAATGCGGTACAGGTGCCTACCATGATCACGGTATCGTCCAGGGTGCAACCCGCTTAATCAAAGAGCGGCATCCAGAATTGATCGTTGTTGCCGATACTTGCCTTTGCGAGTATACAAGCCATGGCCACTGCGGTGTAGTGGAAGGAAACCGCGTCCTGAACGACGAATCGCTTGACCTGCTCGTTCAGACAGCTGTGAGTCAGGCAAAAGCAGGTGCTGATATTATCGCGCCATCGAATATGATGGACGGCTTTGTTGTAGCAATCCGCGCCGGCCTAGACGAGGCAGGTTTCGAGGAAGTACCGGTCATGAGCTATGCCGTTAAATATTCATCTGCATTCTACGGCCCGTTCCGCGATGCCGCCGACAGCACTCCGCAGTTCGGTGACAGGAAGACGTATCAGATGGATCCGGCAAACCGAATCGAAGCGATGCGCGAGGCGGAATCCGATGTCCGTGAAGGAGCGGATTTCCTGATCGTCAAGCCCGGCCTTCCGTACCTCGATATTGTCCGTGATGTCAAAAACAACTTCAATCTGCCGGTTGTCATTTACAATGTGAGCGGCGAGTACGCAATGATCAAGGGTGCTGCCCAAAACGGCTGGATTGATGAGAAAGCCGTTGTCCTGGAAATGCTGACAGGAATGAAGCGCGCAGGAGCCGACCTGATCATTACTTACTTCGCCAAAGATGCAGCTCGCTGGCTGAAGGAGCAATAAGTTTTTAATTGTTGATTGGAGCGGAGGGCACCGACTCCGGCGGGATGTTGCGGCAAGGTGGAGACCCCGCAGGCGCAATGCGCCGAGGAGGCTCCACTGACGCCCCGCGGAAAGCGTGTGTCTCGGAGCGGAAATCAACTAAAATTTTTAGTAACGCAATTTTGCTAAAGAAAGAGGGAATGTCATGCGTTCTTATGATAAATCGATCGAAGCATTCAAAGAAGCGAAAAAGCTCATGCCAGGGGGGGTTAACAGCCCCGTCCGCGCCTTTAAATCAGTGGATATGGATCCGATTTTCATGGCCCGAGGCAAAGGTTCGAAAATTTATGATATTGATGGAAATGAATACATTGACTACGTTCTTTCTTGGGGCCCGCTAATTCTCGGCCATACGAATGACCGCGTCGTGGAAGCCATTAAAAAGGTTGCCGAACTTGGCACAAGCTTCGGTGCTCCAACTTTAATGGAAAACGAGCTTGCAAAACTGGTCATTGACCGCGTTCCTTCCATTGAAGTCATCCGAATGGTTTCTTCGGGAACTGAGGCGACAATGAGCGCACTCCGCCTAGCGAGAGGGTATACCAGCAGGAATAAGATCCTCAAGTTTGAAGGGTGCTATCATGGCCACGGTGATTCCCTGCTAATCAAGGCGGGTTCCGGTGTCGCGACACTTGGCCTTCCTGACAGCCCGGGCGTACCTGAAGGCATTGCAAAAAATACGATTACTGTTCCTTACAATGATTTGGACAGTGTTCGCTATGCGTTCAAAGAATTCGGTGAGGACATTGCCGGTGTAATCGTTGAGCCGGTTGCCGGAAATATGGGAGTTGTCCCTCCGCTGCCTGGTTTCCTTGAAGGCCTGCGCGAAATCACTTCCGAATATGGCGCTTTGCTCATTTTTGATGAAGTCATGACAGGTTTCCGTGTCGATTATAACTGTGCCCAGGGCTATTTCGGGGTAACACCTGACCTTACTTGTCTGGGTAAGGTAATCGGCGGCGGCCTGCCAGTTGGAGCTTATGGCGGCCGAGCTGAAATTATGGAGCAGATTGCGCCAAGTGGTCCGATTTACCAGGCAGGAACCTTGTCCGGAAACCCGCTTGCCATGACTGCTGGGTATGAAACACTCAGCCAGCTGACTCCTGAAATTTATGTTGAATTCAACAGGAAAGCCGACATGCTGGAGAAAGGTTTGAAAGAAGCGGCTGAAAAATATGAGATTCCACATTGCATCAACCGCGCCGGCTCCATGGTTGGAATCTTCTTTACAAACGAAGAAGTAACGAACTATGAAAGAGCGAAAACATCCAATCTTGAGTTTTTCGCCAAGTATTATCGTGAAATGGCTAACCAGGGTGTTTTCCTGCCGCCATCTCAGTTCGAAGGACTATTCTTGGCAACAGCTCACACAGACGAAGACATTGAAAAAACAATTAAAGCCGCGGAAACTGCGTTTTCAAAGCTTAAATAATGGTTTAGTACTCCCGCCGGGTTTTGGCGGGAGTTTTTCATTCTGATCATCAGGAAACTATAAAATGTTCGTAACGCATTGATATTGAAGAGTGTCCAGAAGGCTATGTTGCGCGACACTTCACCTGGCTTTTGTTCATTTACTGTCACTCAAGCCGCTGTTGCGTGAGACTTCTTTGATTTGCGATCTCATAGAAAATTTTATTCTGCGCAAAAAAAGGCCCTTCCGATTGGAAGAGCCTTTTTCTATGAGTTTACTGCTGGAACTGCTTTTCTTTTTTGAACACAGTCTTGTTAATCAAAGGAAGCACGTAACGGTCAAGGCCGTATTTTCCAGCGTTCGCACCAGCTACAAGGATGATGAAGCCCATTAGGATATCAGTTGGGTTGTGGCTGACGGTTCCGGCAAGCATGAAGCTGAAGTTCATCACAAGTCCGAAGAACATTGCCGCAGAAGTGAGGCAGCCGAGGATCAAGCCAAGACCGACCAGGAATTCACCCCAAGGAATTAGGACGTTGAACAATTCGACGTTTGGCAGAGCGAAAGAGTTCAGGAAGTTCACGTACCAGCCATAGACAATTCCGTCTGGGCCGCTGACAGGGTTGGCGGCTGCGCCTTTCAAAAATCCAGCTGCATCGAAGCCACCAGTAATTTTGCCATAACCTGCTGTTAGCCAGGCATAACCGAGATAGATTCGTAGGACGGCGAGAAGAGCGGCAGCGACTTTGTTTTCCCTTAAGAATGAGTTAAACATGAATAATTCCCCTTTTCGATTTGAATTTAAATACGTTGTTTACACTGTTATCATAATCCGATTTCCACCATCCGGGTAGGGGATTTCCGGCTTATTCAAAAATTAGACAAAGCTTCTTGGCGAAACTGTGACCAAGGTCACTATTGATCGTATGGCCACTCATCCAAATACATATTCAACCTCCTGTTGGAGAACCCGATTTTTATCATAAAGCCTTAAAACCATTCATAAAGTGTAAGTGACACAGTGATTTTAAAAGGGAGATGAAAGGAGGAGTCGCTTTGTCTCAAGGGAATCAATCGTCTTTACGATTTTCTTTAGAGGAATCTTTGTGGTTCCGGAAAGGACAGGAAGTCGATGAACTGGTTTCAATTTCATTAAGCCCCGATATCACAATCCAGGAAAACGACCAGTATGTCAGTATCCGGGGCGCATTGGATTTAGCCGGAGAATACACGACCATACCTGATGGCCGAGAAGCAGTAGAGGGGGGGACCCCCGGGTTAAGATATGTCCAAACCATTGAGCAAAATGAAGAAGGGGTTTGTGAATTTGCCCATCGCTTTCCGGTTGATATTACGATTCCCGTCAACAGGATATCGAGCATTTATGATATTGATGTGATTGTCGATTCATTTGATTATGCCTTTCCTGAGAGAAGCTGCATGAGGCTCACAGCCGATTTGATTATCAGTGGACTATATGACGGCAATGCGGTAAGCGAAACTGACGATACCGACAGGACCGACCTGGAAGTGGAGGAAGAACACGAAGAAATTTTCCTGCAGGAACGAAATGAGGAACCCGAAGCAGGGGACGACGAGGAAGAAGCTGTCGATGTGACGGAAACTGGTTACACAGAAGAGGAAGAAGCCCAAGAGATGGAGGAACTCGTCTTCGAGGCAGAAGCGCGGCGGATTCCGGATGAAGAACCAGTGGACAATCCGGCTTCTTTCTCGACTTTTCCGTTTAATTCTTACTGGAATCAGTTACATGGTACATTGCCATCCATTCCTGCAAGGAGTGAAACAACTCCGCAGGAATTAAACGAGGCATTCGCGTTTGAGCCTTCGCCAGTCCAGTCCGGGCAGGCAGTCACCCAGTACGAGCAGACCGGCGCGGTTGAAGCGCCAGCAGAAACAACAGCAGGGCAACAGGGAAAAGTAGAAACTGCTTCAATAGAACAAGAAGAATCATCCTCTTCCCCAGAGCCGGCAAAAAAGAAAAAGTCCAAAAAGAAAAGCATGTCCTTAACAGAGTTTTTTGCCAGGAAGGATGATAGCGAAGAACAGGCGAAGCTGAAAGTGTGCATTGTCCAGAAGGGCGACACACTCGACAAAATTTCCGACAGGTACGATGTCTCTATTCAGAACCTGCTTCGCTACAATCAGCTAGAACTAAGCCAGGACGTATACGAAGGCCAAGTGCTTTATATTCCTACCGCCTACGCGAAAAAATAAATGTCTCCATGCAGTTGAGCGGGCCCAGACTCGCTCACTGTTTGTTTTTTTGTAAAAACTGCGATGAAGCGAGCTGAATTCCCATGAATGAAACGAACCGCTTGAAGGAATTCGCCCATATTCTTCAGCCCTATGGCATCCAACCTTATTTTATCGAGGATTTTGGCAAAATTAAAAAAGTATACAGTAATAAAGGGACCTTTGCGCTAAAAGCAATCGATGCCCATACTGGTATGGATTTTATCCGCCATGTCCAGTATTTGTACCAGCGGGGCTATAATCGGATTGTCCCGATTTATCCTGCACTGGACGGGCGCTATGGCATCCTGGACGGACAGAACCTCTATTACTTGATGCCGTGGCTTGGGAATGAAGCCAAGGAGGGAATGACTGACAGGAACAAGCAAATGGTCCGGGAACTGGCAAGGCTCCATACCTTGTCTGCCAAGGAAGTGAAGGTTGGAAAAGAAGACCGGCAAGAACATTTTGACAAGATGGGCCTGCAATATGAAAAAAATCGGGAGTTCATGGACGGATTTATTGAAAGCTGCGAGAAGAAAACATATATGTCACCGGTTGAACTGCAATTTTGCCTATACTACAGCGAGATTTCCCAAGCACTTAAATTTTCGAAGGAAAGACTCGAAACATGGCTTGAGAAAAGCAAGGATCTCGAAAAAGCCCGTATGGTCGTTATTCACGGAAAGCTGTCGCCGGACCATTTCCTCTACAACGAGGCTGGCCATGGCTACTTCATTAATTTTGAGCAGGCAGGATACGGCTCACCGACCCACGACCTTCTGCCTTTCATGTCTCGTATGCTCGAAACCCGTCCAAAGAGGAGCGAGGAAGCAGTCGATTGGGTTACCCATTATTTTCATTACTTTCCGTTCAAGCCCGATGAAAAGCAGCTTTTCTACAGCTACCTCTCCCATCCCCTGCAAATCATTCGAATAGCAGAAGCGTATTTTGGCAAAAAGGGCCTTAAAAACGAATTTAAATATTCTAGGAAACTGCTGAAGGAATATTGGCACCTAAAAAATACGGAATATGTCGTCATGCGCTTAACAGAAATTGAACAGCAGCAGGAGGCCGCAAAAGAAGGAGCCCAGTGATCCAAACACCCGGGCTCCTTAAATGATTTCAAAATATAAAGCTGTCGCAATCAAGATAAGCACTGCCAAGAATAACACATCAAAGGTCGTCGGAAAAATGATTGTCCTGATGCCCTGGAAAATGCAGAACGGGATGCTGAACTGCGCGACCACCCCCCGGATTGTCCTCAGCCAGAGAGGATATTTATAAATATTGAACATTCTCTTCAAAAAACATCCCTCCTTTTGCACCTTACACCAATATATGCGGAAGGTACCCTATAGGTGAACGCCCATTTTTGAAAAAAGGGTATAATTAAGAAAAAAACAGGCCATCCTGATTGACGTACAGGCGTAAGTTTCGGTAGTATATAAGATAATAATTAAAAGCCAAATGCACAGACAGGGAAAAGTACAATGCCCAGTTGCTTTTCAGAGAGGGAAATTTACCAGCTGAAAGATTTCCCAGGCAGCCCATTGGAAAGTCACCCTCGAGCTTCTTCCGCCAAAGGCCATAAGCCCAGTAGTGGAAGACGGATCAAATCCGTTATCCTGTTAAGAGCCGGCACGTTTTTTTTGCCGGAAAAAAGGTGGTACCGCGAGCGCACTCCATTCGTCCTTTTATTGGATGAATGGAGTTTTTTATTTTTAAAGCTGTTTTTTAAGCATGTTATTGATGATGATGCGGTTGATTGAAGCGGAAGGCACCGACTCCTGCGGGATGTGGCGGCAAGGTGGAGACCCCACAGGCGCTAAGGCGCCGAGGAGGCTCCACTGACGCCCCGCGGAAAGCGTGTGCCTCGTGACAGGCAAAAACCGCCTGTCCCGGCGATGATTATTCTCAGAAGCGTTCCTTTGTGGAGCGTAAATCAACAAACAACTTTAATGAAGCTGATTTAATCAAGGAGGAATAAAACATGGATCAAAAAGAAATAAGCATGCCAACAAAATACGATCCCCAATCAATCGAGCAGGGACGCTATGATTGGTGGGTGAACGGGAAGTATTTCGAAGCAAAGGATGATGAAACAAAGGAGCCGTACACGGTTGTCATCCCGCCACCGAACGTGACTGGGAAGCTCCACCTTGGCCATGCGTGGGATACGACGCTTCAGGACATCATTACCCGCATGAAGAGGATGCAGGGCTATGACGTGCTTTGGCTGCCGGGGATGGACCATGCCGGCATCGCGACACAGGCGAGGGTCGAGGAGAAACTCCGCAACGAAGGAAAAACCCGTTACGACCTTGGCCGTGAAAAGTTTGTGGAGGAAACATGGCGCTGGAAGGAAGAATACGCCGCTCATATCCGCGAGCAGTGGGCAAAACTCGGCCTCGGCCTTGATTACAGCCGCGAGCGTTTTACTCTAGATGAAGGGCTTTCCGACGCGGTTAAGGAAGTTTTCGTTACTCTTTACAAGAAGGGGCTAATATACCGCGGCGAATACATTATCAACTGGGATCCAGCGACGAAGACGGCCCTTTCTGATATTGAGGTTATCCATAAAGATGTCCAGGGCGCGTTCTACCATATGAGGTACCCGCTTGCTGACGGCTCCGGCCATATTGAAATTGCGACAACAAGACCTGAAACCATGCTTGGCGATACAGGGGTTGCCGTCCATCCGGAAGATGACCGATATAAGCATTTGATTGGAAAGACGGTTATTTTGCCAATCGTTGGCCGTGAAATTCCGATTGTCGGCGATGACTATGTTGATATGGAATTCGGATCTGGCGCAGTTAAAATTACGCCAGCCCATGACCCAAATGATTTTGAAATCGGCAACAGGCATAAACTTGAGCGTGTTCTTGTCATGAACGAAGACGGTTCGATGAATGAGCGCGCTGGAAAATATTATGGCATGGACCGTTTTGATTGCCGCAAGCAGATTGTAAAAGACCTTCAAGAACAAGGCGTTCTTTTCAAAATTGAAGACCATCTGCACTCGGTTGGCCATTCTGAGCGGAGTGGTGCAGTAGTTGAGCCGTATTTGTCGACACAGTGGTTCGTTAAGATGCAGCCGCTTGCCGATGAAGCGATTGCCCTTCAGCAAAAAGAAAACAAAGTACATTTTGTTCCGGAACGTTTTGAAACAAATTACTTGCGCTGGATGGAAAATACGCGTGACTGGTGCATTTCCCGCCAGCTTTGGTGGGGCCACCGGATTCCAGCATGGTACCACAACGAGACAGGCGAAATCCATGTGGATGTAAACCCTCCAGCTGATGAAGAAAACTGGACTCAGGAAGTAGATGTCCTTGATACATGGTTTAGTTCGGCGCTATGGCCATTCTCCACAATGGGCTGGCCCGATATAAATGCCGCTGATTACAAGCGCTACTTCCCGACAGATGTCCTTGTGACCGGATACGATATTATTGGATTCTGGGTATCGAGGATGATTTTCCAAAGCCTTGAATTCACAGGGGAGCGTCCGTTCAAGGATGTTCTCATCCATGGCCTTGTCCGTGATGCGGAAGGCCGCAAGATGAGTAAATCGCTTGGCAATGGTGTAGATCCAATGGATGTGATCTCCCAGTACGGAGCGGATTCATTAAGGTACTTCTTGTCGACAGGAGGCTCGCCTGGCCAGGATCTACGCTACAGCACAGAGAAGGTTGAAGCGACGTGGAACTTTGCGAACAAGATATGGAACGCATCCCGTTTCGCATTGATGAATATGGACGGTCTGACAGTGGAAGAAATTGATTTAAGCGGCGAAAAATCAACAGCCGACAAGTGGATTTTGACAAGGCTGAATGAAACGATTGAGACGGTTACCCGCCTGTCTGACCGCTACGAATTCGGTGAAGTCGGCCGTGCGCTTTATAACTTCATTTGGGATGACCTTTGTGACTGGTACATTGAAATGGCGAAGCTTCCGCTTTATGGCGATGATGAAGCAGCCAAAAAGACAACGAGGTCCATCCTTGCCTATGTCCTTGACAATACAATGAGACTGATGCATCCATTCATGCCGTTTATTACAGAAGAGATTTGGCAGCACCTGCCGCATAATGGCGAATCGATTACAGTTACCACATGGCCGCAGGCAGATGCTTCATTAAGTGATCACGAAGCGGCAGCCGAGATGAAGCTGCTCGTTGAAATGATCCGCGCGGTCCGAAACATCAGGGCTGAAGTGAACACGCCATTGAGCAAAAAGATTAAGATGTATGTAAAGGCGAAGGATGAATCAACCCTTCAAATGATTGAAAAGAACCGTGCGTATATTGAACGCTTTTGCAATCCAGAAGAACTGGAGATGAGCATAGAAATTGGCGCACATGACAAAGCGATGACCGCTGTCCTGACCGGGGTGGAAATCATTTTGCCGCTTGAGGGTCTCATTAATATCGACGAAGAAATTGCGCGTCTTGAAAAGGAAAAGGCCCGCCTGGACAAAGAAGTTGAGCGAGTCCAGAAAAAGCTTGGCAATGAAGGGTTTGTCAAAAAAGCCCCTGCCCACGTTATTGAAGAAGAACGGGCCAAGGAACGTGACTATTCCGAGAAGAGAGCCATCGTTGAAGCTCGGATTAATGAACTTAAAGGATAAAAACGAAAGATATTCAGCAGTGGAAGGCGGATCCCCAGAGGGTTCGTCTTCCTCCTGTTCTATTGGAGGACTTATCATGTTTCAGACATACGAGGATGCGCTTGACTGGATACACGGGAGGCTAAGGCTTGGGATCAAACCGGGCCTAAAACGAATGGAATGGATGATGGAGAGGCTCGGAAATCCTGAGAAAAAATTGAAAGCCGTCCATATTGGCGGAACAAATGGCAAAGGGTCAACGGTCACCTTTTTGCGGTCGATCCTTGAAACAGCTGGGTATTCCGTTGGGACTTTTACTTCGCCTTATATTGAATATTTTAACGAAAGGATTAGTGTGAACGGCAACCCTGTCACAGACGAGGAATTAGTGGAGCTTGCAAATAAAATCAAACCGCTATCTGATGAATTAGACAAGACTGACCTGGGCGGGCCGACCGAATTCGAGGTGATTACCGCCATGTCGTTTATTTATTTTGCCGACGTCCGGCCGGTCGATTTTGCCATTTATGAAGTGGGCCTCGGCGGAAGATTTGATTCAACGAATATCCTTAAGCCACTTCTGTCGGTCATTACGAATGTTGGCCTCGATCATATTTCGATCCTTGGTGATACATATACGGAGATTGCTTTTGAAAAAGCGGGCATCATCAAAGAAGGAATTCCGGTCCTAACCGCCACGCAAAACAGCGAAGCGCTGGCAGTGATTAGGGAGCAGGCAGCCGATAAGAACGCGAGGCTTCTCGAATTAGGGAAAGAGATTGTGGTTAGCGGCCATACGAAAACTGCAAAAGGGGAAAAGTTTACTATGTCGACTCCGTATGGACAATTTTCTGGCCTGGAAGTATCAATGATTGGCGCCCACCAGACACAGAATGCTGCACTTGCCGTCACTGCAATGAACTATTTGATTGAAGAGAGCATCGTGAAAGCAGGTGAAGGGGAAATCAGGAAGGGCTTGAAGGACGCTTTCTGGCCGGGAAGGCTTGAAATGGTTTCGGAAAATCCTGTGGTAATTCTTGATGGGGCACATAATACGGAAGGAATTGAATCGCTGATCAACGAGCTTCACTCCCGGTTTGTGGACAGGAACATTCACATCGTCTTCGCGGCCCTCAAGGACAAACCGCTTGGGAGCATGATTTCCTCGCTTGAGGCGGTGGCCGACAGGATGTCATTCGTCTCCTTCGATTTTCCGCGTGCTGCAAGTGCGGAGGAGCTCGCCAGTTTAGGCAAAAAATCCAATAGCAAGCCAGCAGGAGACTGGAGACAGTTCCTGCACAAAGAAATAAATAACATGGAAGAAGGTTGGATTCTAGTCATTACCGGCTCGCTATATTTCATTTCTGAAGCGAGGCGGCACTTGTTGGGAAATATTTTGTAAAATTCGTCCAAATGTATGACAAGAGTCTGAATCTTTGATAAAATGAGTTTAAAAATTTGTGACTATTTTACCAGAGGAGGGATAACAGTGCATGTAACGTCCCGAGTGAAAAAGGTGATTTTTTTCGTTTGGCTGCTGCTTGTCCCTCCTGGCCTTGTGCTTACATACATGTTATCTCCTCCTCCGGCTGATTTGAACTTGTTGAATCTTCTTGGTTTCCTTCTTCTGGCCTCCATCGTTGCGGCGATGCCGATGGTCATAAATGGAACCCCCATCTTTATCATCCAGTGGGTATCCATTGCTGTATTCCTTCGCTATGGCTTGTTCGTTGAAATGATTACTGTCCAGCTTTCCGTCCTGGTACTTCTAACAAAACTGCGCATTCCAAAAGAAGGGCTGTTCAGACTACCACTGAATTCCCTGATGTTTTTCGTGGTGTCCCTCGTAAGTGGCACAGTCTATTTCAGCCTCGGAGGGCAAACGCTTTCACGCATGGGGGAGGGTACGGTTGTTCTCTGGCTCGCAACTGCATATGCTGTCTTTTATTATGTATTAAACCAACTAATTGTGATTATCTATCAGAAATTCGTTTATAAGAGCACGGAGTCTTATTTTGGAAAGGATTTTATGTGGGAGTCGTTAACGACTGTTATCACCTTTCCACTTGGTTTCGTTTTGTATACGCTTCACCTAGAGCTTGGCGCCCTAGCCCTTTTGTTCATTGGCGGGCCATTTGCGAGTGTCTCACTCATTCTAAGAATGTATTATTCCACCCAAGATATTAATGTGTACTTGCAGAAAGCAGCAGAAATTGGCCATCAGTTAGCCGAACGCATCAAAGTGGATGAAGTGGCAGAGCTGTTTTTGCAAAAGCTTTCGGAAATGCTGCCGATCGATTATGCCTATGTCATTGAAATCGAGGAGAACGACGATGTTGTCATGGCAAGGAGGATCGAAAACGGATTCATTATGCCGAACAGCCAAATCCCAATCAAGAAGTATCAGGGAGTAAGCGGAACAGTATGGGGAACTGGGAAGCCGGTCCTGTTCGGATCCCGGAAGGAATGGCGCCACATTGTCGGGGGAAATCTGCCGGCTGATTCGGAAAGCGTCCTCGGGATTCCGATGGAAAAAAGCGGACGGCATGTCGGGGTAGTGGTCCTCGTATCGAAAAAGAAGCGGGCCTTTGAGAAGTCCCAGCTGATGCTTGTCGATATTTTATGCTCCCATTATGCCATTGCCATTGAAAACGCACGGCATTATGAACAAGCAAAAGAAGAAAGCGAACGCTGCTCCTTGACGAAGCTGCGTAACTATAGGTATTTTGAAAAAATGCTAACAAGGGAATTCGGCTTGGTTGATAAACGTGTACGTGAGCGGCTCGCCCTTATTATTCTTGACATCGACCATTTCAAGGCCGTGAACGACACGTATGGCCATCAAAGCGGAAATGAAGTGCTGAGGGAACTGGCTTCGAGAATCAAGAATATCGTCGGCGATTCCGGAACAGTAGCCAGATACGGGGGAGAGGAATTCGTCATTCTCCTGCCTGAGGCAACGAGCCGGGAAGCTTATAATATGACGGAACTGATCAGGCAGTCCATTGCCAACTGGCCGTTCATCCTGTCTGAACATATGGGTGGGGATTCACCACAGATTCCAATTAAAGTTACCGCCTCATTCGGAATCGCAACCGCACCAGAGGATGCCGAGGACGCAATGGCCCTTATCCGCCATGCAGACCGCGCCCTTTATGTTGGAGCCAAACGGGCGGGGAGGAATCGGGTAGCGGCGTATGTGAAGTAAGAAGAAAATAGGTATATGAAAGCCGGTTCTCAATTGAGAGCCGGCTTTTAAGTTATTTATAAATAATAGATTCTTCACGGTTGCTATCGAGAAGAAAGGGGACATTTGCCCTAGCATATGGTCCGCACACTGAATCGCTCTCAAATCCCGGCTCGCCATAAACTTTAATATAAGAAGGTTTTGGTTGGTAGCCGCTGTATTTTCCAAATACACACATTGTTACATTTGTGTTGCTGTTAACTGCATTGATGTTTGCATCACCATACACAATGATTTTTCCAGTCGTATTGTTTTTAAATTCATTAACTGTTAAATTTTTTCCGATGATCATTTCAAAATTTTCGCCAAGATTATTTAAACTGGTTATTATCGCGTTTTTTTCTATTTCTATTAAGGTAATTCCACCAAAGTTATTAAACTTTGACTCGCTATTACTTTCAATGAGGTCTCCTTCTACATGTAAACGGAGGTTTGTTATGTTATTGACTTTATTGAGTAAAATATCGCCAGTTACGTAAATTTTAGAGGATGTAACATTTTTAAAATGGTCAAATTCTTCATTCCCAATAATTTTAAGTGTAGAATTTTCAATTTTTACTCCTGGTACATTTTCGGTGGGATTGTAAAAACAATTTTGATTTATTATATTTGTATTTTCTTGAGGATTGTGGCAAGCACTACTACTCGAGCTGAAAGTTCCCGGGTCATTGACTTTATACAATGGAAGCGACTTACCGGGTTTAATTGTATAGTTTAAGGCTAAGGATAGTTCCCGTTTTTCCCCTTCCGAGTTTCCGATGGTCCTGAAAGTGATCAATATCTTTGAGGGATTGCTAATATCCACAGAAAGATTTCTAATCTCATAAGAGATTCCGCTTCCGGAAACATTTTGTTTACCATCTTCCGTTTGAATCTTTGTAACTTCATTTTTCATCTCATTTAATAAAGTGTCTAATTCGGTTGGTTTTGTAATGGTTTTTGCCGTAAAGGCCTTAACGATGATGTTGTCGATTTTGTCTTTGTAATACGTTATGCCCATTTCGGCTAGGTCGGTCGCCTTGTTGACGTTTTCTGTCTTGTTGACTTGAAGACTCGTGTTCATTGCCATTCCGCTCAACCCTAAAGCGAAAATGACTGTCAGAGTAATAATTACCATCACAATCAGCAGAGTGTAGCCTCTCTCATTTCGAATCGGTATCGCCCCCTTAATGCTTTTTAATAATCGTATCCACTTCATATGACTGCCCATTTGAATCTTTTACAATGACTTTGATTGTTAGTGGTTGTAATGAAGAAATCTTTGTTTTACCATTCACTAATGCATGATTTTTGTATACTTCAACAGAAAACTTCTTTGAGTGAAGTGGGTTTGACGAAGCGTTCTTTTCTCCAATCATATATTGTCCGGAGAGAAAATCGATTTCATATTCGGCATTTGTATTCCCCGCGGTTTTTCCTGTCTTTTCGTGAACGTTTTTTACGGTTGCGAGAATGAGATTCGCTTCTCTGCTTAAATCCGCTTTTGACGAAAGCTTCTGGTAGTTTTTAGTCGTGCCGATCAATACCCCGTAGACTAGACCCGAAATAATTGTAAGAATTGTGAGCGTTGCTAACAGTTCGATAAGAGTTATCCCTTTTTGATTTTTTATCATAAAATCACCTTATGTAAGTAAAAGTTTCAGATTTGGTTTTTGGTGGAGAGGAGTTATCTAAAATGGAAACCTTGCATTGGATTAAACCACTACCCATGGGTCCATCAGAGAACTTAATCTCAACAGTAAAAGGAGTAACAATTGTAAATTTAAAAAGTTCATTAAATTGACTTTTATCATTATAAACTGTACTTGGAGAAACCACTTTCCCTGTATCATTAACAATACTTTTTGCTTTCAGCTGAGCCTTTGTTGTATTCAATTCTATTGATGATACAACCTTTTGGGCAGTTTGCGCAGCGCTAAGTTTTTCTTGATTCTTGTTAGTGAAAATAGCCGACTGGGTAAAAAAGCCCAGGAAGGAAGTCAGGATAATTGTGAGCAAAACAATGGAGAGTAGGACCTCAATTAATGTAAACCCTTCTTGTTTTTGGAAATATTTAATCATTCATGACTTTCCCCCTCTTTTTTAAATGCTAAGATTATTATACAATATCTGTTAGAAGAACAATGTCATTTTTTAGTCAAATGGGATGAATTTTCTATTAATTTGAAAAATCTTGTATAGAAAATGGGGAAATGGGGGTTTTTATGTGGAAATATTCATTTACGGACTGGCCTCGCTCGTTCTGCTTGTTCCGGTTTTATACTTTCTTCCCCTTGGGTTGACGGGAAAGGGAAAAGTAATGATTGCTGGTACTTCCGTATTTCTGGCCATAGCAGGTGGTTACGGGAATAGTATTTTCAACTCTTTGCAACTAGCTCTAATTTTGTTGTTGCTGACAGGATTGGCAGCCTATATATTTGACCGGAAGCTCGGTGCTGTATTTTTTACCGAAGAAAGTGTTTTTGATGAGGTAGCTGAAATTGAAAATGGTTCGTCAGCGCATATATTAAGCCAAAAGACGATTGAGGACCGTTTACATGATTCGATTTTGCCAATCGAAAACAATCTATCAGACATGGTTTCAGCTGGAGAAGGAGCGGGGCTTTCGGGTGCTGGTCATACTGAGTTGGATTTAGACGAAATTTCCCCACAGCCCTCTCTTTCGGATAATGAAAAAACAATTGAGCCTGATGAGACAGTTACTGACCTAGCCTTCTTTGATGACCTAGAAATACTTGAACCATCTCTTGTTCTTCCTGTAAGTTCGAACGAGAATGTCGAGAGATTCACAAATGGAGAGCAATCTGTAAAGTCAATTGGAGAGGGAAATTTGGATCTCCCGCTGCTGGACTTCGATTCAATCGACCTTGAAATCTCGGAATCTGGCGAAACAGCTCCAGCTTTAAAGAACGAATATGATCGTGCAGGCGATGAAGACTATTTTGCAGCGCTCGTTGAAGCGGCCGTTGCCAGTGAGAACAAGGAAGAAGATTTGGTTAAGTCGGCGGGAGCTAGAAATGGATAGAAGAGTCTCGCGTCCGTCTGGAAAGGGTAGTTGCTTATGAGAAAAAACCAGCAGTTTTTAAAAGTTTTTATTGTCCTCATCTTGAGTACCGCCTACGTCTTCGGCTTCTCTCATTTCGGTGCCAAGGCGTTTGGTACACTGTTCGCAGGGGATGAAACCTATTCCCGTGGTACAGCTGTGGGCGGAGTGAATCTTGAAGGCAAATCAGCACGTGAAGCACTTGAACTGATTAAGGCCGCCTCAACTGACTGGTACGCAAACACAACCCTTAAACTTCACTATAAAGAAAAAACGATCGATCTTGAGACAGAGCAATTTGCTTTTGATCCAGAGGGGACGATTTCCGGGTTAGTGGACGGCCGGCAAAATGCTATAAAGGTCAACCTAGATGAATCTGTTCTTGTTGAATGGATTGGGAGAATCTCCCCTCCACTAATTGGTGAAGAAATCAACTTGAAGGATCTTACAGCAAAATTGGCCGAGCCTGCCGCAATGCTGAAAGTAGGGTCATTTACAGTCGGTTTAGTGGAATTTATGCCAAATAAGACAAATGATGAAGGAATCGTTTCAACAGGTACAGTTGAAGTAAAAGAGCCTTCCTCCGATCTCGAACTTGCAGTAAAAGAATTTGATTCTATTAAACTTGAAGGCGGCGCCGAATTCTCGTTCAACCGGTTTATCAAAGAAAACGAACTCGGCAACATGGCTGAAACTTCTTTAAGCATGATGGCATCAGCGGCTTATATCGCCATACTAAAAACGAATTTTACCATTCTTGAACGGAATATCAGCAAGGAACTTCCGGAATTCGCCAAGCTTGGTTCAGAAGCATTCGTAAGCCATGTAACGGGAAAGGATTTTGTTTTTGCTAATCCAAACGACAACTCGTATGAATTAGCTTTTGCATATAGTGGCGGAAAATTGACCGCTAGCATTTCCGGCACAAAGTTTCTTTATGAATATAAAACGGTTGCCGATGGCGAGGAAGTTTTCAAGCCAAAAACGATTAAGCAATTCAGCCCGCTTCTGAAGACCGGCCAGGTTAACATAACTGAAGAAGGCAAAGAGGGCGCCATTATCAAAATTTATCGCGAAATTTATACCTTGGGCAATCTGCTCGATACGGAAGCTATTTCCGAAGACTATTACCCGCCAGTCCACAAAGTTGAAGTCCATGCGCTACCGGCAGAACCGACGAGTGATGGCCAAGCTCCTGCAGACGGACAGAATACGGGTGGGACGCCTGCAGAAAACAGCGGGGAACCCCCTGTGAATCCTGTTGGTCCGGGAACTAGTGATAATGGAAATGCCGGCACAGACGTCAACAAAGCGCCTGAAGCTCGCCAGCCTGGGACCAAGCAAGGAGAAAACTCCGGTACAGCTGATGATGATGGCGGCCTGTGGGGGAAACCGAACGAAGTACCGAAATAAAAATGAGATAGCAGGGATTTAAATGGTAAGAACAAAAAAAAGGCTCGGTGACCTCCTCATCGAAGCAGGTTTGATCACGCAGGAGCAGCTTGAAGCAGCACTTAGTGTAAAAGGGCCTAAAAAACGCCTTGGAGAAGCACTGGTTGAGCGCGGCCTCATCACAGAACAGCAGTTGATTGAAGTGCTTGAAATTCAGCTGGGCATTCCGCATATCAGCCTGTTCAGCTACCCTTTTGATAAAAATTTATTAACGCTTATTCCAAAGGAAATGGCGAGAAGGCATTTAGTCATTCCGCTTAAGAAGGAAGGGGACAAGCTATTTGTTGCTCTTTCTGATCCGATGGATTTTCTCGCCATTGATGACCTAAGGCTGTCGACCGGCTTTCAAATTGAAGTTGCGATTGCGACAAAGGATGACATCGTACGGACAATCAATAAATACTACAACACCGATGAAGGTCTGGAAGAGTTCCTCGATGACCTGCCAACAAGGGAAACAGCGCGCGAGGATGATGTGAGCGATCTCGACTCGCCCGTTGTCCGCCTGGTCAACATGATCTTGTCAAATGCCGCTTCAAATAGGGCGAGCGATATCCATATCGATCCACAGGAAACGAAGCTCGTTGTCCGGTACAGGATTGACGGAGTATTAAGAGTGGAGCGTGTCCTTCCGAAAAGCATGCAAAATGTGCTGGGGGCCAGGATAAAAATCATGGCGAATCTGGATATCACGGAGTACCGGATTCCACAGGACGGCAGGATCAAGCTGAATCTCGATTTTCATCCCATTGATTTGCGTGTATCGACCCTTCCAACTGTATTCGGCGAGAAAATTGTTATGCGCCTCCTTGATATGGGGAGTACCTTGAATGATTTAACGAAGCTTGGTTTCAATCAGCTCAATTTCAAGCGATTTACGGACATGATTGAAAAGCCCACAGGCATCGTGTTGATTACGGGGCCTACTGGTTCTGGAAAATCATCGACTCTATACGCTGCGCTTAACAGGCTAAATAGTGAAGAGGTTAACATTATTACGATTGAGGACCCGGTTGAATACCAGCTTGAAGGAATCAACCAAATTCAGGTTAACCAGAACGTGGGGATGACTTTTGCGACAGGACTTCGGTCGATCTTGCGCCAAGACCCGAATATCGTCATGGTTGGGGAAATTCGAGATAAGGAAACGGTCGATGTCGCCATCAGAGCGTCACTGACCGGCCACCTAGTCTTAAGTACCCTGCATACAAATGACTCTCTTGGCACGATTACAAGGCTGATTGATATGGGCGTTGAACCGTTTATGGTCGCTTCTGCCCTTAGCGGCATCGTCGCCCAGCGGCTTGTCCGGAAGGTATGCCGTGACTGTGCAGAATTCGAGGAGCCTTCGAAACGTGAACTTGACATTTTTGCAAAGCGGGGAATAAGGATTGAGAAAGTTCCGCGCGGCCGAGGGTGCTCGTCGTGCAATATGACTGGGTATAAAGGGCGGATAGCCCTGCACGAAGTCCTCGTCATCAACGACGACCTTCGCAGACTGATTATGGACGGGGAGACGTTCCAGGCGATGAGGGAGCTTGCGGTTCAAAACCGGACGATTTTCTTGATTGATGACGGCCTGTTGAAAATCAAACAGGGATTGACGACCACTGAAGAAGTATTAAGAGTAGCGATTCTGGAATAGGAGAGCGGCTGATGAAAGATAAAATTAACCTGATTTTAAGAGCGGCTTTTGGGCACCAGGCATCCGATATCCACATGACAGTCGGCGTCCAACCCGTTATGCGGATTAATGGGGAGCTGCGCCGATATGGCAAAGAGATGCTTCGTCCCGAAGACACGGCTGGCATGGCAAAAGCAATCATTCCTAAAGAGAAGTGGGAGGTTTTCAAGGAAAAGGGCGAACTCGACTTTTCCTACAGTGTACCGAGTGTTTCCCGGTTCAGAGTGAATGCGTATCATCAGCGAAATTGCATCGCAATGGCATTTAGGATTGTCCCTTCAAAAATACCGGCGATTGCTGATTTGGGTATGCCTGATACGCTTTTAAAGCTTGCTGAAAAACCGCAGGGGCTTGTGCTTGTTACCGGCCCGACCGGCAGCGGAAAATCGACAACACTCGCTTCGATGATCCATTATATGAACCAGACGATGCGGAAGCATATCATCACGCTTGAAGATCCGATAGAGTATCTTCACAGGCATGGCAATTCAATTATTGACCAGCGCGAAGTCGGAATGGACACGGGGAATTTTGCGAATGGCTTGAGGGCTGCATTGCGACAGGATCCGGACGTCATTCTCGTCGGGGAAATGCGCGATCTTGAGACAATCCAGACCGCCATTACCGCGGCAGAAACGGGGCATCTTGTCCTTGGAACACTTCACACGTCAAGTGCGCCGGCTACGATTAACCGGATTATCGATGTATTCCCGCCAACCCAGCAGCCGCAAATCCGTGTTCAGCTTGCTTCTGTCCTTGTTGGGATTATTTCGCAGCGGCTGTTTCCGACTTTTGATAAAAAAGGGAGGAAGGCTGCCACTGAAATTATGATTAATAATGCAGCGATTGCTAACCTGATCCGAAATGAAAAAATCCATCAAATTCCAAGCATCATGCAAACTTCACGCGCCGTGGGGATGCATACACTCGAGGCGAATATTAAGGAGCTTATTGAAAAAGGATGGATTCAAAAAGAGGTTGCTGAGCCGTATCTGCAGGAGCTGGTAACATAATGGCCAGATTCAAATACGCAGGACGCGACAGAAAAGGAACGAAGCAGGGAATCGTCAACGCCGTTTCGAAGCGTGAAGCGCTTTTGAAATTGAAGGAAGACGGCATCCGGGTCGTGGATATCAGCGAAATGCCTGAAACGCTTCTCACGAGAGATATTTCGATTGGCAACCCTGTCAAGCTTGAGCACTTTGTCATTTATATAAGGCAATTTGCAACATTATTGAAGGCAGGCGTTACCGTAGTTGATGCGACAGCGATTCTTGCAAACCAGACGGATAGCAAGCATTTGAGAAAAGCACTGATAGCGATTGAGTCAGAGTTGCGCGAAGGGAATCCGCTTTCCCAGGCGGTGACGAAGCATAAAAAGATTTTTACGCCAATGTTCGTCAATATGGTTAGGGCGGGCGAAGTCGGTGGGAACCTGGATGGTGCGCTAGAGCGGCTGGCCGACCATTTTGAAAAGCAGCATCATACGAAACAAAAAATCGTTTCGGCTTTGACCTATCCAGCTGTGATTGGCGTCCTCGCAATCGGGGTTGTGATCTTTCTATTGACATCAATTGTCCCTACGTTTGTGACAATGTTTGATGACCTTGGCGGCGAACTGCCGGCAATTACGCAATTTGTGCTTGCGGCAAGCGACTTTGTCCAAGGCTGGTGGTGGCTGCTGATTTTACTGGCATTGATTATGGTTACTGGCATTGTTCTCATTCGCAGAAATAAAGAAACGAAGTATTTTCTAGATTATGCGTTGCTGCGCATGCCGTTATTCGGCAAACTTTTGCAAAAGGCCGTACTTGCGAGGATGACAAGGACGCTAAGTTCGTTGTTTTCGAGCTCTGTGCCGATTCTCCAGGCAATGTCGATTGTGGAAAATGTTGTTGAAAACGAAGTGATTTCGAGGGTCGTTCGAAAATCCCGTGATTCCCTTGAGAAAGGGCAGTCAATGACCATCCCGATGCAGAACCATTGGGCATTTCCGCCGCTTGTCACGCAAATGGTGTCGATTGGCGAACAAACCGGATCGCTCGACGCCATGCTGGGAAAAGTGGCCGAGTTTTATGAAAAAGAAGTCGATATCGGGACGGATAAGCTGAAATCTTTGATCGAGCCACTGATGATTGTCGTTTTGGCCGCACTAGTGGGAACAATTGTTTTAAGTATTATGGTCCCGATGTTTGAAATGTTTAATCAATTTGATAAAAAATACTAAAAATTGACGTTTTTATACCAAATACTAGTAGATGTGACAATAATCTCTAGTGTATAATGAAAGAGTAATAATATTATAGGTTTTACGCCTAAAAAAGGAGTGGGGAAATGTTTAAGAGCTTAAAGAAAAAAATGAAAGACCAACGTGGATTGACGCTAATTGAGTTACTCGCCGTTATTGTTATTTTGGGGATTATTGCTGCGATTGCAATTCCGGCGATTGGTGGGTTGATTTCAAAAACTAAGGATGATGCAAAAGTATCAGAAGCTTTACAAATTATTAGTGCTGCGAAACTCGCACACGCCTCTAACGCTACAGTTCAAGAATGGGACCAAGTTGCCTTAGCTGATATGGTTGAAAATGTAAAGGATCCAGACGGTTTTACAGTTAAGTACAGCCCTACTACTAAGAAGTATTCTATAGTGGGTCACCATTCAGCGGCTATAATTGATTCTGGGTATACTGCTACAACCGAAGTTACTGAAACAGAGTTGCTAAACTATAGTGGTAACTAATTGTGATTGTAACCTTAACATTCCTCTACGGCATCACCTTCGGCTCCTTCTTTAACGTAGTCGGCCTAAGGGTGCCAGAGGGGCAATCAATTGTCAAACCACGCTCGGCTTGTCCGACATGCAGGCACCAGCTGCGGTGGTGGGAATTGGTTCCGGTTTTTTCATATGTGTTCCTGAGGGGGAAATGCCGCGGCTGTGGGTCGCGGATTTCCCCTGTTTATCCAATGACGGAGCTGTTAACCGGAATCTTGTTTGCTCTTGCTCCTGTACTGATTGGTTGGTCATGGGAACTCGTTGTTGCCTGGACGCTTATTTCCCTTTTCATGATAATATTCGTAAGCGACATTCATTTTATGGTGATACCTGATAAAATTTTGTTGTCCTTTGCAGGGATTTTTTTATTTGAACGCATTGTTTGGCCACTCACGCCATGGTGGGACTCGCTCCTAGGCGCGGCTGCCGGATTTTTGCTCCTCCTCTTGATTGCGTATGTAAGCAAGGGAGGTATGGGCGGCGGCGATGTGAAGTTGTTCGCTGTCATCGGTTTTGTTGTCGGATTTAAACTAATGCTCTTATCCTTTATGCTTTCAACCTTTTTCGGGGCTGTATTTGGAATACTGGCTCTTGCTCTAAAGCTTGTCAAAAGGCGCCAGCCCATTCCGTTTGGGCCGTTCATTGCTCTGGGCACCTTAACAGCCTATTTTTTTGGGACACAACTGATAGATCTTTACCTGGACTTTATTACATCTTTTTAGTATGAAACTTTGTTCTTTCCTCGAAGTACCGGGGACGGAAAATATAAATGAAGCAGTAGAACCGTCCCCCTGCTTCAGTTGAAGGGGTGAGTTTTTTGGCTTTTTCGTTTTCGTTTGGGAGTAAGCGTGCAATAAACTTGGTATTTTATGATCATTGTATTCGTTTTGTTGAGTTGAAGTCGGCGGAACCTCCTGTTGCTTCTAGGTGGGGGGAACGGTTTTTGCCTGCGGGGATTATTGAGGATGGGAAGATTGTCGATTTTGAAACTCTCTCTACCATTCTCGAAGAGTGTGTGGACGAATGGAAGATTCAGCGGCGCCATGTAAACTTTATTGTGCCGGATCCACTTGTCATCATTAGAAAGATTTCAATTTCGGCTGATGTGCTTGAGGATGAAGTGAAGAGCCATTTGTATATGGAACTTGGTGCAAGTATCCATCTGCCTTTTGAGGACCCCGTTTTTGACGTGTATCCGCTCGGTGAAAAGAATGGCAAACAGGAGCTGCTTCTGTTCGCCTCCCCAGAAAAGTTTGTCATGGAATATTCGGAACTCCTGTCCAAGGTGAAGCTTGTTCCGTCTGCAGCCGATATCTCGCCGCTCGCCCTCTACCGCCTTTACTACTCAATGGATGAGGCCCAAAGGGAAGAGGGGCTGTTTACTGTTCAGATCAACTTAACAGGTGTCAGCATGTGCATCTTTGAAGAGCATATTCCTTATTTTATGAGGCAGTTCCCGCTCGATTTCGATGTGGAGAAGTGGGAAGTAAAGCGGGATCGTACCGGATTCTGTGAATATAGTTATTCGGGGGACCAGCTTCAGCTAGAGGGGCAATTTTCGACCGTCTTTACAGAAATGGCCAAGCTGATGGACTTTTATCGTTATTCTTCAGGTCATGAAAATGCGGAGATTACGAAAATACTCCTGGATGGCGACCATCCGAAGCGGTCAATGATTCTAGAGGAAATGAAGATGCAATTCAATGTGCCTATTACAATTCTTCCATCCGAAGCTGTCCATAACGGCAGGAACAGGATTCTTCCAGAAAGCTACGCGCTTGCCCTCGGGCTTGGCTTGAAAGAGGTGAAATAATGCTGATCGATATTAATCTGCTTCCGAAAAAGGAGCGAAAAAGCTCAAGCATTATCTTAACTTCTGCCATATTTGCCGTTTTGTTCTTATGTGTTGGTGGATTCTTCTTCTGGCAAGTTTCTACACTGAAAAGCGATATTGCCACGGTTGATAACCGGATTGAAACAACGAAGAAAATTGCCGAATTGGAAGAAAAGAAGGCAAGTGAAGTGACTTCGGCTGATTCTGCGGCGAAGCTTGAAGATTCGATCGCCTGGGCGGAAGAATACACGATTCCTTCCGTTCCTGTCATGAAAGAATTTACTTCGCTTTTGCCGGCGCGCGGCTTTATACTGTCTTTCGCCTATCAGGAATCAGGCGAACTCGCTCTGACGGTACAATTTGATTCCAGCCGTGAAGCGGCTTATTTCCTGAACAACCTCAATCATTCTGAATGGGTAAAGGAAGCGAGCTTGACAAGCCTGACCGCCATTGAGACTGAGGAAAAATCAACTTCACCGGAAACAGGAGCTGTAAATACAGCCAATGAAAAGGAATACCTGCCCCGCTACACAGGCCAATTTCAATTATCCCTGAATAAACAGACTGTTAAAACGTTTGTGGAAAATCAGGACGGGAAAGGAGCTGGCGGGATATGAGATTCAGATTGTCCAGAAAAGAGAACGTAATTATTTCCGTCCTAGCCCTTGTGCTTGTCCTCGTTTTTGCAGGAGTCTATTTCTTAAAAGTCCATCCACTTAAGACGGACCTGGAAACTAAGAATAAGAGTTTGAAAACAGAAGAACAGCTTCTAGCCATTCTTCAGGGGAAGGAAAAGGAAACTGAGGAATTCACTGCGGCCAGTACAACACAAATGCAGGTTAAAATACCAGTAAAACCGCTAGTTGAACAGCTCATTCTTGACTTAGATAAAGCCGAGGTTGTATCCGGGTCGAAAATTTTATCAATGAATTTTGCAAAAGATGGCGAAGTTTCCATACCTGAACAGACTGAAGAGGAAAAAGCCGCTGAAGCTGAAGAAGAAAGTACATCTGCGGAAACCTCCGAAGAAGCAGCAAACGCAGATGAAACGCCTGACGGAAACGAGGCAGAGACTGGCCAAGATGGCCAGACTGCTCAAAAGCCTGTTTCCCTTTTAGAGGTGCCTGAGGGAGTCAAAAAAGTGACTATCCAATTATCTGTGGAATCGCCCGGCTATGAAGAATTGGAGAAGTTCATTGCTACTATTGAAGGTCTAAAGCGGATTGTGATTGTCGAAGCAATTGACTATACAGGTGGAGCTGAGATTACAACACTTCAGCAAAAAAATGACCCGTTAAAGTTTACGGTGACTGTTTCTGCCTTTTATATGCCGGAATTAAAAGACCTGGTCCAGCAGCTTCCTAATGTGAGCGCTCCGGAGTCTGCGAAAAAACGCAATCCGCTTAGCTCGTTTACTGTCCCAGAAGAAAAGAAAAGTGAAACAAACGAAAATTAAATCAATAATTGGCGAAAGCATCTTATAACAAGGCGACAAAAACCTTGTTATTTTTTTTTGCCGCTGTGATAGGATGAAAAAAACCAGCCGGCGGCAGAAAGGGAGAGTTCTTTTGTGGACAAGCAAAAAGTTAAACCTATTACGATTAAAATAAATGGTGAGGAAAAACCAATTCAGCATCAGATGGACAAGCCGGGAGACCCTCACGATTCAGTCAACAAAGAACAGACTTACGCCGAAGAACATGCCGCTGCTCTTGAAGCCGAGGACGAAAACTTTGAGTGGATCCTCCCTGAACAGGAGCCGGTGGAATCCGAAGAGTTCATCATTAAGGAAGCAGCAAATACTGCTGCCATCTATCCAAAACAGACTAAATCCTCAAACAAAAAAAGGTTCGGACCATTAAAGCCAATTGTTTTTTCAATTGTATTCGCCGTCTTGGTGGGATTGACTTACGGTGCTGTGATGTTGAAACTGGTCCTGACAGATAAGCCGGTCGTTACAGCGGGCAAGCCGATTGACACGGAACAACCGACCGGCGGAAACGGTGAAAAAACAAGTCCTGCCAAGAAAGCGGCCACCGAACCTGTTATGTTGTTGCCAGTTACGGCCTTTGCTGTCCAGGAAGGCGTATATTCAGGAAAAGATGCGGCTTTGGTTGTCAAAAACGAGCTCGAGGCTAAGGGAATTCCGTCCGCTATCCTTGATATGGACGATAAGAAAATGCTCCTCGTAGGGCTGGCCGGCAGTATCGAAAGCGCCAAGGAAATCGGGGCTATTTTGAAAGAGAAAGGCATTGACTTTTATGCTAAGGAAATCACCCTTTCTGAAAGGAAAGCAGGTAAAGCATCTACGACTGAAAAAGGGTTCTTGGACAAGGCACCGGGAATTTACGATGCATTAAGCACTGCCGCAGCAGCAGCCTATTCCGGCAAAAACGTATCGTCCATTGCAGATACAGGAAGCATACTTGAGGCAATTGATGCCAGTAAATTCTCAAACGACAAAATCATCGCCCTATACAACGAGCTTTCCAAAGCAGCGGGCAGCCTTGACAATTTTGAAAAGAAGCATGAATCCGCCGACGCCCACAGCGCCCAACAACATTTACTGAACTTCCTCGAGAAATATCAGGCGTTTTAAGAATGCCTGAAGCCGAAATCAACATACTTTGTTTATAAAGCGTCCGGTCCAAAACTGGGCGTTTTTGCATGCAGAAACGTCAACTTCCGACACAATTGCATAAGAAACAAAAAGTTTTGCCACTTTAACCATTATAAATTGTTTGCCGGGGCGAAGTTTGATACGATGAATCTGTATCTCCCCAAACCGAACAAAAGAAAGGTGATTACATGCCGAACCTCATTTTAGCCTCTTCTTCTCCACGGCGAAAAGAACTTCTGGAAAATCTCCATCTGAATTTCCACATTTACAGCTCTGATATCGACGAAAGCTTTGAACCTGGTACCTCACCGGAGGAAATTGTCATGGGTCTTGCTGAAAGGAAAGCAAAAGCTGTTTTTTCAAAGCATCCACACGATTTTGTCATCGGTTCCGACACTGTTGTCGTCTGCGATGGCGCCGTTCTCGGCAAGCCTTCGGGTTACGCGGAGGCGGTCGGGATGCTGAAGCTTTTATCCGGACGCGCACATGATGTCTACACCGGGGTGTCTATTATCAGCCCGGGGAATGAGGTCCGCTTTTTTGAAAAGACTGAAGTCCATTTCTGGGAGTTGACGGACAGGGAAATCGAGTACTACGCGAACAGCGGCGAGCCTTTTGACAAGGCGGGCGGCTATGGCATCCAGGGACTCGGCAGCATGCTTGTCAAGAGAATTGACGGCGATTATTTCGCCGTAATGGGCCTTCCTGTTTCCCGGACTGTCAGGGAACTAAGGAAAGCCGGCTGGCCGCTGCCTTATTAACGGGCCAGCCTGGAAAACTTCCGGCATAAGGTTGAAACTTCAATCAGGCTAAAGTCGTCTTTTTTATGGTAGGTTTATGTAAGGAGACAGTTGGCCGTTTCCCTATCCGGGCTCCCTTATTAAAAGGGAGGATATAATCTTGACTTTGAATACATTGATGATCCGCGATTATCCTCAGGAAGAAAGGCCGCGCGAGCGCTTTATTGCCGGCGGGCCGGCAAGCCTTTCAAACCATGAGTTGATTGCCCTGTTGCTTCGGACAGGCACGAAGGATGAATCGGTCCTCCAGCTTTCCAATCGGCTCCTGTCCCATTTCGAAGGGCTGAGGCTTCTTAAGGCAGCCTCGCTCGAAGAAATTACCGCGATTAAGGGGATTGGGAAAGCGAAGGCGATCCAATTGATGGCTGCGCTTGAGCTTGGCAGCCGTGTTGCCAATTTGACGAACAATGAAAGGTACGTGATCCGCTCCCCTGAGGATGGGGCTAACTACGTGATGAACGAGATGCGTTTTTTGAGCCAGGAGCATTTCGTATGCCTTTATTTAAACACAAAGAACCAAGTGCTGCATAAACAAACTATTTTCATCGGCAGCTTGAATGCCAGCATCGTGCATCCGCGCGAGGTGTTTAAGGAAGCATTCCGGCGATCGGCTGCGTCGATTATTTGCCTGCATAATCACCCTTCAGGCGACCCGACGCCGAGCAGGGAGGATATCGAGGTGACAAAGCGTCTGGCGGAATGCGGCAAAATCATTGGCATTGATGTCCTTGATCATTTAATCATCGGGGAAAATAAATTCATCAGCCTGAAGGAAAAAGGGTATTTGTAACACTATGCTTTTATTTGACGTTGCGTTATAATATTATTTATGATTTTTCACGGGCCTGCCCGTACAAAAAACGAAACAATATCGTAAAAATCTACAATGTTTGAGATGAAATGAATCGGTTAAAATGAATGCATTTTTGCAAGGGAAAGGGAGATACACGCATGTTTGGACTTGGAAGTAAAGATCTTGGCATCGACTTGGGGACTGCCAATACTCTTATATACGTAAAAGGAAAAGGAATTGTTTTAAGGGAGCCGTCTGTAGTTGCCTTTCAGAATGACACAAAGGATATTGTCGCAGTCGGAAATGATGCGAGGAACATGATTGGCCGGACGCCTGGCAATATTGTCGCGCTTAGGCCGATGAAAGATGGTGTCATTGCCGATTATGAAACAACCGCTACAATGATGAAATATTACATAAAGCAGGCGGCAAAGAGCACCGGCTTTTTCAAAAACAGCAAGCCATACATCATGGTGTGTGTACCATCAGGCATTACGGCCGTTGAGCAGCGTGCTGTCATTGATGCGACGAAACAGGCCGGCGCAAGGGACGCTTTCCCGATTGAAGAGCCATTCGCGGCGGCGATCGGTGCCAATCTGCCTGTCTGGGAGCCGACTGGAAGCATGGTTGTCGATATTGGCGGAGGAACAACTGAGGTGGCAATCATTTCACTTGGCGGAATCGTGACGAGCCAGTCGATTCGGATTGCCGGTGACGAAATGGACGAAGCGATTAGCCAGTACATCCGTAAAACATACAATTTAATGATTGGTGACCGGACTGCGGAGAGCATTAAAGTGGAAGTTGGTTCCGCAAGCGGGACGGAAGACATTGAAAATATGGAAATACGCGGCCGCGACCTTTTGACAGGGCTGCCGAAAACAATTGAAATTTCCGCGGCGGAGATTGCCGGCGCGCTTCATGATACCGTTTATGCGATTGTCGAGGCGGTCAAAAACACACTTGAGAAAACCCCGCCTGAGCTGGCAGCGGATATTATGGACCGCGGGATTGTTCTCACGGGTGGCGGCGCACTCTTGCGCAATATCGATAAAGTGATTGGCGAAGAAACAAATATGCCTGTCCTTATCGCGGAAGACCCGCTTGACTGTGTTGCAATCGGAACAGGGAAGGCACTTGACCATATTAACTTGTTTAAAAATAGGCCAAGGGACTCCCGCTAAATGTTTGAATACAGAGGTGTAAAATCATGCCGCAATTCTTTTTGAATAAACGCCTCATTATTTTGCTTGTAAGTATCATTATCCTGGTAGCATTGATTGGATTTTCATTAAGAGAGCGCGAGAGGCTGACTTGGCCGGAGCAGTTCGTTAAGGACAGCACCGGCTGGCTTCAATCGCTTGTCTCCAGGCCAGTGCAATATGTAGCCGGCTTTATTGAAAATGTAGATGACCTTCAAGATACATACAGTGAAAATAAAGAGCTGAAATCCCGTGTTGAAGATATCGTCCGGCTTGAATCGGAAGTTTACCGATTGAAAAGAGAAAATACGGAGCTTCGTGATATTCTTGGCAAAACCGAATCGCTCAGCCAATCGGATCTAATTCATGCATCCGTTATGGGCCGCAATCCCGACCGTTGGAATGAGCTGATCATTATCAATAAGGGAACTTCCGACAATGTCAAGAAAAATATGGCTGTCATCACTTCTAAAGGCCTCGTCGGCAAAATAAAAACAGCCAATGACTTCTCATCCACGGTCCAGCTTTTGAGCGCAATGGATCCAAAAAACAGGATTTCCGTTGTGACCCAGGGTGACAGCGAGGTTTTTGGTTTCGTTGAAGGCTTTGATGATGAGAAAAAGCTGCTGAAAGTGAAGAAAATCCCTTATGAGGCGAAAGTGAAAAAAGGACAGATCGTCATCACATCCGGCCTTGGGGGAGTCTTCCCAGAGGGGCTGCTTGTTGGTAAGATTGTTGAAGTCGAGCCTGACCAGTATGGCCTGAACCAAATTGCACTCGTAAAACCGGAAGCCGATTTCTACGGCATCCGTGAGGTGATGGTCGTGAAAAGACTCATGATGAAGCCTGATAGAAATGATATGGTGGACGATAAGGAGGAAGAATTGTGAACCGGTTCTTTCTTCCTCTTTTGTTGTTCCTTTTTTTTACGCTTGAGAGCATATTCGTTCAGCTGCTGCCTACTGAGTTTTTTTATGGGAAATGGATCCTTGTGCCAAGATTTTTGATGGTCGTGCTTCTGTTGCTGGCGATTTATGGTTCGCAAAAATATGCCATATTGTACGGATTTGCCTTCGGCCTGCTATTCGATATCGTGTATACTGAAATTATTGGAGTCTATTTATTCCTTCTGCCTCTGACAATCTATTTTGTTATGAAGGCTATGAAGGTGCTTCAGACAAATATACTGGTCGTTGCGATCACGGTTATGGCCGGTATCTCTCTTTTGGAAATGGTCATCTACAAATTGAACCATTTCCTCCATATAACGAATCTTACTTTTTCTGAGTTCTCCCAGGCAAGGCTGCTGCCGGTCATTTGCCTGAACCTGCTGTTTCTAGTTTTGGCGTTTTACCCCCTAAAGCAGTATTTTGAAAAATTAGCCGAGCAGGAATCATTATTATAGAGGAATTTTGACAGTGCATGTCGAAATGTTTTTAGTGGAAGATTGCCCAAACCTGGTGTTGCCGGGAAGTAAATGGTCTATCTGTGTTTTTTGACAATCGAGGTGAAGGTCGCCATGAACAAATTGCAAAATGTAACGATAAAAGGAACAAAGGACGGCCTGACATTGTTCTTGGACGATCTTTGTTCATATGAAGAATTGAAAAAGGATTTAACGGGCAAACTCTCCTCCCAGCAGCCAAGTAATGGTGAAACACAGCTCCTCAATGTAAAGGTGCATACCGGGAATAGGTATTTAACGGCCGAGCAGCAGGAAGAATTGAAGGAATTGATTCGCCGGCATAAAGGCCTTGCCGTTGCATCGCTCGAATCGAATGTGCTGACAAAGCAGGAAGCTGAAGCGTTAAAGGATAAAGAATCGGTGGCTACTGTGGCAAAAATGGTCCGCTCCGGGCAGGTGCTAAAGGTACCGGGGGACCTTCTCCTGATCGGGGATGTAAACCCCGGTGGAATGGTCATGGCCGGTGGGAACATTTTCATTATGGGCGTCCTAAAGGGAATCGCCCACGCTGGCTGCTTCGGCGACCAGGAAGCTGTCATTGCCGCTTCAGGCATGATGCCATCCCAGCTGAGGATCAGCCACTTCTTGATGACTTCACCGGATAACCCCGGCAGCGGAGGGAATCCCCGTGAAATGGAATGCGCATACATAAATGAAGAGAATGAGATGATCATAGACAGGCTCCAGACCCTTTCAAGCATTCGGCCTGGATTAACTAGATTTGAAGGAGGGCGTTAATGTGGGAGAAGCAATTGTTATCACATCCGGAAAGGGAGGCGTCGGCAAAACGACGACTTCCGCAAATGTAGGTACAGCCCTTGCCCTGCAGGGGAAAAAGGTGTGCCTTGTTGATACGGATATCGGCCTCCGGAATCTCGATGTTGTGATGGGGCTTGAAAACAGGATTATTTACGACCTTGTTGATGTGGTGGCTGGCCGCTGCAAAATGCATCAGGCGCTTGTGAAAGATAAACGGTTCGATGGGCTGCTCTTTCTGTTGCCCGCCGCACAGACAGAGGATAAAACGGCAGTCACTCCTGAACAAATGAAGGACTTGGTTGAAAAACTTAAGCAGGATTTTGACTATATCATTATTGACTGCCCGGCCGGAATTGAACACGGATACAGGAATGCTGTTGCCGGTGCTGATAAGGCGGTTGTCGTTACGACGCCTGAGAAATCGGCCGTCCGTGATGCTGACAGGATCATCGGCCTTTTGGAAAAGGAAGAGAACATTGAACCGCCCAGGCTGATCATCAACCGGATTCGTCCGCACATGATGAAAAACGGCGAAACAATGGATGTTGATGAAATCACACATCATCTTTCAATTGACCTGCTCGGAGTTGTTGCGGATGATGATGAAGTCATCAAAGCTTCCCATTATGGCGAACCAATTGCCTTGAATCCAAACAGCAAGGCAGCGATTGCTTATCGCAATATCGCAAGGCGTATCCTTGGAGAATCGATCCCGCTTCAGCAGTTGGAGGAAGACAATCCCGGCGTCTTGACAAAGATTAAGAGATTCTTTGGAGTCCGTTCATAAATTTTAGGTTTGTATTTTAATTTTAACTGCGTTGATTGGAACGGAGGGCACCGACTCCGGCGGGATGTAGCGGCAAGGTGGAGACCCCACAGGCGCTTTTGAGCGCCGAGGAGGAATCCACTGACGCCCCGCGGAAAGCGTGTGCCCGCAGTGTAAATCAACATCCATATTTTTAAGAGAGTCCCACTAGGCATATGTAGCCAAGGGGGCTTTTTTGGTTGTTTTCCCGGTTCATTGCCGGTTCCACCTATATCAGATAAAAACCTCTCAACAAGCTTTGGCATACCTGGGACAGGTCTCTCATAGACTTGTACTAATATATGCGATAAAAGGCTGGTGGGGAACATGCATCCAAACAGGGAGGAAATACGGAAGCGGATCGCAAAGCGGAAGAAAGAACGGAGCCGCCATCCTAGGCTGCCGCGCCAACACAGAGAAACAAAGGACACAAAGCCGGCGGGCTGGCTTATTCAGGATGATAAATATGGTTTTGATGAGCTTGTCTCCTATGAGGCGGGTCCTGGTGAGGGTGAACATCCGCTTTTTAAGAAAGAAGTGTTTTTCTTTAAAGTGCTCTGTTCTGCGTTCTTGTTCCTAGTGATCGCAATCCTTTACAGAGGCCAAGTATCTGCGTTAGAACCAGTAAAAGGCCTTGTCCAAAAAGGGTTTAGCCAGGATTTTCAATTTGCTTCTGTAAGTAAGTGGTATGAGGATAAGTTCGGCAAACCGCTTGCGCTTCTGCCCGAGCCGAAAAAGGAAGGTGAGCCGGGCAATGATTTTTCCATCCCTGCCACCGGCAAAATACTTGAGAATTTTGAAAAGAATGGCCAGGGAATCATGATTGAAACAGATAGAGGTACGCCAGTTGAGGCCGTCAATGAAGGCTGGATCATGTTCGCCGGCAAGAAGGAAGGATTGGGCAAAACGGTCGTCGTCCAGCACAGCGACAAAACGGAATCATGGTATGGCAACCTTGACACGATTGAAGTGAACCTGTATGAGTTTATACCGAAGGAAAAAGAGATAGGCACCGTGGGGGCCGGCAAGGACCAATCGAAAGGGGAATTTTACTTTGCAATAAAAAAAGGCGATGAGTTTATTGACCCCATTCAGGTGATCAGATTTGACTAAAGCGGCTTCTTTGCTAAAGCTCATCCATATCCATCCCCTGTTATGGCTGGCTGCGGCGACAGCGGCATTGACCGCGCATTTCCTGGAGCTCTGCATGTTGCTGGCGATTATTTTCATTCATGAGATTGGCCATGCAGCGGCAGCATTATTTTTTTCCTGGCGGATCAAACGGATTTCGTTTTTGCCATTCGGCGGCGTGGCCGAGATGGATGAACATGGGAACCGGCCGATGAAGGAAGAGCTGATTGTCATTCTAGCTGGGCCCGTGCAACATCTGTGGCTGATGGCGGCGGCTTACGTCCTCCAAGTAAATGGGCTGATTCCGGAATCTGCCTATTTGCTTTTTATGAAATATAATTTAATGATTTTAGCATTCAATCTATTTCCTATATGGCCGTTAGATGGGGGCAAACTCCTATTTCTTTTGCTATCAGCCTGGAAGCCTTTTCCTGAAGCGCATGAATGGACGCTCATCTGTTCATTCGCCTTCCTGACCCTTTTTGCAGCGCTCACACTCGCAACCGCCCCGCTTCATTTAAATATTTGGGTAATTGCAGGGTTTCTCTATTTCACCTTGTTTTTTGAATGGAAGCAGCGTCAATTCGTGTTTATGCGATTTTTACTCGAACGGTATTATGGCAATAAAGAGGAAAGCTTGGCGGCTTTGAAGCCGATCCGAGCGGATGAAAGCGAAGGAATTATTCGGGTGCTGGCAAAATTTCGGCGCGGCTGCAAACATTCTATTCTCGTTGAAAGCGACGAGGGAGAAAAAGGCATACTTGATGAAAATGAACTCCTTCATTACGTTTTTGCCGAAAAAAAGATGAACGGCAAAGTTGGCGACTTGTTTTATGCATATTAAGAAGGTGAAGTGAGGCGTTCCCGGTCTGTTCCTGGCGAATGCCTTTTTTTGCGTCTATAATGAAGGAAGGAAATTTTAGAAGCGAGGCATGAGAGTGAATCAACTTATCATAAATTGCGGCTATCGAGAAAAACGGGCTGCTTTCATCCATAACGGCAAAGTCAGGCAAATCGAAATCGAACGTGCTGAAACACAGTCGCTCGCAGGTAGCATCTTTCTAGGGATCGTCACCAAAGTCCTGCCCGGCATGAATGCGGCGTTTGTTGATATCGGCACAGACAAGAACGCGTACCTCCATCGCGACTCGGTGGCTGAATACGTCCAGTCTGGGCTGCCGAAGGAGGAAAAGGAAAGGAAAAGCATTTCGGCTTACGTCAGGCAAGGGGAGCGCCTGCTTGTCCAAGTGGAAAAAGACCCCACCGGCACAAAGGGCGCCAAGGTGACAGGCATAATTGAGGTCAATGGCACCCATCTTGTGTATATGCCGAAGGGGAATTATCTCGCTGTATCGAAAAAAATCGCCAGCCCCGAGCGGAGGGAGGAACTTCGTGAGCTTGGAAGGACTGCCAGGCTGGAAGGGGAAGGGCTGATTTTCAGGACTACGGCGGGAACGGCGGCTGACGTGGAAATAGTTGAAGAAATCGAACGGCTGCGGCGTGAAGCGGCGGAGCTTTTGCAGAAAGCCGGCTCGCTCAAAAAGGCAGGACTTGTCTTCCAAAACGACCCATTTGTTGAAAAGGTACTTCCGATCATTGAGCAAATGGAATCCGGGGAAGTGATAGCGGATGACTCCGGCCTGCTTAATGAGCTGAAGGCGCGATTTTCTGGCAAAAGTATGCACCTAGTATTCAGCTATTACTCCGGAAAAGAAGATATTCTCGCAGCGCATGGGGCTTCGGTGGAGTTGGAAAGGCTGCTAAAACGAGTCGTCTGGCTCGAGAATGGCGCCTATCTGCTCATTGAAGAAATGGAAACGCTGACGGCCATCGATGTCAATACCGGGAAGTTTTCCGGCAAAAACAACCTTGAGGATACGGTGCTAAAAACGAATCTGCTGGCGGCGGAGGAAGTTGCCAGGCAAATTCGGCTTAGAGATCTTGCAGGCATGATCTTGATTGACTTTATCGATATGAAAACAGAGGAAGCAAGAAGCAAGGTTGCTGCAAAGCTGGAGGCTGAGCTGAGAAAGGATGGCCGCCGGACGAGGGTTGCCGGTTTCACCTCCCTCGGGATTCTACAGCTGACAAGGAAAAGGCTCGGGCCGTCGCTTTCCGGAACTTTGACAGTGAAATGCCCGGCCTGTGAAGGAACAGGAAGGGTCTCAAGCCCGGAAACAGAGGCGTTTAAACTGGAGCGTGAGCTGTGGGAGCAGAGGGGCTCGGTCGAAGAGGCAGTCCTGGTGGAAGCGTCCCCCAGGGTAAAGGTTGTTTTTGAAGGAGAAGGGAAAATTCACTTAAAACGGCTTGAGGAAGCACTAGGCTTGTCGATTATCATGAGGCAAGTTGACTCAGTTGCTGATTTTTATCTAGTGAAGCAGTTTGGAAAGGCTGAGGATTTAAGGAAGAAAGCGGACAATACATATTGACACTGTCTCCCTTTATGTGATAGTATTTTCATGTTATGTTTGTAGCGCACCCGTGCTACAACCGCTCAGGACCAGGCTATAAGCTTTTGCTTTTGCAAAACGCCTGCGATGGCGAGTCTTAGACTTTGAGGAGGTGCAAGTTCATGTACGCAATTATCGAAACTGGCGGTAAGCAAATCCGTGTAGAAGAAGGCCAAGCCATCTACATCGAAAAGCTTAACGCAGAAGCAGGCGAAACAGTTACTTTTGATAAAGTTCTTTTCGTAGGCGGAGAAAACGTGAAAGTTGGAAGCCCGGTTGTTGAAGGCGCTTCTGTAACAGCTACTGTTGAAAAGCAGGGCCGTGCGAAGAAAATCATTGTTTTCAAGTACAAGGCGAAGAAAAACTATCGTAGAAAGCAAGGTCATCGCCAACCGTACACTAAAGTTGTCATCGGCAAAATCAACGCATAAGGCGTGATTTTATGATTGATGTAACCATTACCCGGAATGAAACCGGACTGATTCGTTCGTTTTCGATTTCAGGGCATGCATTTTTTGCCGAGAGGGGCAAGGATATCGTCTGCGCAGGCGCATCCGCTGTTTCGATTGGGGCAATCAATGCAATCCATGAAATGACAGGAGTTGTTCCTCTAACGGAGATTGACTATGATGAAGGCTTGCTCCGCTGCGAAATTCAGGATAACCTGCCAGCGCAGGAGCGGGAGAAAATTCAGGTCCTCCTTGAGGGAATGTACTTCCAGCTGAAGACGATCGAGGAAGAATACGGGCAGCACATACGAATTACCTTCAAAAACCAGGAGGTGGAATAAATGTTATTGAAATTGGATCTTCAATTGTTCGCTTCCAAAAAGGGAGTAGGTTCTACAAAGAACGGCCGTGACTCCATCTCGAAGCGCCTTGGCGCAAAGCGTGCGGATGGCCAGTTCGTCACAGGTGGATCAATTTTGTACCGCCAGCGCGGAACAAAAATCTATCCAGGTGAAAACGTAGGCCGTGGCGGAGACGACACTCTTTTTGCAAAAGTTGACGGCGTTGTGAAGTTCGAACGCATGGGCCGCGACCGCAAAAAAGTAAGTGTTTATCCAGCAGCTCAGGAAGCTTAAGTTTAAGTTATACACAACGGAGACTCTGGCCTTCACGGCCGGGGTCTTTTTTTGTTCAAAGGTGTAGGTTTGGAAGAAGGTTAATGTTTATTTTAACTCCGTTGATTGGATCGAGGGGCACCGGCTCTTCGAAAATGGTATCGCATTTCCTTCGGGGCGCTCGCTATGCGACAGGATCCGTTTTCTGATCGGGCTTGTAGTCGCATAAGCGCTTTCTATGCGACAGGAATTCGTTCCAGAGCGGCCATGCAGTCGCATAAACGCTTTCTATGCGACACAATTTCATTCCAGAGCGGCCATGCAGTCGCATAAACGCTCGCTATGCGACAGTAATCCGTTCCAGATCGGGCTTGTAGTCGCATAAGCGCTTTCTATGCGACAGGAATTCGTTCCAGAGCAGCACTGCAGTCGCATAAGCGCTTTCTATGCGACAGGAATCCGTTCCAGCGCGGGCTTGTAGTCGCATAAACGCTTTCTATGCGACAAGAATTCGTTCCAGAGCGGCCATGCAGTCGCATAAGCGCTTTCTATGCGACACAATTTCGTTCCAAAGCAACCATGGTGTCGCATAAACGCTTTCTATGCGACACCATTCCGTTCCAGAGCGGCGATGCAGTCGCATAAACGTTTTCTATGCGACAGGAATTCGTTCCAAAGCAGCCATGCATTCGCATAAACGCTTTCTATGCGACAGGAATTCGTTCCAGAGCGGGCTTGTAGTCGCATAAGTGCTTTCTATGCGACAGGAATCCGTTCCAGAGCGGCGATGCAGTCGCATAACAGCTTTCTATGCGACAGTAATCCGTTCCAAAGCGGCCATGCAGTCGCATAAACTCTTTGGATGCTCCTGCGCCAAATATTCGAGGAAGCGAACTTCAGCTCGTCGCAAAGCAGCGCGGAGCCAATTCATAGATTTCTCATGAAGATGTTCAGGTAGAAGCTTCGTCCCGCGGCAAGCGTGTGCCCGGAGTGGTGATTAACAGCCAAATAGCGCGTACATACCGTATTTTTCCTAAGCAGTTCAAATTTGCATACGCGGCTTACTTTTTTTGTTATACTATGGGCAAACGGCGTTGGAAACAAGGAGTAGAGTATGGAGAAGAATTGGGATATTGTCGAGGTGCTCAGGCATTCCCGCCATGATTGGCTGAACAGATTGCAGCTCATCAAAGGGAATCTTGATTTGGACAAAATGGATCGCGCCAAAGCCATCATCGACGAAATAATTATTGAGACCCAGCAGGAATCGAAACTATCCAATATAAAAATGCCCATGTTTGCTTCGTTGCTTTTAAAGGCAAATTGGGAAAAACATCATTTTCATCTTGAATATGAAGTGCTCAAAGAAAATGAAACACAATCGGGGCCGGTAGATGAAAAGGTCCTTACGAAGTGGACTGCCGCTTTCTTTTCCGTGTTGGATTTTGCCGTAGAAGAATTTCAAGAAAATAACCTCTCCATCTGCATTGATCAGGTGAAAGATGGGATTTGTTTCTTTTTTGAATTTAGCGGAAAGATAGTAAGGACTAAGCTCATTAATGCTTTCCTTGAGGAGCAGAACGAGCTCGACATTTCTGTCAGCAATTTCTCCGACCGTGAGCTTACCCTGAAAGTATTTATGCCGTTCCGCTAATAATAGGGGAAATGAATCTCGCCATGTTATGGATGATGGGATGGCCAGACTGGAGGAAGTAAAAAATGTTTGTTGATCAAGTGAAAATTTATATAAAAGGCGGCGATGGAGGCGACGGGATGGTTGCTTTCCGCCGGGAAAAATATGTGCCAAAGGGCGGGCCGGCTGGTGGAGACGGCGGTTCAGGCGCGAATGTTGTATTTGAGGTTGAAGAAGGCCTGAGCACGCTGATGGATTTTCGCTACCAGCGCCATTTTAAAGCTACGCGCGGAGAACACGGCATGTCCAAGAACCAGCATGGCAAAAATGCGAAAGACATGGTTGTCAAAGTTCCGCCGGGCACGGTCGTTTATGATGAGGAAACAAACGAAATTATAGCCGATTTGGTCGAACATGGGCAAAAAGCGATCATTGCGAGGGGCGGCCGCGGCGGAAGAGGGAACTCGAGGTTCGCCACTCCGGCAAATCCGGCACCCGAGCTTTCTGAAAAAGGCGAGCCGGGCCAGGAGCGGAATGTCGTTCTTGAGCTGAAGCTGCTTGCGGATGTAGGGCTTGTCGGCTTCCCAAGTGTAGGAAAATCGACTCTGCTTTCGGTTGTTTCCTCTGCAAAACCAAAAATTGCAGAATATCACTTTACGACGATAGTCCCGAATCTTGGGGTCGTGGAAACGGACGACGGCCGCAGTTTCGTTATGGCGGACCTTCCCGGTCTGATTGAAGGGGCCCATCAGGGAGTAGGCCTTGGACATCAGTTTTTAAGGCATATTGAAAGGACGCGTGTCATTGTCCATGTAATTGATATGGCCGCGACGGAAGGGCGAGACCCTTTTGAGGATTACACAAAAATTAATGCTGAGCTCAAACAATATAATCTTCGGCTGACTGAAAGGCCGCAAATTATTGTCGCCAATAAAATGGATATGCCGGAAGCCGTGGAAAACCTGGCAAAGTTCAAGGAGCAGCTTGAAGAAGAGTTCCCTGTTTTTCCGATTTCGGCCATCACCAGGCAAGGCCTGAGAGACTTGCTGTTTGCGATTGCCGATAAGATTGCGGAAACTCCCGAATTTCCTATTCATGAAGAAGCACTCGTTGATACGGATGTTAACCGGGTTGTTTATAAGCATGAGAAGGAAGAGCGTGATTTCAAAATTACGAGGGATCCGGATGGTGCTTATGTCCTTTCCGGCGACAGTGTGGAACGCCTGTTTAAAATGACCGACTTCTCACGCGATGAGTCTGTTAAGCGTTTCGCGCGGCAGCTGCGCGGGATGGGTATTGACGATGCCCTGAGGGAAAGAGGGGCAAGTGACGGTGACACGGTTCGGTTACTTGAGTTTGAATTCGAATTTGTAGAGTAAAGTTCCGTGAAGAGGTGTCTGTATGAAGTCAAGCCGGTTTGATAAAAAGTTTTATCTAGTTCGGGAAGATGCCCTTCCCGATGTCATGAAAAAAACATTGGAAGCAAAGGAATTGATTGACCGGGGGAAAGTTGAGTCCATTGGCGAAGCAACTGCGCAAGTGGATTTAAGCAGAAGCGCTTATTACAAATACAGGGACACCGTTTTCCCTTTTGCGTCAATTGTGAAAGAGAGTTTGATTACGGTCATTTTCCATTTGGAAGACCGTTCCGGGGTTCTGTCCCGCCTGCTTGGCCTTGTGGCTGAAGCCGGCTGCAATGTCCTGACCATCCATCAGACCATTCCGTTGCAGGGAAGAGCCAATGTCACCCTTTCTATGAATACAACGCAAATGCAGGGAGATATTGAAGACCTGCTCGAAAGATTGCGGGGCCTCGATTTTGTAGAAAAAGTCGAAATCCTTGGGACAGGGGCGTAAAACTGATGTTGATTAAAGCGAAGGGCACCGACTCCGGCGGGATGTAGCGGCAAGGTGGAGACCCCACAGGCGCTAGCGCCGAGGAGGCTCCACTGACGCCCCGCGGAAAGCGTGTGCCCGTAGCGGCAATCAACAAATTTACTATAAAAAAGCGTCTGAATCCTTTGGAAGGATCCAGACGCTTTTATGTATTTCACCCAATTTCAATAAGGAACCCGGCTTCGTGCAATGCTTTTTCTGCCTTAGTCAGCGCTTGTTCCGAAGCGGCCGCTAATGTATGCAAATGATACCCTCCAGTCAGCTCGGATAAAAAGGCTGCTTTCGTCGTCTTGATCTTTTGCATAAATTGGCTTACCTCGGCGGTGTTCGAAACCATAATGGAGGCTGTCAAGTCACCGTAAACAGGATGTTCGATTTTCACATCCCTCACTGTAACCCCTTCATTCACGATTAGTAAAAGCTCGTCTTCCGTCTGATCCGGGGCATGACAGCAGGCAATGATCTTTTCAAAAACCGGGGAGAGCGGTGAATGGCTAAAATACAGATAACCCTGGCTAGTCGCGATGATTGGCTCGCCCTTTGCTTTAAGTAAGGTAATATCCCCTACAATGATTTGCCGGCTTACTTTTGCAAATGCTGCCAATTCGCTCCCTGTAATCGGGGATTCACTATTCTTTAAAAGGGAAAGAATCTGAAGCCTCCGTTCTTCACCTAGCAGCTTTTTTTCCTCACCCATAGTACCACTCCCAAAACGAAATTTCACCTAAACAGTCGATACTCTCTATTTTACCATAACCCTTCAAGCATCTGCAGTGTCTGATGGGCCGTAGTTTCCCTTGGACTGGCCCCAATCATAAAGGAAGCGGCACTTGCATAACTTTTTATGTAGATTGTTAGCATTTTGCCCACACCAACATACACTATATGGACTTATGCCATAGGAGGGAAATCAGAGTGAAGATCCATATCGTACAGAAAGGGGATACTCTTTGGAAGATCGCCAAGAAGTACGGCGTGAATTTTGAAGAGCTGAAGAAAATGAATTCACAGCTCAGCAACCCTGATATGATTATGCCCGGTATGAAAGTAAAGGTCCCGTCAGCAGGCGGAAGTGTTAAAAAAAGCGATTCTGCTGGCGCGACGAAACCGGGGGCGGCCATAAACTTCGGGGTAAAAAAAGAAGTCCCAAAAGCTGAGCACCCTTTTGCCAATATCAAGCCACTGCAGCCTGAGGAATCACCAGACGTGCCAGTTCCCGCCCAGCCAATAGCAGTAGAATCTCCTGTCACGCCGTTTACTCCACAGCAGCCTATCCAGGAAGTGGACATCGATAATTATTATTTTATGAACTTGGCCAATATGCCTGTTACGCCAAAGAAGGAAGTTCCAGTTATGCCGAAAAAAGAAATGCCGATCAAAGTGAAAAAAGAGGTGCCAATCGCGCCTAAAAAAGAAATTCCGCTTCCTCCAAAAAAGGAAGTGCCATTACAGCCTGTGAAAGTAATGCCAGTGCCAGCTCCGCCACCACTTCCGCCAAAACAAGTCAAGGAAGTGCCTGTGAAGGAAGTACCAGTGCAGCCAATAAAGGAAATGCCAGTAAAGCCTGTAAAGGAAATGCCTGTGAAGCCTGTAAAGGAAGTACCAGTGCAGCCTGTAAAGCAAATGCCAGTGAAGCCCGTAAAGGAAATGCCAATCCAGCCGCTGCCAGCACCTGCACCGGTAATGCCGGTGTATGAAGAACAGCCAATTGTATACGAAGAGTATTGCTTTCCTGTAACACCGGTTATGCCTGGGGTTTGCCATCCATGTCCGGTTCCGTGCCCGCCGGTGGAAGTTTTCCCGTGCCCACCAATCGAAACGGCAATGATGCCAGGAGCTATGTTCCCGTCGTATCCTGAAGTGCAGGGGATGATGGCGGCTGATCCTTGTTACCCTATACCCCACGTGCAAGGAATGATGGTTCAACCGGACCCATGTTATCCAGAGCTTCAAATGGTTCCAGGAGCTGAAGGAATGATGCCGGGAGTTGCGGGAGCGATGGCTGTTCAGCAATATGAAGATGAATCATCATCATCATCTTCATATATGCCTTATATGCATCACATGGGTCATGGCCAGTATGGCGGGGTTGGGGGAGCTGCGGCGCCTTATCAGCCAGGCATGGGGGTTGGACTACAAGTTCCAATGCAGGATGGGCAATTTCCTTATAGTATGGGGAGTGGTTCCCAACCTTTAATGGGCCAGCCGATGCAGGTTGGAGCTCAACAGTATCCTTTTGGTCCACAAGGTTCTTTTACCGGGGAAACAATAGATGAATCACCTATTGGCTACACTGGGAATCCATATTCGCAGTACCCATATGATGCCCAGCAGCTAATGGGCGACGGAATGCCGATGGGGCAGCAATATCCGATGGGAATGGAGCAACCGATGTACGGCCAGCAGCCAATGACCGGCGGGAGAATACCGATGGGGCAGCAATATCCGATGGGAATGGAGCAGCAAATGTACGGCCAGCAGCCAATGACCGGCGGGGGAATGCCTATGGGGCAACAATACCCGATGGGAATGGATCAACCGATGTACGGCCAGCAGCCAATGGCCGGCGGCGGTATGCCGATGGGGCAACAATACCCGATGGGAATGGGTCAGCCGATGTACGGCCAGCAGCCAATGGCCGGCGGGGGAATGCCGATGGGCCAGCAATACCCGATGGGAATGGATCAGCCGATGTACGGCCAGCAGCCAATGGCCGGCGGCGGTATGCCGATGGGGCAGCAATATCCGATGGGAATGGGTCAGCCATTTTATGGTCAGCAAGCACCATATGGAATGCCTCCGTTCGGAACTCAGTTTCCAGGTGGCACTACCCAACAGGCAGGTTCACAATTGCCGATGATGGGTCAATTCGGTCCCCAACTTCCGACTCTTGGGGGGCAGATGCCTTATGGTGAACAGCAAATGCCACAATTAGGCGGCCAGATGCCCGAAATGGGACAACAGCCATCGGATGGCATGCAAAGAGGAGGACAGGAAAGGGAATTTATTCCTTCCATCCCAAGAATATTTGCACCGCCGCTTCCTTTTGCCCAGCCGCCACTTGTGCATCCGTACGGACTATCGGGATTCCAATCCGGAAACGCCGATGAAAGCGCGGATTAGGGGAGATAAACACCAGGGAGACGAGAATATTCATCATCGTCTCCTCTCTTATTTAAGGACCGGTTTTCCGGGGAGAATTGATCAACTCGACATGATCCGTCCATCTGTCTTTTTTTTGAAATCTGCAATCGGCGAATATATCGTTAAAGGCTATACTTCCTATCATCGCCTGAAGCTTCAGGAGGCCTTTACCGCAACCCTTAAAAAAGAAGGCTTTACGCATACTTACTCGTATGTTTGTCCAGGCAGACGGAAGCCATATTACCTCGACGGACTGTATTGGGGCATCCTCGAATATATTCAGCCCCATCCGAACCCTTTTACTTTTCTAAGAGAGGCAGACCGCTTTGCAGGCTTAAAGCTTTTGCAAAAATATCACTCGATTACACAGCAAATTGTTCAAAGGTATAAAACGATTCTTCCTCCAGCAGCGCTTATTGATAAATGGGAAAATAGATTGGAATTGTTTAAGGCAAATAAACCAATGATCAACTATTTTGTTAATCGGCAAGCAACCGAATCAATCATTAGTTGGGCTGAATTTGCGCTGCGGGGGATGAAAGAACAACAGGCTTTCTTTACAGAGGGAACACAGGTAATCTTGCATGGTGATGTGGCCCATCATAATTTTCTCCGCTCGAAGAATGGTAAGGTTTATTTGATTGATTTCGATTTAATCAGTATTGGTCCGCCCGTCCTCGATTACCTTCAATATTCGAACAGAATCTTGCCATTTCTTCACTGGTCACTCGAGGAATTGGCAAAATACAATAACCTTGCTGCCTTCATGAGTGTAAAAGCGTTTTTATACGCTCTTGCGTATCCCGCTGATCTTTTACGGGAATGGAACAGAATCTTTAAGAATAGTGCAAGTCCAAATCAACATTTACTTTACCAGATAATAGAGCTGACAATGGGGCAATTTAAGGAAAGGCAGCAATTCTTCAAGAAGATACAGGATGAACTTAATTCAGTATGACGGGCCGAGGTTGGCCTTTTTTTATTCAATAGTTTTTGTTAAATTTTGCTGTTGATTTCCACTTCGGGCACACGCTTTCCGCGGGGCGTCAGTGGAGCCGCTACATCCCGCCGGAGTCGGCGCCCTTCGCTTCAATCAACGTAGTTATACCCCAACAATATCCTTCCTTTAACAAAGCCAATCAAAAATTTAGCCGGGAACAAGAAAAAAAAGCTGCCCTTCGCCTCACTTAATCTTTCGGGTCCCGAATGAAGCACTGGAACCGTCCCCTGCTTCACATATTTAGGCAGAATCGGGAAATGCTATGAATGGGTTTATTGTTATTTAGTTTATATGATAGGAAGAGGTGGTTAGGATGAGGCGGGTTGCAGCTGGTTTTTTGGCTGTGTTCTTCTTTTTTCTGTTTGGCGGGCTGTTTGGTCAGGAGTTTGTTGCGTTAGCGGCGGATGGTGGGTTGACGATGGATGCAGGCGGACAGACGGAACCTCTTCATTTAAAGGTCACTCTTGAGAAGGTGTATGTGGACGGAGAGGTCAGCCAGGAGCAATCTTACGTGTCCGTGGCATCGTGGGAGGAATTTTGGGCTAAATATAAAAATTGGGCGGCAGTGGATGTGGGGAAGGAATCAGTTGTGCTCAGAAAACATGTTGAGGATATTTCCCCTCTTTTAAAGGCGAACGGATATTTCGGGCTTAATGAAGAAGGCGTTCTCGCTATTTTTAACGGCAGGCCGCCCTATTCACAGATCATTCAGTCCTTTTTCCAAATTGATGTGAAGAAGCTGGAAAGCCGCAAGCAGGTCGAGTTGCAAAAAGGCATTCCAATCAGGACAAGGGACCGTTATGTGGAAGTGCTTGAAAGCTTTAAGCCTTACTCTGCCTGTGAAGAAAATGGACAATGACGGATACGGATATGGAGAATAAAACAAAAAGACCAGGCCATTCGCCTGGTCTTCTTACGCATCAATTAGCTTTCAACGCCTGTTATAACATATTGGCCGTCTTTTAGTTCAACTGTGTATGTAACGCCGTCTTTCGTTTTAACCGTTCCCTTATTTGCATCGCCTTCAATTGTCACATCATCCTGAGTTGTGCCAGAGATTGGCTTCGCAAAGAAAGGATCTTCTTTTACAAATGGCCTGCCATCCTTATTTTTTTCACCAGTGGAATAGTGGCTTGAAATTTGCTTGGCCACGTCTTCGCTGTAGTACTTGGTAAGGAACGCTTCAGCGGCAGCTTCGTCAGCAAAAGTTGCATTTAGGACTGGCTTTTCGGTGTCTTCATCAGTGTCGTTGGCATAAACCGTATCCACCTTGTTTTCTGCCAATCGAATAGCGTTGTACATTTTTGATTTGACCTGGTCAGTAAGCTCTGCTTTGTTTTCTTCTTTCTTTGTGTCCTCGGATCCTTTTGGCTCTTCCTTGTTGGAACAGCCAATCACTGCGAATGCGAGAGTGAAAACGGCAAGCAATGCGAACAATTTCCTCATTTCCAAAAACCCCCAATCTGAAAATTTAAACCTTTCTAATTATAAGTAATAAGGCATAGTTAATGCAACTATTTTATTCTAATAAATAAAAATAGTATGGTAGAATGAGATACAGCAACGAAGAGGAGAGAGTGTATTGTTTGAATTTATCAGGGGGAAATTGGATTTTGTTGGGCCTGAATACATAGTAGTAGAAAACTCGGGTATTGGCTGGCAGATTGCAACGCCAAACCCTTTTGCCTATTCAGGGAAAACAGGTACAGAAGTGACTGTATTCCTTTATCATTATGTCAGGCAGGATGTCATGGGATTATTCGGATTCTCAACAAGAGAGGAAAAGACGCTGTTCACAAAGCTATTGAGTGTTTCCGGTATTGGTCCGAAAGGCGCGCTTGCCATCCTTGCTTTTGGGGAGCCGGAGCAGGTTGTCACAGCCATTGAAAACGAGGATGAAGCATTCCTAATTAAGTTTCCTGGCGTTGGGAAAAAGACTGCGCGCCAGATGATCCTTGATTTAAAAGGAAAGCTCCAGCATATAACACCAAATCTGTTTCCAGACCTGTTCAACCAGGATGCCAAAACGCCCGCTGCAAAGAACGGCGTGAAAGAATTTGAGGAAGCAGTACTTGCGTTGAAGGCACTTGGGTATTCAGAGAGGGAAATCAATAAAATTTCTCCAGAACTCAAGAAGGAAACACTGTCGACGGACCAATATATCAAAAAAGCCCTGCAGCGGCTTTTAAAGTAGGATGATCGATATGGAAGAGAGACTCATATCAAGCGAAGCAGACCAGCAGGACCTTGTATTTGAGACAAGCCTGAGGCCGCAGACGCTTGGCCAGTATATCGGGCAGGACAAAGTAAAGGCTAATCTTGAAGTGTTTATCAAGGCAGCTCTCATGCGCAGGGAAACACTCGACCATGTTCTGTTATATGGGCCACCCGGTTTGGGGAAAACTACTCTTGCAGCCATTATCGCAAATGAAATGGGAGTGGACCTCAGGACAACCTCCGGGCCTGCCATTGAGCGGCCGGGCGATCTCGCGGCAATTCTAACCTCACTTGAGCCGGGAGATGTTTTGTTTATTGACGAAATTCACCGGCTGCCAAGGTCAATAGAGGAAGTTCTTTATCCGGCCATGGAGGACTTTTGCCTGGATATCGTTATCGGTAAAGGACCTGAGGCCCGCTCGGTCAGGCTGGATTTGCCGCCGTTTACGCTAGTTGGTGCAACTACAAGGGCTGGTGCGATTTCGGCACCCCTTAGGGACCGGTTTGGAGTTTTGTCCCGGCTTGAGTATTATAAGGAAGAACAATTAAAAGAGATTGTTGAGCGCACAGCGGACATTTTGAGTACAAAAATTAGCGCGGTTGCTGCCTCCGAGATTGCCAGAAGATCGCGCGGAACACCAAGGATTGCGAACAGGCTGCTTCGCAGGGTCCGTGATTTTGCCCAGGTTAAGGGAAATGGTGAAATTGATCTTGCCATGGCCGATGAAGCCCTTGGACTCCTTCAAGTCGACAAGCTTGGACTTGATCATATTGACCATAAGCTTTTAACAGGGATTATCGAAAAGTTTCGCGGCGGGCCTGTCGGACTTGATACAATCGCTGCATCAATCGGCGAAGAATCGGATACAATTGAGGATGTATACGAACCTTACCTGCTGCAGATTGGCTTCTTGCAGCGGACCCCGAGAGGAAGGGTCGTCACAGACCTTGTTTATCGCCATTTCCAAATGGAGGTACCGAAAAAATGACAGGTTTATCAAAAATGCTAATGGCCGCTGGTGCAATCATTTTTTTCATCGGGCTGTTGATGCCGTTACTCAAATTAGGTAAACTGCCCGGTGATATCATGATTAAAAAAGGGAACATGACATTTTATTTCCCAGTCGTCACATCAATTGTCATTAGTATTGTCCTGTCACTCATTCTCATGGCCATCGGAAGGTTTCGTTAAGAACTATATAGGCGAACAAAAGAATTTTGCATAGTTGAATGGAGCGGAAGGCACGTAGACTCCTGCGGGATGAAGCGGCAAGGTGGAGACCCCACAGGCGCCCAGGCGCCGAGGAGGCTCCACTGACGCCCCGCGGAAAGCGAAGTGCCTGTAGCGCAATTCAACAATAACGATCAAAAATTATATTCAATTAATATTGCAAGAAAATATAGTTAGGATGCGAAAATAGTGAAAGTAGACTTATTTGATTTCCATCTGCCCGAGGAATTGATTGCCCAAACGCCACTTGAAAACAGAACTGACAGCAGGCTGATGGTACTGAACAAAGAAACGGGCGAAATAAACCATGCAATTTTTAAAAATATAAAACAATATCTCCGCAAAGGGGACTGCCTTGTCCTGAATGATACAAGGGTTCTTCCTGCAAGGCTTTATGGTGCAAAAAAGGACACCGGCGCGAAAATTGAAGTTCTCCTACTGAAGCAGATTGATGGCGATCAATGGGAAACGCTTATAAAGCCGGCGAAAAGAATACGGGTTGGGATGGAAATAGAGTTCGGCGAAGGCCTTTTGACAGCGGTATGCACGGAAGAGGCGGAGCATGGGGGACGGGTGCTGGAATTCAAGTATAACGGCATCTTCTATGAAATTCTCGATGCTCTTGGCGAAATGCCGCTCCCGCCGTATATTAAAGAACAGCTTGATGATAAGGACAGGTACCAGACCGTTTTTGCGAAAGAAAGAGGTTCGGCCGCAGCGCCGACAGCCGGCCTGCATTTCACGGAGGAGCTGCTTGAGGAAATCCGGGAAATGGGGGTCAGCACTGCATTTATTACCCTTCATGTCGGCCTCGGGACATTCCGTCCGGTCAGTGTAGAAAATGTCCTTGAACATGATATGCATGCCGAATTTTATATCGTATCAGAAGGGACGGCAAGACTCCTGAATGAAACGAGAGAAACTGGAGGCAGGATCATCACAGTCGGGACAACGTCAACGAGGACGCTGGAAACGGTGGCTTCATCAAATGGCGGCCAATTCAGGGCAGATTCGGGATGGACGAGCATCTTTATCTATCCGGGTTATGAATTTCAGGCGGTCGACGGGATGATAACAAACTTCCATTTGCCAAAATCAACCCTGATTATGCTTGTCAGCGCGCTGGCAGGCAGGGAAAACGTCCTGCATGCGTATGAAACGGCTGTCAGAGAACGGTACCGCTTTTTCAGCTTCGGGGATGCTATGCTGATTATTTAGGAGGAGAAAGACTATGGCTGCAATACGCTATGAATTAATAAAAACATGTAAACAGACCGGGGCACGTCTGGGGAGAGTCCATACACCACACGGAAGCTTTGAAACACCGATTTTCATGCCAGTAGGGACACTCGCCACAGTAAAAACGATGTCACCGGAAGACCTGAAGGAGATGGGTGCGAAGATTATCCTAAGCAATACGTACCATCTCTGGCTAAGGCCGGGCCACGAAATTATTCGTGAAGCCGGGGGCCTTCATCAATTTATGAACTGGGACAGGCCAATCTTGACTGATTCCGGCGGCTTCCAGGTATTCAGCCTCAGTAAGTTCAGGAAAATCGAAGAGGAAGGTGTCCATTTCAGGAACCATTTAAATGGCGACAAGTTGTTCCTATCTCCAGAAAAGGCGATGGAAATACAAAATGCCCTTGGGCCGGATATTATGATGGCTTTTGATGAGTGTCCTCCATTCCCAGCGACCCCGGAATATATGAAAAATTCGGTTGAACGGACTTCCCGCTGGGCGGAGCGTTGCCTAAAAGCACACAAGCGACCTGAAGACCAAGGGCTGTTCGGGATTGTCCAGGGCGGGGAATATGAGGAGTTCCGTAAACAGAGCGCAAGGGATCTAGTCAGTCTCGATTTTCCAGGCTATGCGATCGGGGGCCTTTCAGTCGGCGAACCGAAGGATGTCATGAACCGCGTCCTCGAGTTTACGACCCCGCTTTTGCCAGCGAATAAACCGAGGTATTTGATGGGGGTTGGCTCGCCTGATTCATTGATTGACGGAGCGATTCGCGGCGTGGACATGTTCGACTGCGTCCTGCCAACAAGGATTGCCCGGAACGGGACGTTGATGACGAGCACAGGCAGGCTTGTTGTGAAAAACGCGAAATATGAACGTGATTTCGGACCGATTGATGAAAATTGCAGCTGCTATACATGCCGCAATTACAGCAGAGCCTATATCAGGCATTTAATCCGTTGTGACGAAACATTCGGAATTCGACTTACATCTTATCATAATTTGCATTTTCTGATAGAATTGATGGAGCAAGTCAGACAGGCAATCAGGGAAGACCGTCTGGGGGACTTCAGAGAAGAATATTTTGAGCGTTACGGCTTCAATAAACCGGATGCGAAAAATTTCTAAATAGATTGGATTGAAAGGAGGTAATGAAATGGGTGGAGGAAATTTACTTAGTACAGTAGGACCATTAATCCTAATGTTTGTTCTATTTTATTTTCTTTTGATCCGTCCGCAGCAGAAGCGCCAGAAAGCAGTTCAGCAAATGCAGAGTGAACTGAAAAAGGGGGACCGCGTCGTAACGATTGGCGGCCTTCATGGCTTTGTGGATGCACTGGATGAGGACAAGGTTGTCATCCGCTGTGGGGATGGAAGCAGGCTTACATATGATCGCGCCGCAATCCGCGATGTTGTCGCTTCTGAAACGTCAAACGCATAATCAAGTACAAAAAAGGCATTCCGCTACAGGTGGAATGCCTTTTGCATTATTCCTGGGGCATTGTATTGTCAGGAGGCTATTCTCTTCGGGGAAGCGATATTCACTCCCAGGATCCCACCCATCATGGAAATCAGAATATAGCAGATATGATAAACCAGCTGCGCGCCGTCGAATAACCTGTCATATCCCAAATACTGAAACAAAAAAACAATCAGGGAATAAAACAGCCCGGTCAGGCCGCCAAGAAGCCAGCCTTTTTCGCCTGCCTTCCCCCCGGCAAGAAAGCCCCCTCCAAAAAGTCCGATAAAGGACATGGCCGTTATGATGTACTCAAGAGACAGTTCCCGAACAGAAGTAAATCGCAATATTAACGAGAAAATGAGTGAGTTCATAATTGCAAAAGCAAAAATGAAGATTAATCCATATAGGATTCCTTTCCCAACGCTCCTTGACTCGATTTTAACCCTCTCCCTTCCGCCTGCACATGTTTTAGCAGTCTTTGCCTAGTACAAGCATATTCGGGTAAAAAATATTTAGAATTCTTTTTCGGGGAGCCATGGAAAAAAGTACCGGACTTTTTTTCCAACAGCAGAGGAAAATAAGCATATCGATTTCCGGGAGGATTGAAATATGGCTCATCATTGGGAAATACTCTTTCGGAGCGTCCTGTTATACCTCTTGATTATTGTTACTTTCCGCCTGATGGGGAAAAGAGAAGTAGGCGAACTAAGTGTCATCGATCTTGTGGTTACTATCATGCTGGCTGAGATTGCCTCTATGGCGATTGAAAATACGAAGGATCACCTCATTCATACGCTTATTCCCATCATTGCAATTGTTGCTTTGCAAATACTTTTTGCATACATCTCTCTCAAAAGTAAGAGATTCAGGGACTTAATTGACGGAAGACCATCCATCATTATCAACAAGGGAACGATTGATGAAAAGGCAATGAAAAAGCAGCGGTATAATTTTGATGATCTGCTCGTCCAACTCCGTGAGAAAAATATAAGAAATATCTCGGACGTTGAATTTGCGATACTGGAGACATCCGGAAAGCTGTCTGTTTTCAAAAAGGAACCCCAGCAAGCAAAGAAGAAAAAGTCAAATCAAGGTGACATTACAATGCCGCTCATTATTGACGGATTTATACAGGAAGAAAATTTAAAGAGAATTAACAAAACAAGTTCCTGGCTCAAGCAGGAGCTAAAAAAACTGGGTGCCCCGCAGATTGAAGGAGTTTCTTTTTGCAGCTATGACAAAGGTGAATTTTACATCGATAAGAGTGATAAAAAATAAGGCTGACAGTTTTTACTGCCGGCCTTTTTCTTTTATAGGGGTTTATCTGAATGAAATCCTCGCAAGAAAACCGCCTACAATTGGAATTTTCTTCAGCTCACCTGGCCTGATCAGCTTCAGGAATAAAACGAGAAGCAAGTAGACGGTTCCCATGCAAAAAACAGTTAATAAAACCCTGTTTACTAAAGGGGCGGTGGAATACATATTTGTATAGAGGTACGAACCGAATAAACCCGACAAACCGATTGCCAGAAATGCTTTTGCATACTCCATAAAATAAAATGAAAAAGAAATCCTTTTTAGAACTGTTGCAAAATGGAGCATCGTTACTAATACGAAGCCTGTAATAATCCCAAGGGCCGCGCCATTTATTCCAAAAGCAGGCTGGGAAGCAAGGAGGAAAATGACGGCAGTTTTCACGACTGAACCAATCAAGCTGTTGAACATGGCAGCCCGGGCGAGATTTAATGCCTGCAATGCGGCCTGGAGAGGCCCTTGATAATAGTAAAACAAAAAGAAGGGTGCCATAATCTGGATGAAGTGGGCGCCATTTTCCGATCCATACATTAAAAGCATCAACGGTTTTGCAAGGACATATAACACAACTACGGCTATACCGCCGGTCAGAAAGGACAGCCTCAAAGATTGCTGGAGGCGGTGCTCGATTAAACGGGTGTCATTTTTTGAGTTCGCTTCACTGATAGCCGGAACGAGAGATGTGGCAAGTGAATACGTGATAAATGATGGAAGGAGCAGCAGGGGCATGGCAAAACCGGTCAATGCCCCATATTGTTTCGTCGCTACAGCCGCAGCCACCCCGGCAATCCCTAGGCTGTGTGAAACGACAATCGGTTCGAAAAACCACGAAATGGAGCCAATCAGCCTGCTCCCAGTTGTAGGGACGGCTACACTCATCAATTCACGGAAAGGCTGCCTCCCGGTACGAACAAATTTAAAAAAGTCCTTTCTCAAGCGAAACTTCTTCTTGAGCTTGAAAGTTGTCAGTAAATAAATAAAGGAGACAACCTCTCCGATTACCGCCGAGAGCATCGCCCCCGCTGCGGCATATTCGATTCCATAAGGCAAAAAAGCTTTTGTCATCACAGCAATAAGGACAATTCTAAAAAATTGTTCAAGAATTTGCGAGTAGGCGGCCGGCTTCATATTTTGCCTGCCCTGAAAATACCCCCTTAACACGGAGGATACAGCAATGACCGGCACAACAGGAGCAATGGCGATTAAAGGATAATATGTCCTGTTGTCCGTAAATAAGGTTTCTGCTAGCCATGGGGCGAGAAGGATGAGTGCAGGCGTGAAAATGGCTGATAAAGTCAAAGTAGTCGCGAGCGAGACAACGAGTATTGTTTTTATTTTGCCATATTCGCCGCGTGCCTCCGCCTCTGCGATCGTTTTAGAAATGGCAACCGGCAGGCCGAATTGGGTAATCGTAATGACAAGGACTAAGGAGGGATAAGCCATCATATAAAGCCCGACGCCTTCTTCCCCTATGAATCTCGCAATTGCAATCCTGTTTATAAAACCGAGGATTCTCGTTATAAAGCCTGCCAGAAGCAGGATCGCTGTCCCTTTTAAAAACTTCGACATCCGTTTCCCACCTTCTCAAAATAGTGGATTTCATATACAATTAACTATATGCATCGTAATGGACAAACAGACACATGGAGCGTGTAAAAAGACAAACTGTAACGGGAGGGGCAAAATGGAGAATAGACATCTTTTCGACCGGTACCGAGGGACACTTGCGCCATTCCTCCAGAGTAAATTGGAGGAGTTCCGCCTGCTTGGGAATAATTCCATTTCCGGGGAGGATCTTTGGGGATATCTCATTCATAAAAAATGGAGGAAGGTCAAGGAGGAAAAACAGCTCCATCAAATTGTTCAGGATGTCTTGTCTGTGAAGATGAGTGATTTTATCAGTTATGCAACAATTGAAACATATAAGGAATCCCCTTTTTCTTTTGATAATGAGGAAGATTGGAAAGAGCTGCTGAAGTAATCCACGCCACTCGGCTCCGCTTTCACTGCGGAGCCTTTCTTGTGGTTTTAGGGCAGCCAAACTTGAATGTTTTCTTTTCGTGATGTTACCATTATCAAATTGACAGGGAAATCTTGATAATACATAATGAAAATATTGACATTGAAGCAATGGTTTTAGCTGTGAGGAATTGAAGGAGGAACGACAGAATGGTTAAGCGCAACAGGATCGTGGCATTTTTTCTTATCATACTCGTTGTCGGGGGCATCATCGGTGCCACATCGAAAAACATCTTGAACAATATTAAACTCGGCCTGGATCTCCAAGGCGGTTTTGAAATTCTTTATAAGGTGGAGCCGGCAAAGAAAGGGCAGAAAATTGACAAGACTGCACTGGCAAGTACGGCTGAAGCGCTTGATAAACGGATTAACGTGCTTGGCGTCAGCGAGCCGAACATCCAGGTTGAAGGGACAGACAGGATCAGGGTCCAACTTGCGGGCGTGACCGATCAGGCACAAGCGCGTGAAATCCTTTCAACCGAAGCCAATTTAAGCTTCAGGGACTTTAACGACGAGGTGATGTTGGACGGAACGGACCTTGTTGAAGGCGGCGCAAAGCAATCGTTTGATGAGAACAACAATCCGAGTGTTTCCCTGAAACTGAAAAGTGCCGACAAGTTCAGGAAAGTAACGGAAGATATCCTTAATAAAGCACCAAATAATGTCCTTGTCATCTGGCTTGATTTTGAAGAAGGGAAGGATTCCTTCAAGGAAGAAGTCACGAAGGAAACTCCTGGTTTCCTTTCTGCTCCGAGTGTTTCAAAAGTGCTCAACACAAACTCAGTGCAGATTACCGGGAAATTCACTCCCGAAGAAGCAACAACGCTTGCGAACTTGCTGAATGCCGGTGCCCTGCCGGTCAAACTGACTGAAATTTATTCTACTTCAGTCGGAGCGAAATTTGGGGAGCAGGCAATGGATAAAACAATCTTTGCCGGTCTAGTCGGAATCTTTGCGATTTTTGCTTTCATGATTGGCTACTACAGATTTCCAGGCTTTATCGCTACCATCACGCTGACTTTTTATATGTTCCTGACATTACTGATTTTTGATTGGCTGAATGTGGTCCTGACGCTTCCGGGGATAGCGGCCCTCATTCTCGGCGTCGGGATGGCTGTTGACGCGAATATTATTACGTACGAACGAATTAAAGAGGAAATTAAAGTTGGCAAATCAATCAAAGCTGCTTTTAAGGCTGGGAATGAAAACTCCCTTTCAGCCATTACCGATGCCAACCTGACAACCCTGCTTGCCGCTGCGGTGCTTTTCTTTTATGGGACAAGCTCGGTTAAGGGGTTTGCAACTAGCCTGATCATTGGTATTCTTGGCAGCTTCTTTACGAATGTATATGTTTCTAGATGGCTGCTTGGCCTCTGGGTGAACAGCGGGTTCATGAAAAACAAGCCGGGCTGGTTCGGGGTGAAAAGAGAACAGATTTACAGCCTATCTGATAACATGGACACACTTGACTTGCCAACAAAGTTCGACCGTTTCGATTTTGTTAAAAACCGCCGTGCATTTTTCACCGCTTCGGCTGCCATTGTCGCTGTTGGCATTATCATCCTCCTTGTTTTAAGGATGAATCTGGGCATTGACTTCACGAGTGGTACGAGGGTGGAAATTCTTTCGAACGCCCCTCTGACTGCGGAAAAGGTTTCAAGTGAATTGAAAAAAGCCGGTTTTGAAACAGACGATATTGTTATTTCCGGCGAAAAGAAAAACATTGGCGTTGCCAGGTTCAAAGATGACTTTTCGAAGGAAGAAGTAACAAAGCTTAAAGCGGAAATGCATAAAACATTCGGGGAAGACCCGACAGTTAACAGTGTTTCCCCAACTGTAGGGAAGGAATTGGCAAAAAATGCGATGAAAGCCCTCCTCATTGCGTCACTTGGCTTGATCGTATTTGTTGCATTCCGATTTGAACTTCCGATGGGAGTTTCGGCAATCATCGCGCTTCTGTTCGCAGCGTTCTTCATCTTCCCGTTCTTCAGTGTGATCAGATGGGAAGTGGACATTACCTTTATCGCCGCTGTCTTAACAGTTGTTGGTTATGCGATCAATGATACGATTGTCACCTTTGACCGGATGAGGGAAAACATGCAGAAACGCCGCAGGCTGAAAACATCCCAGGAAATTGCGGATGTTGTAAATACAAGTATCAGGCAAACATTGGGTCGTTCCGTCAACACGGTCATGACGGTTGCCTTTACGGTTGTTGCGTTGCTCCTTCTGGGAAGTGAGTCAATTCAAAGCTTTTCACTCGCTCTTCTAGTTGGCCTGATTGTCGGGACGTATTCGTCGATTTTCATTGCCGCTCAGATTTGGGTTGAATGGAAGAACAAGGAACTTAAGAAAAAAGGCGTGCTCATTACGTATAAGGAAAAGAAACGCTATAATGATCAACCGCAAGTTTAACCGCAGATTCTTTGCGGTTTCTTTTTTTTCGTTGTGCTGGTTTTCGCTCTCCTGTATAATGGAAAAGTTGAGGGGTGAACGCTTTGTTAAACTCGAAAACGAGATGGATTGTTCGTGAATCCAATGATGTTCTTGCGGATCGTTTGGCGGCGGAGCTGAATATTTCCCGCCTTGTTTCTTTGATGCTCGTTAACCGGGGGCTGGACACTGTTGAAGCCGCGCGGTCTTTTTTGTTTAGCGGTGCAGAGTTCCACGACCCGTTTTTATTGAAAGGTATGGATACCGCGGTTGAGCGGATTAAGTGGGCGATTTCCGCACAAGAACCGATTTTGATATATGGGGATTATGATGCGGATGGTGTGAGTAGCACAACGGTCCTGATGATGGCGCTCCGGGCTCTAGGGGCGAAAGTAGATTTTTACATACCGGATCGTTTTACTGAAGGCTATGGACCCAATGAAGCTGCGTTCAAAAGAGCGGCTGATCGAGGAATAAAATTAATTATCACTGTTGATACAGGTATCTCCGGCATCCATGAGGCCGATGTTGCGCGTGAGTTAGGGATGGATTTGATCATTACAGACCACCATGAGCCTGGACCAGTCCTTCCAGAAGCCCTTGCGATCATCCATCCGAAGCTGCCGGAGAGCAATTATCCATTTCGTGAGCTTGCCGGTGTAGGCGTTGCCTTTAAGCTAGCGCACGCCCTTTACGGGTTCGTACCAGAACATTTACTTGAAATAGCAGTGATTGGTACGATTGCTGACCTCGTTTCTCTGACGGGAGAAAACAGGCTGATTGCAAAAAAGGGAATTGAAAAGCTTAAAGGAACGAGTAACATCGGAATAAGAGCCTTGTTCCGGCATGCTGGTGTTGAACCTCGTACAGTGAATGAGGAAACAATCGGTTTTTCACTGGCACCAAGAATCAATGCAGTAGGCAGGCTCGAACATGCCAGCATGGCCGTGAGGCTGCTGCTGACAGAAGACCTTGCCGAAGCGGATTCGCTAGCAATGGAAATGGACGGGCTGAATAAAGAGCGGCAGGCAATTGTTCAGGAAATTACGGCTGAGGCGATTGAACAGGTGGAGCGGGATTTTCCTCCCGAATCCAATAAGGTTCTTGTTGTCGGCAATGAAGGCTGGAACGCTGGAGTGATCGGCATTGTAGCTTCCAGGTTAGTCGAAAAATTTTACAGGCCAGTCATTATTCTTAGTTTTGACAGCGAAAAGGGCCTTGCTAAAGGGTCTGCCAGGAGTATTCCGGGATTCGACTTGTACAAGAATCTTTCCGAGTGCCGGGATATCCTTCCCCATTTCGGAGGGCATCCGATGGCCGCGGGAATGACGCTAAAGATGGCCGATGTTGTTTCATTACGTGAACGGCTGAATCTTCTCGCTGAGGAAAAAATGAAACCCGATGATTTTATACCAGTTCTCCAGCTTGATGCGGACATATCAATTAAAGAAGTAGATCTTGCCGTACTCGAGCAACTGTCAATGCTAGCCCCGTTCGGCATGGATAATCCAAAGCCAAGGTTTGCTATTGAAGAAGCAGGCGTTTCTACTCTCCGGAGGATTGGCAGTGATAACAGCCATTTAAAACTGACGTTAAAAGATGAAGACTCTCTACTGGACGGAATCGGATTCGGACTTGGCTCGCTCTTTGACCATATTTCGCCATCTTCAAAGCTTTCTATTGCTGGTGAGCTTTCCATCAACGAATGGAACAACATCAGGAAACCTCAAATAATGGTCCAGGATATTGCGATTAGAGACTGGCAGCTTTTTGATTTTCGGGGAATCCGGACACTCCGGTCACTTCCAGGAAAGCTTCCTTTAGTGAAGAAAAAATATATTGTTTTTGATGAAGAATCATTGAGTGCTATTGTACAGGAAGAAGACGATGAAATTTTGTTCATTCCTAACCATTCGGCCGCAAGGGATGCAATGCTTGAATGGGAGAATGTGGTACTTGTGGACATGCCCCCGTCTCGGGAGGTTCTTGAAACTCTTCTGCAAGGAAAAAAACCGGCAAGGCTTTATGCCGTCCTTTACAAAGAGACAAGTGACTTTTTCAGTACAATCCCAAGCAGGGATCACTTTAAGTGGTTCTATGCTTTTCTTCTAAAAAATTCACCGTTTGATTATGTTCGGTATGGAAGCCAGCTTGCAAAGAAGAGAGGCTGGTCAAAAGAAACAATTGATTTCATGTCCGAAGTGTTTTTTGAGCTAGAGTTTGTTACAATAACAAATGGATTGATTTCAATAAAAAAACCTGCATCAAAACGCGACCTGACCGAATCTGAAACGTATCAGGAAAAGCATGCGCAAATTGCTCTTGAAAAGGATCTACTTTATTCGTCGTACGAGCAGCTATTGAGCTTGTTCAGAAAAATCCTTCAGGAGCCTGTTGAAAATGAGGAGGCACTAAAAGAATGGATTTAAAAAAATATGTGACGATTGTTCCCGATTGGCCTAAGCCAGGCATTAACTTTAAAGATATTACGACTCTGATGGATAACGGGGAAGCGTATAAATACGCGACAGACCAAATTGTGGACTATGCGCGCGAAAAAGAAATCGATCTTATCGTCGGTCCGGAAGCCCGGGGTTTCATCATTGGATGTCCGGTCGCCTATTCTCTCGGAATTGGCTTTGCGCCTGTCAGGAAGGAAGGCAAGCTGCCCCGTGAAACAATTAAAGTTAGCTACGGGCTTGAATATGGCAAGGACGTTCTTACGATTCATAAGGATGCGATTAAGCCTGGTCAGCGTGTGCTGATTACCGATGACCTTTTGGCAACAGGAGGAACAATCGAAGCTACGATTAAGTTAGTAGAGGGACTCGGCGGCATTGTGGCGGGAATCGCCTTTTTGATTGAGCTGACTTATCTTGACGGCCGTAAGAAACTTGAAGGCTATGACATTTTGACATTGATGCGCTATTAAGCAAAGGGAGCACTCATCCGGGTGCTCTCTTGATTTTATTCACAGTGTTCCATATAAAAACGGAATGACTCAATAGGTAGCTATGGTAAAATAAAGACCGTACCATTGATAAATGGATAAATAGTGGGGAATAATGGATAAAATGCGTCGTTGGGAAAGAATTTTCGACATATTTCTTTATTTCCCTGAAAAATCCTTTCCTATCTCTTTACATCTCCTCCTTTTTTCTCGATAATAGGTACAATCATTCTAATTTTATTGGCTATTTGCAAGATTGAGTAAGCCGACTTGATTATATAACCGGGACAAGAGCCGTCTTTGAATTGGGCGCTTGTAAGACCGGCATTCTTTTATCCATTATGAAATAAAGGTGATTTTATGGCGAATGATTCAGTCCTGACCGCCGAACAAGTCATCGACAAGACCAAGGCCTATTTGAACGATGAGCATGTTGCCCTTGTGAAGAAAGCTTACGAGTATGCAGCCTGGGCCCATCGTGACCAATTCCGGAAGTCCGGCGAACCGTATATCATCCATCCAATTCAGGTGGCAGGCATTCTTGCAGACCTAGAGATGGATCCTGCTACGGTTGCGGCCGGTTTCCTCCATGATGTCGTTGAAGACACGGCTGTCACCCTTAAGGATATTGAGGCAGCTTTCAATGATGAGGTGGCTATGCTTGTTGATGGCGTGACGAAGCTGGGCAAAATTAAATATAAATCGCATGAGGAACAGCAGGCGGAAAACCACCGGAAAATGTTCGTAGCAATGGCCCAGGATATCAGGGTTATTCTGATTAAACTGGCGGATCGCCTGCACAATATGAGGACCTTGAAGCATCTTCCATTTGAAAAACAGCAGAGGATTGCTAATGAAACCTTGGAGATTTTTGCCCCGCTAGCCCACAGGCTCGGTATTTCAAAAATTAAATGGGAGCTTGAGGATACCGCGTTAAGGTATCTAAATCCGCAGCAATACTACCGGATTGTCAATCTCATGAAAAGGAAGCGTGCGGAACGCGAACAGTACTTGGACGACGTGATTGATGAGGTCAGGGATAGGGTCAGCGAAGTATCCATCAAGGCGGAAATCTCGGGCCGTCCGAAGCATATATACAGTATTTATCGGAAGATGATCCTTCAGAACAAGCAATTCAGTGAGATATATGATTTGCTCGCAGTCAGGATTGTTGTGAACAGCATCAAGGATTGTTACGCAGTGCTCGGCATTATCCACACCTGCTGGAAACCAATGCCCGGCCGCTTTAAGGATTATATTGCAATGCCGAAGCCGAATATGTACCAGTCTCTCCATACAACTGTCATCGGGCCTAAAGGGGATCCGCTTGAAGTACAAATCAGAACGGTCGAAATGCATAGGATTGCCGAATTCGGGATTGCCGCCCACTGGGCATATAAGGAAGGAAAAAACCTCAGTGAAAGTGCATCCTTTGATCAAAAACTGACATGGTTCAGGAATATCCTTGAATTCCAGAATGATACGGCTAATGCTGAAGAATTTATGGAATCGCTCAAAATAGATTTGTTTTCGGATATGGTGTTTGTGTTTACACCGAAGGGCGATGTCATCGAATTGCCTTCGGGTTCGGTGCCGATTGATTTTGCTTACCGGATTCACTCAGAAATTGGGAATAAGACGATCGGGGCCAAGGTCAATGGGAAAATGGTCACGCTGGATTATAAGCTAAAGACGGGCGATATTATCGAAATTTTGACGTCGAAGCATTCCTACGGCCCGAGCCAAGACTGGCTGAAGCTGGCACAGACATCCCAGGCGAAAAATAAAATCCGCCAATTCTTTAAAAAGCAGCGGAAGGACGAAAACGTCGACAAGGGCCGGGAACTGGTTGAAAAAGAAATCCGTGGCATGAATTTTGATTTGAAGGAGATTCTTACGGCTGATAATATCCGCAAAGTGGCTGAAAAGTTCAACTTTATGAATGAAGACGATATGTTCGCCGCGGTGGGTTATAACGGAATCACCGCCCTCCAGGTTGCGAACCGCCTGACAGAAAAATGGAGGAAAAAACGTGATCAGGAGCAGGAGGCAAGCATAGCAAATGCACTGACTGACCTGAAGACTCCGGCTCCAACTGTGAAAAAGAGGGAATCGGGTGTCCGTGTTGCCGGTATTGACAACTTGTTGATTAGGCTGTCAAAGTGCTGTAATCCGGTGCCAGGGGATGAAATTATTGGATTTATTACAAAAGGGCGCGGTGTTTCGGTTCATAGGCAGGACTGCCCGAATATTGATACAACCGAAGACCAATCCAGGCTCATTCCTGTTGAATGGGAATCCTCCTTCAATATCAGGAAAGAATACAATGTTGAAATTGAAATCAACGGATATGACAGGCGTGGCCTGTTGAACGAGGTCCTTCAAGCCGTCAATGAAACGAAGACGAACATTACTGCTGTTTCCGGACGGTCTGATCGGAATAAAATGGCTACCATCAACATGGCAATCTCAATTCATAATGTTAGCCATCTTCAAAAGGTTGTAGACAGAATTAAACAAATTCCTGATATTTATACAGTGAGAAGAATCATGAATTAGGAGTGCGTTTGAAGCGGGCAGGAGAAATGGCTGTCCGCTTTTGTTTTAACTATCAATGTTTAAGGAGTTTCAAGATGAGAGCTGTTGTTCAGAGAAGTAAGGAAGCGAGTGTGACTGTCGAGGGGGAAGTGAAGGGAGCCATTTCGAGCGGCCTTGTCATTCTCCTTGGGGTTACTCATGAAGATACAGAGAAAGATGCCGCATTTTTGGCTGAAAAAATTGCTAATTTACGAATTTATGAAGATGAAGCAGGGAAGATGAACCTTTCATTGCTTGAGGTGGGCGGAGAAGTCCTTTCCGTTTCTCAATTTACCCTTTATGGGGACTGCCGGAAAGGCAGGCGTCCAAATTTTATGGCCGCGGCACGGCCGGAACATGCGAACGAATTATATGAAGTGTTTAACCGGCTGTTGCGTGAAAAGGGGATTAAGGTCGAAACCGGTATTTTCGGGGCGATGATGGATGTCAGCCTCGTAAATGATGGGCCGGTCACTCTTATCCTGGACAGCCGTGCTTAATCATTGGGTTGTAAAAGTGCAAATACAAAAACGAACCCCCGCAGTCGCGTGCACTGGCGGGGGTTTCGTTTACTTGTTTTTGAAATAGCGGGCAAGCCCGTTTACGATGCCATCAGACGCGGCATTCTGGAAATGATTCGTTAAAACTGCCATTTCCTCCTCGGCATTGCTCAAATAACCAAGTTCAATCAAAGCTGCAGCCTGCCGGTTTTCCCGGATGACATGATAGTCACCGTACCGGGCACCCCGGTCTTTGGCCTTTGTCGCATTCGCTGTTGAAACCTGTATTTCTTCAGCAATCTTCTTTTGGTAGGAATGATAGTAGTACGTCGTCATGCCCTTAACAGTGCGGTCAGCATTGGAGTCATAATGGATGCTGATAAAAGCATCCGCGCCATGGTAATGGGCTGCACCAACCCTCGAAGCAAGTGATAAATATGTATCTCGGTCCCTCGTCATCATAACCTTAGCGCCTTTGGCGGAAAGTTTATGGTACAGAGTGTTAGCCGTCCTTAGTGTCAGTGATTTTTCATAAGTCCCTCTTACGCCCGTTGTGCCATTATCGATTCCGCCGTGTCCGGGATCCAAGATGATGACTTTATTTTTTAGGTAGGCATCTCCGCCTTCTTTATTGATTTGCGGGGCTGTCCCGGAAACCTCGACAATCCAGCCGGCAACAAAGCCTGAAACTCCGCCTTTCAACTCTAATTCATACCAGCTGCCAGATAGCTTTTTCACTTTGTATTCAGTGCCCTTGTTTGCCCTCTCAATCACTTTTGAATCGAGGGAAGGTTTCTGCCGGATATTTGTCGCATCGTAAAGAATGACTGCCCGGCTGTCCTTCACCTGCTGGCCTGTCTGGTTGTTCCCGGCAACGCCCTTTTTCAGGTACCACCCGGCAACCCACCCGTATTTTCCTGGAGAAACTTGTATTTTCGCCCAGTTGTTCACTTCTTCAATAATGGTGAATTTCTGCCCCTTGTTAACAGTCGCGATGACTTTTCCATTAAGGGAACCGTGGTTTCTGACACTTAAAGCTGTTGCGGTGACGGTTCCGGTAATTCCACTAGCCAGTCCGGACGGCTGCTGGCTTGTCCCGGCAGAGGACAGGAATTCAGAGCTCACCCAGCCCTTTTTGCCTGAAAAGGCTATTTGGGTCCAGCCGTTTTTCTCCTGCAGGACTTCAACTTTTGTGCCAAGTGTAAGCTTTCCGGCGATGCTTCCTGTCGTTGAAGGGCTTGTCCGCACGTTCAGAATGTCAGCATTGATCGATTTCATCACAACATTCGAAGAGGGCGAAGTGGTAGTTGCTTGCTTGCTCCCGGTTGACTCGGATAGAACGAGGAACTGTGAAGAAACCCAGCCGTTTCCAGTGTTGCTCGAGATCCTTGTCCATTCTTCCGATTTCTCAAGAATTGTGGCAGCCTGTCCTTTTGAGAGATAGCCTGAAATCCCATAATGAGTCCCCGGCCCCTTCCGTATCCTGAGGTTGTCCACAGAAGAGGAGACAGCAACGCTTTGGCTATTTCGGTTTAACAGCCAATTAGCAGCCCAGCCCGTTTCACCCCCGGGCATTTTCACCTCGACCCATTCACCTGATTCAGACAAGACAGTTAAAGCTGTCCCTTTCTTTACTGTTGCGACGATCCGGTAACTTAAGCCTGGCCCGCTGCGGATATTCAGGCTGTCGATCCCCGCGGTAGTAGCCGCTGCGGCAGAAGCTTCCCTTAGGGGCAGCAGTGATCCTGCCAGTAATATGTAGCAGGCCAACAGCAATATGGATGTCTTTTTCATTCTCACCCTCCTTTACCCCATCTATTGTAACTGAAAAGGCAATGGGATTCATTCGGTTTTTTGAAAATTTTCATTTTAAGCATATTAAATAAGGTTGGGAAAAAATATGTTACATTTTCTTGAATATGGGGAGACTATTGAAACAATCGTTTCATGGAGGCGGAAAAGATGAGATTCAGTGATAAAGGCATGCATGCACATTCAGGCGGAAAGGGAGTTTTCGGAGTTAACTTTCACGATTTCATTGAAAGAGAACAACAGGCAACGTCATTCGAGCTGGCCAGCGAATTCGGTTTATCAATGAGAGATGTCCGAAAACTAAAAAAACATCTTGAAAGGTCTTAGTCTCCTATTGACAACCCTTGTTATGCTCATTAATATAAATAGAAAGCGCAAGCGCCTTTTATACCGGCGCTGCCATAATCAGCAAAAACCGATGATGGAGCACAGTAATTAAGCCATAAAACATGGTCAGAGAGGAATTGCCTTGGGCTGGAAGCAATTCTGCATGCAGGTTTAATGAATGAACACTCCGTAGGTTTCTCCCTGAACTGACAGTAGGGGAGAACGTTGCAGGCGTTAACTGTAAAAGAGGAAGCATTGATTTTTAAGCTTCAATTAGGGTGGCACCACGGGAATCCAAAACTCTCGTCCCTTGTTTAGCAATAAACAGGGGAGGGGAGTTTTTTATATTTGTTTTAATTAGTTGATTGAAGCGTAGGGCACCGACTCCGGCGGGATGTAGCGGCAAGGTGGAGACCCCATAAAAAGCGGAAGCGCCCTGGTCAGCCCTGAAAAGCGCTGGAGGGCCTGAAGGAGAAGTCGGTCTTTGACTTCACCTGAAGGACCGAAGCGCCCTCGAGGGGCTAGGCGCTGCAGCTAGCCAAGCAGGCGCTAAAGCGCCGAGGAGGCTCCACTGACGCCCCGCGGAAAGCGTGTGCCTCGTGACAGGCAAAAACCGCCTGTCCCTGCGATGATTAATCGCGGAAGCATTCCTTTGCGAAGTGGAAATCAACAACTATTCCAGACCAATCATACATATTGAAGGAGGCGTCTTTATGGCGATTCATATTCCAAGGGGAACACAGGATATCATGCCCCCAGAGGTGGAAACATGGCACCTGATAGAAGAAGCTGCGAGAAAACTTTGCAGTCTGTACCAATACCAAGAAATCAGGACCCCTATTTTCGAACATACAGAATTATTCAGCCGGGGAGTCGGTGATTCCACAGATATCGTCGAAAAAGAAATGTACAACTTTACAGACCGCGGCGGAAGGAACATGACCCTTAGGCCGGAAGGGACAGCCGCAGTCGTCCGATCATTCGTTGAAAACAAAATGTACGGCAATCCGGACCAGCCGGTAAAGCTCTATTATATGGGGCCGATGTTCAGGTATGAACGCCCGCAGGCAGGGAGGTACCGCCAGTTTGTCCAGTTCGGGATTGAAGCGCTTGGAAGCAATGACCCGGCAATTGACGCGGAAGTCATTTCACTCGCAATGGCTCTTTACCGCGAACTTGGCCTAAAAAAACTGAAACTTGTCTTGAACAGCCTCGGTGATACCGAAAGCCGCAAAGCGCACAGGGAAGCGCTTGTCAGCCACTTCCAGCCAAGGATTGGCGAGTTTTGCGAGGATTGTCAAAAAAGGCTCGAGAAAAATCCATTAAGGATCCTCGATTGCAAAAAAGACAGCGGGCATGAGCTGATGGAAACCGCTCCATCGATAGTGGACTATCTGAACGATAGCTCACGCGCTTATTTTGAAAAAGTGCAGGAATATCTCAAGAAACTTGAGATTCCATTTGAAGTTGACCCGAATCTTGTTCGGGGGCTCGATTATTACAATCACACGGCTTTCGAGATAATGAGTGAAGCGGAAGGTTTCGGGGCTATTACGACTCTTTGCGGCGGAGGCCGTTACAATGGGCTTGCCGAAGAGCTTGGCGGCCCGGAAACACCGGGAATCGGCTTTGCGCTTAGCATTGAGCGTTTCATTGCTGCACTGAAGGCAGAAAAAGTCGAGCTTCCGGTTGAAAGGAAAATTGATTGCTATCTTGTTTCACTCGGTGACCGGGCGAAGGATTATACAGTCGGGCTTCTCCAGGAATTACGCAATGAAGGTATTTCAGCTGAGCGTGATTACCTTGGCAGAAAGCTGAAGGCCCAGTTTAAAGCAGCGGACCGGCTTGGTGCCAGGTTTGTTGCTGTGCTTGGCGATGATGAACTAGAAAAAGGTGTTATCAATCTAAAAAATATGGAAACAGGCGAACAGACGGAGGTCGAATTGGCTTCCTTAGCAAAACAATTTCGGTAACAGCAGGTGTAAGGAGGAAACAGGATGTACGGAAGAAGTTATTATTGCGGGGAAGTACCAGTAACCGCAATTGGTGATAAGGTATTTTTGAAAGGGTGGGTCCAGAAAAGGCGTGACCTTGGCGGACTGATTTTCATTGATTTGCGTGACCGGACTGGCATCGTCCAGGTCGTCTTCAATCCAGACTCTTCAGCGGAGGTTCATAGCATTGCCGAAAAAATCCGCAATGAGTACGTCCTTGATATCCGGGGCACGGTTGTTGCCCGGAACCAAGGGACAATCAATGAAAATATTTCAACTGGCAAAATTGAAATCCATGCCGAGGAAGTTACGATTATCAACGAAGCGAAAACCCCGCCGTTCGTCATTTCGGACCGGACCGATGCTTCAGAGGATGTCCGCCTGAAATACAGGTATTTGGATTTCCGCCGCCCGGTCATTTTTGAGACGCTGAAAATGCGCCATCAAGTGACGAAGGCAATCCGCGATTTTCTCGATGGAGAAGGCTTCCTGGATATTGAGACTCCGATTTTGACAAAAAGCACACCGGAAGGCGCGCGCGACTACTTGGTCCCTAGCCGAGTCCATCCTGGTGAATTCTACGCCCTTCCGCAATCGCCTCAGCTGTTTAAGCAGCTGTTGATGGTCGGCGGAGTGGAACGTTACTATCAGATTGCCCGCTGCTTCCGCGACGAAGACCTCCGGGCTGACAGGCAGCCGGAATTTACGCAAATTGATATTGAAACAAGCTTCATGAGCCAGGACGATATCATCTCTATGATGGAACAAATGATGTCGCGGTTGATGAAGGAAGTAAAGGGAATCAAAATACCAGCGCCATTCCCGCAGATGCGTTATGAGGAAGCGATGGCCCGCTATGGTTCGGACAAGCCGGATACACGCTTTGAAATGGAATTGAAGGACGTCTCTGAAGTTGTTGCTGGCTGTGGGTTCAAAGTGTTTGCCGCTGCAGTAGAAAATGGCGGACAGGTAAAGGCGCTTAATGTAAAAGGCTCAGCGGACAACTATTCCCGGAAGGACATCGACGCACTTGGCGAATTTGCCGGACGCTACGGAGCAAAAGGCCTTGCTTGGCTGAAAGTTGAAGCGGATGGACTAAAAGGTCCAATCGCAAAATTCTTTTCCGCGGAAGAAGCTGAGGCGATTGGTTCTGTGGTTGATGCGGAAGCAGGAGACCTTCTGCTGTTCGTTGCGGATAAAAAATCAGTCGTGGCGGATTCGCTCGGAGCTCTGAGGCTGAAGCTAGGAAAAGAGCTTGGCCTTATTGACCAATCGAAATTTAATTTCCTTTGGATCACGGACTGGCCGCTGCTCGAATATTCCGAAGAAGATGGCCGCTACTATGCAGCCCACCATCCGTTTACAATGCCATTCCGGGAAGATTTGCCTTTGCTTGAAACAGACCCTTCGCAGGTTCGTGCCCAAGCTTATGACCTTGTCTTGAACGGCTATGAGCTCGGTGGGGGATCACTGAGGATTTTTGAACGGGACATCCAGGAAAAAATGTTCGAGGTGCTAGGTTTCAGCCAGGAGGAAGCAAAGGAGCAGTTCGGGTTCCTCCTTGAAGCCTTTGATTACGGTACGCCTCCGCACGGCGGCATTGCCCTTGGCTTAGACAGGTTGGTCATGCTCCTCGCCGGCAGCACGAACCTTCGCGATACAATTGCGTTTCCGAAAACAGCGTCGGCTAGCGACCTTTTGACTGACGCACCGGGTGAGGTCAGCAAAGCACAGCTCGATGAACTGCACCTTGCCTTGAATGTTGAGGAAAAGAGGAAATAAGAAGTTGGGAAACTTGTGTAGATTTTCTCTGAAAGATAGAGTGGAGGAAGATAATGGCATATAGGTTATGCCTTGAAAAAACAAACCCCTCTATGTTATGATGAAGTCAATCAAAGAAGAGTCCTGATGTGTACGTTGCTTTACCTGAATGTTTTGACCGAACATTTTTTTCTTCGGGAGTCTGCGTTTCTCCTGTCGCGTAAATGCCCTTTTCAGGGACTTACAAAGGCAGGGAATAAGACACCCACCTGCTTTATGCGGGCCAAAACGAAGGAAACCTGCGACGGCACGAATTGGGACTCTTCTGTCTGTCTATAAGAATCATAAGATAGCCCCTCGGAATGGATTCCGAGGGGTTTTTTGGTGTCTTTCCAACTGGTCGGCCGCACCCCTTTGATCCGCCTATTTGTGACGAACTTTTGACAGACTCGGATATATTGAAAAAATTATTGATATATGATTAAAATTCTTCGATAAACTGAAAAAATTTTCGATAAGTGGCCCGAATTCTTCGATAAAGTGAAATCTTTGCAAATCACTGGCAGAAAAGCGGCAATCTTCCCCGCAAATTCACTCAATTACAAGATTTGCTTGCTATTAAATGGTGGTTGTTATATATTTTTCGGGTAAAAGAACAATACATCTAATAGGTTAAACCCAAAAATGGAGTGAAGAATAATGCTGCATCAATTTTCACGGAATGAGCTTGCAATTGGCCGGGAAGGCCTGGATATTTTGAAAAACAGTACGGTTGTCGTTCTTGGAATTGGCGGAGTCGGATCATTTTCCGCGGAAGCGCTGGCCCGTTCGGGAGTTGGCCGGCTGATTCTGATCGATAAGGATGTTGTCGATATCACGAACGTGAACAGGCAGGTCATTGCGCTGTTGTCAACGGTCGGAAAATCGAAAGCCGACTTGATGAAAGAGCGGATTGCCGATATTAATCCTGATTGTGAAGCGATTGCCCTTAACATGTTTTATACAGAAGAAACATACGAGGAAGTTTTCGCTTATCAACCTGACTTTGTCATTGATGCGTCCGATACGATTATGTATAAAGTCCATCTGATCAAAGAATGCCTGAAGCGGAACATTCCGCTCATTTCAAGCATGGGGGCGGCCAACAAAATGGACCCGACCCGCTTCCGGATTGCCGACATTTTTAAAACTCATACCGATCCAATCGCCAAGGTGATCAGGACCAAATTGAGGAAGGAAGGAATTAAGAAAGGCATCCCGGTCGTTTTTTCTGATGAAAGCCCGATTGTGATCAGGGAGGATGTTAGGAAAATAGTTGGCAACGACAAGGCTGAAATTAGAAAGGCGCAGATGCCGCCGTCCTCAAACGCATTCGTTCCGTCGGTTGCCGGGCTGATCATGGCAAGCTACGTGGTCCGCGAGCTCTTAAAGGATATCATAATCGAGCGAGTCGCGGATGGCAGTGAAAACTAAACGAAATCCCCCGGGGCATCCGGGGGATTTTTTAGGTTGGGAAATTTTAAAGGTTTTAGCAGTTTTATTAGGACTTTTTGCAAAAAACGCCGCTGATCCGAGTCGAAAACCGGCAAACTTGTTTACTTCCCATTCAGTTTTTCATATACGGACGCATAGGCCTGTTCGAATTTGCTGTTCTTTTTTGGCATATAATACTTTTTGTTTTTAAGCCTATCAGGTAAATATTGCTGGCGGACCCAGCCGGATTCATAATCATGCGGATAGAGGTAATCTATTCCGCGTCCAAGCTCTTTCGCGCCTTTATAGTGGGCATCCTTCAGATGGTCGGGCACTTCGCCTGACACGCCTTTCCGAATGTCCGCAAGAGCCGCGTCAATCGCCAAGTACGCGGAATTAGACTTCGGCGACAAGCAAAGTTCAATGACGGCATTGGCAAGGGGAATCCTCGCTTCCGGAAAACCGATCCGTTCTGCCGTTTCAATTGCCGCTAAAGTTCGGGCGCCCGCCTGCGGGTTGGCAAGGCCAACATCCTCATAGGCAATAACGAGCAGTCTTCGCGCGATGCTCGTCAGGTCCCCCGCTTCAATCAGCCGTCCAAGATAATGCAGTGCAGCGTTGGCATCACTGCCGCGAATGGATTTTTGGAAGCCTGAGAGCACATCGTAATGGGCGTCTCCGTCTTTGTCATGCACAAAGCTTTTCTTCTGAAGGCATTCTTCCGCTGTCGTCAAATCAATATGGACAATCCCAGCCTCATCCGGCTCTGTCGATAGAACGGAAAGTTCAACGGCATTCAGGGCACTGCGGACATCGCCGCCTGATCCTTTTGCAAAATGGTCAAGCGCATCGCTTTTTATTTTTATGTTCATTTTGCCAAAGCCTTGCTCTTCATCTTCCAAGGCTCGGAAAATGGCTTTTTTTATATCATCCGGCTCAAGCGGCTTGAGCTCGAAAATCTGGCAGCGGCTGCGGATTGCCGGGTTTATGCTGTGATATGGATTGCTTGTCGTCGCTCCAATCATTGTGATCATGCCATTTTCCAAAAATGGCAACAGGAAATCCTGCTTGGCTTTATCAAGCCGGTGGACCTCATCAAGCAGAAGAATGACTTTCCCCGACATTTTCGCTTCTGCGGCGACAATTTCCATATCCTTTTTATTGTTTGTAACAGCGTTCAATGTCCTGAAGGCGTAGCGTGTGCTCCCGGCAATTGCGCTTGCGATCGAGGTTTTCCCAATTCCGGGCGGTCCGTAAAGGATCATAGAGGAAAGCTGTTTCGCTTTAACCATCCTTGAAATAATTTTGCCTTCTCCAACGAGATGTTCTTGCCCGCAAATTTCGTCAAGCGTCCGCGGGCGCATCCTGAAGGCAAGCGGTTTTTGCTGCATCATTATCCATCTCTCCAATTGAAAGTCTATTCATTAGTGTATCATGCCAGATGCAGTGCGACCAATCCGGAATCTTGTAGGGATAATGCAAATTGGCTTGCTTTATGCTATAATTTTAAAGCCTATCACTTTACTATGGATTTAATTTTTGCAAAAATAAAGGGGTTTGTTCATGTTTAAAAAAAGAAAGGGACAACTAGGGGCAAGGTTCACGATTTATACGATTGGCCTTTTCATGCTGTCTCTTGGCGTTGTATTTCTTATCAGAAGTGGAGCGGGGGCGTCGCCTTGGGATGTTTTCCATGTAGGCCTGTATATGAACTTTGGCCTGACAGTTGGAAGCTGGACGATCATAGCCGGAATTGCCATCCTGACTGCTTCTGCAATAATTGCTAGAGAATTCCCCCACGTTGGGGCATTTTTAAATATGATTCTAGTCGGTATTTTTATCGACTTGTTTATGCCGTTCATTCAAGAACCGGCTGGCCTGATTGTTGAAGGGTTGATGTTCATAGCCGGCTTGCTCCTGATGGGGTATGGAATGGGCATCTATATTTCTGCAAGTCTTGGCACAGGTCCGAGGGACAGCCTTATGGCGGCCATCATTGAGAAAACTGGCTGGAAGGTCCGCAATGTAAGGGGCGCGATTGAACTCGCCGTACTTCTCATTGGCTGGAAACTGGGCGGGCCGGTCAGCTGGGGGACGATTGCGTTCTGTGCCGCGATTGGACCAATCGCTGGTATTGCCCTCCCCCAGTGCTTTAAAGCGGCAGACACGATTTTAAATAAACTAAAAGCGACAAAGGCGGAGGAAACGGTGCCGATGGATAGGAGTGCGGGAATGTGAGAATATCAACAAAAGGGCGTTACGGATTGACAATTATGATTGAACTTGCGAAAAACCATGGGGAAGGGCCGATGTCCCTTAAGGCGATTGCACAGGCAAATGACTTGTCGGAACATTACTTGGAGCAGCTTGTCGCACCTTTGAGGAATGCCGGACTTGTTAAAAGCATCCGCGGTGCTTACGGCGGATATCTTTTAGGAAGAGAACCGGGAGAAATCACTGCCGGTGACATCATCCGCGTTTTGGAAGGGCCGATTACTCCTGTCGAGGGGATTGAGGATGAAGAACCGGCCAAGCGCGAATTGTGGATTAGGATTCGCGATGCGATCAAGGAAGTTTTAGATAGTACGACACTTGAAGACTTGGCCAATCATTCCGGTGACGAAAGCCAAGATTCTTATATGTTTTATATTTAACGGCAAACTAGTCAGAGACCGCGCTGAATGAAAGGTGAGAGATATGGAACGGATTTACTTGGACCACGCCGCGACAACGCCCATGCATCCGCAAGTGATTGAGAAGATGTCCGAGGTAATGGGGACATTATACGGAAATCCTTCAAGCATCCATTCCTTTGGAAGGGAAGCAAGGCATCAGCTCGATGAAGCGAGGCAAGCCATGGCTTTAAGCATTGGGGCAAAACCAAACGAAATAGTCTTTACGAGCGGCGGCACGGAAGCTGATAACCTCGCGATCCTTGGAGCTGCCAAGGCGTACAGCGACCGCGGCCGGCATATTATCACGACGTCAATCGAACATCACGCCGTTCTGCACGCCTGCCAAAACCTTGAGAAGCAAGGATTCGAGGTAACGTATTTGCCTGTCGATGAGACTGGGAGGGTATCCGTTACAGATGTTGAGCAGGCATTAAGGGACGATACGGTTTTGGTCACGATTATGTACGCGAACAATGAAGTCGGGTCCATCCAGCCGATTGAGGAAATCGGGCAGCTTTTGAAGGAGCACCAGGCATTGTTCCATACAGATGCTGTCCAGGCATATGGTCTCCTAGATTTGGATGTCAAGAAGGCGGGGGTGGACATGCTTTCCGTTTCGGCCCATAAACTAAATGGCCCGAAAGGAACAGGCTTCCTTTTTGCAAAAGAAGGAATAAAACTCTCGCCAAGATTATATGGCGGCGAGCAGGAACGAAAGCGCCGCGCGGGGACGGAAAATCTTGTTTCGATCACTGGATTTATGGAAGCAGTTAAAATCGCCAAAAAAGAGGCTGTTAAAAAATCAGAGCAATACCTGCTTCTGAAAAAGCGGTTTATCCATACGCTAGAGGAAGAAGGGGTTTCCTTCCAGTTGAACGGTACTCTTGATGGCTCGCTGCCTCATATAGTAAACTTAAGTTTTCCGGGAACGAATGTGGAAGCGATGCTGGTGAACCTCGATTTGGCCGGAATCGCGGCATCGAGCGGGTCGGCATGCACAGCTGGAACGGTGGAACCGTCCCATGTCCTCGTTGCGATGTTCGGTAAAGAATCGGAACGGACAGTTAATTCAATCCGTTTCAGCTTCGGGCTCGGCACAACCGAAGAAACGATCAAGACCGCTGCCCGGGAAACAGCAAAAATCGTCAAAAGGCTGCTTAAGTAGTCTTGGCGAAACATATTACAACAGTAACGACTGGCTGAAGCACGGAATTCATTCTGATTTATATAGAAGTGTGGTGAAACCGATGGAAAAGAAAGACCCAAAAGATATAAGAGTCGTTGTCGGCATGTCGGGTGGAGTGGACTCCTCTGTCGCCGCGCTGCTTTTGAAACAGCAAGGCTATGATGTCATTGGCATTTTCATGAAAAACTGGGATGATACCGATGAAAACGGTGTTTGCACGGCAACGGAAGATTACAACGATGTCATTCGCGTCTGCAATCAGATTGGCATACCTTATTACGCGGTCAATTTTGAAAAACAGTACTGGGACAAAGTGTTCACTTACTTCCTTGACGAGTACAAGGCAGGAAGGACTCCGAACCCCGATGTGATGTGCAACAAGGAAATCAAGTTTAAGGCATTCCTTGAGCACGCCATGAATCTGGGTGCGGATTACCTGGCTACCGGCCATTACGCACAAGTGGAATTCAGGGACGGAGAGGTTAAAATGCTTCGCGGCCTTGATGAAAATAAGGACCAGACGTATTTCCTGAATCAGCTGACACAGGCACAGCTTAGCAAGGTCATGTTCCCACTCGGCAGCCTTGAAAAGTCTGACGTCAGAAGAATTGCCACAGAAGCCGGCCTAGCGACGGCAACAAAGAAGGACAGCACCGGAATTTGCTTTATTGGCGAACGGAACTTTAAGGAATTTCTCGGCCAATACTTGCCGGCGCAGCCAGGCAATATGGAAACGATGGACGGAGAAGTGAAAGGCAGGCACGATGGTTTGATGTACTACACGATCGGCCAGCGCCACGGCCTTGGAATTGGTGGCCAAGGTGAACCTTGGTTCGTGATGGGCAAAGATTTAAAGCGGAATGTCCTTTACGTCGGTCAAGGCTTTCATAATGACTTGCTCTATTCGGATTCGATTTTTGCCGATAATGTCAGCTGGGTTTCCGATACAACCAAGCCTAAGGAATTTGACTGCACGGCAAAATTCAGATACCGCCAGGCTGACAGCGATGTGACGGTCCGGATATTGGAAGGAAACAGGGTACAGGTCCTGTTCCACGAACCGATCCGTGCAGTAACACCCGGCCAGGCAGTTGTATTCTACGATGGAGACGAATGCCTCGGCGGCGGCACGATAGACGATGTTTACAGAAATGGCAACAAGCTTGAGTATGTAGGATAAAAATAGTACCCGGCTCCCGTTTTTCAGGAGAGTCGGGTATTCTTTTTTTTAAAGGGGTTTTGCGGAGGAAATTCTGAGAAAAACTCGTTTGGAATATGGTATACTTTCACGTGACGGAGAGTGATAGAAATGGACAAAAATTTAAAAGGCATCGAATTGATGCAGGCAGGCAGCTGGGAAGAAGCTGCAAAGGCGTTTAATGATGCGATTGAAGAAAATCCGGATGATCCGGTTGCGTATATAAATTTTGGCAATCTTCTCGCCGCGACAGGTGATGAGGAGCGCGCCCTGAAATTTTTTGGAAAGGCGCTTAGGCTAGATGAAAATGCAGCCTCCGCTTATTATAGCATCGGGACGATACACTATAACAATCAAGACTTTGAAAAGGCCAAAGAGGCGTTCGAAGCCGCAATGAAAAAGGGCCTCGATAACAGCGACAACTTTTTTATGCTCGGAATGTCCCTTGTCCAACTCGGGAATAACCGGCTTGCACTTGCTTATTTGCAGCGCAGCACTGAACTGGACCCTGAAGACCCGGATGCCCGCTTTCATTATGGGCTATGCCTGGCGGAAGAAGGGCTGATCGACCATGCCATTCTGCAATTCGAGACCTGTATTCAAATAGACCCCGACCATGCGGATGCCTGCTACAACCTTGGAGTGGCATTTGCCTTTAAAGAACAGCCTGAAAAAGCGCTGGAAATGCTGGATGAAGCATTAAAAATCAATCCCGGTCACACAATGGCAGAAGAAGTGAAAAATATATTGACCGCATCCATGGGTAATAGTAATACAGAGGACTATATAGGTTAAACTAAAGGGTTGTGCGTAGTTGATTGGAGCGGAAGGCGCGAAGACTCCTCGAAAATGCTACGCCTTTTCTTCGTGCGTGAGTGAATTCAAGGATGCCAATCGATGTCCTGCGGGACGCGGCGGCAAGGTGGACCCCACAGGCGCAAAAGCGCCGAGGAGGCTCCACTGACACCCCGCGGAAAGCGAAGCGCCTCGTGACAGGCAAAAACCGCCTGTCCCTGCGATGATTATTCTCAGAAGCTTTCCTTTGTGAAGCGCAAATCAACAACCAAGTTCAAAAAATATCTAGAGCAGGACCAATGTTGAAAGGAGGGCGGCTATGGACCAGCAGAACTCACTCGACCTGTTTTCCGAACAAGGCAAATATGTCAAGGGCAGGCCGATTGTAACCATTTTTCATAATGAATCCAATTTGTACACAGTCGCGAGAATCAGAGTCGACGAAACGAATGAACCGTATGAAGACCGTGAAGCGGTCGTCACCGGCTATTTTCCAAAATTGCATGACCAGGAAGCATACATGTTTTTCGGTGAATTCAAAGATCATCCGAAATTTGGCCTGCAGTTCCAAGCCACCCATTTCAGGAAAGACATCCCCCAATCAAAGCAGGGAGTTGTCGCCTACCTTTCAAGCGAAATCTTTAAAGGAATCGGGAAAAAGACGGCCGAAAGCATTGTCGATGTACTAGGTGAAAACGCCATTTCAAAGATACTTAACGAGCCTTCCCTTTTGGATTCCATCCCGAAACTGGCCCCTGATAAAGCAAAAATGCTGTATGATACGCTGATGGAACACCAAGGTCTGGAGCAGGTGATGGTCGCGCTCAATCAATATGGCTTCGGCCCTCAGCTATCGATGCGAATCTTTCAAGTTTATAAAGAAACGACACTCGAGGTCATCCAGAGGAATCCTTATCGGCTTGTTGAGGATATTGAAGGAATTGGATTCGGGCGGGCCGATGAACTCGGCTATCAGCTTGGGATATCAGGAAACCATCCTGACAGAATAAAAGCGGCCTGTCTCTATACGCTTGAGTCCGAAAGCATTCAGGCCGGCCACGTCTATTTGGAGGCCCGCGAATTGCTTGAGAGGGTGAAGGCGCTTCTCGAGGAAAACCAGCGCGACCGGATTGAGTACGAGGATATTTCGACCGAGCTAGTGAAGCTTGAAGAGGAAGGGAAAGTGGCCGGTGAAGGGCAGCGCGCATATTTGCCTTCTCTTTATTATTCGGAAAAAGGGCTCGTTACGAACATGAAACGGATTCTTGAGCAAAAAGAATTCAGCTCACAATTCCCGGAATCGGAATTTTTGCTTGCACTTGGTGAACTGGAGGAGCGGCTTGGGGTTGAATACGCCCCTTCCCAAAAGGAAGCGATTCAGACGGCTATCCAATCGCCTATGATGATTTTGACAGGCGGGCCGGGAACGGGGAAGACAACGGTTATCAAAGGAATTGTCGAGCTTTACGCGGAGCTCCATGGCTTCTCGCTTGACCCTAAGGACCATCTAAAAAAAGATGAGCCGTTTCCAATCCTGCTTGCGGCCCCGACTGGCAGGGCGGCAAAAAGGATGAGTGAATCGACCGGGCTCCCGGCTGTCACGATTCACAGGCTTCTCGGCTTTAATGGCAGTGAGGGTTTCAGCCATGATGAAGAGGCCGTTTTGGAAGGGAAAATCCTGATTGTTGATGAAACATCCATGGTTGATACTTGGCTCGCCCATCAGCTTTTCAAGGCTCTTCCGGATAACATCCAGGTTATTCTTGTTGGCGATGAAGACCAGCTTCCATCTGTTGGGCCAGGCCAGGTTTTGAAAGACCTCCTCCGCTCCGAACGGATCCCGACTGTCAGGCTCACCGATATATATCGCCAGGCGGAAGGTTCGTCGATCATCCGGCTTGCACACGAAATTAAAAATGGCAGATTGCCGCAAGACTTGGCCGCCCAACAGCCTGATCGATCGTTCATAAAATGCAATGGCCATCAGCTTGCCCAGGTAGTGGAAAAGGTAGCGGCGAATGCAAGGAAAAAAGGCTATCATCCAAGGGACATACAGGTGCTGGCCCCGATGTATAAAGGCCCGGCCGGGATTGACAGGCTGAATGTCGTGCTGCAGGAACTCTTTAATCCAAACCCTGATGGGACAAGAAAGGAACTGGCTTTTGGTGATGTAAAGTACCGTATCGGCGACAAAGTACTCCAGCTTGTTAACCAGCCCGAAAGCAATGTTTTTAACGGGGATATCGGGGAAATCGTGTCGATTTTTTATGCAAAAGAAAATACCGAGAAACAGGACATGGTGATTATTTCGTTTGACGGAATTGAAGTCACCTATACCCGCCAGGATTTAAACCAAATTACCCATGCGTATTGCTGCTCGGTCCATAAAGCGCAAGGTAGCGAATTTCCGATTGTCATCATGCCGATCACTCGCAGCTATTATAGAATGCTGCGCAGGAATCTGATTTATACTGCCATCACACGAAGCAAGCAGTTCTTAATTCTTTGCGGCGAAGAAGATGCATTCCGGCTCGGGGTCGAAAGGAATGACGAGCAAACTAGACAAACGACGCTTGCCAATAGACTAATTGAAACGATAGAGGAACCTGTAAAGGATTCCCTGGGCGAAAAGACAGCCTTGCCGGGTGATAGAAAAAATTCCTCCGTTGAAGTGGAGAAACCTTCAACAAAAGACAAGCCTGCGGTTAAAGGATCTTCTTTAGAAGAAATCCTGAAGAAGACAGACCCACTCATCGGCATGGAAAACGTTTCCCCTTATGATTTCATGTGATTTGCTTGAAACTAACCACTTTCCAAAAACGTGGTTATATCTGGAAAATGAGTGTCGCTTGGCATTTCGAAGGACGTATATTTTTTGGAAGAAGAGGGCACAATCGTAGGGTACGAGCACTCGGATGGTTTCTTTTCGGACATGCAGGCTGGCAAAAGGATTTTTCAAATTAAGCCTCCCGCCGGCAATTGGAAAGAATGCCATCATCGTAAATGCTGAAACCACGTGAGGTGCCTTTCCAATGTTTAGTTGTCCAAACTGCCAAAGCAAGGATATCGGCAAAATCGGCATAAACCAGTATTATTGCTGGAATTGTTTTATTGAGCTTTCCCTGGCCAAAGGAGTGATTCATACTCATCAGGTTGAAGAAGATGGAACACTGAGCTCTCTTGACGATTTGTTTGAAGAGAATGAACGGCGGTATTCTAGTTGATTTTGCTTGAAGGCCGAGGAGCTTCTCCCCGGTCTTTTTCAATTTGTTGGTTATGGTAAATTTGGCTGTTGATTTCCACTTCGCAAGGGAAAGCTTTCGAGAATAATAATCGCAGGAACACAATCGAATGCTGCTATGCGACAGGAATCTAGTTTCGAGGGGTAATGCAGTCGCATAAGGAGTTCCTATGCGACAGGATTCCAATCGAGAGCATCAATGCAGTCGCATAAGCGCTTGCTATGCGACAGGCTTCCGTTTCAGAGCGGCCTTGCAGTCGCATAAAGACTTCCTATGCGACAGGATTCTGTTCCAGAGCGGCCTTGCAGTCGCATAAAGACTTCCTATGCGACAGGCTTCCGTTTCAGAGCGGCTTTGCAGTCGCATAAAGACTTCCTATGCGACAGGAATCTAGTTTCGAGGGGTAATGCAGTCGCATAAGGAGTTCCTATGCGACAGGATTCCGTTCCAGAGCGGCTTTGCAGTCGCATAAAGCCTTCCTATGCGACAGGATTCTGTTCCAGAGCGGCTTTGCAGTCGCAAAAGCGCTTGCTATGCGACAGAATTCCGTTTCAGAGCGGGCCTTGCAGTCACATAAGCGCTTGCTATGCGACAGGATTCTGTTCCAGAGCGGCTTTGCAGTCGCATAAAGACTTCCTATGCGACATGATTCTGTTCCAGAGCGGCTTTGCAGTCGCATAAAGACTTCCTATGCGACATGATTCTGTTCCAGAGCGGCCTTGCAGTCGCATAAAGACTTCCTATGCGACAGGCTTCCGTTTCAGAGCGGCTTTGCAGTCGCATAAAGACTTCCTATGCGACAGGCTTCCAATCGAGAGCATCAATACAGTCACATAAGCGCTTGTTATTCAACAGGAATTTGGCCCATAGCTAAAAAAGCTTCCTCGTAAATTCACCGCACGAACATTATTTATTACAATCGCTACTATGTTGAGAACCCATAACATTTTACGAGGCATAAATGCTCCATTCTTCTCAAAAACTACGAAGAAGGAGGTGCAGGCGTGAATATCCATGTAAAATGGTATTACCGGATCGGCTTTTTTCTTCTTCTTCTCGCAACAGTGTACATTCTAATGAAACTGAAGCCCTTCTGGTCCCCTGCGGGAACGGTAATTTGGTATATCCTCGTTCCGTTTATTGCAGCGGGGTTTATCGCATACCTTCTCCATCCGCTTGTAGAAAAGCTGAATGCGCGCGGGCTGCACCGCGGCCTGGCTGTCCTCCTTATCTATATCGTCTTTTTCGGCGGACTTGGCTACGGAGTATACAAAGGAGTTCCGGCATTCATAGAACAGATCAGGGAATTATCTTCAAGCGCACCGGCCTTTGCAGAGCAATACAGGGATTTTATCTCCAGCCTCGAGGAAAAAACGAAAGCGTGGCCTGTTGGCATCCAGGAAAGAATGGATAGGGGAATAACCAATGTTGAAGAGAAACTAATCGGTCTTTTTGACTTTGTTCTGGCCGGACTGGCAAATCTTGCGGACTCCATTTTGGTCATTGCTGTTATTCCATTTATCGCTTTTTATATGTTAAAGGATTATGAATTGATTAAAAGGACCGCATGGTATTTAACGCCGAAAAAATGGCGCCGCCAGGGAGTCCGATTCCTCAGTGACGTTAATGAATCTCTTGGAGGATATATTAGAGGCCAGTTGCTTGTCTGTGTTATTGTAGGCTTGGTTTCTTCGCTTCTATTCTGGTTTTTTGGTTTGCGTTTCCCGCTTCTGCTAGGGCTGGTTGTTGCCTTGACGAATGTCATTCCGTATTTTGGCCCAATTTTCGGTGCCATCCCGGCTGTCTTCATTGCAGCAACTATGTCAACCAAGCTTGTATTTATTACGCTGGGCATTGTTTTCGTCCTTCAGTTTATTGAGGGGAATGTTCTATCACCCTATATTGTAGGGAAAAGCCTACATATGCACCCTTTGCTCATCATGTTTTCAATCGTTGCCGGCAGTGAAATCGGTGGCATCCCAGGGCTGATCTTGGCAGTTCCGATCCTGGCTGTTACAAAAGTGGCGATTGTGCATGGTATATCCATTTTTGCCCAAGGAAGAGCGCAAAAAGAATAGAGTGAAGCTCTTGTAAAAATCACTGTCAAATTGGCTGTGCAAAATTGACAAACGGTTTCAGCATCGCTATAATGCGGCTATAGAATCATTTTGCTAAGAAAACGATGATGGATCGAGTATGTTATTGGCAATCCAACCGCAGCCTGCGGACAGAGAGGGCTTCCAAGGCTGGAAGAAGCCCAGGATGAAAAATAGCAGAAAGCTAATCCGGAGTGCAGCTAATTACTGCCGTCCTGCCGCGTTAAGGCAATATTGAGAGATGGGCGAAGCACTTTTTGCCCATAATCAGGGTGGTACCGCGAGAACAAGCTCTCGTCCCTGTCCAGGGATGAGGGCTTTTTTGTGTTTTCAGAAAGTAACAGCACCAATTTTAATGCAAATAATCTAGGAGGTTTAGCCGATGAAACAATTGACAGGTTCACAAATCAGAAAAATGTTTCTTGATTTCTTCCAGGAAAAAAACCACCATCTTGAGCCAAGCGCCTCGCTTGTGCCCCATGATGATCCGTCCCTTTTATGGATTAACAGCGGAGTCGCTACACTGAAGAAGTATTTTGACGGAAGGGTGATTCCGGATAATCCCAGGATAACGAATGCCCAAAAATCAATCCGGACAAATGATATTGAGAATGTCGGCAAAACAGCAAGGCACCATACATTCTTTGAAATGCTCGGGAACTTCTCGATTGGCGAGTATTTTAAGGAAGAAGCGATTGAATGGGCTTGGGAATTCTTAACCTCCGAAAAATGGATGGGGTTCGACCCTGAGAAATTATCGGTTACCGTCCATCCTGAGGACCACGAAGCATATGAATATTGGAAGAACAAAATCGGACTTCCAAAGGAGCGAATCATCCGCCTTGAAGGCAACTTCTGGGATATAGGCGAAGGCCCAAGTGGTCCGAACACAGAAATCTTTTATGACAGAGGCCCGGAATACGGGGATGACCCGAATGATCCCGAGCTATACCCTGGTGGCGAAAACGATCGTTATTTAGAAGTATGGAACCTTGTTTTCTCCCAGTTCAACCATAATCCAGACGGAACGTATACACCGCTCCCGAAGAAAAACATTGATACAGGGATGGGCCTTGAGCGGATGGCCTCTGTTGTCCAAAATGTACCGACAAACTTTGATACAGATTTGTTCATCCCAATTATCAGGGCAACTGAACAATTATCAGGAGCTAAATATGGCGAAGCAAAGGAAACAGATATTGCTTTCAAGGTGATTGCCGACCACATCCGGACCGTTTCGTTTGCGGTTGGGGACGGGGCGCTCCCTTCCAATGAGGGACGCGGATATGTGCTCAGGCGCTTGCTCCGCCGCGCGGTCAGATATGCGAAACAGATCGGTATCAACCGTCCATTCATGTATGAATTGGTCCCGGTAGTTGGGGAAATCATGCATGACTTCTATCCGGAAGTAATGGATAATCAGGAATTTATCCAAAAAGTTGTGAAAAACGAGGAAGAACGGTTCCATGAAACACTTCATGAGGGACTTGCCATCCTTGAGTCGGTTATCAAAAAAGAAAAGGAAAAGGGCAGCACTGTCATCTCGGGCAAAGATGTATTCAGACTGTATGACACGTACGGATTTCCAGTGGAACTGACCGAGGAATATGCGGAAGAGAGCGGAATGACAGTCGACCATGCCAGTTTTGAAGCGGAAATGGAAGCACAGCGGGAACGGGCACGCGCGGCTCGCCAGGATGTAGAATCCATGCAGGTTCAAAGCGGAGTGCTCGGTGACATCAAGGTGGAAAGTAACTTTGTTGGGTACGACCAGCTCGAAACCGAGGCGGAGGTCCTTGTCATTCTTAAGGACGGCGAACTGGCTGAAGAGGCTGTGGAAGGAGAAGAAATCCAATTCATCCTTGATCACACCCCATTCTATGCAGAGAGCGGCGGACAAATCGCTGATCAAGGCCACTTAATTGGCAATGGTGTTAAAGTTTTTGTGAAAGATGTTAAAAAGGCGCCAAACGGGCAAAACCTGCATAGAGCCATCGTAGAAGAAGGCACATTAGAAAAGGGCCAAAAAGTCGCCGCAGCGGTAAATAAGGAAAATCGAATAAAAATTATTAAAAACCATACCGCGACACATCTTCTGCATCAAGCATTAAAGGATGTGTTAGGGAATCATGTCAATCAGGCAGGCTCATTGGTTGAAGCCGATCGCTTGCGCTTTGACTTTTCCCATTTCGGCCAAGTTAAGCCTGAAGAGCTTGAGCAAATCGAAAAAATTGTTAACGAAAAAATATGGCAGAACATTCCCGTTGATATCTCCTTTAAGCCGATTGCCGAGGCGAAAGCAATGGGCGCCATGGCTTTATTTGGGGAAAAATACGGCGATGTCGTCAGGGTTGTGAATGTTGGAGATTACAGCCTCGAACTGTGCGGCGGCTGCCATGTTCCAAATACAGCTGTGATTGGATTATTCAAAATTTCCGCAGAAAGCGGCATTGGCGCAGGGACAAGGAGAATTGAAGCTTTCACAGGCGAAGGAGCGTACGAACTGCTGAACAGCCAAGTAGGCTTGCTGAAGGACGCTGCTGATAAACTGAAAGCAAAGCCGAAGGATCTTTCTACACGGATTGATGGCCTTCTTTCTGAATTGAAGCAGCTTCAAAGGGATAATGAATCCCTCGCTGCGAAGCTTGGACATATAGAAGCTTCGAATCTTTCTTCAAAAGCAAAGGAAGTAAACGGAGTGACCATTCTCTCCGCAACGATCCAAGGCCAGGATATGGCTGGGCTTCGTTCAATGGCGGATGATCTTAAGCAAAAACTTGGTTCCGGAGTGATTGTTCTAGGAAGCGCAAATGAAGGTAAGGTTAACTTGATCGCAGCCGTTACTCCAGATCTTATTAAAAAAGGATTCCATGCGGGTAAACTTGTCAAAGAAGTTGCTTTTAAGTGCGGCGGCAGCGGCGGCGGCCGTCCGGATATGGCACAGGCAGGCGGAAAAGACCCGTCTCAGCTCGAATCGGCGCTTCAATACGCAGAGCAATGGGTGAAATCAATTTGATAATCATGGCAATTAGTGTAGAATAAACGTATTACATTCTATTCAATGGAAATGAAAGGGCGAGGTGCATGCAATGAGCTCATTAGACAAAACAATGAGGTTCAATTTTCCTGAAGAGCCTTTTGAACATGATGTGGATGAAGTCCTTTTCCAGGTGCATGAAGCGCTTCAGGAAAAAGGGTACAACCCAATTAACCAGATTGTCGGCTATTTGCTGTCGGGTGACCCTGCATACATCCCGCGCCACAAGGATGCCCGTAACATCATCAGGAAGCTTGAGCGGGATGAAATCATTGAAGTGCTTGTAAAATTTTATTTAAAGCAAAAACGCGGAGGCTAATGCATGCGGATTCTGGGTCTGGATGTCGGCTCGAAAACAGTTGGCGTCGCCCTCAGCGATGAATTTGGATGGACAGCGCAAGGTCTGGAAACGATTAAGATCGATGAGGAAAAAAATGAGTTTGGTTTTGGCCGATTAGGAGCACTAATAAAAGAGTACGGCGTCGAGAGCGTCGTGATCGGCCTGCCGAAAAACATGAATGGCACAATCGGTCCGCGGGCCGAAGCAAGCCAACGCTATGCGGCGGAAGTGGAAAGGCTTTTTTCTATTCCGACTGTCCTTTGGGACGAGCGGTTAAGCACGATGGCTGCCGAAAGGGTTCTGCTTGAAGCAGATGTCAGCAGGAAAAAGCGTAAAAAGGTCATTGATAAAATGGCCGCCACGATGATCTTGCAAGGATATCTTGACAGTAAAAAGTAAAGGGTGACAGAAATGGAACATGGTGATAACCAGATTGTTGTAGTAGACGAAAACGGAAATGAACAATTGTATGAAATACTCTATACATTTGAATCAGACGAATTTGAAAAATCGTACGTCCTGTACTATGCTGCAGGTTCAGATGATAATGAAGATGAGGAAATTGAAATTCATGCCTCCTCATTTGTGCCGGGTGCCGAAGGGGAAGCAGGCGACCTGCTTCCAATTGAAACAGATGAAGAGTGGGACATGATCGAAGAAGTCCTGAACACGTTCCTTGATGAACAGGAAGACTACGAATAAGAATGACTAGTTAAGGGGCCTGCTGAAAAGCGGGCCTTTTTATTTTGGGCATACCCTGTTTTTTGGCAAAATTGACAACGATTTCAACTTATGCTGAAATTAAGACATTAGTTTTTGTAAAATATGAAGAATATTGTTGTATAATAGGCAAGAAACAGAGACATATTTTTTAGACAAGGCAGGTCCTGTCAAAAACAGGAGGGGAAAAGCAGAATGTCTGCTGACGAAAAAAACGCAAAAAAGGAAATCATCCGCCAAAAGATGATTGAGCACCAAAGTGAAGCTAGGGTTGTCCGGAAAATCGTCCTGCTCATTACAGTGACCATCATCGTACTCGCAGGGGTTATTGGAGGCGGGAGCTATTTATATGTTAAATCGGCACTAAAGCCCGTGGATCCAGAAAGCAAGGAAACAAGGGAGGTTACAATTCCAATCGGCTCATCAGTGACTGGAATTGCCAATGAGCTTGAAAAAAGCGGCGTCATTAAAAATGCCCGTATTTTCAAGTATTATGTTAAATTCAACAACGAATCAGGCTTTATGGCTGGCGATTACAAGATGACCCCGGCGATGACCATTCCAGAAATCATCAAAAGCCTGAAGACAGGGAAGGTTGTGCAAAGGGCAAAATTCAAAATGGCTGTCCCGGAAGGAAAGCAGCTGTCTGAAATTGCGGCAATCGTTGCCAAAGCAACCGGACAGACTGAGGAAGACGTTTTCGCAAAGCTGAATGATGCTGAATTTATTAAAGGGCTGATGGCAAAATATCCGGACCTTCTGACAAAAGATATATTGGATAAAAAAGTCAAGCATCCTTTAGAGGGTTACCTCTATCCGGCGACTTATCCGATCTACAAAGACAATCCAACCGTCGATGAGCTAGTGGTCGATATGCTCAATAAAACAAAGTCTGTTCTCGCACCATACAATGAAACGATGGCTGAGAAAAAACTCACGCCTCACCAGCTGCTGACAATGGCCTCACTCATAGAAGAAGAGGCAACTGAAAAAGCGGACAGGCATAAAATTTCAAGCGTTTTTTATAATCGAATCGAAACTGGCATGCCGCTCCAAACAGACCCGACAGTCCTTTATGCACTAGGAAAGCATAAGCATCGAGTTCTTTATAAGGATTTGGAAGTGGAATCGCCTTATAATACGTACAAATATGCAGGTTTGCCGCCGGGCCCAATAGCAAATGCGGGCAAAATGTCGATTGAAGCCGCGCTGAATCCTGATGAAACAAAGTATTACTACTTCCTTGCCTCAAAAGACGGAGAAGTGCATTTTTCCAAGACACTGCAGGAGCACAACCGCTTAAAGGCGAAGTATATCACAAATAACAAATAATTTTGACAGGGGAAAAACGATGGATTTTCCCCTTTTTCTATGATAAAATAGTTCAAGTGTTTTAAAGGACTAACTTAAAAATTATGTTGCTTTATCGTGAAAAACGTCAGAGACAGGAAAAGCCTGGTGACGGCAATCTTTTAATATTCAATAGCGTCAATCGCAACAAACTGGTGGTGCATGTTATGCGAGGTTGTTGTGAACGCTATTTTTTCGTGTCTAAAGCAATTTTAAGCGTGAATTCGGAGTGATAACCTTGTTGTTAAATGAGAAACTGCAAACCTACCTAGACAGTTTGATCCCTCCGCGTCCAAGCCTTTTGACTGAGATGGAAGCTTTTGCAAAAGAAAACAACGTTCCGATTATGGAGCCGGCAGGAATGGAACTGCTTCTTCAGGTTTTAAGAATCCATCAACCCTCAAGGATTCTTGAAATAGGGACGGCAATTGGCTATTCGGCGCTCAGGATGGCATATGTTCTACCAAAAGCACAAATTATTTCAGTTGAAAGGGATCCAGAACGTTTCAGCCAGGCAATAAACAATATCTCACATTCAGAAGCAGCGGATAGAATACAATTGATTCAAGGCGACGCTCTGGAAACTGTCAATGAAGCGGCTTCCCACGGTCCTTTCGATGCCATTTTTATCGATGCGGCGAAAGGGCAGTATCGTAAATTCTTCTCTCTTTATTCGCCTTATTTAAGGGAAGGGGGAATTATGATTACGGATAATGTCCTGTTTAAAGGCCTTGTCTACGAGACTGAAAATGAGAACCGCAGGCTTGCAAAGCTTGCCGAAAAAATAAATGGCTACAATCAGTGGCTGATTGGCCAAAAGGATTACGTAACCACCATTCTCCCAGTAGGGGATGGAATTGCGATTAGTTTAAAAAGAGGTGAAATACATGAATAAGCCGGAATTGCTCATAACACCTACAAGCGTTGAAGATATTGTACCGCTTGCCGAAGCGGGTGCCGATGCATTTGTAATTGGTGAGGAACGCTACGCTTTAAGGCTTGCCGGTGAATTTAACCGGGAAGCGGTCAAGGAGTCCATCCGCCTTGCCCGTGGGAAGGGAAAAAAGGTTTATGTTTCTATGAATGCACTTTTCCATAATGAAAAAGTGGACGAGCTTTCGGATTATCTCGCATTTGTGGCAGAAGCAGGCGCGGATGCTGTGACTTTTGGAGACCCGGCCGTATTGATGGCAGCACGTGAAGCAGCACCGGACCTGAAGCTTCATTGGAATACTGAAACTACCGCCACCAACTGGTATACGTGCAATTACTGGGGTAGGAAAGGCGCGAAAAGAGCAGTGCTCGCTCGTGAAATCAATATGGATGCAATTGTTGAAATAAAGGAAAACGCTGAAGTGGAGATCGAAGTCCAAGTCCATGGGATGAGCTGCATGTTCCAATCGAAACGTTCTTTGCTTGGCAACTACTTCCTCTACCAGGGAAAAGAGATGGAAATTGAAAACCGCCGCCTTGAAAAGGTTATGTTCCTTCATGACAAGGAACGGGGAACCAAATATCCTATTTTTGAAGATTCAAATGGAACGCATATTATGAGCCCAAACGACATTTGCATCATAGATGAACTGGAAGACATGCTTGATGCAGGGATTGATTCCTTTAAAATTGATGGGATCATGAAATCTCCGGAATATATCATTGAAGTGACCCGGCTGTACAGACAGGCCATTGACCTTTATTTCGAGGATCCTGACAAGTATGACGATAGGAAGGAAGAATTCCTCGAGAAAATAGAGGAACTCCAGCCGCCATCCAGGCCACTTGACACAGGATTTTTCTTCAAAGAAACCGTTTATTGATATAGGATTCAGCTCAACTTCGAGAAAAAGGAGGTAGTTGGCCGTGAACGCTGTAAAAGATAAAATATCCGAGATAATTGACGGGAAACGGGTTATTGTAAAAAAACCCGAATTGCTCGCCCCAGCAGGCAATCTGGAGAAGCTAAAAATTGCAGTCCGCTACGGAGCGGATGCCGTCTTTATCGGCGGCCAGGAATATGGCCTCCGCTCAAATGCCGATAATTTCACTTTTGAAGAAATGAAAGAGGGCGTTGAGTTTGCCCGCAAATACGGAGCCAAAATTTACGTTACAACGAATATTTTTGCCCATAACGAAAATATTGACGGGCTTGAAGAGTATTTAATGGGGCTTAGTGAAGCTGGAGTTGCCGGAATTATCGTTGCCGATCCCCTCATTATTGAGACATGTCGAAAAGTGGCGCCAGAAATTGAAGTCCACTTAAGCACTCAGCAATCTCTCTCAAATTGGAAGGCTGTCCAATTCTGGCAGGAGGAAGGGTTGGAACGGGTTGTGCTTGCCAGGGAAACGAGTGCGGAAGAAATCCGGGAAATGAAAGAAAAAACGAACATTGAAATTGAAACATTTATCCATGGCGCGATGTGTATTGCCTATTCAGGAAGATGCACGTTGAGCAACCATATGACTGCAAGGGACTCAAACCGTGGCGGCTGCTGCCAATCATGCCGTTGGGATTATGATTTATATCGGCTGAATGGCGACGATGAAACACCAATGTATGATGAAAACGATTCACCTTTTGCAATGAGCCCGAAGGATTTGAACCTTCTACAATCTATTCCAAAAATGATTGAGCTTGGGATCGACAGCCTGAAAATAGAAGGCAGGATGAAATCGATACACTATGTCGCTACAGTTGTCAGTGTGTACAGGAAACTAATCGATGCCTACTGCGCGGATCCGGACAACTTTGAGATCAAGCAGGAATGGATTGATGAGCTTGATAAGTGTGCAAACAGGGAAACCGCACCTGCATTCTTTGCAGGAGTGCCAGGGTATAAAGAGCAGATGTTTGGCAATCATAGCAAAAAGACAAGATTCGATTTCGTTGGTCTAGTACTTCAGTACGACCTGGAAACCAAAATTGTCACCTTGCAGCAGAGGAACTTTTTTAAGCCAGGCGATGAAGTAGAATTTTTCGGTCCGGAAATTAATAATTTCACCGCTGTTATTGAAAGAATTTGGGATGAAGACGGTACAGAGTTGGATGCCGCCCGTCATCCTCTGCAAATTGTCAAATTTAAGCTAGACAAGCCGGTTTACCCGAACAACATGATGCGGAAGGAGAACTAAGATGGGACGCAAACCAGTTGTTATTGGGGTAGCTGGGGGCTCCGGTTCCGGTAAAACCTCGGTCACAAAAGCAATTTTTGAAAGCTTTAAGGGTCATTCAATATTGATGATTGAACAGGATTATTACTACAAAGACCAGAGCAACCTGCCATTTGAGGAGCGGTTGAAGACAAACTATGACCATCCTTTGGCATTCGACAATGATTTATTGATTGATCATCTAAAGATGCTCTTGAACAAAGAGCCAATAGAAAAGCCTGTGTATGATTATGCTCTTCATACGAGGTCAAAGGAAGTCATCCATGTAGAACCAAAGGATGTCATCATCCTAGAAGGAATTCTTATTCTGGAAGATGAGCGCTTGCGGAACCTAATGGATATCAAGTTGTTTGTCGACACGGATGCCGATATCCGGATTTTGAGAAGGCTCCAGAGGGATATCGAAGAGCGTGGCAGGACAGTTGAATCTGTTATTGGCCAGTACGTCAATGTTGTTAGGCCGATGCACAATCAGTTCGTCGAGCCGACAAAACGGTATGCGGATGTCATCATACCGGAAGGCGGACACAATTATGTTGCAATTGATTTAATGGTCACAAAAATTCAAACGATTCTTGAACAAAAGTCTATTTTGTGAAACAATAGCATAGAAAATAGAAAAGCGGTTTAGCACTTTTTATTCACATTCATGGCAGGGCAGCCTGCATGTATATTTTTTTGATGCGCGCCCTGTAACAGGACGCGCTAGATATGTATTGGGGAATAATCTACATATTAAAACATTGACTGTAATGACTTGAAGGAGTGAACATTGTGGCAACTGAAAAAGTATTTCCAATGACACAAGCAGGTAAAGATAAATTGGTGCAAGAGCTTGAGAATCTCAAGACGGTAAAGCGTAAAGAAGTAGTGGAGCGGATTAAAATCGCACGCAGTTTCGGTGACTTGTCCGAAAACTCCGAGTACGATTCCGCCAAAGAGGAGCAGGCTTTTGTAGAAGGCCGCATTACAACCCTAGAAAATATGATCAGAAACGCAATCATCATTGATGAGAGTGAAATAACCGGCGATGCAGTAGCACTGGGAAGACGTGTTACATTCGTCGAGCTGCCTGACGGAGAGGAAGAAACCTATTCCATTGTCGGAAGCGCTGAAGCGGATCCGTTTGAAGGGAAGATTTCCAACGATTCTCCGATCGCAAAAAGCCTGATAGGCAAAAAAGTGGGCGACACAGTTTCCGTCCAGACACCTGGCGGTGAAATGACTGTAAAAATTATCTCCATCCAATAACAATCCATCCAAGATAAACGTTTGAAAAACAGACACCTCGTCAAAGCTTGTGACGAGGTGTTCTTTATGTGGAAAAAACGCACGATTCAGTTGGGAGCAGTAGTTATATTGGGAATTTTCCTGCTGCTGTTCAGACTCATGCAGCTCCAGCTTTGGCAGGCGGAGGATTTTACATCCAGGCATATTAATCTTGTTGAGGATAGTGTAAGGCAGAGATCACAGGAGGTAGTAATTGACGACGGTAGGGGAAGCATACTTGACCGGAACGAGAATTTGATAACGCACAAAAAAGTTCCGGTCCTTATTCTTTTTCCGTTTTTGCAAAAGATAAATTGGCCCCATGAGAAAGTCGCTGCCATTTTAGGAATAGACGAGGGTGAATTGTTGGAGGCCATTAAGAGGATTAAAGAGCCAATCATGTACGGGGGATCACAGCCTTTTGTCTTATCACAATGGCAAATTGAGGCGATCAATTCGCTGAAAGTCCCTGGGGTATTTGCGGTTGAGCGGAAAATTGCCCTTGAAAAGGCACCGGCCAGGCAGCTTGTCGGGGTGCTGGGTGAAAACGAGAAGCTTGCAAAAGAGCGTTATCCGGACAAGGAGATGCTATCAAAGACCATTATTGGCGTATCAGGGCTGCAGAAAAGCTTTGATGCATTTTTAGTTGGCGAAGGAAAGACCAAGCTTGTATATCATGTGGATGCGATTGGCAACCCGTTATTCGGCGCCAGTGTCAAATACACGAATCTGGAAAACTCATTGTATCCAGCTACCCTGAAAATGACACTTGATCTTAAAATCCAGCAAAAAGCGGAAGAACTCGCTGACGCCCACGGTATAAAAAAGGGTGGGATTGTTTTGTTGGACGTGGGGACTAATAGCCTTCTCGCAATGGTATCGCGGCCGGACCCAAATGAAAAAAATCCATTCAGCGGCAGCGGGCTTTCGAATCTTATGCTTAAGGAACAAATTGTTGGATCGGTTTTTAAGACAGTTATCGCCGCGGCCGCGATTGAAAACGGTCTGGCAGATTCACCAAGATTGTTTGATTGCAGCAGGAAGATAAATGGGCAGCGCGATTTACAATACAATTACGGTTTACTGAATTTTGAAGAGAGTTTTGCCAGGAGCTGCAACAATGCATTCGCCGAAATGGCGAAAGATTTGCAGAAGATTGACCCTGGCCTCATTGAAGAGTATGCCACTCGGCTTTCTTTGACAGGAAGGGCGGGTTGGGAAGGAAATGTGTATCATATGGCGGGGTTTCGCCAATTGCCTGAAGAAGAACCGGGGAGGGTTTTCCTTACTGACAGTGAGCGGAAGGATCCGAACTTTGCGGCTTTGACTGGAATTGGCCAGAAAGAAGTGAGGGTGACACCACTCGCAGTGGCCAATATGATGGCAACCATCGCAAGAGGAGGAGCGAAAGAACAGGTGAGGGCAGTATCTGAAATTGAATATAAAAATAGTTCTACAATGTTTTCATTTCAACAAGAACCACTGCCTGGTCGAACCATTGCACCCGAAACCGCCCAGGAACTTCAAAAGCTGCTGCGCAGAGTTATCACAGATAGCAATGGAACCGGCAGATGGTTCGCGGGCCTTCCTTATGAGGTAGCCGGAAAGTCGGGAACAGCGGAGACAGGAAGATTTTTAGAAGACCGGCAGCTCCACAATAAGTGGTTTGCAGGCTATTTTCCTTTCGACAAGCCGCGCTACGCACTTGTGGCGGTCAACCTTGATGTATTCGAGGATGAAGGCGGGGTAAATCCTCTTTTCTCGGATATGGTGAAATTTTTATACTCTTATGACCAACGGGCTGAATAGGTTATTCCTTCATCTTTCGGGCTTCTCATGATAAAATAATGACAATCTTTCTTAGGGAGGCCATGTGAATGGATAATCAATACCAAAACGGTACCCGCTCGCGATACCGCGCAAAAAGAAAAAAGACAAATATTATATTAAATAGCCTAATTGCCATTGTTATTCTACTCATCCTGGCGGTTGGCTTTTCAATCTTTGCCAATAATGATGATGCGGCTCCACCAAAACAAGCTGAAAAAGCAGAGGCAGGGGCCAATGCGAAAAAACCTGATCCCAATTCCAGTGAAGGCAAGGAGCAGGCCGGTAGCAATGAAAACGAATCCGATGAAAATGAAGCTGACCAAAATGAAAACGGGTCAGATGAGTCTACGGCTGAGGAAGAGGAATCCGCGGAGCCTGTTGTCCAAGAAGGCGGAAGCTCTCCAAATGTAAAGAGCACGATTGAAAATCCGGGATGGAAGCCAGCAGGGACAAGCCAGACCGGTCCTCACGAAGTCACGGTTCAACAAGGGACTGCTGACTGGGATGATATGCACAATGCACTTGCGCAAGCCATTGGAACAGATAAAAACAATATGACAACTTGGTGGCTTGAAAGAGACAGGAGCACCGAAGGAGGAGCCATCGGCACTGTAACGGCAAAAGGCAGCGACCAGGCTTACCGTGTTTATATTCAATGGGTAGACGGCCAGGGATATAAACCAGTAAAAGTTGAAGAGCTATATGAAAATGATAAAAAGTAATGAAAGGCAGGGGGCGATTTTTCGCCCCCTGCTATTTTTTTAGTTTAAAATGGACTGCAGCCGTGAAATAAGCTTGGCCGTTTTCATTCACATGCATCTGATGGGATACCGACTGGACATGAAGCATGATCGCTCGATTCGTTTCAATTTGCGCAGCAATTTTTTGCTCCAGTGTCTTCAGGTTTGTTGCCTCAAAAAATTCAATTTTATCCTCAAACAAGTCAAAATTCAGGTTCAATGCTGACATCCTCTCCATATATTCCAGTCTATTGTAGCGAAAGCCTCACGTTCTTTGCAATCACCCTGTTGAAGAGTAATCTAATATGTGGTAAATTGGGAACAAGGTTTTCATTAAATCATAGTATATCAATAGGAATTATGTGTTTAAAAATAAATGGAGCGTGAATATAAATGGGCAGGGAATTTCTCGATTTATTTGAGGTTTGGGCGGATTCTTATGATCAGTCTGTTGATGGGCACGATAAAGAATATGCAGAAGTCTTTAGGGGTTATGAGGATATACTCGATTCAGTTGCTTCCCGAGCAGCGGGCCATGTCGTGGAATTCGGATTGGGTACAGGAAACCTGACGATGCTTCTTTTATCACGTGGCCATAAAGTCACCGGGATTGAGCCATCGCCGGCAATGAGAAAGATTGCGGAAGAGAAGCTGTCTGGCAGAGCTTCAATCCTCGATGGGGATTTTCTTAACTTCCCTGAATTGGATGAACCGAGGACATTCGTCAGTACGTACGCATTCCACCATTTGACCGATGATGAGAAAAAGGAAGCTATAGCCCTTTATGGCAAAATTTTGCCTGTTGGTGGTAAAATAGTATTTGCGGATACGATGTATGAAAGCAAAGAAGCTTTCAACAATGCGATCAATGATGCAAAAAACAAGGGCTTCCATAACCTGGCTGCCGATCTTGAGCGTGAGTACTATACAACGATTCCTATTTTGCAAAACATGCTTGAAGAAAACGGTTTCCGCTCGAGCTTTACAAAGTGCAATGAGTTTGTCTGGCTTATGGAAGCAATAAAAAAAGAGTGAAAGAGGTATTCGAATGAAAATAGCCATAATCGGAGCAATGGAAGAAGAAGTGTCCCTGTTAAGAAGTAACATAAAAGGCCAAACCCGGGAAGTCGTTGCCGGCTGTGAATTTACCTTTGGTGAAATGGATGGAACGGAAGTAATCCTGCTCCGCTCTGGTATCGGAAAGGTAAATGCGGCAATGTCGACGACGATTCTTTTAGAAAAATACAAGCCTGACGCGGTGATCAACACAGGCTCTGCAGGTGGTTTCGATCCTTCACTTGAAGTGGGCGACGTAGTCATCTCCTCTGAGGTTAGGCACCATGATGTTGATGTGACGGCTTTTGGCTATGAATATGGCCAGGTTCCCCAGCTCCCGGCTGCTTACTTGCCTGGTGAAAAGCTTGTTGCGGTTGCCGAGAAAGCCGCTAGTGAAATTGAAGGAATTCAAATTATCAAAGGCATGATTGCAACGGGCGACTCGTTCATGAATGACCCTGAAAGAGTGGAATACGTGCGGACGAAATTTACGGGTCTTCAAGCGGTTGAGATGGAGGCGGCTGCTGTCGCACAGGTGGCACACCAGTTCAATGTTCCGTTTGTCATCATCCGCTCTTTGTCCGATATCGCGGGGAAGGAATCGGGCATTTCCTTCGAGCAGTATCTTGATAAAGCCGCCCAAAATTCTGCAAATCTTGTAATGAAAATCGTATCAGCTTATTCGAAGTAATTTGGGACTGAACAGGGGGAGGAAACTTGAACGTATACAGCGGTGTCCATGAATTAATCGGAAATACCCCGGTCGTTGAAATCAGGTCTTTTCCATTGCAGGAAGGGGTTCGGATTTTTGCAAAATTGGAATTCATGAATCCGGGTGGCAGTGTGAAAGACAGGCTCGGGCTGGAATTACTACGTGAAGCATTTGAAACTGGGAAACTTCGTGCGGGCGGAACCATCATTGAACCGACCGCTGGGAATACTGGTATCGGGCTGGCGCTGGCTGCAATCAATAAAGAGATTCAGGTTGTTTTTTGCATACCTGAAAAATTCAGCATTGAAAAGCAGGAAATCATGAAAGCACTTGGTGCCAAGGTCGTCCACACTCCTACAGAAGAGGGGATGAAGGGCGCCATCCGCAAAGCGGAGGAACTGCTAAAGGAAATTCCGAATTCCTATTGTCCGCAGCAGTTTGCCAACCCTTCGAATCCACAAACCTATTATAAAACACTCGGTCCCGAGCTTTGGACCCAGCTTAATGGCGAGATAGATATATTCGTAGCCGGTGCGGGCACTGGCGGAACATTCATGGGCACGGCCCGTTTTTTGAAGGAAAAGAACGAGAAAATAAAAACGGTCATCGTTGAACCGGAAGGCTCCATTCTGAATGGCGGTGAATCCGGCCCGCATAAAACCGAAGGCATTGGCATGGAATTCCTGCCGGGCTATATGGATACAAGCTATTTTGATTCCATCCATACTGTAATGGACGAAGATGCGTTCAGGCTGGTGAAGGAATTGGCTGCAAAAGAAGGGCTGCTTGTCGGAAGTTCGTCTGGCGCCGCTTTCCATGCAGCGCTCCTTGAAGCGGCGAATGCACCGGCCGGCACCAATGTCGTTGTCATTTTTCCTGATGGAAGCGAGCGTTATTTAAGCAAAAAGATTTATGAAGGCGGGATATAAAAATGAAACGTAAAACAAGATTAATCCATGGCGGCATTCCAACTGATCCGCAAACAGGCGCGGTTTCGTTTCCTATTTATCAAGTCAGCACTTATAAGCAGGAAAGTGTCGGGAACTTTAAAGGGTACGAATACTCAAGGACTGGTAATCCAACGAGACACGCACTCGAAGAGTTGATAAAAGACCTTGAAGGCGGCTATGCTGGATTTGCCTTCGGTTCAGGTATGGCTGCGATGACGGCAGTCATGATGATGTTCAATTCCGGCGACCATGTGATATTGACTGATGATGTTTACGGCGGTTCTTTCCGTGTCATGACGAAGGTCCTGAACCGGATGGGTATTGACACAACTTTTGTTGATACTAGCAATCTCGATAATATTGCAAGCGAAATCAGGCCGAACACAAAGGCGATCCACCTCGAAACGCCAACAAACCCACTGATGAAAATTACCGATATTGCCGGGGTGGCAAAATTGGCGAAGGAACATGGTTTGCTTACAATCGTGGACAATACATTCTCCACGCCATTTTGGCAAAACCCGATTGAACTTGGCGCGGATATTGTTTTGCACAGCGCGACTAAGTATTTAGGCGGCCATAGCGACGTTGTAGCCGGCCTTGCCGTTGTAAATAGCGAGAAGCTTGCCGAGGAGCTGCATTTTGTCCAAAACTCCACAGGAGGCGTGCTTGGGCCTCAGGATTCCTGGCTGCTAATAAGGGGAATCAAGACCCTTGGAATCCGCATGGAAGAAATGGAAGGCAATACAAATGCGATCGTCGATTTCCTTGTTAACCATAGTGGAGTTAAAAAAGTATTCTACCCGGGACTTGAGGACCATCCGAACCACTCGCTTGCCAAGAAGCAAGCGCGAGGCTTTGGAGGAATGATATCGTTCGACGTGGGAAGCGGTGAAAAAGCTGATGAACTGTTAAGCAAGCTAAAATACTTTACACTTGCTGAAAGCCTTGGCGCGGTTGAGAGCTTGATATCCGTTCCAGCAAGAATGACCCATGCATCCATCCCCGCGGAGCGGCGTGCAGAGCTCGGTATTACTGAAGGGCTCGTCAGAATTTCGGTTGGGCTAGAAGATGTTGAGGACTTGATTGAAGATCTAAAAAACGCATTGGAATAAATCCCTATTAAAGCCGGCCCTTTCGTAGGCCGGCTTTAGCTTTACGCTAACCTAAACAATGTTCCAACAATGTTAATAATTACATCGCTCACTAGGCTGATAAATATGTTAAATTAGATTAGTATTCTTTTAGAAAAGCAGGTGAGCGATGTGCAAAAACAGGCAAAGAACCTATATGAAAAAATGTGCGATACAAAATGGTTTGGCATTGTCTTATTGGCAGCCGGCTCATTTTTCTATCTTGGAACCATTCTCCCTACTACATCCGCGAATCACCTAGATCAGATTGGCATGTCAGTGGCCTCACTCGTTTTTCTGGCAGGATCGATTCTCTTTTTGCAAAAATCAAGGGAGTACCGAGAAATGTTATTAGAACATGAGGATGGAGAAGAATATTTCTCCTAATATATAATGGCGCCCCTATGTGGGCGTTTTTTTGTTGCCGCGTGCCCAGGCAAGCCGTTAATTGCTAATTGGTGAAAGTCCAATCTGAGTAAGTACCAAGACGCTCATTAGCTGACAGGCAACTGGTGGAGAAATCCTAAGGTTGAAGCCCTGTGACAACGTAACC